>NZ_VXCX01000002.1:0-568853 GCF_052850745.1 Pseudomonas sp. 1121_17
CAGCCCGGAGTTTTTTGCTAGTCGACAGAAGTTGCTCAGGCAACTGGATGGACAGTTGAAGGCGGCGTTTTTGAACAAGCGTCTGAATCTCGGCCCGTACGAGCGTCTTCGCCATGATCTGAAGATATCTACCAAAAGCCTGGTTCACCATTGGTCAAAAGCCGGTGGGCCGGGGCAGATTCCGGGGTATGCGACGCATCTGGATGAGGTGGCGAAGGCGGTCAAGTACGTCAAATATGGCGGACACATCGGCACAGCCTTGGGAGGTACTTCGTCTTA
Source organism: Pseudomonas sp. 1121_17 (assembly GCF_052850745.1). Lineage (NCBI taxonomy): Bacteria > Pseudomonadati > Pseudomonadota > Gammaproteobacteria > Pseudomonadales > Pseudomonadaceae > Pseudomonas > Pseudomonas sp. 1121_17. The sequence continues at coordinate 280 of NZ_VXCX01000002.1, forward strand.
TTTGAAGGTGGAAGAAGTATGTCGGGCGGGCGAGACCGAAGAGTGCAAGCGTATTCGGTTTATGGAGGCAGGTAGTTTTTCAGGTGGTTTAGGGGGAGGAAGTCTTGGGTCTCTTTTGGTAACCCAAGCGGCTCCATATATATGTAGCTTCGGCGTTTATGGGCGGCTCGCTTGTGGCATCGCATTAGCAGTGGGTGGCTCCGTCGTAGGGGGCGCAGCCGGGGGTAAGGCGGGCGAGACATTTGGCGAGGTCATGTACGAATGGATTACACCCTGATTCCTAACCCCAGATCCTGGTCAATAGTATGGCAAGTGGTCGTAGTGCTTGGTCCTCTCGCGATCATGATCGTGGGCATGTTCATGAGCATTTTGATTGCTTGGGGGCGCGACCTTGAACGCATGCTAGGCGCTTTGCAGAGTAGTGTCTGGCTCGATACGCAGAAGCGGATGTGGGGTAACGAAAGACTTTTTTCTCGCTGGCTGTTGTTTGGCACCATTAGTGGAATTCTCGCCATGCCGGGAATTCATATAAAGCGAGGTGAGCTTGACGAGCAAGAGCTGGATAGTTTTCCAAGATCACTGAGGCAGCGGGTTCTTACAGCGAACGCAATGATGTATGGCGCAGCGTTGATCTTGCTCTGTGTAGCCGGCCTGTACAACTTACACAAGCAATAATTTGGGGCTTATCCTGGCAGTTCCGGCGGCTGCGTCCATCGCTATACCCGCGCTCGTGGTACTGAGCCGCCGTCGGATCAAAATCAAGATAACGGCGCGCTTCGCTCCGCCGGGCCACGCCGGAATCGTAAGTGGGGTCGGGGCCGTGATGGTGGCTTGATGTTCGATTGCCGGGGCCGCGGCGCAGCCCTGGCCCTATGGGCTGCAAGCACAAAAAAAGCTGACACTCCCAAAAACGACCCCGAGCAACCGCAAAGGGCCACAAAGCCGTGCTCACACGAGCGCTTCAGAAGCTGGCCTTGACCTGCAATCCCACCACCAGCGCATTATCGATATCGGCCCCGGAAAACGCTCCAGGCTCGATGATGTATTGCACGTCCGGCCGCAGATTCAGCCAGGGCGTGGCCTGATATCCATAGCTCAGCTCGATCAACTGCTCAGCACTGTCGATATTTGGGAACTCCCGATCACTGCCAGCAGCTGCATCCTCCAGCACTTCCCGACTACGTGGATTCGGCACTGCTCGGCCATAGCCCAACGACAAGGTGTCCCGCGGGCGGCCTGCAAACGGCTGGTACAGCACCACGCCCGTGCCATACCACTTGGTAAACGGCGATGCCGCCTTGCTCGACGCCGAGTATTGACCAAACGCATGCAGGCTACGGCCCGCCAGGGCGGGGTCATTCCATACCGCCTGATCAATCAACAGGTAGTGCCCACCTCGGCCAGCCACCTCGTCATCACTGCCAATGCGTTTGACGTTGGAGCTGTCGTAGTAGTAACCCAGCTTGTACTCACCCGGCAGTTCGCCCCGCAGTTTGTACACCAGCTCTACCGGCACAACCGTGCCTGTGGTGTGCTTGGGGCCCAGCTTCCAGGCACGGCTGGAATTGCCGTTGCTTTCGGGGTCAACGTTGAACGCCGCCACGCGCACTTGCCAGGCTGGCGAAAGGTCATATTTGACCCGCGCACCGAGCCGCGCATTGGGGTAGTTGGTCCAGCCACTGCCGCCGGACATGTTCAGCGGATGGCCGCAGAAGCCGGCGTTCATGAAGTTGCACAGGATGCCGCTGTCGAGGCCGCCGAGGTCGTTGCCCATGGCCATGTAGCCGAGCTTGATGTTCAGCGCCGGAGTGAAGTTGCGTTCGTAGCTGAGCTCGGTCAGGCGTGTGTACAGGCCGCCGAAGTTTTCCTGGATCGGCAGGCGGTTGCCTACCAGTTCCTCCGAGGCGCTGTGGCCGCGGCGGTCGTTGATGCTCAGTTGGACCTTGCCGGCGTTATCCACCCCATACAAGCGGGACAAGTCGAACTGCACGCCCAGCTTGATGTTCTGTGAATAGCGCGCCGAGCGGTGCAGGCCGCCATCGGCGTTGTAGGCGGTCTCGCCGCTGTAGTCGGCGCTGAACTTGACGCCATCGTCTTCAAGTTGATGGCGCAAACCGCCCCAGTCACCACTGAGGGTGCTGCGCTGGAGCAGATCGGCTTCGGCCATGGCGCCGTTGCTGGCCAGTACCAGCAGCAGGCTGGCGGTGATGCGGGTAGGAGTAAAACGGAACACGGAGGACATTGCGCAGCTTTCCTGGGAATCGCGAGGGGGTGATAAATAGCGCCGCTGAAAGCATGAGGCCGCTCCTGCAAAGGGTGTGCAGGAGCGGCCTCATGCCGCACGGGAGTGACGCGCGTTATGGCAAGGCGTAGGCCATTACATAATCGCCACGGTCGGTCGACTGGCGGGCACCGCCAGCGGTGACGACCACGTATTGCTTGCCGGTCTTGGGCGAGACGTAGGTCATCGGGCCACCCTGGCTGCCGACGGGCAGGCGGGCTTTCCAGACCTCTTCACCGTTGCCGCTGTTGAAAGCGCGCAGGTAGAAGTCCTGGGTGCCGGCGATGAACACCAGGCCGCCTTGGGTTGACAGGGTGCCACCCAGCGTCGGCAGGCCAACCTTGATCGGCAGGTGCATGCGGATGCCGAGCGGGCCGGTGTCTTCAACGGTGCCGACCGGCACTTGCCAGGCGACCTGGCGGGTCTTCATGTCGATCGCGGTCAGGGTGCCGAATGGTGGCGCCTGGCAAGGGATGCCGGCAATCGACAGGAAGCGGTTCTTGTTCACCGCGTACGGCGTGCCTTTCAGCGGTACCGCGCCCATGCCGGTGTTCAGCGCTTCGCCACCACCGGCGGCTTTGCCCTGGTTCTGCGACGGGATCATCTGGATCCACAGCCCCAGGCGCATGTCGTTGACGAAGATGAAGCCATGCACCGGATCGGTGGAGATGCTGCCCCAGTTCATGCCGCCCAGCGAGCCCGGGAAGCTCAGCGACAGGTCGGTGCCTGGCGCGGTATAGAGGCCGTCGTAGCGCATCTTCTTGAAGTCGATGCGGCACAGCAGTTGGTCATACGGGGTTGCGCCCCACATGTCCGATTCGGTCAGGGTCTGCGCGCCGATCTGCGGCATGCCGACTGACTTCGGTTGGGTCGGCGAGTACGGTTCGTTGGGGATGTTGCTTGGCTTGACCGGCACTTCGTCGACCTGGGTCAGCGGTTTGCCAGTGGCACGGTCGAGCACGTAGATCTGCCCGGCCTTGGTGCCGATCACCACCGCAGGGACGGTCTGGCCGTCGTCCTTGGTGAAGTCGATCAGGCTCGGCTGCATCGGCAGGTCGAAGTCCCACAGGTCGTTGTGGACGGTCTGGTAGACCCACTTCTCGTTACCGGTGGTGGCGTCCAGCGCCAGTACCGATGCGCCGTAGGTGTGGTCGAGCTTGCTGCGTTCTACACCATAGATGTCGGTGGACGACGAACCCATCGGCAGGAACACGGTGTTCATTGCCGGGTCGTAGGACATCGGCGCCCAGCTGTTCGGCGTGCTGCGCACGTAGGTGCTGCCGTCAGTCGGGGCGTTACGGTCTTCAGGGTTGCCTGGGTCAAAGGCCCAGCGCATTTGCCCGGTGATCACGTCAAAACCACGGATCACGCCACCTGGCATGTCGGTCTGGACGTTGTCGGCGACACGCCCGCCAACCACCACGGTGGTACCGGCCATCAGCGGTGCCGAGGACAGCTGATAGAACGAGTCCGGGACATCGCCCAGGCCCGCCATCAGATTGACCTGGCCGTTGTTGCCAAAGCCTTGGCAGAACTCGCCGGTGTCAGCGTCGACTGCAATCAAGCGGCCGTCGATGGTGTTGGTCAGCAGGCGGCGCTGGCAGTTGGCGCCAGGGGCAACCGTGGCTGCAACGACCGGCGAGCTGTTCGGCTGGGAGGGCTGGGCCAGCGGCGCGCTAGCGTCGAAGTAGGCCATGCCGCGGCAGCGCTGCCAGACTTTCGACTGGGCGTTGATGGTGTTTTTCCACAGCTCTTTGCCGGTGTCGGCGTCGAGTGCGATCAGGTTGTTGTGCGGGGTGCAGATGAACACTTTGTTGCCGACTTGCAATGGGGTCAGCTGGTCTTCGGCACCGTTGCCGTCGCTGAGGGCAACATCACCGGTGTGGTAGGTCCAGGCGACCTGCAGCTTGTCGACGTTGCCACGGTTGATCTGGTCGAGGGCGGCGAAGCGGCTGCCACCTTCGGTATTGCCGTAGTGAGCCCAGTCTTTCTGCGCTTGCGCAGGTTCGACGGCGGTCAGCCCGGGGCCTTTGCCAGTTGGGGCGACGCTTGGGTGGGCGACGAACATGTTGCCGGCCGCGACCATGACTGCTACCGCCATGACGCCAGCGACGGCGTAGGCGCCGCGGCCAGTGGCGGTGCCGTTGGCGCGGGCCAGCAGCGGGTACACCAGCGCGACTACGGTGCCGATCACGGCAAACATGAACAGGCGCGAGAACAGCGGCCAGAACACCAGGCCGGTGTCGAGCACTGCCCACAGCGCGGTGCCGAGCAGGAACGCGGCATACAGCCAGGCGCCGGCGACCTTGCGACGGGCGATGAGGATACCGGCGATGGCCATGGCCAGGCCGCCGATCAGGAAGTACCAGGAGCCGCCCAGGCCGGCCAGCTTGATGCCGCCGGCAGCCAGCAGCAGGCCGAGCAGGGCGATGATCACGCCCAGGCCAACCAGAATGATTTTCGAGGCGCCAGAGGCGCGCGGTGAGTCGTTCATGCCAAGGATCTCGCAAGTGGAATGCGCCGAGTTTAAGCCCTTAGCAAGCTAATTAACAAGTTGGTACATTTATGCTTGAGGCCTATTGTCGCAGGCCTGAGCTTGCCAAGATGCCTCGAAAAGCTTAGATCAAGTCGCCAATTTCAGCTTAAAAACGGCCAAATCACTAATGTGAAAATTTCGCGAAAAAGCTCGATCTAGCGTTGTCGAGGTGGTTTTTTGCGTCTGCCCCCTGGGGTTAAGCTGACGGACTGGTCAGGTAAGGCTGGCCGGGATTGCACCCAGGCTCCGTTTGGAGCAAGGTTGGCCGATTTGGCGGACAACAACTGCGATGGACAAGCTGCTGGCAATCAAGGCCTTCATGGCAACCGTCGACGCGCGCGGCTTCTCGGCTGCAGCGCGTAGCCTTGGGGTCGCCACCTCTTCGGTGACGCGCCTGGTCGACGCCCTGGAGGCTGAACTGGGCGCCGCCTTGCTCAACCGCTCCACCCGGCAAGTCAGCCTGACCGAGGCGGGCGCCAGTTATTACCAGCGCTGCCGCGAGGTGCTCGAGGCATTGGCCGAGGCCGATGCCAATGTCGGCGACCGTGGCGAGGAGCCCGTCGGGGTGCTGCGTTTGTGCCTGCCCGTCGAGTTCGGCCGGCGGGTGATAGCGCCGCATCTGGGGCGCTTTCTCGCCGCGCATCCGGGGCTTGAGCTGGACATCGACCTGAGTGATCGCTTCGATGACCTGCTCGAAGGTCGCTACGATGTGAGCATTCGCCTGGGCGAGGCCGCGGCCCATGACGAGCTGGTCTGCCGTCCGCTCGGACGCTTTCAGCGCTGGCTGGTGGCAAGCCCCGCGTACCTCGCCGGGCACGCGCCGCTGGAGCACCCACGAGGTCTCAATGAACACGCCTGTCTGCGTTTTCGCTATGGGCAGTCCGCACGGCCGTGGCGCCTGTCACGTGACGAGCAGACGCTGGAGCTGGATATCAGCGGGCCGCTGCGCAGCAGTAACGCCGACGTGCTGCGCGAAGCTGCACTGAGTGGCGCCGGCATTGCCTTGCTGGCCGACTGGCTGGTGCGCGAAGACGTCGCCGCCGGGCGTTTGCTGCGGCTGTTGCCTGATTGGCAGATCAGCCCCGGCTCCGCCAGCAACGCGATCAATGCCCTGTACCTGCCCAACCACCGCGGCTCACGCCGGGTACAGGCGTTTGTCGGCTTTTGCGAGGCACTGCTGGGCGAGTGAGGGCAGGGCGTTGCGCTACGCGCAAAGACCCCTTGCGCAGCCGCTGGATTCTCTTGCACTGCACCGCTGGGTAACGTGCACAGCATCTCCCCTGAACATCGACCGAGGCACCTGCACATGAGCCCATCCATCGCTGCCAGCCAGCCCTCCACCGGGGGCCTGAGTCGGGCCCTGGTAACCCTGTTGGCGTTTTGCTGTGGCGCGATCGTCGCCAATATCTACTACGCCCAGCCGATTGTCGGCTTGATTGCGCCAGACCTTGGCCTGTCAGCCAAGCACGCCAGCCTGATCGTGTCGCTGACGCAGCTCGGCTACGCGCTCGGTCTGCTGTTGCTGGTACCTCTGGCAGACCTGGTGGAAAACCGCCGGCTGATGGTTGCTACCGCAGTGCTGGCTTGCATCAGCCTGGTCCTGGCGGGCACCAGCAGCAATGGCCAGGGTGGCTTGTTTCTTGGCTATGCCTTGTTGATCGGCTTCAGTTCGGTGTCGGTGCAGATGCTCATTCCTCTGGCAGCGCACCTTGCCCCTGAGCAACAGCGCGGGCGCGTGGTCGGCAATATCATGGGTGGCCTGTTGCTGGGGATACTGCTGGCACGGCCACTGGCGAGCGTGGTTGCTGACCACTTCGGCTGGCGCACAGTGTTTGTCGGCGCCGCCGGGATCATGTTGGCGATCATCCTGTTGCTGGCGCTGACCTTGCCGCGGCGGGTGCCCGAGCACAAAGCCAGCTATGCGCAACTGATGGCCTCGTTGGCAGGGCTGTTGCGCCGCTACCGGGTGCTGCGTCAGCGCTCGCTGTATCAGGCATTGATGTTCGCCGCGTTCAGCCTGTACTGGACGGCGGTGCCTATGGCATTGAGCGGGGAGCATGGCCTGTCGCAGAGCCAGATCGCAGTGTTCGCTCTGGTGGGCGCAGTCGGCGCAGTCGCTGCGCCATTGGCGGGGCGGCTGGCTGATGCCGGGCATGCCCGCCGCGGCTCGCTGCTGGCATTGGTGCTGGCGCCGCTGGCGCTGTTGCTGGGCCTGAGCGCACCGGGGTTCAGCGTGATCGGCCTGGCGCTGAGCGGGGTACTGCTGGACTTTGCTGTGCAGATGAACATGGTGATCGGCCAGCGTGAGGTGTATGCACTGGACCCGGCCAGCCGCGGCCGATTGAATGCGCTGTACATGACCAGCATCTTCGTCGGCGGCGCAGCGGGTTCGGCGCTGGCCAGCCCACTGTATGAGCAGCTCGGCTGGCATGGCGTAGCGCTGGTTGGCGCCGCGCTGCCACTGCTGGCGCTGGGCATATTCGTGCTGCGCAGCCGGCGCGGTTGAAGGCGCCGCTTCAATGACTGTAGCGCGAGCCGATTCAACTCAAGCGATCACAGCGGCGCACCAAATAGTCCGGTCCAGTAGATCCCGGCATCGCTCTTGGGGTCCACGGCGTAGGCCGCGCCCAGTTCGCTGAAATCGGGGTTCATCAGGGTCGCGCAATGGCCTGGGCTGGCCAGCCAGCCATCGATGACCTTGCGCGGAGTGTCCAGCCCGGCCGCGATGTTTTCGCCGACCAGCCGGTAGGAGTAGCCGGCCAGTTCGGCGCGGTCACCCGGGGTGCGGCCATCACGGTCGATATGATCGAAGAAGTTCTGATTGGCCATCGCCCGGGTATGGTCGGCAGCAACGCCGGCCAAGGTCGCGTTCCAGCTGAGCGGCGCGGCGGCGGCGAACGGCTGGCCACCACATTGGCGGGGCACCTGGCGCGCTGCATTGATCTCCTGCAGCAGCTTCTGGCCCTCGGCCTGCCAGTCACCGAGGCGACCACTGAGCAGCGGCCGAGCCAGCACGATGCGCCAGTCGCGGCCTTCCTGGCTGACGCCTATATCGACGAACTGCGGGTCGAGTACCACCTGGCAGAAGCTTTCGGCGATGGCCTTCATCGCCGCCGGCGCATCGCGGGGCCCGGACAAGCTGATCGCCTGCACATTGACCATCGGGTAAGCCGCGCGGGACATCGCCTGCTGCAGGTCGCGAGTACCTTCCGGCGACAGCGCCAGGCGCGTATCGCTGCTCAGCGGCGGCAGCTCCAGCGAACCCTCGCCGGCGCAGCTCTGCGGCTGGCTGCGGTAGGCGTTGATCGACGCGATCAGTTGCCCTTCCTCGCTGGTGAACGCCTGGGCGCCACAAGACACACCAAGGCCCAGCGTCAGCACAGTAAGACAGGCAACGGATGACAGGACGCGCATGTGTATCTCCCTATCTGGCAGCGCGAGACTCGGCGCTGCTCATCCTACACAAGCATCTGGCTTTTCGCCCTGCGTCGTGCGGTGCAATTGAACGGCCGATTGTCGAACATTATCGGCAAAAGGGGGAGTAGACCTTTCTTGCTGAAGAAAGTGCGGTACTTGCTGGGAATTATTTGCATTCTCAGCGGGGCAACCACCGTTACTGTCCGCCGGCCAACAGTAATGCAACAGTTTGCCCGTCGCCATTCACTGCCAATAAAGCCTAACCCAGCAAAATCAGGCAGTTGCAACCCGGCACAAGTCCTGCAATAGCCCTGGCATCACCCTTGGGCCCGTGCAGGAGCATCCTTGAATAACTCCATCCTCCCCCTGACCTTGCTCAGTGCAGCATTGATGCTGGCCGGCTGCGAACGCACCGAGCAGGTCAACGCCCATGGCGATCAGCCGGTCCACGGCGGCACACTGGTGTACGCCACCGACCGCGAACCAACCTGCCTTGACCCGCACGTCGCCGGGGACATGCCGCAGGTATTCGTTGCTCAGCAATACCTCGACTCACTGGTGTCGATGGACAGCCAGGGGCGCGTCGGCCCATGGCTGGCCACGCACTGGCAGGTCGCCGCCGATGGCCTCAGCTACACCTTCCAGCTACGCCGCGATGTGCGCTTTACCGATGGCACGCCGTTCAATGCCGAGGCGGTCAAGGCCAACCTTGATCACATGGCCAACCCCAAGACCCAGTCGAGTACCGCCGGTGGCTATATCCGCCAGTATCGTGGCACCGATGTGATCGACGAGTACACCGCTGTGGTCCACCTGGCAACGCCCTATGCAGCGTTTCTTGAAGTGCTGGCGCAGGGCTTTCTCGGTATTCAGTCGCCTACTGCGCTCAAGCGCAGCCGTGACGTCAACTGCGAAAGCCCGGTCGGCAGCGGGCCGTTCAAGGTGGCGCGCTGGGACCGGCAGAACCAGGTCGAGCTGGTGCGCAACCCGGACTACAACTGGGCGCCGCCAACCGCCCAGCACCAGGGCCCGGCTTACCTGGAACGGATCGTGTGGAAGTTCATCCAGGAGCCGTCGGTACGCTTTGCCTCGCTGCAGGCCGGCGAAGTCGATGTGATCGAAACCCTGCCGCCCGAATCCCACGAGGCCGCACGGCGCAACCCGGATGTCGAGCTGATCGTCGCCCAACGCCCGGGTAACCCCACCAACGGCACTTTCAACCTGCGTCGCGCACCGTTCGATGACATCCGCGTGCGCGAAGCCTTTGTGCGCAGCGCCGATATCGAGGGCGCGCTGAAGAGCGTTTATTTCGGTGAATTCCCCCGCGCCGGCGGCCCGCTGAGCATGGCCACGCCGTTCTACAGTGCCGATTTCGAGCACAGCCAGGACTACCAGCCGGCCCGCGCCGGCAAGCTGCTCGATGACGCTGGCTGGACCAGCCGCGATGCCGAGGGCTACCGCAGCAAAGACGGCAAGCGCCTGCGCGCAACGGTGTTGATCGGAGCACGCACACCACCGTCGGAGCTGACCTTGTGGGAGCAGGTCCAGGCCACCACCCGCCAGGCTGGGATAGAGCTGGTGCTGGAGCAGATGAGCGATGTGCAGGTCACGGCCCGGCAGGCCGCCTGGGACTACGACATCCGCATTGGTTACTGGAACACCAACACCCCGGACGTGCTGCGGATCATCTTCAGCTCGGCCTTCGTCCAGCCGGCCGGGGTCGGTGGCTACCACCAGAATTCCTCAGGCTACGCCGATCCCGGCTTCGACAGCCTGCTTGATCAGGCCCTCGCCACGCAGCAGCCGGAGCAGCGCCGCACGCTGTATCAGCAGGCCCAGGCGCAAGCCGCCGGGCAGTACCTGCAGCTCACCACCTATCCGCAAAGCACCCGCCTGGGCATTTACAAGACCGCCCGAGGGGTGCGCCTGGAGCCGTCGTTGGCGGTCACTTACCTGTATGACGCCTGGGTGATCAAATGAGCAGTGCAACTGAACTGGCAATAGCCGACCCGCGCCGCGAGCGCCTGGCCGCACTCGGCCGCCGCGCAGTAATCCGCCTCGGTGGCGGGTTGCTGGTGCTGTGGGCCGTGGCGACGCTTACGTTTTTTGCCTTGCGTCTGATGCCGGGCGACCCGGTGCTGGCGATTCTCGGTGGTCCCAGCGGCAACCCCAGTCCGGAAACCATCGAAGCCACGCGCATCGAGTTCGGCCTGGATAAACCACTGGCCGTGCAATACCTGCTGTACCTGGGCCGCCTGCTGCAAGGCGACCTTGGCGTGTCCTACTCGCAGCACCTGCCGGTGACGCGGGTGCTGGCCGAGCAGGGCGGTGCGACGCTTGAGCTGACCATCGCCGCGTTGCTGCTGGCCTGGGTGCTGGTGTTGTTGCTAACGGTGATCACCGCCGGGCGCGGTCGTCTGATCGGCGGGCTGGCCTCGCTGGCGGAAACACTCAGCGCCGCCTTGCCGCACTTCTGGCTTGGTGTGGTGCTGCTGGCGGTATTTGCCTTTGGCCTGCGCTGGTTCCCGCCGGCGGGCAGCGACAGCCTAGCCAGTTTGGTATTGCCGGCATTCTCTCTGGCCATTCCGCTGGCGGGCTTCATCGCCCAGGTGACCCGCGAGTCGCTGGAGCTGACCCTGGAACAACCGTTCATTCTCACTGCCCGCAGCCGTGGCTTGAGTGACCTGGCCGTGCGCTTCCGGCATGCCTTGCGCCATGCCTTGTTGCCTGGCGTATCGCTGTCGGGATGGGCCGTTGGCGCGCTGATCAGCGGCGCGGTGGTGTGCGAAGTGATCTTTTCCCGCAAGGGCATCGGCCGCCAGCTGTATCAGGCGGTGCAGGCCCAGGACATGCCGCTGGTGATCGGCATCAGCCTGGTAGTTGCTGCGGGCTATGTGCTGGCCAACATTCTGGTGGACCTGCTCTACCAGTGGATCGACCCCCGCCAACAGGAGGCCACGCCATGAGCGACCTGATACTTGACCGTGTGCAGGCGCCGCTGCGCCGTCGGCGCCGGATCACCCTGCCGCCAGTCGGCGCAAGCCTGGCCCTGCTGTTTCTGGCCGCGTTACTGCTGGCTGCGCTGTTTCCCGAGCTATTTACCCACGTCGACCCACTGGCAATCGTGCCGCGCGATGCGTTCCAGGCGCCGAGCTGGGCGCACTGGCTGGGCACTGATCAATCCGGACGCGACATCTTTGCGCGGACCATTCACGGCGCCCGCCAGAGCCTGTTGATCGGCGTCGCCGCCACGGCGTTGTCGATGACCATCGCAATCAGCCTGGGCTTGCTTGGCGGCCTCGGTGGTGCGCGGGTCGACCGCGCTGTCGGCTGGCTGCTGGAGGTGCTGTTTGCTTTCCCCAGCTTGATCCTGGCGTTGCTGTTCGTGGCGGTGTTCGGCAGCGGCGTCGGCACGCTGATCGTTGCCACCGGCCTGGGGGGTGCGCCCGGTTACGCGCGCATGGTGCGTGGCCAGGTGCTGGCGGTGCGCAACGCCGGCTACATCGAAGCGGCGCGCGCGCTCGGCCATCCCACCTCGCGGATTGTGCTGCGCCAACTGCTGCCCAACGCTATGCGCCCACTGGTGGTGACCATGACCATGGGCGTCGGCCAGGCCATTGTCTGGGCCTCGGCGCTGAGTTTTCTAGGCCTAGGCGCCCGGCCGCCGGCACCGGAGTGGGGGACCATGCTGTCGATGGGCCGCGACTTCATCGCCAGCGCCTGGTGGCTGACGTTCTTCCCTGGGCTGTTCATCGTTCTTACCACCTTGGCCACGACGGTCACGGGGCGCTTCATTCAACAACGCCTGGAGGGTCGCCAAGCATGAGTGACAAGACCTTGATCGTCGACGGCCTGACAGTGTCGTTCGCCGGCCACAGTGTGGTCCGCGACCTGAGCTTTACCCTGGCGCCCGGGCGTTGCGTGGCCTTGGTCGGCGAGTCCGGCTCGGGCAAGAGCGTCAGCGCCCGGAGCCTGGTCGGCCTGACCGGCACGGGCGCCGAGGTGTCGGCGCGTCAATTGCGCTTTGCCGACCACGACCTGCTTGATCTCAGCGAGCATCAGTGGCGGCAGGTGCGCGGCAAAGACATCGGCTTTGTCTTGCAGGATGCCCTGGTCTCGCTCGACCCGTTGCGACCGGTCGGCAAAGAGATCCTTGAAGTGTTGCAGACCCATGGCTACGGCGACCGCCAGCAGCGTGCGGCGCGGGTGCATGAGCTGCTTGAGCTGGTCGGCGTGCCGGACCCTGCACTACGCGCCCGCCAGCGCCCCGGACAGCTGTCGGGAGGCTTGCGTCAGCGTGCCCTGATCGCCAGCGCGCTGGCCATGCAGCCGGCGCTGGTGATCGCCGACGAGCCAACCACCGCGCTGGATGCCACGGTGCAGGCGCAGATTCTGCAGGTGTTTCAGCAGATCAAGGCGCGCGGTGCGTCGTTGCTGATCATCAGCCACGACCTGGCCGTGGTCGCCCAGCTGGCTGACGAAGTGCTGGTGCTGCGCCATGGCGAAGTGGTCGAGCAGGGGCCGATGCAGCAGGTGCTGCGCGAGCCTCGACATGCCTACACCATGGCGTTGCTGGCGGCGGTGCCAGCCGAGCATCCGCGGGGCACCCGGCTGTCGCCGCAACGCGTGGCCAGCACGCCCAGGCTGGTCAACCGTGGCCTGGGCGAGGTCCTGCTCGAAGGCCGTGACCTGGGCAAGCGCTACACCGGCCCGGACGGGCTGGCGCGGCAAGTGGTGCAGGGCGTCAGCTTCACCCTGCACGCCGGCCGCACGCTAGGCATCGTTGGTGAGTCCGGCTCGGGCAAAACCACCGTGGCGCGCCTGGCGCTGGGCCTGCTGACGCCAGACCAGGGCCAGGTGCTCTATCGCGGCAAACCCTGGAACCTGCCCGACGATGCCATCGCCGAGGCCAGCCGGCGGCCGCTGCGCCGCGAAATCAGCGTGATCTATCAAGACCCGCTCGGTTCGTTCGACCCGCGCTGGACGGTTGCGCAGATTTTGGATGATGCCTTGCAGGTCGCCGGCGTCGAGGCGTCAGCACGGCCGGCGCGGATTGCCGTGCTGCTCAATCAGGTGCGCCTTGCCGCGGACCTGGCCCAGCGCCGGCCGTTGCAGCTGTCGGGCGGCCAGCGTCAGCGCGTGGCGATCGCCCGCGCCATCGCAAGCGAGCCGAAGCTGATCATCTGCGACGAGCCGGTGTCGGCGCTGGACGTTTCGGTGCAGGCGCAGGTGCTGGATCTGCTCGCTGATCTGCAGGACGAACTGGGCCTGGCCTACCTGTTTATCTCCCACGACCTGGGGGTGATCCGCCATGTCAGCGACGACGTGCTGGTGATGCGTCACGGCGAGGTCGTCGAGCATGCACCGGTCGAGCAGCTGTTCCGGCAGCCGGCCCATAAATACACCCAGCGTCTGCTTGGCTCAGTACCGCGCCTGCCCGGCGCGGGTACTGAGTTGGTCGTACCGCCGCTCGACCTCGAGCATGAGGCCTTCGACCTGTTCGACGAAGCAAGACTGTGGAAAATTGCCATCTAAGGACTGCCCCATGACTACCTTTCAACGTTTGCCTGCCCAAGCCCCAGCCAATACCGTCGCCGCGCTCAAGGCCCGTGTCAGCGCCTTGCTGCCGGCGATTGCCGCCGGCGCTGCCGAGCGTGAGCGCGAGCGCCGGCTGCCCTATGCGGCCATTGCCGAGCTGGCCGCAGCCGGCCTGTACACCGTGCGTATCCCGCAGCAGTACGGCGGCCCTGGTGGCAGCGTCAGTGATGTGGTCGAGTTGCTGCTGCAGGTGGCCGCCGCCGACTCCAACGTCGCCCAGGCGCTGCGCCCGGGCTTCGCCTTTGTCGAAGGCCTGCTCGCGGCCAGCGCCGAGGGTGCCGAACAGGAGCGCGTGCGCTGGTTTGCCGTGTACCTGCAAGGTGCGGTGATCGGCAATGCCGGCTGGGAGCTGGGCGGTGCCAATGGCGCCATTGCCGCGCGTTTGGTGCGCGAGGGCGATCACTTCCGCGCCAACGGCAGCAAGTTCTATAGCACCGGGGCGCTGTTTGCCGACTACGTCAGCGCGGTGGCGCTGGACGAGGACGAGCAGCCGGTGTCGTTCATCCTGCCGCGTGACCGCGAAGGGCTGGAGCTGGTCGACGACTTCGATGCCATGGGCCAGCGCCTGACCGCCAGCGGCACCACCCACCTGCACAACGTGCGGGTCGAGGCCAGTGACATCCGCACGCGCACCGTGGAGGAGGGCAAACGCACCATCGTCACGCCGTTCCTGCAGCTGTTTCTCGGCACCGTGCTGGCTGGTATCGCCCGCAATGCCCTGAACGACGCCAGCCAGTTTGCCCGTGAGCATGCACGGCCCATCAAGCACAGCAGCGCCAGCCAGTCGGTCGATGACCCTTACGTGCAATTGTCGGTGGGCGATATTGCCGCCAGGGCTTTCGGTGCCGAGGCACTGGTGCTCAAGGCCGCCGCCAGTATCGATCGCGCCTGGGCCGCGCAGTTGGATGAAAGCGCCGTCGAGCAGGCTGCACTGGAAGTCGCCCAAGCGCAGTACCTGGCAGCCGAATTGGCGCTGAAAGCCGGCGAAACCCTGTTCGATGTCGGCGGTGCCTCGACCACTGGCCGTCAGCACAACCTCGACCGGCACTGGCGCAATGCGCGCACGGTGGCCAACCACAACCCGCGCCACTGGAAGGCGGCGGTAGTCGGCGCCTGGCAGCTCAAGGGCACCCGGCCACCCGTCTCGGGGCTGTTTTGACGGCTCAGCCGGCGGCGCTGGTCGGCCATCTGCAAAGCCCCAAGGTGCCGGTGATCATCGGCGCTGCGCTGTTCATGGAACTGCTCGACAGCACGGCGGTGATGACCGCGCTGCCGAGCATGGCCGCGGATTTTGGCGAGCCGGGCCTGCGCATGAATCTGGTGGTCTCGCTGTACATGCTGGCCCTGGCGCTGTGCGTGCCGATCAGCGGCTGGGCGGCCGAGCGTTTTCGTCCGCGTCAGGTAATGCTGCTGGCGATGGGCTTGTTTACCGGCGCCTCGCTTACCTGTGCGCTGGCTGACACGCTCTGGCAACTGTGCCTGGGGCGAATGCTGCAAGGTGCGGCCGCAGCGCTGATGACGCCGGTGGGGCAGGTGATCATCCTGCGCTGGTCGAGCCGCGATCAGCTGCTGCAGTCGATGTCGTGGCTGGCGTTGCCGGCCTTGGTCGGGCCGTTGCTGGGGCCGCTGTTGGGTGGTTTGTTGGTGACGGTGCTGTCGTGGCACTGGATCTTTCTGGTGAACCTGCCGATCTGCCTGCTTGGCTGCTGGTTGATTCTCAAACATGTGCCGGACTTCCCGGCGCGCAGCGTACCGCCACTGGACTATCGCGGCCTGCTGCTCAGCGGCGGCGCGTTGGCGCTGCTGGTGGCTGGCCTGGAGTCGCTAGGCCTTGGCCAGTTGCCGCGGCCATGGGCCCTCGCGCTGATCGCCGCCGGCGGGCTGTTTGCCCTCGGCTATTGGCTGCATGCCCGCCGCCATGCCAGCCCGCTGGTCGACTTGAGCTTGTTGCGCCTGCGCAGCTTCGGTGTTGCCCAGGCGGGCGGGGGGCTGTTCCGGCTGGGCTCGGCGGCGCAGCCGTTTCTGCTGGTGCTGTTGCTGCAGAACAGCCTTGGCATGAGCCCACTGGCGGCGGGGTGGTTGATGGTCAGCGGCGGCGTCGGCGCGTTGTTGATGAAGTTGCTGGCAGTGCCGCTGGTACGCCGTTACGGCTACCGCCGGGTACTCAGTTGCAACGCGCTGCTCAGCGGCGTGGGCATCGCCTTGTGCGCAGCGTTCGACCGCGACACGGCAGTGTGGTTGATGGCGGTGGTGCTGTTTGCCGCAGGCCTGGTGCGCTCGTTGCAGTTTTCCACCCTGGGTGCAGCGAGCTATCAGGATGTGCCAGGCGAACGCTCGGCGGCGGCCAGCTCGCTGTCGGCGATGTCGGTGCAGTTGACCATGGCCATGTCGGTAAGTATGGCTGGGGTGATGCTGGGGATCCTGGCCGCGGCTGATAGCAGGGTCGAGACGTCTGTCGAAGATATCGCTGCAGTGATGCTGTTGTCGGCGCTGCTGTGTGTGCTCTCGGGGCTGGTGTTCCGGCGTTTAGCCAACTGATGAACGGGGCCGCACAGCAGCACCGTTCATTGGTCGATCAGTGCGCGCCGGCGGCCTTGCTCAGGTCGCTCTCGGCCCACTCGGTGTAGATGCAGGCATCGGCCACCGCCCAGCGCACCTTGACCGTGTCGCCCGGCTGCATCGGCATACCGGCTGCCGACAAGGCCTTGACCGTCATCTCGGTGCCGCCTGCGCTGACCACATGGCAGGTCTGGCTTTCACCGAGGAACAACACTTCGCTGACCTTCGCACTGACTTCGTTCCAGCCTGCCGGCAAGGGCTCCCGCGCTGCCTGTTCGGCGCTCAGGGCCAAGGCTTTTTCCGGGCGCACCATGATCAGCGCGTCCTGCCCGGCGACCAGTCCTGGGGTCAGGCGAATCGCCAATGGCTGCCCTTCGAAACTTCCGGCACCGTTGCTGCTGGCCTTTATCCGGAAGAAGTTCGAGTTGCCCAGGAACGAGGCCACAAAGGCATTCGGCGGGTTCTGGTAGAGATCATAACCGCTGCCCAGGCCGACGATCTTGCCGTGGCTGAAGATGGCGATGCGCTGCGACAGGCGCATGGCTTCTTCCTGATCGTGGGTCACGTAGACGATGGTGATACCCAGGCGACGGTGCAGCTGGCGCAGTTCGTCCTGCAGGTCTTCGCGCAGTTTTTTGTCCAGTGCGCCGAGCGGCTCGTCCATCAGCAGGATGCGGGGCTCGTAGACCAGCGCGCGAGCAATCGCCACGCGCTGCTGCTGGCCCCCGGAGAGCTGCGCCGGGCGGCGGTGGGCGAACTGCTCGAGCTGCACCAGCTTGAGCATGGCGTCGACGCGCTTGCTGATCTCGCTGGCGCTGAGCTTGCGGATCGCCAGCGGGAAGGCAATGTTGTCGCGCACCGACAGGTGCGGGAACAGTGAGTAACGCTGGAACACCATGCCGATGTCGCGCTTGTGCGGCGGCACATTGACCAGCGATTGCTCGTCGACCAGGATTTCGCCGCTGCTGGGGGTCTCGAACCCGGCCAGCATCGACAAGGTGGTCGACTTGCCCGAACCGCTGGAGCCGAGGAAGGTCAGGAATTCGCCGTTCTGGATATCCAGGTTGATGTTGTCGACGGCGGCGAAATCGCCGTAATGCTTGTTCAGATTACGCAGGCTGACAAGGGTCTTGTTCGGCGCGTTGTCTTTCATCACTGCACTCATTGTTATTGTCTCCGGGCACTCAGGCGCTGACTGGATTGCGCCGGCGCAGGGCGGCGGCGATGAGCATGACCAGGAGCGACAGGCCGATCAGCAACGTCGAAGCGACGGCGATCACCGGGGTCAGGTCCTGGCGCAGGGTGGTCCACATTTTGACCGGCAGGGTCTGCAGGTTGGGGCTGGCCATCATCACACTGAGCACCACCTCGTCCCACGACACCAGAAACGCGAACAGGCCGCCGGCGATCATCCCCGGGCGAATCGCCGGGAAGGTCACCTTGAAGATCGCCTGCAAGCGCGAGGCGCCGCAGATCACCGCAGCGTCTTCGATCGATTGGTCGAACAGCTTCAGCGAGTTGATGATCGAGATGATGGTGAAGGGCAGGGCGACGATCACATGGCTGACGACAAAGGCGAACAGCGTCCCGGTGTAGCCGAGCTTGAGAAACAGCGCGTAGACCGCCACGGCGATGATCACCAGCGGCACGATCATCGGCAGGGTAAACAGGCCGTAGAGCATTTCCCGCCCGGGGAAGCGCCCGCGCACCAGGGCGAAGGCGGTCGGCAAGCCCAGTGCTACTGCGCACACGGTGGTGAGCACGGCAACCTTGAGGCTGGCCAGGGCGGCGTCCATCCACTCCGGGTTGGAGAAGAACTGGCCGTACCACTTCAGGGTCCAGCCTGGCGGTGGGAATACCAGCCATTGCGAGGAGCCGAATGACAGCAGCACGATGAACAGGATCGGCAGCAGCAGAAACGCGGCAATCACACCGGTGGTGGCATACAGGCCAAACCGCAGCGGGCGGCCCATGGCATTTGGAGTCAGGAGCATTGCGGCTTACCTCGCATTGCCGACCGGGGATTCCGGCTGCAGCTTCAGGTACAGGTAGAAAAGCACCAGGGTGATCAACACCAACAGTGCGGCGGCAGCGCTGGCCAGGCCCCAATTGAGGAACGACTGCACCTGCTGGACGATGAACTCGGGCAGCATCATGTTCTGCGCACCACCGAGCAGGGCCGGGGTGACGTAGTAACCGAGCGACATGACGAACACCATCAAGGCCCCGGAGAACAACCCCGAGCGGCACAGCGGCAGGAACACCTTCCAGAAATTGGTCCACGGGCTGGCGCCACAGATGGAGCCTGCCTGCAGCACCATCGGGTCGATGGCGTGCATGGTTGCCTGCAATGGCAGCACGATGAACGGGATCATGATGTAGCTCATGCCGATCACTACGCCGGTCAGGTTGTGCACCATTTCCAGCGGCGCATCGATGATGCCCATCGCCATCAACGCCTTGTTGATCACTCCGGAGGCCTGCAGCAGCACCAGCCACGAGTAAGTCCGTGCCAGCAGGCTAGTCCACATCGACAGCAGCACGATGTTCAGCAGCCAACGGCCCCAGCCCTTCGGTACCAAGGTGATCGCCCAGGCCAGCGGAAAGCCCAGCAGCACGCTGATCAAGGTCACCAGGCCGGCCACCGAGAAGGTGTTGAACAGCACCCGTGCATAGGCCGAGTTGGCGAACAGCTGCTCGTAGTTGCCCAGCCCCGGCACCGGCTCGAGCACGCCGCGCAGGAGCAGGCCGATCAGTGGCGCAAAGAAGAACAGGCCAAGGAACACCAGCGCGGGCAGCAGGTTACGGCTGCCGCGCCAGCGCTGACCCATCCCGTTGCGGCGGGTGGCCGTGCCGGGGGCGCCGGTGCCGCTGGGGGCACCTTGCGCGTTGTGCAGGGCGTTGATGGCGACTTTCATTTGACCAACCACTCATTCCAGCGCGCAGCGATAGCCTGGCCGTTTTTCGCCCAGTAGGCGAAGTCCAGCGTGACCTGATCCTGGGCGTAGGCGGTGGGCAGGTTCGGCGCCAGTTCAGGTTTGAGCTGGCTGACGCTGTCGAGGTTGACCGGGGCGTAGGCGGTGAGGTTGGCGAACTCGGCCTGGCCCTTGGCGCTGCTGGCGTTGGCCAGGAACTTCATCGCCGCGTCCTTGTTCTTGGCGCCTTTGGGAATGACCAGAAAATCAGCCATGACCAGGTTCTGCTTCCAGCTCACACCGACTGGGGCGCCGTCTTGTTGCAAGGCATACACGCGGCCGTTCCAGAACTGCCCCAGCGACACTTCACCAGACGCCAGCAGTTGCTGCGACTGGGCGCCGCCGCCCCACCAGACGATGTCTTTCTTGATGGTGTCGAGTTTCTTGAAGGCGCGGTCCAGGTCCAGCGGGTACAGTTTGTCGGCGGCTACACCATCGGCCAGCAGGGCCAGTTCCAGCACGCCGGGGCTTGGCCACTTGTACAGGGCGCGCTTGCCGGGGAAGGTTTTGGTGTCGAACAGCGCCGACCACTCGGCCGGCTTGTTGCTACCAAGCTTGCCTTCGTTGTAACCGAGCACAAACGAGAAGAAGAACGAGCCGACGCCGTGGTCGGAGACGAACCGCGGGTCGATCCGGTCGCGTTTGACTGTGTTGAAATCCAGCGGCTCGAGCAGGCCTTCTGCTGCGGCGCGAAGGGCAAAGTCGGCCTCGACGTCCACCACATCCCACTGCACGTTGCCACTCTCGACCATGGCCTTGAGCTTGCCGTAGTCGGTCGGGCCGTCCTGCACCACCTTGATGTTGCTCTCTTTGGAGAACGGCTCGGCCCACGCCTGCTTCTGCGCGTCCTGGGTCGTACCGCCCCAGCTGACGAAGTTGAGGCTGTCGGCGGCCTGGGTGGCCTGACAGGCCAGGGTCAGCAGGCTGGCGGACAGCACTGCGCTTACACGTTTGCTCAACAGCATGGTTACGCCCTCGTTACTTTTGTTATTCGAGGCGGGTTCTGTCACCCGCCAATATGTTCGGGAGCAGCGATTTCAACGATGTGGTGCGGCCGGGTTTGAGTGTAGGAGCCGGCCAGGATTTTAAGGTCTACGGGATATCATATTATGGTATTCCAAACTTTTCGCAAGAGGCATCCGTGTACCGGCGGTCAGCGATTGCTCAAAGCGCAGCGGGCTCGAACGGGATGCTTTGCACCACTTCAAGCTCATACCCAGCCAAACCCGCGTACTTGAGCGGCGGCCCCAGATGGCGCAGTTTGCCCACGCCCAGGTCCTGCAGAATCTGCGCGCCGGTGCCGACCTCCGAATAGACCTTGGACTGGCCTCGCTGATAGGGCCGCACGGGCTGGGTCAGGTGTGGCACACGCTCCAGCAACGCTTGCGAAGACTCGTGATTGGCCAGCACAACCACTACCCCGGAGCCTTCTTCGGCGACCCGTTGCAGGGCGGCCCACAAGGTCCAGTTGGCGGGACCGGCGTACTCGGCGCCGACCAGGTCGCGCAGCGGGTCGATTACGTGCACACGTACCAGGGTGGGTTGTTCGCGGCGGATATCGCCCATGACCATGGCCATGTGCACACCACCTTCGATCCGGTCTTCATAGGTCACCAGACGGAAGGTGCCGTGCACGGTGGGCAGTTCGCGCTCACCGATGCGCTTGATGGTCTGCTCGGTGCTCAGGCGATAGTGGATGAGGTCGGCGATGGTGCCGATCTTGATGCCATGCTCGGCGGCGAACACTTCCAGGTCGGGGCGGCGGGCCATGGTGCCGTCGTCATTGAGCACTTCGACGATGACCGAGGCCGGGCTGAACCCGGCCAGGCGTGCCAGGTCGCAGCCGGCTTCGGTATGCCCGGCCCTGGTCAGCACGCCGCCTTCGCGGGCGCGCAGGGGGAAGATATGCCCCGGCTGGACCAGGTCCTCGGGGCGAGCATCGGCCGCCATCGCAGCCGCTACCGTGCGCGCGCGATCAGCGGCGGAAATACCGGTGGTGACGCCGCTGGCGGCTTCGATGGAAACGGTGAAGGCGGTGCTGAACACGCTGCCGTTGCTTGGCACCATCTGCTCAAGGCCCAGTCGCTGGCAGTGCTCGTCGGTGAGCGTCAGGCAAATCAGCCCGCGTGCCTGGCGCGCCATGAAGTTGATCGCCTGGGCGTCGCAGCGTTCAGCCGCGATCAGCAGATCGCCTTCGTTTTCACGGTCTTCGTCGTCCACCAGCAGGACCATCTTGCCTTGCCGATAGTCCTCGAGAAGTTCTTCGATACTGTTGAAAGCCATGCTGCACGCTCGCTGTAGTTTGTCGATGATTGTGGTATACCATCATACACAACAATCTGAAAAACTGGAGAGCAGCGGATGAAGGCTTACTGGATCGCCCACGTCGATATCAGCGACCTCGAGCAGTACCAACAGTACACCCAGCGCGCGCCGGCAGCGTTCAAGGCGTACGGCGGCAGGTTCCTCGCCCGGGGCGGGCGCAGTGAAGCATTGGAAGGCAGGTCGACACCGCAGCGCAGTGTGGTGATCGAGTTCGATTCTTATGAGCAGGCACTGGCCTGCTATCGCTCGGCGGAATATCAAGACGCCTGTAGCCACCGACATGGGGTGGCCAAGGCTGAGGTAATCATTGTTGAGGGGTTCGAGGGTTGAGCGCTGCGTGAAGCAGGTGAGGGGCCAGCACTGATGGCCCCTCTGCTCATGCCATCCCAGGCAGCTCGTTCGGGCGCAGGTCAAATACCAGCACTTCGGCGTCGTGGCCGTTGGCCAGGCTCAGCACCTGCTCCTGGCGTAGCCGCACGCCGTCACCTTCGCTGAGCAGCTGGCCGTTCAGCTCGATGCTGCCGCGGGCAACATGCACATAAGCATGGCGGTTGTCCGGCAGCTTCAAGCTGGCACGCTCATCACCGTCGAACAGCCCGGCATAGACCTTGGCATCCTGGCGCACCTGCAGCGAGCCCTGTGCACCATTCGGCGAGATGATCAGGCGCAAGCGGCCACGTTTGTCAGCAGCGCTGAAGTGCTGCTGCTGATAGCGCGGCTCGGCGCCTTTGACCTGTGGCACGATCCAGATCTGTAGAAAATGCACCGACTCGTCATGGCTGTGGTTGAACTCGCTATGGGCAACACCGTGGCCGGCACTCATCAGTTGCACGTCACCGGGGCGGATCACCGAGCCGGTGCCGAGCGTGTCCTTATGTTCCAGCGCGCCTTCCAGCACGTAGGAAAAAATCTCCATGTCCCGGTGCGGATGTTGACCGAAGCCCTGGCCGGGCGAGACGCGGTCGTCGTTGATTACCAGCAGGTCGGAGAAGCCTTGCTCTTCAGGGTCGCGATAGCTGCCGAAGGAGAAGGTGTGAAACGATTTCAGCCAGCCATGAAAGCCCAGGCCGCGGTCTTGTGCTTTGCGAAGTGTGAGCATGGTGATTCTCCTGTGAGCCTGCGCCGGAAAGGCTTTGGGCTGTTGATGGATGAATCTTACTGTCACTCAGTATCATGAAAAACTAGCTTTTCAGAGATTAACTGTCAGATTCAGGCTGACAATGCTGCGCCAATACAGCGAAGTGGGCTTTATCTGGATCTATCATCAACCGACTGATTCAGTTCAACGATCCCGAGGCGTTTCGATCAACCACCAAACCAATAGATGCCCAGGCAGACAAAAGCCGCTATAAAGCGCTCGACCGTCACCAAGAGCAACCCGATGAATCCATACGAAGACATGCGCATTTTCACCCAGGTCATGCAGGCCGGTAGCTTCACCGCGGCAGCCGACCTGCTGGGCATGTCCAAGCAGTCGGTCAGCCGGCGCCTGATGCAGCTTGAAGAACGCCTCGGCGTGCGCTTGCTCAACCGTTCGACCCGGCGCCTGGACGCAACCCCGCTGGGCCAGCAGTACTACGATTCTGCCGTGCGCCTGCTCGGCGAGATGCAGCAGGCCGAGCAGGACATCAGCGGCCAGACCCAGGCCCTGCGCGGGACCCTGCGCCTGAGCGCGCCGCTGTCGTTTGCCATCAGCCATCTGGGCAGCTTGCTCACCGAGTTTCTGCAACTGCATGCGCAGTTGATCGTCGAGATCGACCTGAGCGACCGCGCAGTGGACCTGATCGGCGAGGGCTACGACCTGGCGCTGCGGATTGGCACGTTAGAGGACTCAAGCCTGGTTGCGCGGCGTATTGCAAGTATCGAGCGGGTGTATTGTGCCAGCCCGGGCTATCTAGCCGCGCGCGGCACACCGCTCGAACCCGAAGCGCTGCGCGAGCATGATTGCCTGCCCTATGGTCATTCACGCCAGGTGCAGTGGCAGTTCAAGGGCCAGGGCAAGACACTGCAGGCGATCGCCGTCAGTGGGCGCATGCGGGCCAACAATGGCGAGCTATTGAGAGATGCGGCGATTGCCGGGATGGGGGTGACCTACTTGCCGGCCTTCATTGTCGAGCAGGCGCTGGCCGATGGGCGTCTGGTCAAGCTGCTC
Organism: Pseudomonas sp. 1121_17; assembly: GCF_052850745.1. Lineage (NCBI taxonomy): Bacteria > Pseudomonadati > Pseudomonadota > Gammaproteobacteria > Pseudomonadales > Pseudomonadaceae > Pseudomonas > Pseudomonas sp. 1121_17. Next base: position 24,123 of record NZ_VXCX01000002.1, read on the forward strand.
GAGGCCTGGACACCGCCGCCGCTACAGCTGTCGGCGGTGTATCCGCAGCACCGCCAAATCGCTCGGCCGGTGCAGGCCTTTGTCGAGTTTCTGCGCGAGCGGCTGTAGCCAAACCGGGCCGGCGCGAGGCCAGCCCGTGATGGCCTTGGCTCAGGCAGTTGCAGCCAGTTTGGCGCTGGTCTGGCGACGACGATAGGCGCTGTCGCGGCTGGCCAACCACCAGTACAGCGGCGAGGTGATCAGCAGGCCGACCAGCCACGACAAATCGGCGCCGTTGATGTGCTCGGACACCGGGCCGACATACAGTGGGGTGTTCATGAACGGGATCTGCACGATGATGCCTACGGCATAGGCCAGCAGCGCCTGCGGGTTGTAGCGGCCGTAGATACCGCCATCGACCTTGAAGATCGACTCGATGTCGTAGTCGCCCTTGTGAATCACGTAGAAGTCGATCAGGTTGATCGCGGTCCACGGCACCAGTACCACCAGCAGCACCAGCACCATGTCGACGAAGTGGCCGATAAAGTCCGCCGAAGCAAACACTGCCACCACGCAGCAGGCTGCAAGGACGATCAGCGACAGCACCGCGCGGCTCTTGGCGGTGGGGATCCAGCGCCAGGCGAAGGTCTGGATCAGGGTGATGATCGACAGCACCGCGCCATACAGGTTGAGTGCGTTATGGCTGATCACGCTGAGCAGGAACAGCACCAGCATCAACGGGCCTATGGCGCCGGTGGCCATCTTCACCGCGTCCATGGTGTCCATCCCGGCCGGGATTGCCAGCACGGCTACAGCGCCGAACACGAACGACAGGCTCGAACCGAGCGCTGAACCGAGGTAGGTGCTCCAGAACGTCGAGGAGACTTTGACGTCGGCTGGGAGGTAGCGCGAGTAGTCGGACACATACGGCGCAAAGGCGATCTGCCACAGTGCGGCGAGCGAGACGGTGGCCAGCCAGCCGGCCAGGTTGAAGCTGCCGCGGGTGAGGAAGTCGTCGCTTTGCACATGGCTGAAGATATAGCCAAAGCCGACCACGATACCGATGCCCAATACCCAGGTGCCGATACGGTTGAGCACATGGATGAAGCGGTAACCGATGATGCCGATGATGCCCGATCCCAGCGCCCCGACCACGATGCCGACCGATACCGGAATCGACTCCGCGACACCGTGCAGTGACTTGCCGGCAAGAACGATATTGGATGCGAAGAAGCCGATATACATGACCCCGGCAATCACCACCACCAGCAGGGCGCCGAGCGAGCCGAACTGGGCGCGGCTCTGAATCATCTGCGGGATGCCCATCTGCGGCCCCTGCGCCGAATGCAGCGCCATTAGCACGCCACCGAGCAGATGGCCAACCAGAATGGCGACGATGCCCCACACCAGGTTCAGGTGAAACAGCTGCACGCCGAGCGCGCCGGTGACGATCGGCAGCGGCGCGATATTGCCACCGAACCAGAGGGTGAACAGATCCCTGACCTTTCCGTGGCGATCCTGCGGCGGTACGTAGCCGATTGTATGTTTTTCTATCAGAGGGGCCGAATTGGCTGCACTGGTCATGACTGACTCCAAGGCAAGGAGGGGCGTCGGGAGATCCCCGGGTACGCGCCGGCAATGGGCGACGTGTTCTTGTTGGAGGGATGATGGCGGCTGGCTGGCGAACGAGAAATTAGTAAATATGTACTCATGAACGTTAAAAAACCTAAGGCTGAACTCGGCCTGAAAGGTCTTGGCAGGCAAGCTTCGTGCCGGCCTGGCAAATGCCCGCAGGCACGCGAGTACAGCGCCATGCGTGGTGAGTCTGTGCCATGCAATGGGGCGCGCTGTAACGCCCTGCACCAGCCTGGTGAGCGCTACTGTCGGCCGTTTGTCCGACCTAGTACAAAATGGCACGGAACGTCTGCGCCGGTTTGATCTCCTATTCAGCAGATGGAGGACAACGCGCCTTTGGAATTGATGGTCAGCAAAAGATGAAATCAGATCAGGATAAGCACCCCGACCAGACGAACCCTCCGTTCCTGCTAGAGGGCGGAATTGTAAGCAGCCTGATCCAGACCATGGATTGGTCGTGCTCGCCCTTGGGCGCTCCCCGACAGTGGTCGTCCAGCCTGAAGACGCTGATGGCAACCATCTTGCCAGCCCAGGCGCAGATCGTGCTGTTCTGGGGGCCTGAATATGTTGCGCTGTACAACGATGCCTACACCCCCACGATTGGCGCCAAGCACCCGCTAGCACTGGGCCGCCCCGCTCAGGAAAACTGGACAGAGCTTTGGGATGACCTCGAACCGCTGCTGAGCGGCGTGCGCAACACCGGGCAGACTTTTTCGGCGAAAGATCGGCCCTTTTACATCGAGCGTAGCGGCTATGGAGAGACGGCTTATTTCGATGTTTCCTATTCGGCAGTGCACGAGATCGACGGCACTGTCGGTGGCGTGCTGTGCATCGTCGCAGAGACGACCGAGCGGGTGCAGTTCGAGCGCCGGCAGAGTTTTCTGCTGGAGCTGGGGCAGGCCCTGCCGGAGCTGAACGAGCCGGAACAAATCGAGGCGTATGCCATTGAGCGGGTAGGCCAGCAATTGGGCGCGGCGCGGGTATTTCTCGCCGAGGCGCAGGGCGATGACCTGCAGGTGCGGATTGCCCGCGACTGGGTCAATGGTGCGAGTTCCAGGATTGGTGAGCTGCGCTATGCGGACATTGCCGCGCAACTGCCCGAACAGCTGGGCCGCGGCTTTATCGTAAACGCTGCCGAGACTGCCAGCGTGTATGTGCCGGTGCTGCGCGGCAACAGGCTGGAGGCCATGCTTGGCGTCGAGTTTGCGCAACCGCACTTCGTCGACAAAGACCAGTGCCTGCTGCTCGAGGACACCGCCAAGCGGGTTTGGCAAGCGATCACCCATGCCCGCTCCGAACGGGCTTTGCGCGCCAGCAGCGCGCACCTTGAGGCGACCTTTGCCGAGCTGATGGCGCTCAACGAATGCCTCGAAGAACGCGTCTCGTCCATGCTCGCCGAACGCGAAGAAGCCAACCGGCAACTGCATGAAGCCAGCAAGATGGAGATGATTGGCCAGCTCACGGGCGGCATCGCTCATGATTTCAACAATATGCTCACACCGATCATTGCCTCGCTCGAGCTGATCCGTCGCCACCCTGAAGATGCCCAGCGTTCGGTGCGCTTGATCGATGGCGCACTGCAGGCAGCCGACCGCGCGCGGATTCTGGTCGGGCGCCTGCTCAGTTTCGCTCGTCGGCAGACGCTCAAGCCACAGGCTGTTTGCCTGGCAACGCTGGTCGATGAGATGCACGAGTTGATCGCGCGCTCGCTGGGACCGACCATCGAAGTCGTGGTGCAGATCGATCCGCAGTTGCCCAATGTGCTGGTCGATCCGCATCACCTGGAGCTTGCCTTGCTCAACCTGGTGATCAACGCGCGCGACGCCATGAGCAATGGCGGGCGGGTGTATCTGGCCGCTGGGGTTGGCGAAGACGACCCGGCCTGGCCTGAGAACGTGCATGGCCGGCAGGTCTGGCTGCAGGTGCGCGACAGCGGCTGCGGCATGAGTCAGGAAGTGCTGGGACGTTGCTTTGAACCGTTCTATTCGACCAAGCAGGTCGGCAAAGGCACCGGGCTTGGCTTGCCCATGGTGCAGGGCCTGGCAGCCCAATCAGGCGGTGGCTTTGTCATCAAATCGCAGCCGGGACAGGGGACCCAGGCGACATTGTGGTTGCCGGTGAGTCGCGGTCAAGTCAGCGAACCGCTCGCCGAGGGCGCCGAGGACATCATGGCGCAGGGGCCGCTGCAAGTACTGCTGGTGGATGACGAGGACATCGTGCGTAACGCGACGGCTTTGCAATTGCGTGATCTGGGCTACCAGGTGGCTGAGGCAGCGAGCCCCGCCCAGGCGCGGCAGTTGCTGGCCGATGGGTTGGTGATGGATGTATTGGTGACCGACCAGATCATGGCCGATGAGACCGGTGCCGAGTTCGCTCAACGACTACGGCAGCGGCACCCACAGTTGCCGGTGTTGATCATTACCGGTTACGCCAATCTGACCCCGCGTGAGTTGAATGGCTTTGCTGTTCTGCGCAAGCCGTTTCGCCGGGCCGAACTGGCTGAGAGTCTGGCCCAGTTGCTCGCGCTCAACAGCCCACTGACGGAACCTCCTGAGGCAAGTACAGGGTAAACGTGGTGCCCTGGCCAGGTCGGCTGATCACCTGCACATCGCCGCCCGACTGCTTGGCGAAGCCAAATACCTGCGACAAGCCCAGGCCGGTGCCTTCACCGGCCGGCTTGGTGGTGAAGAAGGGGTCAAAAATCCGCTCCAGCAGCTCTGGCGCAATACCCGTGCCATTGTCGAACACCGAAATAGCAGCAAACGCCCCCGCCTGCAGATGATCACCCGGTTGCGCAGGCATGCTCTGGTTGGCGTCCAGCCGCAGCACCAGCGTGCCCACTGCACTCAACGCATCACGGCCGTTGATCATCAGGTTGAGCACTGCCGTCTCCAGCTGGCCTGGGTCAGCGTGGACAAAACACGGCGTCTGGGGCAGTTCCAGTACCACGTTGACCCGCGCACCGGTGGCGGTATCGAGCATGTCGGCCATGGCTTGCAGGCGGTGGCCAACCTCGAATATCTGCGGGCTGAGCGCTTGGCGCCGGGCAAAGGCGAGCAGCTGGCCGGTCAGTTTCGAGCCACGCTCAACCGTCTCGATCATGGTTTGCAGATAGCGCTGGCGGCGGCTGTCTTCCAGGTCGGGACGTTGCAGGAAGTGCAGCGACGAGCGAATGATGGTCAGTAGATTATTGAAGTCGTGCGCCACGCCTCCGGTCAGCTGGCCGATGGCTTCGAGCTTTTGCGACTGGCGCAGGACTGCTTCGGTTTGCAGCAATTGCTCGGTGCGCTCTTCGACACGCTGTTCCAGGCTGGCATTGAGTGCTTCGAGGGCGGCGGCGCTGGCGCGCACCTCGGCAACGGCCTGGACCCGCTGGATATGCGCCCAGCAGCGCTCGGTGACTTCGCTGATGAGCCCCTGCTCGTAAGCCGTCCAGTGGCGCGGTTGGCGGTCATGGATGGCCATCAGTGCGGTCAGCCGACCGTCCTTGATCAGCGGCATGCAGATGGTCGCAGTGATGCCAATGGCCTGGAATGTCGCGGCCTCATGTGGCAGCAGTTGGCTGAGGTTGTCGTCGATCACCAACGCCCGACCGGCGCGCAGCTGGCTGACCGCCATGCTGCCGAAATCAGCCAGCCGATAGTGGCCCACCAACCGTGGTGAGCCGGTCGCGACGGCATCGCCGCAAATGGTGAAACCGTCCTGATCTGCGTCCATGACGGCGTAGGCACAGCTGGACAGGCCGAGATGTCCGACCAGTAGACGGGTGGTGGTGGCCATGATCAGGTCAGGCTCGGTGGCGTCGGCCAGGGAACGGCTCAGACCGTCGAGAAAATTCAGGCGCTGATTGGCGACCACTGTCGCGGTGGTCTCAGTGACCGTATCGAGCATGCCGACCAATTCGCCATTGTGGTCGCGGATCGGGCTGTAGCAGAACGTGAAGTAAGCGCGTTCGGTACCGCGCTGGCGATCAATCAGCAGTGGAAAGTTATCGATGAACACCGCTTCGCCGGCAAGGGCGCGCTCGGCAAGTACTCCGATGTCGCTCCACGCCTCCTGCCAGACTTCGCTGAAGGGAATGCCCAAGGCCAGTGGCTTGCCGCCCAGGATATCGCTGAAGGCATCGTTGTGCAGAGTGAGCATCTGCTCGCCCCATAGCACGGCCTGAGCGAACCGTGAGTTAAGGCACAGCGACAGGGTGGTCTTGAGCACGTCGGGCCAGCTTTCCATAGGCCCGAGCGAAGTTTCCGCCCAATCGTGGGCGCGGATGCGTTCGGCCATCAATCCGCCGCCTTCCAGCCATTTAGCCATTGCTAGGTCGATCCGTTTGCAGGGAGCACAAGGGTGCCCGGTGGCAGGGCTGATTGCGAGCGCTTTATGCGGGATGTCAGGCACTTTCGCGCGCCATCAGCTCGCAGTGCAACAGGTTCAGCCGCGGCACATCGCCATCCACGGCGATTGCTCCCAGGTGCTGCAGGACGCGCAGCGCGGCGATCTCGCCAATCTCCCGCGAGGGCGGGCGCAGGGTGGTCAGGCTTGGCAGCAGCATGTCAGCGAAGGCGTAGTCACCAAAGCCCATGATGGCCATGTCTTCGGGCAGCTTCAGGCCGGCGCGCTGGCCGGCGAGCACCGCGCCGGCGGCCAAGTTGTCGTTGGCAAAGATGATCGCATCCGGGCGCGGCTCGCGGCGGATCAAGGCCTGCATCGCCTGCTTGCCCGCCTCGAACGGAGCGCTGTCCGCCGTCGGCACGAAGAACCACGGCTCCAGCCCGGCATCGCGCAAGGTTTGCGCATAACCATCGCGCCGTTGCAGCGCACTGAAGTCGCCGGCCGCGCTGTTCTGCACGAAGGCGATGCGCCGGTGGCCCTTGTCGAGCAGATAGCGGCAGGCCTGCACGCCGACCTCGAAGTGCAGAAAACCTACCTGTAATGGCTCCCGCTCGGGACAGTAGTCCCAGATTTCCACGACCGGTACATCGGCCTCTGCCAGCATCTTCTCGGTGGCCGGGCTGTGAAACTGGCTGGTGACCACCAGTGCCGCCGGCGACCAACCGAGAAACGCGCGCACTGCGCTTTCTTCCTGTTCTTCGCTGAAATAGCTCGACGCCAGCAGCAACTGATAACCGTGCTTGCTCAGGGTGTCGCTGAAGGCCTGGATGGTCTGGGCAAAGATCGGCCCGGAGATGTTTGGGATGACCATACCGACGATACGCCCGCGTGCCGAAGCCAGCCCGCCGGCTACCAGATTGGGCACATAGCCCAAGGCTTCGACCACGGCCTTGATGCGCTCACGCAGGGGCGGCGAAACCTGCTCGGGTTGATTGAAGTAGCGAGACACGCTGATCGATGAGACGCCGGCCTCGCGCGCCACTTGGGCGAGGGTGACGCGGCCCGCACCGCGGCGCTTACGAGGGGTGTCCTTGAGCTGGCTCACAGGGGCATCTCGAATGAATGAGCGCCGATGTTAGCGCTAACCCAGGCATGCTGCGCAAATAGCTTTATGGAATAACAAAAGTTTTTTTAAGTATTTGACCTGCTAAGCGACGGGCTTGGATACTCGGTCCATGTTAGCGCTAACACAGCGCTGCTGTTGGCCACCGACTGCCACTCGCACGAGCGAGACCAGACATCGACAGCACTTCAATTCAGTCTGGTCTTTCAGGGCAGTAAGAATCATGCACACACATCACATCCGAGGCGCCGTTGCGCGCGCCAGCCGTTTCCCGGGCCGTTCACCACTGGCAACAGCCGTGCTGCTGGTAGCCATTGGCCAGTCGGCCCACGCCGCCGCTGACGACCAGCAGAGCCCGCAGGCTACTGCGCTGAGCGCCGTCACCGTGACCGCTACACGCCGCGAGGCGAGCCTGCAGGAAGTGCCGGTTGCGGTCTCGGTGGTGCAGGGCGAACAGCTCGAACGCGATAACCGCAACAGCGTCGCCAGCATCGTCCAGCAGGTGCCGACCCTCAACTACCGCGCGGGTGCGTCGAACAAGGACACCTCGCTGTTCATCCGTGGCGTCGGCACTATCTCGACCTCACCAGGCGTCGAGCCGACCGTAGCTACGGTGGTCGACGGCGTGGTGTTTGGCCGACCAGGCCAATCCACCCTCGATCTGCTTGATCTGGAACGCATCGAAGTGCTGCGCGGCCCGCAGGGCACGCTGTTCGGCAAAAACGCCTCCGCCGGCGTGCTCAACGTGGTCAGCAAAGCCATCCCCGAGCAGACCCAAGGCTATGTCGACTATTCGCACTTTGGCGGTGGCGACGAAAACCGTCTGCGCTTTGGCCTCGGTGGCCGCTTGAACGAGCAGCTCAAAGGTTCGTTGAGCACGCTGTGGGGCGACTATGACGGCAACGTGGAGAACCTCGCCAATGGCCATGATGTAAATGGCTATGAGCGCAAAGGCCTGCGCGGCAAGCTTGAATTCGAACCCAGCGATGAGCTGCGCCTGACCCTGATCGGCGACTACATGAAGGGTGAGGACACCTTGCCCAGTGGCGTCGTCACCCAGGCCAGCACGGCCTTTCGCAACCAGCTGGGCGCGGTCCGGCCGAGCGCGCACAACCGCGACATCAGCAGTGATTTCAAGACCCACGTCGAGGACGAAAACCAGGGCTTCTCGGCCCAGCTTGACTGGCAACTGGGGGATTACACCCTGACCTCGATCAGCGCCTGGCGCGGTTGGGACAACACCCAGTATCAGGACGGTGACCGCCGTGCGCTGCTGCCGCTGACCGCCTCCCATGACAAAGGCACTGTCGACTACGACCAGTACAGCCAGGAGTTTCGCCTGACCTCGCCCAAGGGCCAGTTCAACGAGTACGTGCTGGGCGCGTTCTACATGCATGGCACATCGCAGGAAACCTACCAGCGGCTGTCGGTCAACGGCGGCGTAGCCAACAGTGGCCGCGCCGACTATTCGACCACCAATGACAGCGTCGCCCTGTTCGGTGAAAACACCTTCAACTTCACCGATGATTTGCGGGCCATCTTCGGCCTGCGCTGGACCCACGATGACCTCGAATACGATCACCGCCGGGTGTCCACCTCGCCGACCTCGGTGACCGGCATCCAGCCCTCGACTGCCAGTCAGGGCTCGGTCGATGAAGACGGTTGGAGCGGCCGCACTGGCCTGCAATATGACTTCAACGACAACCTGACCGGCTACGTGACCTATTCACGTGGTTACAAGGGGCCGGCCTACAACGTGTTCTTCAACATGCAGCCGCGCGATACCGGTGCACTCAAGCCAGAAACCTCCGACGCTTACGAGATCGGCCTCAAGAGCACTGCGCTGGACAACCGCCTGGTGGCCAACCTGGCGCTGTTCCATACCGACTACGACGACTACCAGGCCAACTTCTTCGACACCGTGGCCAACCAGGTGGTCACCCGCCTGGTCAACGCCGGCAAGGTCAAGACCCAGGGCGTCGAGCTGGATGCCAGCTTCCAGGTCACCTCGCAGCTGAAACTGTCCGCCGCAGCGGCCTATACCAAAGCCCGCGTCGACCACTTCAACTGCCCAGCGGGCGCGGCTGCCAGCTGCGACATCGACGGCGGCCGCCTGCCGTTCACCCCGGACTGGAAGACCTACCTGCGCGCCGACTATGTGATCCCGCTGGACAACGGCCTGGATATCGAGTTGGCCAGTGACTACAGCTGGCAGGACTCGGTGCAGTTCAGCCTCGACCAGAACCCCGACACCGTACAGGGTGCCTACGGCATCTGGAACGCCAGTGTTGCCCTGGCCGATTACAACGAGGGCTGGCGGGTCGCACTGCTGGGCAAGAACCTCGGCGACAAGTCTTACGCACAGATGCTCTCCAGCGGCGGCGACTACATCTATCGCTCGGTGCCGCGCGATGACGGCCGCTACTTCGGCGTGCAACTGCGCAAGGACTTCTAACCGAGCGGCCCGTCCTGTGGCCGCCTCTTTGCACCGATCAGCGAGTAACTCCGATGAGTACAGCACCCCGTCAACTCAGCCTCGGCGCCTTCATCATGGCCACCGGGCACCACGTCGCCGCCTGGCGTCATCCAGACGTGCCGGCTGATCCGCTGGATTTCGCCACCTACCGGCGCGTAGCTCAGGCCGCCGAGGCGGCCTGCTTCGACGCACTGTTCGTCGCCGACAGCGTGGCCGCGCCGAGTGATGCCCTAGCCAGCCACAGCGCACGCTCGGTGTACTTCGAGCCACTGACATTGCTGTCAGCACTCAGCGCAGTTACCGAGCGCATCGGCCTGATCGCCACGGCCACCACCAGCTACAACGAGCCGTACCATGTGGCGCGCAAGTTTGCCTCGCTCGATCACTTGTCCGCCGGCCGCGCCGGCTGGAACCTGGTCACTTCGGATGCCGCCGCCGAGGCTGGCAATTTTGGCCGCAGTGCGCACATCCCGCATGGCGAACGCTATGCCCGCGCTCGCGAGTTTCAGCTGGTGGTGCAGGGCCTGTGGGACAGCTGGGCGGATGATGCGTTTGTCCGCGACAAGGCCAGTGGCGTGTTCCATCACGCCGATGGCGTGCGTGCCCTTGAGCATGTTGGCAAGCACTTTCGCGTCAAAGGCCCGCTCAATGTTGCTCGCACGCCGCAGGGCAGGCCGGTGCTGGTGCAGGCCGGTTCGTCCGAGGCCGGACGCGAGCTGGCGGCCGAAACTGCCGAAGTGGTATTTACCGCGCAGCCTTCACTGGCCAGGGCGCAAGCATTTTATGCCGACCTCAAGGGCCGCTTGGCGCGCTACGGGCGCGAGCCGGATGCGCTGAAGATCATGCCCGGCGTGTTTATCGTAGTGGGGCAGAGCGAGGCCGAGGCGCAGGACAAGGCCGAGCAGTTCCAGGCGCTGGTCGACCCCCGGGTAGGCGTGGCCTTGCTCGGGCGCATGCTCGGTAACTTCGACCTGTCCGGCTACCCGCTGGACGGCCCGTTGCCTGACCTGCCACCGACCGAAGACGGCCAGCGCAGCCGCCAGCAGTTGCTCACCGAGCTGGCCGGCAGCGAACAGCTGACCCTGGCCCAGCTTGGCCAGCGCATCGCCGGTGGCCGCGGCCACTACAGCCTGATCGGCACGCCGACGCATATCGCCGATGAGCTGCAGGCCTGGTTCGAAGGCGCCGCCGCCGACGGTTTCAACGTGCTGGTGCCGCACTTGCCGCAGGGCCTGGAAGACGTCGCCCGCTGGGTCGTGCCTGAGCTGCAGCGCCGTGGGCTGTTCCGCCGTGAATACCAGGGCCGCACCCTGCGTGAGCATCTGGGCTTGCAGGTGCCGGCCAATCCCTTCTTTGCCAAACGAGGTCAACCATGAGCTACACCGCCCACCCCGAGCGCTATGCGCGCATGCCGTACCGCCGCGTCGGCCGCAGTGGCCTGGTCCTGCCGGCGTTGTCACTGGGCCTGTGGCACAACTTTGGCGATGCCACGCCGATTGATACCCAGCGCGCGCTGCTGCGCACGGCGTTCGATGCCGGCATCAATCATTTCGACCTGGCCAACAACTACGGCCCGCCGTACGGCAGCGCCGAAAGCAACTTTGGCCGCTTGCTGCGCGAAGACCTGCGCGCCTATCGCGATGAGCTGATCATATCCAGCAAGGCTGGCTGGGACATGTGGCCTGGGCCCTATGGGCAGGGCGGCAGCTCGCGTAAGTACCTGATTTCCAGCCTCGATCAGAGCCTGACGCGGCTGGGTCTTGACTACGTCGATATCTTCTATTCGCACCGTTTCGACGCCGACACGCCGCTGGAAGAAACCGCGATTGCCCTGGCCGATATTGTCCGCCAGGGCAAGGCTCTGTACATCGGTATCTCGTCCTATGCGGCGGGTAAAACCCGCGAGATCGCAGCATTGCTGCAAGCGCTGAACGTGCCACTGCTGATCCATCAGCCCTCGTATAATCTGTTCAACCGCTGGATCGAACAGGACCTGCTCGACACCACCGCAGAGATCGGCGCCGGGGTCATCGTGTTCACTGCGCTGGCCCAGGGACTGCTCACCGACAAGTATCTGCAGGGCGTGCCGGCTGATGCTCGGGTCAACCGTGCCGGCGGCAGCTCGCTGCGCGCCGAACACTTGTCCGAAGCCAATATCGCTCGCGCTCAGGCGCTCAATGAAATCGCCCGCCGGCGTGGCCAGAGCCTGGCGCAATTGGCCTTGGCGTGGACCTTGCGCGACCCACGCGTGAGTTCGGCCCTGATTGGCGCCAGCCGGCCCGAGCAGATTATCGAGAACGTCGCCGCTCTGGACAACCTCGCGTTCAGCGCCGAGGAGCTGGCCGAGATCGACCAGTTCGCCGTGGAAGGCGGGATCAACCTCTGGGAAAAACCTTCGACCGACTGGAAGGAGTAAGCCATGACTATTGTTCGCTTGGCCGCAGCACTGCTATTGGCCCTCGCGGGGACTGTGCAAGCGGCAGATCCGGCCAGTTTGCGCATCGGCTACCAGAAGGGCTCGATCAGCCTGGTGCTGGCCAAACAGCACGGTTTGCTCGAGCAGCGCTTTGCCAATACCAAGGTGCAATGGATCGAGTTTCCGGCCGGGCCGCAGATGCTCGAGGCGCTCAACATAGGCAGCCTGGATATCGGCTCGACCGGCGATATCCCGCCGATCTTCGCCCAGGCGGCCGGTGCCGATCTGCTCTACATCGGCGCCGAGCCGGCCAAACCGCAAGCCGAAGTGATCCTGGTGCCCAAAGCCAGCACGCTGGCCAGCGTTGCCGAGCTCAAGGGCAAGCGCATCGCCCTGCAGAAAGGCTCCAGCGCGCACAACCTGCTGTTGCGCAGCCTGGCCAAGGCCGGCTTGAGCATCCGCGACGTGCAACCGGTGTACCTGGCCCCGGCCGATGCCCGCGCGGCGTTCGAACGCGGCAGTGTCGATGCCTGGGCGATCTGGGACCCGTTCTATTCGGCCATCGACGTCGAAGGCAAGGCGCGGGTACTGGCGGACGGGCAGGGCTTGGGCCTGATCGGCCCGTTCATGCTCGGCGCGCGGGGCTATGTCGAAGCCAACCCCGAATTCGTCGGCCACCTGCTTGAGCAGATAAGCCAGGCCGAGGCGCTGACCCGCAGTGACGAGGCCGGCAGTATCCGCACATTGGCGGACTTCATGGGTATGCCCGAGGAGGTCGTGCGGCGCAGTTTCAGCCATCGTCCGGCGTCGCCAGTGCTTGCCGTCAGTGACGAAATCATCGCCGCGCAGCAGCGCACGGCACAGTTGTTTTTCGACAACCGCTTGCTGCCCATGCAGGTGCAAATCGCGCCGGCAGTGTGGCGGCGACCGTGATCTATCCCGCAGCAGTACAAAATGTGTATCTGCTTATTTGAGGCTAACTGTATAGGTGGGCGGGCGAGGGCGCTGGGCTACTGTGGGTGCACAACATCTACCCGCTCGGGACACTTGCTCATGTTTGCCTCCTTCGACCTGCTGATGGCGTTCGTACTGTTCGCCTTCGTATCCTCCATCACTCCGGGGCCCAACAACACCATGTTGCTGGCCTCGGGGGTCAACTTCGGCGCGCTGCGGACCATTCCCCATGCGCTGGGGGTCAGCATTGGCTTCATGTTGATGGTGCTTGGTGTGGGTTTTGGTCTGGGTGAAGTGTTCAAGGCCTGGCCTGTGCTGTACACGGTATTGCGCTATGTCGGCGCCGCCTACCTGCTGTACCTGGCGTACAAGATCGCTACCTCCGGACCGATCTCCGCCAACGGCAAAAGCACGGCCAAACCGATGACCTTTCTCGGCGCTGCGGCGTTTCAGTGGGTCAATCCGAAGGCCTGGGTCATGGCTGTTGGCGCCATTACCACCTACACCCCAGCGCAAGGCTACGTGGTCAACGTGATCGTGATTGCCGCCGTATTCGCTCTGGTCAACCTGCCTAGCGTCGGGATCTGGGTAATGTTCGGCAGTGCCTTGCGCAACCTGCTGCAGAATCCGCGCTGGCTGATGCTGTTCAATGTCCTGATGGCCGTGCTGCTGGTGATATCGCTTTACCCGCTGCTGTTTGTACAATCGGCGTTTTCCTGAACCGGCGAGTACAGCCAAGCAATGCAATTGATCCCCTGGTCTCACGACTGCTCCGAAGGCTTCACCCTGCGCAGCTGGCGCACGCCGGCCAGCGGCAAGCCGTTGTTGCACTTTCTGCATGGCAACGGCTTTTGCAGCCTGGCCTATCAACCCCTGCTGATGCGCCTGGGTGATCACTTCGACTTGTGGCTGAGCGATGTGCAGGGCCACGGCGACAGTGACCACGGCGGTGAATTTCGCGGCTGGAATCGCTCGGCGCAGCTGGCGGTGGAAGCCTTCGAGACTGGCCGAGGCGAGTACGGCGAGGTACCGCGCTATGCGCTGGGGCACAGCTTTGGTGGCGTGTTGACTGGGCTGATCGTGGCTGATCATCCGCAGTTGTTCGAGCGCGCCGTGCTGCTCGACCCGGTTATCTTCAGCCAGCGCATGCTCGTCACCATGGGCGCTGCCCGGCTGTGTGGCCTGCACCGCAGTCATGGACTTGCGCGCAAGGCAGCTACCCGCCGCAGCCACTGGCCTGACCGCGAGGCGGCCTTCGCTGCGTTGCAGGGAAGGGGGATTTTCAAGGGCTGGCACGACTCCGCGCTGCGTGCCTACGTCGAGCATGCGATCGGTGATTGCGGCGAGGGAGTCGTGCTCAAGTGCCGGCCTGCGCGGGAGGTCGATATCTTTAGTTCGTCGCCGCAGCGGTTGTGGTCGAATCTGGCCAGGATCAGCACGCCTACGTGCATTCTCTATGGTGAGCAGACGTACCCGTTTGTGTTGGCGTCGGTGCAGCGGCTGGCTGCGCTCAATCCGCAGGTGAGCAGCCAGGCGGTGGCGGGTGGGCATTGCTTCATGCAGGAAGATCCAGCGGCGGCAGCGGAGCGAGTATTGAGTTTTTTCTGCCAGTAGGAGCCGCGTGATCAGCGCGCCTGACCAGACTGCTTTTTGCGCAACGCAGCCGCCACCTCGGCCTCGATCGCGTAGGCCGGGGCTTCCAGCTCGTTGTAGTTGCGCGTGTAGCGCCGGGCGAACTCGCTGACGCCCAGCTCCTGATACTGCTGTACATGCTTGAGTTCATGGGCCCATAGCGCGACGTTGTTCTCGGCGTCGCTGGCATGGCGAAAAATCACCGTGTCGATCAAGGTCACCGCGTTCACATCAGGGTTTTGCAGCAGGGCATTGGCGGCACTGACCTGCTGTTGGTCACCGACCCGGAAGCGCACGGCGTCGAGCACGGCAAAGTCGTACCAGGCGTCTAACTGAACGCGGATATGCAGCGGGATCGGCTCGGTGCCGAGTGCAGTGGCGTCGGCCTGAGCTTGTTGCAGGGCGAAGACCAGGCCGCTTGCGGCCATCTGCTCGGCATCCTGCAGGATCTGCCCAGCCTGGTCGGGGTCGAAGGGGGTGCAGAAACAGCCCATCAAGCACACTTGATACTGGCCCGCCGGGCAGGTGTCTGCGGCAGCTGCAGGTTGGGCCAGGGCCAGGCTGAGCCACAGCAGCAGGGCAGGCCTCAAGCGAGCACCTTGGCGACCAGGCTGCGGCTGGCCTGAAGCAGTTCGCTTTGCACGGTTTCGCTGGCCAGCATGCGCCCGACCACCACCGCGCCGACACATTGGCTGATCAAGGCCCAGGCCAGTTCAGGATCATCCAGGGTCTCGCTCCAGGCTGCATGCAGTACAACCAACCAGTGCTCTGCCTCCTGGCGTACGGTTTGGTCGGCGCGGGCGATCTCCACCGCCAGTGGCGGCAGCGGGCAGCCTTCTTCGGCGTTATGCAGATGGGCCAGGCTCAGGTACTGCTCCAGGCAGCGGGCCAGACGCTGGCGTTCGGCGCCGCGCGCGGCCAGGCGGGCGAGGGGGCTGTTGCTCAGCTCACGGCGGACGATCTCGCTGAACAGGTCGTCCTTGCACGGGAAGTGGTTGTAGAACGCGCCGCCGGTGAGGCCAATAGCTTTCATCAAGTCAGCCACGCCGGTGCTGGCGAAGCCGCCGCGCTTGGCCAGTGCGCCACTGCTGGCGATGAGTTTTTCGCGGGTCTGCAGTTTGTGTTCAGTGGAGTAGCGCATCCAGATGACCTCCGCGCCCGGGCTTGACGATGGGCGAATCATAACATAGCGTTCGTTTACTAAATGATCGTTCACCAATGGAGGTGGCCGTGGCTGAACAAGACAAGGTGGTGCTGGTGATCGGTGCCGGCGATGCGACCGGCGGAGCCATTGCCAAGCGCTTTGCTCGTGAGGGGTATATCGCCTGTGTGACCCGTCGCGACGCGGCCAAGCTGCAGCCGTTGCTGGACGAGATTCATGCCGAGGGTGGCCGGGCGCATGGCTTTGGCTCCGATGCGCGCAGCGAAGAGGATGTCGCCACACTGATCGAAACCATCGAGCGTGACATCGGCCCGATTGAAGCCTTCGTCTTCAACATCGGCGCCAATGTGCCGTGCAGCATCCTCGATGAAACCCCGCGCAAGTTCTACAAGATCTGGGAGATGGCTTGCTTTGCTGGTTTTCTGACCGCTCAGGCAGTGGCCAGGCGCATGGTCACTCGCGAACGCGGCAGCATCATCTTTACCGGCGCCACCGCCGGCACTCGTGGCGCGGCGGGGTTTGCCGCGTTCGCCACCGCCAAGCATGGCCTGCGGGCGCTGGCGCAGAGCATGGCGCGGGAGCTGGGGCCGCGTAATATCCATGTTGCCCATGCAGTGGTCGATGGGGCCATCGACACCGCGTTCATTCGCGACAATTTCCCTGAGCGGTATGCGCAAAAAGACCAGGACGGCATCCTCGACCCTGCGCACATCGCCGACAGCTATTGGTTTTTGCATGCCCAGCCCCGCGATGCCTGGACCTTCGAGCTAGACCTGCGGCCGTGGATCGAACGCTGGTAAAACTGCCCTTCAAAGGATCGAGCGATGAATAAATCCGTGGAGTTTTTCTTCGACCTCGGCAGCCCGGCCAGTTATCTGGCCTGGACGCAACTGCCCGAGTTATGCGCGCGCCATGCTGCGCAGCTGGTCTATCGGCCGATGCTGTTGGGAGGGGTCTTCCAGGCGACCGGCAACGCATCGCCAGTCATGGTCCCGGCCAAGGGCCGCTACATGATGCTCGACCTGCAGCGGTTCGCGCAGCGCTATGGCGTGGTATTCGGGCTGCCAGCTGGCTTTCCGCTCAATACCCTGGGGTTGATGCGCGGGCTGACGGGTATGCAATTGCAGGCACCTGAGCGCTTTGAGGCCTTGCTTGCGTTGCTGTTCAACGCACTTTGGGCAGAGCAACGCGCACTGGGCGATGCGCAGGTGTTGGAGCAGACGTTGGCTGCTGGCGGTTTCGATCCACAGCAGTTCGCCGAACTCGCAGCGCAAGTCGAAGTCAAGCAGGCATTGAAAGCGGCAACCGAGGAGGCAGTCACGCGCGGCGTATTTGGTGCGCCGACCTGTTTTGTCGAGGGGCAGATGTTCTTTGGTCAGGACCGGTTGGACTTTGTCGAACAGGCCTTGCGCTAACTATCCAGGCCTAGCAGTAGCTCGATCTGTCGGCGCTCCCAGATGCTCAGCAGCTCGACCGGGTTGGTGCCGTAGCGCTGCCAGCTGTCACCGTTGCTGCTGACACCTTGCGGGTTGCAGCAGTTGGCGCAGTGGGCGAGGCCTTCTTGATCGATGATCAAACTCAGTTGCCAGCCGGCGCTGCTGACTTCGATCAGGTCTGGGCGCGGGCGCGCACAGACCTGCAACGGCTCGACCCCCATCGCAACATCACGCAGGCATTGGTATACCTCACGGGTGCTGGGCGCGCGCATGCTGTCGATCAGAAGTTGGCTGGGGTGTTGGCGCTGATGATCTCAGCCTCGTCCTGGCCGATGTTCTTGAAGCTGTGGGCCAGGGTAGTGGGGATGTAGTAACCATCGCCGGCATTGAGCACGCTGACCTGGCCGTCTACCCACAGCTCAATGGTGCCGCGGGTAACCAGGCCGCATTCTTCGCCTTCGGCATGCACGATCGGCTCGCCGGAATCGGCGCCAGGCGCATACAACTCACGCAGCATACGCATCTGCCGGCCTTCGACGCTGGCACCGACCAGCAGCATGCGCAGGCCGTTGCGGCCCAGGTCGGGCTGGTCGCCGCCGCGGAAGACAAAGCGCTCTTCGCGCACCGGGGTATCGAAACTGAAGAACTCCGCCAGGGACATGGGGATGCCTTCAAGCAGCTTTTTCAAGGAACTGACAGAGGGGCTGACGCGGTTTTGCTCGATCTGCGAGATGGTCGAATTGGTCAGGCCGCTGCGGCGAGCCAGTTCTCGTTGCGAGAGGCCGTTGCGTTCACGCACCAGTTTGAGTCGTGTCCCCGTGTCCATTAGCCGCCTTGTCTGTACTGAAGAGTGGTGTAAAAAATAATAAGCGACGCATTAAAACACACTCTTGTCAGCAACGCGCTGAGCATCTAAACGGCGCTGGTTGTGGTGGCTTGAGTCACGGCCAACGCCTGCTGCAGCTTATTTGCTGTCGCGCAGCGGCCCCGGCCACATGCTTTTGAACACTGCATCGCGGCGGACCCAGGCGTGCATCAATGCCGCACCCAGATGCACCAGCACCGTGGCAAACAGCAGATAGCCAGCCCAGCTGTGTGCGCCTCGCAGCAGCGCATACAGCTGCAGGTCGTGCGGGGCAATGGCCGGCAACTGCAAGGGACGTGGATAACCACCGGCCGAGAGCATCGCCCAGCCCAGCAGCGGCATGCTCAGCATCAGGCCATACAGGGCAATGTGCGAGGCCTTGGCGGCTAGCCGCTGCAGCGCCGGCAGGTCTGCCGGCAGCGGTGGATGGGGAACTGTCAGGCGTACAGCGATGCGCACCAACACCAGCAGCAACAGCAACAGGCCGGTTGCCTTGTGCAGTTCCACCAGCAACGGATGGCGGGTCGACAGGTCGCTGACCATGCCCACGCCGATAAACAGCATGGCCAGGATCAGCACCGCCATCAGCCAGTGCAGCAACCGCGCGAAGGGGTGAAAGGCAGCAGGTTTCATGGCCGTACTCCAGTGTTGAGGGACTCGCGGCTACGCCGATTGAAGGACTCCGAGTAGGCCGCCGAGCGCGCTGCCAGGATCGGATCGGCAGTGGCCTGAATGCCAGTCGGCAGAATCAGCGGGTCGAAGTTGAGATCACGGCAGGCGCCTTGCTCGGGGGCATCGACGGCATTGATCACCAGCGTGCCGGCATCGATGCTGCGCCGTTGCGCGGGCCACGGTTTGGACGGGTCTTCCAGCGGGTCGCCCGGCTCTGCCAGCACCAGGCGCAAGGTCCAGCGCAGTGGGCCCTGGCTCAGCCGTTGGGCGAGGTCGTGCTGCAAGAACAGCGTGTCGCTGACCTGTGCAGGGAGGGCGCTATAGGGTGTTTGCGGTTCGACCTGCCAGCGCACCGGCTGCTCTTTGCCCTGGCGGTCGATCAGGCGGAAGGCGTTGATGCTGTGGTATTGGGTGCTGGCAAAGCTGTCGCTGGGCTTGTATGACGCCGCCCATTGGCGAAACGCCGAACTTTCCGGGTGCTCGGCAAAAAACGCCTGCATACGCGCCGGGTCCGGTTTGCCGGTGGCCGGGTCCGGGGTCATGGCCAGCACCTGTTGGTAGAATGCCTCTGGCGTGCCGATTGCCAGTACCGGCGGGTTGTTCATGCCGGTGCGCCACAGCTGGCCGTCGTCGGTAGCAAATTGCAACGCCATGCTTCGCACGGGCACACCGGTGTCAGGCGTGGCCGGGTTGGCGCCGCCAATTGCGAAGCGGCCGATCACCGGCACCCGCGCTTGCTCGAAGACCCGCGCGCTGGACAACGGCGCGGCCAGCCCGCTGCTCTCGAAGTAGCCGGTGACGCAAAGGCCCTTGGCGTGGTTCTTGCGATACCCGGGGTGGTGCCCGGCCTGGGCTTCGAAGGTGTCGATGATGCGTTGCGGGCTGAGTTTGGGGCCGCCGATCCAGCCAGCGGTGTAGGCAAACGCGCAGCCGGCGGCGAGCAGGCCGGCGGCAATGGCCGTCAGCCGCCAAAGCTTGGCGGGGCCGTGCACGGGAGTGTTCATAAGCAACATCCGGGTCAGTGAAGATGCGAGTACGACGGGGCAGGGCGCAACTTATTCCAGCCCCCCGGGAATAAATTTCGTGGCGCTGCGTCTGCCCCTTACACTGACTATCCATGGGGCCGGAATCACAGCATGCACGATCTCGACGACTCGCAATGGCGCGAACTGCTGCAGCGCCTGCGCCGCTTTGCCGTGTGGCTGACGCGCGAGCCGGGCAGTGCCGACGACCTGGTCCAGGCTACCATCGAACGCGCCTTGAGCCGCAGCGGCCAGCAGCGCGAGGCCGAGGCGCTGCGGGCGTGGCTGTTCAGTATCCTGTATCGGCTGTTTCTCGACAGCAAGCGTCGCGACCGGCTGCACCGGCGGTGGCTGGCTTGGTTCAGCGGCGGCCAGGAGATCAGCGAGCCGATCGGCGACAACACCGAAGACATCATCTTCGCCCAGGCCGACCTGCAGGCATTTGCCCAGTTGTCGGCCGAGCAGCGCGCGCTGCTGTTGCTGGTCAGCGTCGAGGGCTTGAGTTACAAGGAGGCTGCCGAGGCCTTGGCTATTCCTATCGGCACGGTGATGTCTCGCTTGTCGCGGGCCCGTGCAGCATTGCGCCAACTGACCGAGGGCAGCCCAGCGTCCCCGGCCCTGCGGAGACTGAAATGACACACCTGATCCCCAGCGAGCACGAGTTGCACGCCTATATCGACGAGCGCCTCGACCCTGCGCGCCGCGCTGAAGTACACGCGTGGCTGGCCGCCAATCCGCAGGAGGCTGCGCGTATCGAGGCCTGGCGCAACGACGCCCGACGCCTGCGTGCAGCCCTGGCCGGTTTTGGCGAACTGGCCCCCGGCCCGCCGCTTGAGCTTGGCCAGCTGCAACGGCGCTTGCGTCAACGGCGTGTGCGCCGGCTGGCGACGGCTGCGGCATTGCTGTTGAGTCTGGGTGTCGGCGGCATGGGCGGCTGGCAAGCGCGGCAAATGAGCATGGCCTCCACCGAGCTGCCCATGGCCGATGCGCTGCAGGCTCATCGGTTATTTGTCGGCAGCAGCGCATTGGATATTCAGGCCAGCGACCCGGGCCAGCTACGCGCCTGGCTGGGCAGCCATTTCAATCGGGTCGGCCAATTGCCCGACCTGGCCGGCTTGGGCTTTCAGCCAGTGGGTGCGCGCCTGTTGAGCAACGAGCAGGGGCCGGCGGCGCTGGTGGTGTTCGAAGACAAGCAGGGCGAGCGGGTCAGCCTGTTCATGCGCCTGCCCGGCGAGCACTTTGCCAAGATGCCGACCGGTCAACGCACCGATGGCCAGCTGGAAGCCCGCTACTGGTCGCATGGCGCTTACAACTTCGCGTTGGTCAGCGACGCTGACGATCAGCGCAGCGAGTCGCTGCGTGAAGTACTTGGCGTCAGCCTTTAGCGGTTGCTGTCAGCCGCGCAGCTGTTCGATCAGGTGCCACAAGCGCGGGTCGTTGAAATCATCGATGACCAGTTGCGCGCCGGCTTGCTGCAAGCGTTCGGCCGTCTGGGTGGTGGCTATGGCCACGGTGAAGATCCCTGCAGCGCTGGCAGCGGTTACGCCGGGCAGTGAGTCTTCAAACGCCAGCGCATGCTCGGCATTCGCCTGCAGCCGCTCCAGGCCGGTCAGGTAGGGCAGCGGATCGGGCTTGGCCCGCGCCAGTTCGTCGGCTACCAGCACATGCGTGAAGCGTTGGGTCAGGCCCATTGCGCCAAGCATGTGTTCAGCATTCAAGCGCGGCGCATTGGTCACCACACACATGCCGATGGCCTCGGTCTTGGCGTAATCGAGCAAGCGCAGTAACCCAGGCAACGGTTGCAGTTCAGGGGCGAGCTCGCGAAACAGCGCTTCCTTGCGCTCCGCCAGCGCCTGGCGCTGCGCCGGGCTCTGATCTGGGAACAGCCTGGCGAATAGCTCACCGTTGGCCTGACCGCTGATCTGTTCATCGAACTGCGCCTGGGTCAGCTCGCGGCCGTCCTGCTCGTGCAGCAACTGGCGAAAGGCTTGCAGGTGCAGCGTGTCGGTATCGGTCAGGGTGCCATCGAGGTCAAACAGCAGGGCGGTCAGCATTGGTTATCCATAAGCTTGAACATCGAGCAGGGGATCATAACCAATGCGCACGACGAAGGGGGCTGTTCAGTTTTAGCAGAAAAGAGTACAAATGTGCTCCATGGACAATATGACCCCAAAACGCCGCGCGATTCTGGCTTTTATCCGCGAGCGCATCACCGATCACAGCCAGCCCCCGAGCCTCGCCGATATCGCCGAGCGCTTTGGTTTTGCCTCGCGTAGCGTTGCCCGCAAGCACATCAGTGCGCTGTGCCAGGGCGGCTACCTCGAAGTCACGCCCAATCAGGCCCGCAGTATCCGCCTGGCCGAGCCTTTGCGCCGGCCAGAAATCCTTGAACTGCCGGTACTCGGCCAAGTCGCTGCCGGTGCACCGATCGGGCCTGATCTGGATATCCACGAGCAGTTGCTGCTCGACCCAAGCCTGTTCCGGCGCACGCCCGACTACCTGCTCAAGGTGCGCGGCGAGTCGATGATCGATGACGGCATATTTGACGGTGACCTGGTCGGCATCCGCCAGCAAGGCGAAGCCGACGACGGCCAGATCGTGGTCGCCCGGCTGGATGGCGAGGTCACTATCAAGCGTCTGCAGCGCATCCCCGGCGGCTTTCGTTTGCTGCCGCGCAACCCGGCCTATGCGCCGATCGAGGTTGGCCCTGAGCGCGACTTCTGTATCGAAGGGGTCTTCTGCGGCCTGCTGAGGCGCGACTGATGGGCGCCGTGGTCGATCTGGACGGCCTGCTCGACCAGCGCCGAATTTGGCGTGGCCGGCAAACCCAGGCGCGCCCGCTCGGCCAGCAGCCAACCGGCCATGCCCATCTCGATGAGCGCTTGCCCGACGGCGGTTGGCCTGCCGCTGCGCTGAGTGAGCTGCTGTTGGCCAGTCCAGGCTGTGGTGAATTGCAACTGTTATGGCCGAGCCTGGCCCGGCTCACCGCAGAGTCCGGGCGGGTGGTGCTGATTGCACCTCCGTTTATCCCTTTTGCGCCGGCGTGGCAGGCAGCCGGGGTTGATCTGCGCTGGCTGACCCAGGTCGAGGCTGCGCCTGCCGATGCCTTGTGGGCTGCCGAGCAGTGCTTGCGCTCGGGCAGTTGTGCAGCGGTGCTATGCTGGCCTGAACGGGCCGATGATCGCGCCCTGCGCCGCTTGCAGGTGGCTGCCGAAACCGGCCAGGCGCTGGCGTTCGCCTGCCGCCCGCAGCACGCGGCGCACAACCCGTCACCGGCGGCGCTGCGCATTGCTGTCGATACCCGCCCCGCACAATGGCGGGTGCTCAAGTGCCGCGGCGGCATGCCGCCTGCTGTGCCAATTGCCAGTCGCCGTCAGGGTTGATGCAGCATGTTGTGGGCCTGCATTTTATTGCCACAGCTGGCGCTGGACAGCGTCCTGCGTGAACGCGACGATCCGGATACGCCGCTGGTATTGATCGGCGGGGCGACCCAGCGCCGCGTGCTGCAAGCGGTCAACCCGGCTGCCGCCAGGCTCGGCTTGCGCGCTGGGCAGACGCTTATGGCCGCCCGCGCATTGGCCGATGGTTTCACCTGCGTTGAAGCCGACCCGGCCCAGGTCGAGCAGGTCCAGCAGTTGCTGGCTGCCTGGGCCTACCGCTACAGCGCGCAGGTTAGCCTGCATTATCCGCGGGCCTTGCTGCTCGAGGTCGGTTCCAGCCTGCAGTTGTTCGGGCCATGGCCTGTGCTTCAGGCGCGCCTGCGCGAAGAGCTGGATGCTCTGGGGCTGCGCCAGCGCATTGTGCTGGCGAGCAATCCGGTGGCCGCTCGCATGCTTGCCAACTGTCATGACGGCCTTGCCCTGAGCGATGCCGACGACACCCGCACGGCCCTGGCCAAGCTGCCGATCAACAAGGGCGGGCTGCCCACCGAGGCCAGCGAGGCCTTTACGCGGATGGGCCTGCGTCAGCTCGGCGAGGTGCTTGGCCTGCCGCGTGATGCGCTGGCCCGGCGCTTTGCCGCCGGGGTACAGCTGCATCTGGATCAACTGCTGGGGCTGCGCAGTCTGGGTCTCGAGTTCTACCTGCCGCCGGACCGCTTCGAGACGCGTCTAGAGCTCAACTTCGACGTTGAATCGCATCAGGCCTTGCTGTTCCCGTTGCGGCGGATGATCAACGACCTGGCGGCGTTTCTGGCCGGGCGCGACTGTGGCGTGCAGCGCTTCGAGCTGCACCTTGAACATGTTGAGGGCCCGGACACCGTGCTCAAGGTCGGGTTGTTGGCCGCCGAACGTGATGCGACCCTGCTGTTCGAGCTGGCCCGCGGGCGCCTGGAGCCGCTGCGCATCACTGCGCCGGTGCGCAACCTGCGCTTGCTGGCAGCAGACCTGCCGGCCTTTGTGCCGCAGCATCAAGCGCTGTTCGACCCGCGCGCGCAACAGGCGCAGCCGTGGGAGCAACTGCGCGAACGGCTGCGCGCGCGGCTGGGTGATGAAGCGGTGCAGGGCCTGCGTGCCGAAGCCGATCATCGCCCCGAGTGCGCTTGGCAACTTGCCAGCCAAGGTGCGTCCGGGACGCTGCAGGCTGCTGCAGATAGCCGCCCAGGTTGGTTGTTGGCGGCGCCTTTGCGCTTGAGTGAGGCCGATGTGCAGCTGTTGGGGCGGGCCGAACGGATCGAATCGGGCTGGTGGGATGGCGGCGATGTGCGCCGTGACTACTACCGTATCGAAACCCGTGAAGGCATGCGCGGCTGGGCCTATCAAGACCTCGCCGAGCCTGGTCCGCTGTGGTTGCAGGGGTGGTTCGCATGAGCGCCGGCGGCTATGCCGAGCTGCATTGCCTGTCGAACTTCAGCTTCCAGCGTGGGGCTTCCAGTGCCGACGAGTTGTTCAAGCGTGCCCGCGAGCAAGGCTATACGGCGCTGGCGATCACCGATGAGTGCACCCTGGCCGGTATCGTACGCGGCTGGCAAGCCGCCAAAGCGCACCAGCTGCGGCTGATCGTCGGCAGCGAAGTACGCTTACAGGACGGGCCGAAACTGGTTTTGCTGGTCGAGAATCTGCGCGGCTATCAGAGCCTGTGTGGCTTGATCACCCGCGCCCGGCGGCGGGCGGGCAAAGGTGAGTATCAGTTGTTTGCTGCGGACCTTGAGGCCAATTGCGAGGGCTTGCTGGCGCTATGGATACCGGATGAGGCTGACGACGCGAACGCTGCTCAGTGGCTGCGTGAGCTGTTTGGTGAACGGCTGTACCTGGCCGTGCACCTGCACCGTGGCGCTGACGATACTACGCGCCTGGCTCGTTTGCGCACGCTGGCTGCCCAGTTAGGCATTCGCGCTGTGGCCTGTGGTGATGTGCACATGCACAGCCGTGGACGGCGCGCCCTGCAGGATTGCATGACCGCCGTGCGCCATCACTGCACGATCACCAGCGCCGGGCGTTACCTGTTCGCCAACGGCGAACGCCACCTGCGCAGCCTGGCTCAGCTCAACGAGCTGTACCCGGGAGACTTGCTCGAACAAAGCCAGGTGATCGCCGAGCGCTGTCACTTCGAGCTGAGTGAGCTGAAATACCAGTATCCACGCGAAGTGGTGCCGCCAGGGCACACCCCGGCCAGTTGGCTGCGCCACCTGTGTGAACAGGGCATGCCCCGGCGTTGGCCGGACGGCGCCAGTGCCGAGGTGCGCCAGGTCCTCGACAAGGAGCTGGCGCTGATCGAAGAGCTGCACTACGAAAGCTACTTTCTCACTGTGCACGACATCGTCGATTTCGCCCGCAAGCAAGGCATTCTCTGTCAGGGCCGCGGTTCGGCGGCCAACTCGGTGGTGTGTTTTGTGCTCGGCATCACCGAGCTTGATCCGATGCAGCATCATCTGCTGTTCGAGCGCTTTCTCTCACGCGAGCGCAACGAGCCGCCCGATATCGATGTGGATTTCGAGCACAACCGCCGTGAAGAGGTCATTCAATATGTGTTCCGCCGCTATGGTCGCCACCGTGCGGCACTGACCGCCGTGGTCAGTACCTATCACGCGGCTGGCGCGGTGCGCGATGTGGCGCGGGTGCTCGGGCTGCCGGCCGACCAGGTCGATGCGCTGGCCAAGTGCTGCGGCCGCTGGACGGATCGCATCCCCGATGCGCAGCGCCTGGCTGAGGCGGGCTTCGAGGCGCAAAGCCCGTCGTTGCGGCGGATTCTGGTGCTGGCCGGCGATCTGATCGGTTTCCCCCGGCACCTGTCGCAGCACCCTGGGGGCTTTGTCATTTCCGAGCAACCGCTGGACCAGCTGGTGCCGGTGGAAAACGCGGCCATGGCCGAGCGCACGGTGATCCAGTGGGACAAGGACGACCTCGATATGGTCGGCCTGCTCAAGGTCGACGTGCTGGCGCTGGGGATGCTCAGCGCGCTTCGCCGTTGTTTCGATCTGCTCGCGCAGCACCGTGGGCGCCATTTGACCCTGGCTACCATTCCCAGCGAAGACCCTGCGACCTACGCCATGATCAGCCGCGCCGAGACCATCGGTGTGTTTCAGATCGAATCACGCGCGCAGATGGCCATGCTGCCGCGGCTCAAACCCAAGACGTTTTATGACCTGGTAATCGAAGTGGCGATCGTCCGCCCGGGCCCGATTCAGGGCGACATGGTCCACCCGTATCTGCGCCGGCGGCTGAAGCAGGAAGAGGTGACGTATCCATCGCCAGCGCTCGAGGCCGTGTTCAAGCGCACGCTGGGTGTGCCGTTGTTCCAGGAACAGGTCATGGAGTTGGCGATGGTTGCCGCCGACTACAGCCCTGGCGAAGCCGATCAGTTGCGCCGCAGCATGGCCGCCTGGAAACGCCACGGCGGCCTTGAACCGCATCGCGTGCGCTTGCTCGAGGGCATGCTGCGTAACGGCTACGAGCTGGCCTTTGCCGAGCGAATCTTCGAGCAGATCAAGGGCTTTGGCAGTTATGGCTTTCCCGAGTCGCACGCTGCCAGCTTTGCCTTGTTGTGTTACGCCAGCAGCTGGCTCAAGTGCCACGAGCCGGCGATCTTCACCTGTGCCTTGGTCAACAGCTGGCCAATGGGCTTCTACAGCCCTGACCAGTTGCTCCAGGACGCCAGGCGCCAAGGGATCGAGGTGCGCCCGGTGGACGTCTTTTACAGCGAGTGGGACTGCACCCTTGAGCCCTTGGTCGGCGACGCCTTGGCCATTCGCCTGGGCTTGCGCCAGATCCGCGGGTTTACCGAAGCCGACGCTTCACGGCTGCAGCAGGCCAGGCAGCAACGACCTTGGCGCGATGTCGAAGACCTGTGCCTGCGCGCCGAACTCGACAGCCGTGCCCGCGCGCGCCTGGCCGATGCCGGGGCGTTGCGCGGGTTGGCCAGCGATCGTCATCAGGCCCGCTGGCAGGTGGCTGCCGTGCAGGCGCAACTGCCCTTGTTCGCCGATATCGGCAGCGCAGGCGAGCAGGCCGTGGCGTTGCCAAGGCCAACCGTGGCGCAGGACCTGGTAGCCGATTACGCCACCCTCGGCACTACCCTTGGGCCGCACCCATTGAGTCTGTTGCGCCCGCGCCTGCGCGCATTGGGTTGTCGCAGCTCGGCGGAGCTGGACAGCGTCGAGCATGGCGATGCGATTGCCGTGACCGGTCTGGTGGTTGGTCGGCAGCGACCTGGCACGGCCAGCGGGGTGACGTTTGTCACCCTGGAAGATGAGGCGGGCATGGTCAACGTGGTGGTCTGGCGCGACCTGGCCGAACGTCAGCGAAGGGCGCTGGTTGGCGCCCAGTTGCTCAAGGTCAGTGGCCGGCTGGAACATGAGAAAGGCGTCAGGCACTTGATTGCCCGCCGGCTGGAAGACGTCAGCCCGCTATTGCAAGGGCTGGACGTGCGCAGCCGCGACTTTCACTGAGGCCGGCCTAGACCATCGCCAGGTGCTGCTTGCGCGTAGGCGGGGCAAAGGCCTGATCAATCGCTTGCAGGTCGGCAGCGCTCAAGCTTAGCTCGCCTGCCGCGGCATTGAGCTGCACATGCCTTGGGTCGACGGCCTTGGGGATGGCAATCACTCCCGCATGGCGGGTAACCCAGGCCAGGCTGACCTGCGCTGGGGTGGCGTTATGGCGCTCGGCGATTTCGGCCAGCAGCGGATGCTGCAGTAGCTGGCCTGCCTGGGCTAGCGGGCAGTAAGCCATGATCGGCATCTGCTGCGCCTGGCTCCAGGGCAACAGGTCGAACTCGATGCCGCGTTGGGCCGGGTTGTACAGCACCTGGTTGGCTGCACAGGCCGCGTTATCAAGCTCGATCATGTCGTCCAGATCGAAGTTGGAAACGCCCCAGCGGCGAATCTTGCCTTGTTCGCGCAAGCGCTCGAAGGCCTCGACGGTTTCTTCCAGCGGATACTGGCCACGCCAGTGCAGCAGGTACAGGTCAATGCAATCGGTGCCCAGCCGGCGCAGGCTGCGCTCGCAGGCTTGCGGCACGCCGCGCTGGCTGGCGTTGTGCGGGTAGACCTTGCTGACCAGAAACACCTGGTCACGGCGACCAGCCATGGCGGCGCCGACCACTTCCTCGGCGCCACCTTCGGCATACATCTCGGCGCTGTCGATCAGGCTCATGCCAAGCTCGATGCCTTGCTGCAAGGCCGCCACCTCGGCGGCCTTGCGCGCCGGGTCTTCGCCCATGTACCAAGTGCCTTGGCCTATGGCGGCAACGCGGCGGTCTGCAAGTTCTACTGTGCGCATGTCAACTCCTGTGGTGGGGTGTGGGCAATGACGACATCCAGCAGCGCCTCGGCTGCGGTTGAAAGCTTGTGTTCACTCAGCGAAATAACGCCAATACGCCGCTCGACGCTGGGTTCAACCAAGGCGACGCAGCGGGCGCCAAGCTCCTGCATCTGCTTGATGCACAGGGCCGGCACAGCGCTGACGCCAAGGCCATTGGCGACCATGCGGCCAATGGTGGTCAACTGATGGCTCTCGAACGCCACGGTCAACTTGCCGTGGCCGGCGGCGACGTTCTGTTCCAGCAGCAGGCGCACCGCAGACGGTCGTTGCAGGGCGATGAAATCTTCGGCCAGCAATGCCTGCCAGCTCACCTCATGCTGCAGTGCCAGCGGTGAGTCTGCTGGCACCACCGCCACGAAGCGGTCCATGTACAGCGGCACAAAGCGCAGACCGTCGAGGTTGTCCGGCTCGAAACCAATGCCTAGTTCGACGCGGCGATGGCGCACCAGTTCCTGCACCTGTTCATTGATCACGTCATGCACGGTGACGTTGACCCGCGGATAACGCTGGCGAAACACCTTCAACGCCTGCGGCAGCAAGTTGCCGGCGAAGGCCGGCATCGCCGCCACCGAGACCCGCCCCAGTTGCAAGGTAAAGCGCTGGCGCAGCATCTCTTCGGTGTCGTCCCAGTCGGCCAGCAGCCGCCGCGCCAACGGCAGCAGCACCTCGCCTTCGGGGGTCAGGCTGACGCTGCGGGTGGTGCGGGCGAGCAGGGCGCCGCCGAGGTTGTCCTCCAACGCCTTGATGGTCAGGCTCAAGGCCGGCTGCGACACATGCAGATGCTCGCCCGCCTGGGCAAAGCTCAGGTACTTGGCTACGGTGACAAAGGCACGCAACTGCTTGGCGTTCATGCGGGGGTGGGCCTTTTGTTTTAGAAAAATTATCAATCGATGACTAAAACAAAATTAACAAATCAGTCGGCAGCGGTGAAGATGGCTGCACGCACAAACAACTATAAAGGCGAATCAGCATGGCCGGACTGGACAAGCGCGTTGCAACCTACGAAGAGGCCCTGGCAGGCCTGACCGACAACATGACCGTACTGGCCGGCGGCTTCGGCCTCTGCGGCATCCCGGAAAACCTCATCGCCCAGATCAAGCGCAGCGGGGTCAAGGGCCTGACCGTGGTCTCGAACAACTGCGGCGTCGATGGTTTCGGCCTGGGCATCCTCCTCGAAGAACGGCAGATCGCCAAGATGATCGCGTCCTATGTCGGCGAAAACGCCGAGTTCGAGCGCCAGTTGCTCAGCGGCGAACTTGAAGTGGTACTGACCCCCCAAGGCACTCTGGCAGAGAAAATGCGCGCTGGTGGCGCTGGCATACCGGCGTTCTTCACCGCCACCGGCTATGGCACCCCGGTTGCCGAAGGCAAGGAAGTGCGTGAGTTCAATGGCCGCAAGTACATCCTCGAAGAAGCCATCACCGGCGATTTCGCCATCGTCAAAGGCTGGAAGGCCGACCACTACGGCAACGTGATATATCGCAACACGGCGCAGAACTTCAACCCGCTGGCCGCTACTGCCGGCAAGATCACCGTGGTCGAGGTCGAGGAGATCGTCGAGCCCGGCGTGTTGCTGCCAAGCGAGATCCATACCCCAGGGATCTTCGTCGATCGTGTGATCGTCGGCACCTTCGAGAAGCGCATCGAAAAGCGCACCGTCAAGGCCTGAACGCCGCCCATAGAACAACAAAGAGATCCAGACCATGGCACTGACCCGCGAACAGATGGCCCAACGCGTCGCCCGTGAACTGCAGGATGGCTTCTACGTCAACCTCGGCATCGGTATCCCGACCCTGGTGGCCAACTATGTCCCCGCCGACATGGACGTGATGCTGCAATCGGAAAACGGTCTGCTCGGCATGGGCGAGTTTCCCACCGAGAGCACCATCGATGCCGACATGATCAACGCCGGCAAACAAACCGTCACCGCCCGCCGCGGCGCCTCGATTTTCGATTCGGCACAATCGTTCGCGATGATCCGCGGCGGCCATGTAGACCTGACCGTACTCGGCGCCTTTGAAGTGGATGTGGAAGGGAACATTGCCTCGTGGATGATCCCCGGCAAGCTGGTCAAAGGCATGGGCGGCGCCATGGACTTGGTCGCAGGCGCCGACAACATCATCGTCACCATGACCCATGCATCCAAGGACGGCGAGTCCAAGCTGCTGTCACGCTGCAGCCTGCCGTTGACCGGTGCTGGCTGCATTCGCAAGGTGCTGACCGACCTGGCCTATCTGGAAATCGAAAACGGGGCATTCATCCTGCGCGAAACCGCGCCGGGCGTGACTGTCGAAGAAGTGATTGCCAAAACCGCCGGCAAGCTGATCGTTGCCGATGATGTGAAAGAAATGACCTTCTGATCGCCGCTGGTTTACCCCAGCCCCCTGTAGTGGTGGGCTTGCTCTGCAAAGGCTGACCCCTTTGCCGAGCAGGCCCGTTGCTGCAGGTTTTTTGCGTGTGCCTTGAAATCCCCTGACAAGACCAATAAAAGGAAAACTACCGTGGCCGCTGAAATTCAGGATAGCCGCTCCGCCCGGTTCGCTCTGCGCTGCTCCAACTGGGCCGAGCGCTGGTTCCCCGACTCGTGGGTATTTGCCGCCTTGGCGGTGGTGCTGGTGTGCGTCGCCGCAATGGCCATGGGCGCCAAGCCGACCGACACTGCCAAGGCCTTTGGCGATGGTTTCTGGAGCCTGATCCCGTTCACCATGCAGATGGCCTTTGTGGTCATCGGCGGTTATGTGGTCGCCAGCTCACCGCCGGCGGCACGGCTGATCGATCGGCTGGCACGGATCCCGAAAAACGGCCGTTCTGCAGTCTGCTGGGTGGCGCTGATCTCGATGGTGGCGTCGTTGCTCAACTGGGGCCTGTCGCTGGTGTTCGGCGGCTTACTGGTAAGGGCACTGGCCCGCCGCACCGATCTGAAAATGGACTATCGCGCTGCAGGCGCAGCGGCCTACCTTGGCTTGGGCGCGGTATGGGCGTTAGGCTTGTCGTCGTCGGCGGCGCAGCTGCAGGCCAACCCGGCCAGCCTGCCACCGTCGATCCTGTCGATCACCGGCGTGATTCCCTTCACCGAGACCATCTTCCTTTGGCAGTCCGGCGTCCTGCTGGCGGCGCTGGTGATCGTCTCGCTGATCGTGGCCTATGCCACCGCACCCGGCGCCAGCAGCGCGCGTACTGCCGAGCAATGCGGGATCGACCCCAGCTTCAGCGCGCCGCCGCCGGCGCCGCGTACCCGTCCCGGCGAATGGCTGGAACACAGCCCGGTGCTAACCTTGTTGCTGGTGGCATTGGCTGCTGGCTGGCTATATCAGGAGTTCGCCAGCAAGCCGGCGATTACCGCGATTTCCGGGCTCAATACCTACAACTTCCTGTTCATCATGCTCGGCGCTCTGCTGCACTGGCGACCGCGCAGCTTTCTCGATGCCGTGACCCGCGCGGTGCCGACCACCACCGGGGTGCTGATCCAGTTTCCCCTGTATGGCTCGATCGCCGCGGTGCTGACTCAGGTCAAGGGCATCGATGAGCAGACTCTGGCTCATCATATCTCGACCTTCTTCGTGCAGATCGCCACGCACGACACCTATGCCTTGCTGATGGGTGTGTACTCGGCGGTGCTGGGCTTCTTCATCCCCTCGGGCGGCGGTAAGTGGATCATCGAAGCGCCGTACGTGATGCTGGTGGCCAACGACCTGCAGTATCACCTCGGCTGGGCGGTACAGATCTACAACGCGGCCGAAGCCTTGCCCAACCTGATCAACCCGTTCTACATGCTGCCGCTGCTTGGGGTGCTTGGGCTCAAGGCGCGGGACCTGATCGGCTTCTCGTTCGTGCAGCTGCTGGTGCATGCGCCGTTGGTGCTGGTGCTGCTGTGGGCACTCGGCTCGACCTTGCAGTACACGCCACCGGTGATGCCGTGAGCGGGTGCGGGCACTTAAACGGTTAAACGCGGTCACAGCCGGGCACACATTTACTCAGGAGCTGTAATGAAGAAGATTTCTCTGTGTCTCGGCGCCGCACTGTTGGCCGGGCTGGCGGGCTGCGCCGGCAATGACCACCTCGACACCAGCCGACTGACCAAAGTCGATGAAAACCACGCCAACCTCGAAGCGAACGGCGCGCGTTATATCCTCGACAGCTACATCATCCCGTTCAACCAGCCATACTTCATCAGCGTCCAGCGCGATGACGGCAAACCGCTGACCATCGCCGAGGCGGCAGCTGTCGCACAGCCGTACATCGAAACACGTGGCTGCACCCAGCCCGTGGCGCGTCGCCCGGATCTGGACAAGAGCAACGCTGCGAAAACCCAGTGGATCGTCGGCATCGAGTGCTGATGACTGGCTGTTTGCTGTTGCGTTGAATCGACAACGTCTGCCTGACCTTGGTTGAGGTTCAGGCAGGCGCTTGTACAGGGTGTGGCTACCCGCTCAACCGCTCAGCGCAGTTGCGCCAACAGTTCCTGCAGTTTCTCGATGTTCTGTTGATCCAGAGCGAATACCGGCCGGCGTGGTTCACCCGCATCCAGCCCGGTCAGGGTCAGGCCGGCCTTGACGGTAGCCGGTAAGCCGCCCTTGAGGATGAACTCAAGCAATGGCAACTGCCGGTAGAACAGCGTTTTGGCCTGTTCCAGGTCGCCCGCCAGTACCGCGTGGTACAGCTCCAGGTTGAGTTCCGGGATCAGGTTGCAGGCCGCCGTGCACCAGCCCTTGGCACCCGCTGCGAAGGCTTCCAGCGCCAACGGGTTGCAGCCGTTGTAGAACGGCACCTGACCCTCACCGAGTACATGCAGCTTGTGCATCCGCTGAATATCACCGGTACTTTCCTTGACCATGGTGACGTTGTCGATCTCGCGCACGATGCGCAGGATCAGTTCGACCGGCATGTCGGTGCCGCTGGTGGCCGGGTTGTTGTAGAGCATGATCGGCAGGTCTACCGAGGCTGCGATGGCGCGGTAGTGCTGGACAATCTCGCGCTCGCTGAGCTTCCAGTACGCAGTTGGTAACACCATCAGCGCATCGGCGCCATGTGCCTGGGCAAAACGGGCACGGCGGATCGCCCCGGTAGTGGTCAGGTCAGAGACGCTGACGATGCTCGGCACGCGCTTGGCAATGCTGCCCAGGCTGTACTCGGCGACCTGTTGCCATTCACTGTCGCTCAGGTAGGCGCCTTCACCGGTGCTGCCCAGCGGCGCGATCACGTGGACGCCACTGTCGATCAGGCGCTCGATGCACTGGCCGAGTGCAGGCAGGTCAAGCTGTTCGCCGGCATGGCTGAACGGGGTAACGGTGTAGCCGATGATGCCGTGGAATTGTGTAGTCATGGTGCAAGGCTCCGCAAACAAGGCAGGGTTGATCAGTTCAGGCAGTCTTCATGCTTACGCAGGCACTGGCGGGCGTAATAGTTGAAGGCAGCAGTGTGGCGTTTGGGCCGGTCGATCCAGTCGTGTGCCTCGCGGCCCAACGCGGGAGTGATCGGTTTGATGGTGCCGGCAGCCATCGCCAGCAATTGCAGGCGGGCGGCGCGTTCGATCAATTGGGCGTAGACGCAGGCTTGCTCGACGCTGGCACCGGTCGACAGCTGGCCGTGATGCGAGAGCAGAATGGCGCGCTTGTCGCCCAGCGCGTTGCTGATCAGTTCGCCTTCTTCGTTGCCCACCGGGACACCAGGCCAGCTTTCGAGAAACGCGCAGTCCTCAAAAAGCGGGCACAGGTCCATGTGCGAGACCTGCAGCGGCACTTCAAGCATCGACAGCGCTGCGACATGGGTCGGATGCGTGTGAATGATGCAGTTGACGTCTGGACGGGCGCGATAGACCCAGCTGTGAAAACGGTTGGCCGGGTTTGGCATGCCTTGTCCTTCGAGCACTTCCAGGTCCTCGTTGACCAGCAGCAGGTTGCTGGCGCTGATCTCGTCGAAACCCAGGCCCAATTGTTGGGTGTAGAAGGTACCGGGTTGTGGCCCGCGGGCGCTGATTTGCCCAGCCAGGCCGGAGTCATGGCCGTGGTCGTACAGAATTCGGCAGGTCAGTGCCAGCTTTTCGCGCACGGTCCACGTATTATCGGCGAGCGAACTTTGCATCTGGGTCAGCGCCTGGCGCACCAGTTGCTCTTTGCTGTGTGACAGGGTTGTGGCCATGGGCGACTATCCTCTGTGGCGAATGATGAAGGTCAGCGGTCTGTGTTCGGCTGTGTGGTGTGGTCCGAGCTCGATGATGCAATTAATGACACTAGATATCCTATATGACACAAAGTGTCATAAGCAACAGTGTTTCTTGGGAATACCGAAATTCATGTCTATCCGATTGAAATTGCTGAGAAAAAAACTCGGTATCACGCTTGAGGTACTGGCTGACAAGGCCGGGATGACTAAAAGCTACCTGTCCAAAGTCGAGCGCGGGCTGAACACACCGTCGATTGCCAGCGCGCTGAAATTGGCGCGGGCGTTGAACGTCAACGTTGAGGAGCTGTTCTCTGAAGACGCCAGCGACCAGGCGCGCTACAGCCTGGTCCGCCAGGGCGAACGGCAGGCCTTGGTCGGCAGCGGCGAGGGTCCCGGCTATGCCGTGCTGACCTCGCAGGTCGGCCAGCGCAGCCTGCTGCCGTTTCTGATCCAGCCGCCCACCGAGTTCAGCGATCCGACCTTCAAGGAGCACCAGGGCGAGGAGTTTCTGTTCGTCCATAGTGGCCAGGTTGAGGTCGATTTCATGACTGAGCGGGTGCTCCTGGGGAAGGGCGATGCCTTGCATTTCAACGCCCAGACTCCCCACCGGCTGCGCTCGATTGGCCCGCAGCAGGCGCAGTTGCTGGTGGTCGTGCAGGGCAGCGAGTAAGGGGCAGGGCGATGATCGAGACCTCACGGTTCTGGCGCGATCCGGCATTGCCTTTCGTTGAAGCGCGCCGCGTGGGTGACGGTCGCCAGGTGTGTTACGCGGCGCACTCCCATGAGAGCTTCTCGCTTGGAGTGATTACGGGTGGGCGCAGCAGCTACATGACCGGTGCGGTCAGTCATGAGGTGACTGCGGGCAGCACGGTGTTGATCAAACCGAGCGTGGTGCACAGTTGCAACCCAGTTGCTGGCGAGGCGTGGTCTTACCTGATGCTGTTTGTCGATATGCCGTGGCTGAGTGCGCAAGGCGTGCAGTTGCCAGAGGCAACCCTGAGCCATTCCTCAGCGCTGTACAGCCGGGTACTGCAGTTGTTCGCGAACTTGTTCGATGAAGCGACGGCCGAGCGCGAAGCCTTGCTGGCAGCTTTTTTTCGGGACTTGCCCGGCTATCTGCAACCTGCGGCAGCGACGCCCAGTGATGAGCATGCGCAATTGGAAGCTGGCGCAGCGTTCATCCGCACGCACCGGCAGGACCCGTTGACCCTCGCCGATATCTGCGCCGCTGCCGGATTGTCGCGGGCCTACCTGATTCGCGCCTTTCGCCAGCGCTTTGGGTTGACCCCGCATGGTTATCTGCTGGACCAGCGCGTGCAATATGCGCGCAGCCAACTGCGCCTGGGCCGGCCCATCGCCGAGGTGGCGGTGGACGCAGGCTTCGCTGATCAGGCGCATTTGCAGCGCGCGTTCAAGCGGCACCTGGCGGCAACCCCCGGGCACTACCGTAACGCCTCAGGCGCGCAGCAGCACCACAGCGCTGGCCACGATTAATGCCGCCAGCAGGCGATTGAACAGGCGCAAGCGCTTCGGGTTGTCCAGATAGTGGCTGATCACACTGCCGGCCCACGCCCAGCTGGCGATCGAGACAAAGCAGATCGGCGCGTAGATTGCGCTGAACAGCCACAGCAGTGGCTGATCCCCGCCGGTATAGACGCCCACGCCGGCAACGGCCGCCAGCCACGCCTTCGGGCTCACCCACTGCATGGCCGCGCCTTGCCAGGCTGAGGGTGCCTGCTGCTGTTGTTCAGCCGCTAGTTCGCCGTCGTCGCGGGCCAGTTGCCAAGCCATATACAGCAGGAACAACACACCGCCCCCCAGCAGCAACTGGCCCAGCGCTGGCCAGCGCAGCAACAGCTGGTGCACACCCAAACCGCACAACAGCAGTAGCAAACAGAAACCCAGCGTCGCGCCCGCGACATGGCCAAGGCTCGCCCGCAGGCCGTGGCGGGCGCCGCTGGCCAGGGCTACGATATTGACGGGGCCGGGTGAAATCGAGGCTGCCAGGGCAAAGGCAGCCATGGACAAGGACAGGCTCATGAGCAGGATTCCAGAGTTGAGGTGCGCTGATGGTGCGCGCCCACCCGGCCTGTGTATTGAACCAAAGTCCCCTGCGGTTTGCCTCAGAAACACCTGTTACAGGTTTTGTAATAGTTTCCCGCTGTCAGAAAATACGACTGTAATTGTAGGATCTGCATCCCAATTTCCCATTCAGGTATCTATGAACACCTTCTCGGAGCCCCCCAGTTCCTGGTCGTCCCGGCCATCTTGCACCCCCTCCCGTAACACATCCCTTGTGAGTACCCGCTAATGGAATGGCTTGCCGACCCCACGG
Organism: Pseudomonas sp. 1121_17; assembly: GCF_052850745.1. NCBI lineage: Bacteria > Pseudomonadati > Pseudomonadota > Gammaproteobacteria > Pseudomonadales > Pseudomonadaceae > Pseudomonas > Pseudomonas sp. 1121_17. The sequence continues at coordinate 61,077 of NZ_VXCX01000002.1, forward strand.
CCTGGCTAGGCCTGTTGACGCTTATCGTCCTCGAGCTGGTGCTGGGTATCGATAACCTGGTGTTCATCGCCATCCTGGCTGACAAGCTGCCCCCGCATCAGCGCGACCGCGCGCGGGTGATCGGCTTGAGCCTGGCGCTGATCATGCGCCTGGGCCTGCTGGCGAGTATCTCGTGGATGGTCACCCTGACCGAGCCGCTGGTCGAACTCTTCGGCAAGACGTTCTCGGGCCGTGACCTGATCATGCTGTTTGGTGGTGTGTTCCTGCTGTTCAAGGCCACCATGGAGCTGCACGAACGACTGGAAGGGCACGTTGCGCAGTCCAGCGGCAGCGTCCGCCATTCGGCGTTCTGGCCGATCGTTGCGCAGATCGTGGTGCTTGATGCGGTGTTCTCGCTGGACGCGGTGATTACTGCAGTGGGGATGGTCGAACACCTGTCGATCATGATGATCGCGGTGATCTTCTCGATCGGTATCATGATTGTTGCCAGCAAGCCGCTGACCCGCTTCGTCAACGCCCACCCGACCGTGATCATGCTGTGTCTGGGCTTCTTGATGATGATCGGCTTCAGCCTGACCGCAGAGGGTCTGGGCTTCCATATCCCGAAAGGCTACCTGTACGCGGCGATTGGTTTCTCGATCCTGATCGAGCTGTTCAACCAGCTCGCCCGGGCTCGTCGCAAGCGCAGCCTGCAAGAACATCGCCCACTGCGTGAGCGCACTGCGCATGCGGTATTGCGCCTGATGGGCGGTCGCCGGGTAGAAGCGGACGAAGTTGGTGAAGAGATTGCCGATCTGGTTGAGGGTGGTCAGGAGCAGGTGCTGTTCGATCGCCGCGAGCGGGTCATGATCAGCGGTGTGCTGAACCTTGCCGAACGGCCTATCCGCACGGTGATGACGGTGCGTACCGAAGTCGATGCGCTGGACCTGGCACTGCCTGCCGAGAGCATTACCTTGGCCTTGGCCAACTCGCCATACTCGCGCCTACCGCTGATTCGTAACGGGCGTATCGAGGAGCCGCTTGGTTTCGTGCACAAGAAGGAGTTGCTCAAGGAGTACCTCGAGGGCAACAGACCTGACCTTGAGGCGATGGTGCGGGCGCCCCTGAATCTGCTGGAGAGCTTCAGCATCCTCAATGCGCTGGAGCAGATGCGCGGCCAGTCGACTCATATCGCCTTTGTGGTCAACGAATTCGGTGACTTCACCGGTTTGCTGACCATGACCGATATTCTTGAGTCGATTGCCGGTGAGTTGCCAGACGCCAGTGAGGTCGAAGGCCCGGCCATTGTCGAGGAGGCTGACGGCTTTGTGGTCAGCGGTGCCTTGAACCTTAGCCAGGTGCAGGCGCGGACCGGCTTCAGTGCCCGCGCTACCGAGGACTACCAGACCCTCGCGGGTCTGGTGATGAGCTTGCTGGACCGCTTGCCGCGGGTCGGTGACTGTCTGGCCTGGAACGGCTGGACCATGACCGTGATTGCGGTGGAGGAGCGGCGCGTGCGCCAGGTGCGCCTTACACAGAGCGGCGGCGTTGACGGAGCAGGTGCTTGATGCCCTCGAGCACCAGCACCAGTACCGCCGCCCAGATAGGCAGGTAGGTCAACCACTGGTCACGACCAATGGTTTCGCCCAGCAGCAGGGCGACGCCGACCAGTAGCACCGGCTCGACATAGCTGAGCAGGCCAAACAGGCCGAACGGCAACAGCCGACTGGCGAGTACATAGGCAATCAGTGCACCGGCGCTGATTGCCCCGAGCAGCGGAATCAAGCCGTAGAGTCCGGGGTGTGCACGCAGGTCGGCGGCCGACAGTGGGCCGTGGAACACGAAGTACAGCGCCCACGGCAACAGCAGGAACATGTCGCACCACAGACCGCCCAGGTGATCGGTGCGGCAGCGCCTGCGCAGCACGAAGTAGATCGGGTAGCCGATCATCACCACCAGGGTCTCCCAGGCGAAGCTGCCATGCTGGTATAGCTCGTGGCCTACCCCCAGCGCTGCGCACGCCACTGCCACTTTTTGCAGGCGTGAAAGCCGTTCGCCGTAGACCAGCCGTCCGGTCATGACCATCGCCAGCGGCAACAGGAAATAGCCCATCGACACCTCTAGGCTACGCCCGTGCAACGGTGCCCAGAGGAACAGCCACAGCTGCACGCCCATCAACCAGGAAGTGCCGAGCATGCCCAGTAGCAGCGCCGGGCTCCGGCGCACCCGGGCAAACAGCTCGGCGACACGCTGCCAGTCCTTGCTCAGCAGCATGAACAAGGTCAGACAGGGTAGGGTCAGCAGGGTCCGCCAGCCAAAAATCTCTTCGCCGTCGAGCGGCGCCAGCAGCGAGCTGTAGAAGTACATCACGGCGAACAGGCAGGACGCCGTGACCGATGTAACAATTCCTTTTGACACGAATGCCTCAATTACAGTGAATGGACGGTTTGGTCAGCTGCGCATGATCTCAGGGCGAACCTCCTAGAGCAACCGCGGACGAGCCGCCAACGCCTGCAGAAAGTCCTCCAGCGGCATCGGTCGGGCAAACAGGTAACCTTGCTGAAAGTCCACGCCGTGACCTTGCAGATAATCGCGCTGCGTGGCTGTTTCGACACCTTCGGCGACAATGCCCAGACCCAGCTTGGCCGACAGTTCGATGATGCTCTCGAGGATGTGCTGCGACAGCGCGTCACCGCCGATCATGGCGACAAAGCTCTGATCGATCTTGAGGTAATCGACCTTGAACTGGCGCAGGTAATTAAGGCTTGACTGGCCGGTGCCAAAGTCGTCGAGGGCGATCATCACGCCCATGTCATGCAGTTTGGCAAACAGCTCGAGCGCAACCGGGGTGGCCTCAAGCAACTTGCGTTCGGTGAGCTCCAGGGTCAAGGCAACTCGCCCAGGAGGAAAATGCTGCAGGAAACTCCGGCAATCTTCCAGCAAGCTAAGATCCTGACAGTGGTCGGCAGTGATGTTGATGCCGATATGAAAGCCGTCTTCCAACAGGGCGGCGTAGGGCGCGAGGCTTTGAGCGGTGTGCAGCATGAGGGCGCGGGTCATCGCGACGATCTGCCCGCTGTGTTCTGCATAGGGGATGAACAGGTCAGGGCGCACCAGACCTTCGCGCGGATGGTTCCAGCGCATCAACACCTCGGCCCCGGCCCAGTGGTAATCACCCTTGCGTACTACAGGTTGGAAGTATGGTACGAATTCGTTGGCCTGTAGCGCCCGATCCAGCTCCGCGCGTGGGGACGATGCACGGCGCAGTTGCCAGTGGCAGACACCTGCGGCCGCGACGCCCAGCAGGAGTAACAGGGCCATCACCGCAGGGTACTGATGACTGATCAGTTCGGCCTGCTTGCCTGTGGCGAAACCGCCATGGACACTGAACGGATAACGCGCCGAGGCCTGCTCTACTGCGGCGCTGGGCGATGCAGGTGGAGTGCCTTGATGAACTATGCCATCTTGGCCCATCCAATTGCCGCCGACGCGCAGGTACAGTTGCTGACCGCTGCCAATGAGCCGCAAGGCAGTGAGCAGATGATCACTGTCGACAGTGGTGAGCGCCGCGCGTTGTGCGTTGCCTGCACGATAGACCAGCAAGGCATGCCCTGGTGTGACAGAGTTGCCATCCATCAGCCACAGACGGTCGTCAGTGTAATGAATGGGGCTGACAGCCTCCTGGTGCTCGCCAAACAATGACGTACAGTAGAGGATGTTGTCGCTGACCAGATTGGCTGAGCGCACAAAAGCATTGCGTGTGACCTCACTGCGCAGCGCGACCTCAAGCTGCGCGCACGGCTGCCCCGCCAGTGGCAGCAGGGCCTGGGCCGCCGTTGCCAGGCTGTCAAGAATGTGCTCGACATGGGCAACGACCAGACGGCTGGTTTTCTCGCTGGCCTGATACATGTCACGCTGGCTTTGCCAAGCCATCACACCAACCCCGCATAACACAGGCAGAAGGCCCATCAGCCACGGGAGCAGGGCATGCCAACGGCGGCGGCCGGGATGTTTGTTTGAAAGGGGCATGTGGACCTGAAAGTGACGATGACCTGCCAAGGATAGCCGTTGGTCGGGTTGAGCGGACAACTAAAAGCGCGACAAACTCATTTACGCCCTATAGAATCCAATTACGAATAAAACAATAAAGTCCTCTCATGCTGAGGGCCAAGCCGCCGAGAATGTGCCCCTATGCCACACCATGGGTTCAAATTGATCATTGGTACTTTCCTCGCCCGCAGCGTGCGTGGCATCCCCTGCTCGCCACCCGGCTGTCCGCCATCGAACGCAACTGAATAATCGTTATTACGCAGTAGATGAGGACACGAACATGGCTGATATCTTCGAAAACCCGATGGGCCTGATGGGCTTTGAGTTCATTGAACTGGCATCGCCGACGCCGGGCGTGCTGGAACCTGTATTTCAGATACTGGGCTTCACCAAGGTCGCTTCGCACCGCTCCAAAGATGTGCACCTGTACCGCCAGGGCGACATCAACCTGATCCTCAACAACGAGCCCAAAAGCATTGCCTCGTACTTTGCTGCCGAGCATGGTCCGTCGGTGTGTGGCATGGCCTTCAAGGTGCGCAACGCCCATGAAGCCTATGCGCGTGCACTCGAGCTTGGCGCTCAGCCGGTGGAGATCGAAACCGGCCCGATGGAGCTGCGACTGCCCGCCATCAAGGGCATTGGTGGTGCGCCGCTGTACCTGATCGACCGTCACGAAGAAGGCAGTTCGATCTACGACATCGACTTCAAGTTCATCGAAGGCGTCGAGCGCAATCCGGTCGGTGCGGGGCTGAAGATCATCGACCACTTGACCCACAACGTCTACCGTGGACGCATGTCGTATTGGGCCAACTTCTACGAGAAGCTGTTCAACTTCCGCGAAATTCGCTATTTCGACATCAAGGGTGAGTATACCGGCCTCACCTCCAAGGCCATGACTGCGCCGGATGGCATGATCCGCATTCCGCTGAATGAAGAATCGTCCAAGGGCGCCGGCCAGATCGAAGAGTTCCTGATGCAGTTCAATGGCGAGGGCATCCAGCACGTCGCCTTCCTTACCGATGATCTGCTCAAGACCTGGGACGCGCTCAAAGCTCTGGGGATGCGCTTCATGACTCCGCCACCGCAGACCTACTACGAGATGCTTGAAGAGCGGCTGCCAGGCCACGGCGAGCCGGTGGACCAGCTGCAGCCGCGCGGTATCCTCCTCGACGGCGCGGCTGAATCAGGTGACAAGCGCCTGCTTCTGCAGATCTTCTCGGAGACCTTATTGGGTCCAGTGTTCTTTGAATTCATCCAGCGCAAGGGTGATGACGGTTTCGGTGAAGGCAACTTCAAGGCCTTGTTCGAATCGATCGAGCGGGATCAGGTGCGTCGCGGCGTTCTCGACGTGCAATGACGGCTGGCGCACCCTGCTTGTGGTTCAGGCAGTGGTGCGCTCTCGCTTGCGCCGAGCGCGGAGTATGCCCCAGTAGGTAATGGCGGCAGTCAGAAGACCTACCAGCGTCAGCGAGGGCAAGACCTGAACCATCAGCGTACGCGCCTCTGCCAGCGTGTACCCCGCTGGATAACCCACGTTCACCCGATAGTCATGCCGAGTCGACGGCGCACTGCGGAAGAATTCGCTCTGTGAAGGTTGTTGCTGATCGCGGCTATCGCCTTGACTCCAGAGATAAGCGTCCTCGAACTCCAGTACCAACACAAGCCCATCCTGAAAACCCTGCAGTTCTCTGCGCAGCTCAATACCATAGCTCGTCGCAATGATGCCTGGACCATCGTCGCTCAGCCGATATTCGACCATTACACCATTGGGCGTTGTCGGCGAGTCGAAATTCAGCCTGACCGTGCGTCCGGCGGTGATGTCGATGTGATGCGGAATGATCGTTGGCAAGGTGCTGCAGTACGCCAGATCATCTTTGGTCAGCTCCAGTGAGTGGATTCGCGGGTCGCTGGCGGTCATCGCTCGCAGTTGTTCGATCACATTGTCACACGCCTGGCCGCTGAACTGGCTGGCGGTACTGGCCGTGAGCAACAGACTGTCCAAGCGTCGATCAATCGCGAACAAAGCCTCTTGGGCCGATATGCGCGCGTTTTCGTCTAGCTTGCGCTCTAGCTGATAGAACATCACGGTCAGCCCGGAAACAATCGGTATCAGCCCGACCGCCGAGACTAACAGCAGCTCCAGCAAACTACGCCCTGTGTGCATGAGTTTTGACATCGGCAACATCCTTCCCTCTGGTGCTGTCCGCGTTTGGACAACTGGCAGATCAGATTACGTAGGGCGCGACACCGCAGATGTAGGCTTATGTCGATTCAGCTTTGGGGAAACTCCAGCTGCGCTGTGGGAGCTCGGAGCAAAGCGGGGTCAGAGGTCTCCTGCTCGCCTCGCAAATCCGGCGTTGCAGTGGATCAAGTTCCAGCAGATCATGCGCACTAAATAGTCAGCCAGTCGACGTCAAGGAATCCAGACAGTGGTCGCCAAGGGCAAGTCGTCCGATACCGATTTTCAAGTGATCCATCTTGAACCCAGTTGGAAGCAGGTCGACCCGATTGCGCAGGCCATTCGCATGTTCGATTGGGGCGCCACCCCCCTGGGTGTACTGGCGCAATGGCCGCCCTCGCTGCGGCACGCCGTGGATATCATGCTCGCGTCGCCGTTCCCGGCAGCGCTGATATGGGGCGACAGACTTACGGTAATCCATAACACCGCGTACTCGGACGTGATCGGCAAGGGCGCCCCTGGTTTGGGCGGCAGTTTCGAGCAGTTATGGCTCAAGCATTGGGAGCACGTTGGGCCGTCTGTATTCAAAGCGCTCGAGGGGCAAGCAAGCTTCGTTGGCGATGCCCCCATTCTGGTCGCAGATGGCACCGAGGCCGGCAATGTCTGGTGCGCCCTGGGTTATACGCCGATCAGAGACGAGCAGGCACGCGTCGCGGGTTTTCTGCATACCGCCATCAACGCCACAGCCAGCGTCGAAACGCTGGGCGAGTGGCGTGAGCTGACTGAGCGATTCGAGCAGCAGATCGCGCAGTACCAGGCCGATCGCGAAGGGATCTGGGCGTTATCTGGACAAGCCATGATCATGGTCACGCTTGATCTGCGCCTGCATGCTGTAAACCCCGCGTTTGAACGCATGATGGGATGGACGTTGTCGCAAATGGCCGAGATGCCTATCATCGACCTGATACACCCATCCGATCGACGTGACGTGTCGGAAGTTGCGCTGGACGTGCTGCACGGCAATGGCGTGAGCGAGCTTGAGAGCCGAGTGCGTCACCGTGCCGGACATTATCGCTGGATCCGATGGAGTGCTCGGCGCGACGGTGAGTTTCTGACCGTGGTGGGCAGTGACATCAACCAGGAGCGTGAAAACGCTATGCGACGCTCTGAGGCGCTGCTGCGCAATAATCAGCGCGTCACTGTGGTGAGTCAGTTGGCAGGTGGCATGGCCCATGAAATGAACAATTTGCTGTCTGGCATTGGCGGCAGCCTGGAATTGTTGCAACGGCGTATCGACCAGGGTCAACCCGACCGAATTGCCAGTTACGTAGAGCTGGCACGCGACTCGGTTGAGCGCGCAATGATCCTTACGCATCAGCTGCTGGCTTTTTCCAGAACTCAACGTCTGTCGCCGCGACCGCTGAACAGCACGCAGGTGATGACAGCCTCGCAGCCTTTGTTTTTGCAGGCCCTGGGCCCAGAGATTCTCCTTGAGTGTCATCTGGATAGTGATGCCTGGCCGATCCTGGTCGACTCGGGGCAGCTGGAAATCGCTCTGGTCAACCTGTGCACCAATGCCCGTGAGGCCTGCAACCTTGCGGGCACAGTGACCATTCGCAGTTTCAACCAGCGGCTAGAGGATGATGAACGAGCCCATGGAGGGCTACCGGGAGGTGATTATCTTGCCATTCAGGTGGAAGACAATGGCCATGGCATGGCCAGCGAAGACATTCCTCGCGCGTTTGAGCCGTTTTTCACCAGCAAGCCTGCAGGGCGCGGCGCGGGGCTGGGTCTGTCCATGGTCTACGGCTTTGTTCACCAGTCAGGGGGCTATGTCTGGCTCGAGTCCACGTTGGAGCAAGGCACCCGGGTGACCATGATCTTCCCGCGCTGTCTGCAAGCTGTCGAACCGGAGGCTACGCCTCAGTTACCGGTGCTGATGGAGCCTGTCCATGATCGGCGCCTGTTGCTTATCGATGACGAAAGCGGCCTGCGCGCGCTGATGAAGGAAGCGTTGGTAGAACAGGGCTTTGAGGTAATCGATGTCGCAGATGCTGCAGGTGCGATGAGCAAGTTTCGCCACGAGGGAAGTTTCGATCTTGTCATAACCGACATTGGCCTGCCTGGCGGCTCCAGTGGTCGCCAGGTAGCGCAGGCGATGCGGCTGCTGCAACCGCAGCAGAAGATCTTGTTCATAACCGGCTACAGCGAGCACCCGATCGAGCAGGCCTTGCTCGACCAACCCGGTACGGGCTTGATGCTCAAGCCATTCTCGCTGGCACTGCTGGTTGCTCGGGTACAGAGTATGTTGACCGAGGCAAAGTGATAGAGCGCTGGCTAGCAATTTGTACAGCCCGCGTCGCGTCTAACCCCAGTCCTGAAGCCTCGAACAGAGTGCAATTGGTTGCCAAGTGCTACAAGCCTTGTTGCAGAATCGGATCGTCCGGGTTCTGGCGCTCTAGCTCGGCCAGCAGCACTTGCACATTCTGCAGTTGCCCGGTCTCCTTCCAGTACTGGATTAACAAAAGCCGCGCGTTGCGACTGGCAGGTTGCCGGTCGAGGATGGTTTGTAGCTGCTTCTGCGCGGCTTCAACCTGCTCGAGCTGATGCAAGGTGACCGCCAGCATGTAGCGGTAATCAGTGTTTTCCGGCTCCAGTTCAACCGCGCGGGCAAACGCCAGCAAGGCATATTCGGTTTGCTGATGGCGATTGAGCCACAGACCGAGATCGTGCTGCAGAAAGGCCGAGTCTGGCTGCAGTGCCAGCGCCTTGGCCAAAACCTGGCGAGATTCGTCGTGCAAGCCTTGGCGTTCGAGCAGGCGTACCTGGACGGCGAGGGCATCCAGGTTCTGCGGGGTCAGCTGCAAACTGCGCTGCAGGGCCAAAGCGGCATGTGCGTAATCATCCTCATGCAGGTATAACCGGGCCAGATGCACTTGCGCGGCGCTGTCTTCCGGTTGCTCCAGGAGGGCTTGTTGGTAGGCTTCGAGGGCTTGTTGCAGCGGCCCGAAATACAAGCCAATGGCGTCCGCGTCGAGACCGAGCAGGGCATCTACTGCCGCGAAGCGCACACTTTGCTCGTCATCATCAAGCATAGGCCCAAGCACCAGGCTGCGTTGGCCGGCAGGCAACAGGCGGCGAATACTCTCGATGGCTGCGCGACGTACCATCGGGTCATCGTGTTGCAGGTCAAGCCTGGCCAGCTCCAGCGCTTTTGGCGAGGGATAGTTGGGCAACTCGGCATACAGTGCTGCGCGCCGGATGGGCGTCAGGTCGCCACGCTGCAACTGTTGATAGAGCACCCGCGCAGCTCCTGGCAGGCCGTCGTGGGCCTGGCGCAGCGCTTTGCCATAACTGTGCGGCGCGACTGCCGGGACGCTAATTTCGACATCTCGCGAGCAGTAGCCGAGGGTGGCCGATACCAGGATCAGAGCGAGCACGGCGATCAGGTACAGGCGGTGTCTGGGCATTGGCAGGTCCGGTGGTCAGGAACCACTGAGCTTGGGCCAGGCGCCGCCTAAATGCAATGCGGGAGGGCGCGTTGGCGTCGCTAGACAACACCGCAGTCAGCGAATGAAATGCACCTTGCCGGTGTCATCATTGCCCATGTAGATCCCGTACACACCCGCCTGACGCTCCAGGATATAGCGCTCGAGAATCTGTCGGATGGCCGGGTAGTAGATCTCGTCCCAGGGGATCTGGTCAGGCTCGAAAAACTTGTAGGCGAGGGTCTCTGCACCGAACACGCCGGTTTCAGCGGTGGCGATGGCGCGGAAGACGATATACACCTCGCTGATTTTGGCCACGCTGAAGATCGAGTACGGCGAGACGATTTCGGCCCGTACTCCGGTTTCTTCCCAGACTTCACGCAGCGCCGCCTGCTCGGTGGTTTCGCCGGCTTCCATGAAGCCTGCCGGCAGCGTCCAGGTGCCAGGGCGCGGGGGGATCGCGCGCTGGCACAACAGGTACTTGCCATCGCGCTCGATGATGCAGCCGGCGATGATTTTCGGGTTGATATAATGGATGTAGCCACAAGCGGCGCAGTACAGGCGCTCATGGGTATCACCGGAAGGAACGCCCCGGGCAAGCTCGGTAGTGCAGTACGGGCAATAGCGCGGGGAGTTGGGCATGGTCAGCGGCCTATGCGAGGGTCCTTCAGGGCCACGGGCGCGACGATCTCGCGCACCTTGGTATTGTCATCCTGCTTCTGGCGCAGGTAGTCCAGCGCCACTGCAGCGGCAGCGCGTACATGGTCGACCGAGGCCTGATGTGCGGCCAGCGGGTCGCCACTCTTGATCGCCGCAACGATCTTTTCCATTTCCTTGTTGCTGGCGCCACGGCGGTTCTGTTGCGACACCGAGGTCGCTCGCAGGTAGCTGATACGTGCCTGCAACTGGCGCAACTGGGTGGCCGCGACGTGGTTGCCGGACCCTTCCAGGAGTACGTCGTAGAAGCCTTGCACCGAGTCGATCACCTGCTGCAACTCGCCATCTTCGAGCGCTTCGCGGTTGACTTCGAGCGCACGCTCGAGCGCGCGGATGTCCTTGGCCTTGGCGTTGAGGGTGAACAGCTGGACGATCAGGCCCTCGAGTACGCAGCGCAGCTCGTAGATGTCACGGGCATCTTCCAGGGTGATGATCGCGACCCGCGGGCCCTTGGCGTCGGCAAATTCGACCAGGCCTTCGGATTCGAGGTGGCGTAGCGCTTCGCGGACCGAGGTACGGCTGACGCCGAGGCGGTCGCACAAGTCGCGCTCGACCAGGCGGTCACCCGGTAACAGGTGAAAGTTCATGATCGCGTTGCGCAGTTTGTCGAGCACGATCTCGCGCAGGGTGACGGGGTTGCGGTTGACCTTGAAGCTGTCGTCGAGTGGCTGGCGTTTCATCAGGTGCGCTCTTTATGAGGCTGTTGCGCCAACCTCGCGAAGCACCACGAACCGGGGCGCTCCTTGCAGTGGTTCGAACAGCCCGCTGTTAACGGGTTGACTCCGCGTCGGCTTCGGCAAAGGCCTCGCGGGCCAGCCGGAAGCTGTCTACCGCCGCCGGCACGCCGCAATAAATGCCGACCTGGAGCAGGATCTCGCGAATCTGTTCACGGCTCAGGCCATTACGCAAGGCGCCGCGGATGTGCAGCTTAAGCTCATGGGGCCGATTGAGCGCGGAAATCATTGCCAAGTTTATCATGCTGCGCTCTTTGAGCGACAAACCATCACGGCCCCAGACATGGCCCCAGCAGTACTCGGTGACCAGGTCCTGCAGCGGCTTGGTGAACTCATCGGCGTTCTGCAGAGAGCGGTTGACGTACTCTTCGCCCAAAACTTGCGTGCGGATCTCCAGGCCCTTTTGATACTTGTCGTTGCTCATGGCAGTGCTCCGCAATAAAACAGGGCCGCGAACAAGGGTGAGGTTCGCCGCGGCCCCCAAAAAAGTCAGCGCTGCGCCAGGCAGCGCGGTGGCACTCAGGTCAGCCCAGCGATGGCAGGGCGCCGAGCTTGCCACGATGGTAGACCATCGGCGTCACCGGCTCGGCCGGCAGCACCAGGTTTTTCACCGCACCGACGATGATCGCGTGATCGCCGCCGTCGTATTCGCGCCACAACTCGCATTCAATTATCGCGGTGGCCTTGGTCAACAGCGGGTTGCCCAGCTCGCTGAGCTGCCACTCGATGCCCTTGGCCTTGTCTTTGCCCTTGCCGGCAAAGGCATAGGCTTCGGCGGTCTGCCCGGCCGACAGCAGGTGAATGGCAAACTGCTTGCTGTCTCGCAGGATCGGGTAAGTGTCCGAGGCGTAGTTGGGGCAGAACAGCACCAGCGCCGGCTCGATCGACAGCGCACTGAAGGCGCTGGCAGTGATGCCGACGATGCCGCCGTCGGCGTCCAGCGTGGTAACGACCGTGACGCCCGAGGGGAACGAGCCCATCACGTCTTTGTAGATGCCAGGTTCGATCATCTTGGCAGTGCTCCTTAGCGCATCACGAAGGGGTCGGGCATGGGCGCGGTGGACAGGTTGATCCACACGGTCTTCAGCTCGGTATAGGCCAGCACCGAATCGATGCCACTTTCACGGCCGTAGCCGCTGTTCTTGAAGCCGCCGATCGGCGCCATGGCCGAGACTGCACGGTAGGTGTTGACCCAGATGATCCCCGAGCGCACGTCACGGGCCAGCCGGTGCGCGCGGCCCAGGTCGCGGGTCCAGATACCTGCCGCCAGGCCGAACTGCGAGTCGTTGGCGATCGCCAGGGCCTCTTCTTCGGTCTTGAAACGAATGACCGCCGCGACCGGGCCGAATACTTCTTCCTGCATGATCTTCAGCGAATTGCTGTCGCACTCGAACAGGGTCGGCTCGTAGAACCAGCCATCGCCCTCGACCTCGGCACGCTTGCCACCCATGCGCAGTGTGGCCCCCTCGGCGCAGGCTGCGGCGACCAGGCCTTCGACCACTGCCAGCTGCTGTGCGGTGGCCATCGGGCCCATTTCGCTCTGCTCGTCCTGCGGATTACCGATGCGGATGCGTTTGGCCCGCTCGACCAGCCGTGCAACGAACTCGTCGTAGATTTCGTCTTGCACCAGCAGCCGCGAGCCGGCGACGCAGCTCTGCCCAGAGGCAGCATAGATGCCCGCCACTGCACCATTGATGGCGCTTTCCAGGTCGGCGTCGGCAAAGATGATGTTGGGCGATTTGCCACCCAGCTCCAGCGACAGTTTGGCGAAATTCTCGGCGCTACTGCGCACTACATGGCGGGCAGTCGCAGCTCCGCCGGTGAAGGCGATCTTGCGGATCAGCGGATGACGGGTGAGGGCAGCGCCAGTGCTTGGGCCGTAACCGGTGACTACGTTGACCACGCCAGGTGGGAAACCGGCCTCAAGGGCCAGGCGGGCCAGCTCGAGAATGGTTGCCGAAGCGTGCTCGGACGGCTTGAGGACGATAGTGTTACCCGCGGCCAGCGCCGGTGCCAGCTTGATTGCGGTCAGGTACAGCGGGCTGTTCCAGGGGATGATCCCGGCCACCACGCCCATCGGCTCATGCACGGTGTAGGCGAACAGATCAGGCTTGTCCAGCGGCAGGGTGCCGCCTTCGAGCTTGTCGGCCAGGCCCGCGGTGTAATGGAAAAACTCTGGCAGGTAACCGACCTGGCCGCGGGTTTCGCGGATCAGCTTGCCGTTGTCGCGGCTTTCCAGCTGGGCCAGGTGTTCTTTATTCTCGGCAATCAGGTCGCCAAGCCGGCGCAGCAGTTTACCCCGCGCAGTCGCGGTTAGGCCGCGCCAGGCCTTGCTGTCGAAGGCGCGCTGGGCCGACTGCACGGCCAGTTCAACATCAGCTTCGTCGGCGTCGGGCAGTTGCGCCCAGACCTGCGCGGTGGCCGGGTCGAGGCTGTCGAAAGTCTTGCCGTTCTGGGCATCGCGCCATTGGCCATCGATGCACATCTGGAAACGAACGAGGGTCATGCAACTATCCCCTTGGCGGATTCGGTGAGGGTGCGCGCTTGACTGAGGAAGTCCAGCAGCATCTTGTTGACTTCACGCGGCGCTTCTACTGCCATCATATGCCGTTGTTCGGCGAGGACCACGCAATGTGCTCCGGGGATGCGTGCGGCGAGCTGGCGGGTCATGGCCGGAGTGGAGCCGGAGTCGAGTTCGCCGGTGGCGATCAGGGTTGGTGCCTGAATGCTGCCCAGATCGCTTTCGCGGTACATGTCCTGGGTGGCGAACAGCGAATAGGTAGTGTGGTAGCCCTGCGGGTCATTGCTGGCAAGGATCTGCTTGATCGCGGCGACCTGAGCCGGGTTGGCGGCCTTGTACTCGCGGCTGAACCAGCGCTCCAGGGCGGCGTCGACGTTGGCGTCCGGGCCCAGTTCGGCCGCTTGTGCCGCGCGGGCGATGACCCCGGCGCTCTGCTCGGGCGAACGGTTGAACACGCTGTTGAGCACCACCAAGGCCGTCAACCGCTGCGGATAATTCAGGGCAAAGGCCCGTGCCACCAAACCGCCCATCGAGAAGCCGATAACCGTGGCCTGGGCGATCTGCAGATGGTCGAGCAGCTCGGCCAGTTGCGCGGCGTAGCCCTCAAGTGGGGTATCGGCGGCAGGCAACTGGCTCTGGCCGTGGCCGAGCATGTCGTAGGCTATGACCTTGTAGTCAGTGGCGAGGCCGACGATCTGGCCGCCCCACATTTCCTTGTTCAGGCCGACGCCGTGGATCAGTACCACAGGCTGGCCTTGGCCAGTCACCAGGTAGCTGGTGCCGGCGGGTGTGCGTTCAGCAACAGGCTGAATCATCGAGGGCGCTCCTTGAGCGTGAGGCGTGGCGCTGTACGCACGCCCCGGCCCGTTGATCTAATTGTTATTGAGCTTTTTCGGCTGCCAGTTCTTCGAGGTCGATGTAGCGGTTGCCGATGCGCGGGTGCAGGCGGCCGCCGTCAGCGGCGCCCAGTACCACCACGATCTCGTCGGCACGTGGTGCATCTTCGATCTGCATTTCCAGGGTGATGTAGTGCGAACGCAGGCCTTCGTCATCCTTCTGCATCATCGGGATCTGGATCGAGGTGCCTGGGCCGCCACGCTTGTTGGTGAAGCTCAGGTAGCTCTTGGCTTGCACCGCTTCGCGGTAATGGTTGCCAAAGCGCAGGGTGTGAATCACCGCCGAGGCGTGTTCGATCTCGCCATCAGCACCGACGACCGCCGCTTTGCCGTAGGCCTCGATCTTGTCCGCGCCGCCGATCGCAGCAATCAGACGCTCGACCATCAACGCGCCGAGGTCAGAGCAATTGGCACGGATTTCCGGTTTCAGATCATCAACGAAACCGCGACCCGCCCATGGGTTCTTGATCACCACGGCAAGGCCGACCATGGTCACCGGTTTGTCGGTGGCCTTGCCGCCTTCGATGCGGGTTTCTTCGGAGTAGGTGACGATCTTGCGGATTTCGAAACTCATGGATGGCTCCTGTCAAAGGTATCTGGTCTTGTTGTCTGATGGTATACCATAATATTTGTTCTGCAATAGCTTGATTGAAATTTCTCCGGCGAGAAGACGAAAGGCCGCTCAATCCAGCTATACAGGGGCCGCCGGCAGATCATCGACAAAAAAATGCCCGCTCACGCAGGCGATCAAGCCCGCAGGAGCGGGCTGTTCCCGCAATGAATTCAGGTAAAGGGAATTCAGTTGAAAGCCGGCACGACTTCCTTGATGAACAGCTCCAGCGACTTCTTCTTTTCGGCATGCGGCAAGCTGTTGTCACACCAGAAACTGAACTCGTCGACGCCGAGCTCCTGGTAGTACTTGATTCGCGCAATGATTTCTTCGGGCGTGCCGATCATGGTGTTCTTGCGAATGTTGTCCAGCTCGAAGGCGGGCACTTCGGCAAACTTCGACTCCGGGCTCGGCTCGAGGAAGCCATTGACCGGAACGGTCTTGTTGCCGAACCAGGCATCGAAGGTGCGGTAGAAGCGCGCAATCGCCTTGGCGCCGATCTTCCAGCCATCTGGCTCGGCAGCGCTGTGCACGTGGGTGTGGCGCAGCACCATCAGTTGCGGGCGCGGTACCTCTGGGTTGTTGTCGAGTGCGGCCTGGAATTTGTTTTTCAGGTCGAGCACTTCTTCGTCACCCTTCATCAACGGGGTGACCATCACGTTGCAGCCGTTCTTCACGGCAAAGTTGTGCGAGTCTGGGTCACGTGCGGCAATCCACATCGGCGGCATGCCGCTTTGGACTGGCTTGGGTACGCTGGTCGAAGTAGGAAATTTGTACACCTCGCCTTCGAAGGCGTAATCGCCTTTCCACAATTCGCGGACCGCCGGGACCATCTCACGCAGGGCCTTGCCACCTTCGGTAGCGGGCATGCCATTGGCCATGCGGTCGAATTCGAATTGGTAGGCGCCGCGGGCCAGGCCGACTTCCATTCGCCCGTTGCTGATCACGTCGAGCAGGGCGCATTCGCCGGCTACCCGGATCGGGTTCCAAAACGGCGCGATGATGGTGCCGGCGCCCAGGCGAATCTTCTCGGTGCGTGCGGCCAGGTAGGCCAGCAGCGGCATCGGGCTGGGCGAAATGGTGTATTCCATGGCGTGGTGTTCGCCGATCCACACGGTGCTGAAACCGCCGTCCTCGGCCATCAGGGTCAGTTCGGTGAGGTCTTCGAACAACTGGCGGTGGCTGACCTGTTCATCCCAACGTTCCATGTGCACGAACAACGAAAATTTCATGGGGCATTCCTCAACGCTTGAATGTCGCGCCTGGCAGGGCAGGCGTCAGTGATCACAACGGACGCGCCTGGCATCCGTAGACAGAATAGGCAGTGCTCAGGCGAAGGCAGGCAGGCTGGCCATCTTGCCGCGGCAGTAGATCATCGGCTGTGGCGCTTGCTCAGGGACGATCAGGTTCTGCACCTTGCCGACCATGATGGCGTGGTCGCCACCTTCATATTCACGCCACAGTTCGCACTCGATGATTGCGGTGGCGTTGGCCAGCAGGGGATTGCCCAGCTCGCTCAAAGTCCACTCGATGCCAGCGGCCTTGTCCTTGCCCTTTTTCGCGAAGGCGTAAGCCTCGGCTTGCTGCTCGCCGGAGAGCAGGTGAATGGCAAAGCGCTTTTTGGCGATCAGGACAGGGTAGGAGTCAGAGCTGTAATTAGGGCAGAACAGCACCAGCGGCGGGTCCATCGACAGCGAGGAAAAGGCGCTGGCGGTAAGGCCGACGATCTGGCCGTCGTCATCCAGAGTGGTGATGACGGTAACGCCGGACGGGAAGGAGCCCAGGACGTTCTTGTAGACGGTTGCGTCGATCATGAAGTGATCCTCTTCGCAGGGGAGCGGTGGTCCGCTTTTTATCGTTGATGTGTCTGATGGTATACCGTAATACTCGTTTTGCAAGCGCTAATTACGCATCTGAAAAAAACACGATGAAAGGCGCCAACCCTTTGAATACGCGGTCTTGCCGTCAATTTAGATTGGCCTGGAAGGTTGCTGAACCGGATCAGTTACTGCTTTTTAGGGCGGCGCAGTGTTGTCAAAAGCTTGGAATACCATAATATGGTCCGCAGCTGAGAGGCCGCCATGAGCGGTTTCCTACAACGATAAAAACGACCCTTTCGAGCTGAATTCCTATGTCCCAATCGTCGTCGCAGCACCAGTTTGTCGAGAATCACACGGTCGATTACGTTCCACCAGCAGAGCGCCACGGGAAGGCGCGCGACCTGTTCACCCTCTGGTTCAGCACCAACATCGCGCCACTGCCCATCGTCACCGGCGCCATGGTGGTCCAGGTTTTTCATCTGAATCTGCTGTGGGGGTTGATTGCCATCGCTCTAGGGCACTTGCTCGGCGGGGTGGTTATTGCCCTGGCCTCGGCGCAGGGGCCGCAACTGGGCATTCCGCAAATGGTCCAGAGCCGTGGCCAGTTCGGCCGCTATGGCGCTCTGCTGATCGTGTTCTTCACTGCGCTTATCTATGTTGGCTTCTTCATCTCCAACATCGTGCTGGCCGGGAAATCGATCCATGGCATTGCCCCCAGCGTACCGATGCCGACGGCAATCGTGATCGGCGCCCTCAGCGCGACGGCGATCGGCGTGATCGGCTACCGCTTCATTCATAGCCTCAACCGCATCGGCACCTGGGTGATGGGTTCGGCGCTGCTGGCCGGTTTCATCATGATGTTCGTCCAGGACCTGCCCGCCGACTTCTTCAGCCGCGGCAGCTTCAACTTGTCCGGCTTCATCGCCACTGTTTCGCTGGGCACCATCTGGCAGATCAGTTTCTCGCCCTACACCTCTGATTACTCGCGCTATCTGCCGCGCGAAATCGGCATCGCCAAGCCGTTCTGGGCGACCTATTTCGGTGCCACCCTGGGGACCATCCTGTGTTTCAGTTTCGGCGCGATTGCGGTGCTGTGCGTGCCGGAAGGCACTGATGCCATGGCAGCGGTGGAACAAGCCACTGGCTGGTTGGGGCCGATCCTGATGGTGTTGTTCCTGCTCAACATCATCAGCCACAACGCCCTCAATCTGTACGGCGCGGTGCTGTCGATCGTGACCGCGATCCAGACCTTCGCGGCGCAGTGGACTCCCAGCATCAAGGTGCGGGTGATCCTCGCTGCAGTGATTCTGCTCGGTTGTGGGATGGTTGCGCTGAACGCGTCGGCTGACTTCATCGGCCAGTTCATCGGGTTGATCCTGGCACTGCTGCTGGTGCTGGTGCCGTGGGCGTCGATCAACCTCATCGATTTCTACCTGATCAAAAAAGGCGTGTACGACATCGCCTCGATCTTCAGTGCGGATGGCGGCATCTACGGGCGCTTCAATCACCACGCGATCATTGCCTACGCCTGCGGCATTCTGGTGCAGTTGCCGTTTGCCAATACTGCGCTGTATGTCGGGCCGTACTCGAATCTGGTCGAGGGCGCAGATTTGTCGTGGTTGTTTGGCTTGTTGGTGACCTGCCCGCTGTATTACTGCCTGGCCACACGTGGCCAGACCCAGCGGGCTGGCAAGCCGCTACGCATCAATCCCTGATAGACAACGGGGGCTGCCCGGCAGCCCCCTTGTGCTGTCAAAGCTTGAACTGCGCCACCATCCCGTTCAGGTCCACTGCCAGGCGCGACAGATCCTGCGCCGCAGCGCTGGTCTGGTTGGCGCCCGCCGAGGTCTGCATCGACAGATCGCGGATGTTGACCAAGTTGCGGTCCACCTCTCGCGCCACCTGCGCCTGTTCTTCGGAAGCGCTGGCGATGACCAGGTTGCGCTGGTTGATCGAGGCAATCGCTTCAGCAATTACCTCCAACGCTTCGCCGGCTGACTGGGCCACTTCCAAGGTGCCGTTGGCGCGGCTGCGGCTGCTGTGCATGGCTGTCACGGCGCGTTCGGTGCCGTTCTGGATACCGGCAATCATCTGTTCGATTTCAGCGGTGGACTCCTGAGTGCGGTGGGCGAGGGCGCGCACCTCGTCGGCGACCACGGCAAAACCGCGGCCAGCTTCGCCAGCGCGGGCGGCTTCGATTGCCGCATTGAGGGCCAGCAGGTTGGTCTGCCCGGCGATGGCGCCGATCACGTCCAGCACGCGGCTGATTTCGTTGGCACTGGTGGCCAGTTGTTCGATTTCAGTTGAAGTGCCGCTGACGTCGTCGACCAGATGCTGGATCGAGCTGAGTGCCTGATTGACCTGATCGCGACCGTCACGGGTGCTCTGGTCTGCGCCTTTGGAGGCATCGGCAGTGGTCACGGCGTTGTTGGCGACTTCTTCGACGGCGGCAGTCATCTGGTTGACCGCAGTGGCTGCCTGGTCAATTTCGGCACTTTGCTGATGCAGGCCGCGGCTGGTGTCTTCGGTCACGCTGTGCAGCTCTTCGGAGGCCGAGGCCAACTGGTCGGATGAGGCAGAAATCTTGCGCAGGGTATCGCGCAGGCTGCTTTGCATCCGCGCCAGGGCAGCGAGCAGCAGGGCTGGCTCGTCCTGGCCTTGTACACGGATGTCCTGGGTAAGATCGTTGGTGGCGACGCGTTCTGCCACTGCGACGGCATCAGCCAAGGGCACGACGATGCTGCGGGTGAGCAGGATCGCGATGGCCACCAGTGCACCGAGGATGATCAACAGCGACACGACGATCACCGAAAACGCCTCGTCGGCCACATCGCTGCTGCGCTGGGAGGCCGCTTCGGCGCCATTGCTGTTGTAATCGAGCAGAGCGCCCAAGGCTTTCATCATCACATCGGCGGACTGCGCCATGGCGCCAGTCAATAAAGCATTGGCCTCGTCAGCCTTGCCAGCCACTATCAAGCCCAGTACCTGCTTCTGCTGATCCAGATACTGGCGTTCGGCGGCGGTGAAGGTATTGAACAGGGCGCGATCATCAGCAGCGACGATGGTTGCTTCATAGGCCTTGATACCGCTGGCCAGCTGCTGGTTGATGCTGTCGATCAGGGCCATGCTGCTTTGGCGGGCACTTGCCTGTGTTTCCAGTGCGGTGCGCAAGGTAATGGCGCGGGCGCGGCCCAGATTGGTGCCGACGTCGCTCAAGGCAACCATGGCCGGGATCCAGGTATTGCGGATCTCATCGGTAGACCTGTCCATCTGGCGGGTTTCGTACAGTGAGAGTAAGCCCATGACCAATACCAGCACGCCCAGCAGGGTAAACACACTGGCGGCGCGAGTGCCGATCTTCATATTCCGTAATTGCATGGGAAGCTCCTTGACGATGGCTGGCAGGCGTCAAGAGCTGGTTCGGCGAAGCCGCGTCACCTGATAGGCGCCGGGCTCTCGATGCGCTGCGAAAGGGTGAGGTTGTTCCTCGATCGTGCTGATTGTTTTTTTCGATGATGCCACAGTGCCACTATTATTGACCAGTCATTCAATGTAACTACAACTTACGACAGTTCCGTCATTTTCTGACGGAACTGTCAGTTTTAATGCGCTCAGACGATAGCAATCGCGGGGTCGGCGGCAGCCAGCGCCGTGGCCCTGTCTGCGGCTGGCGGGTAGATCCATTGTGTGTTGATTTGCCGTTTGACTGCCTTACCTTCCTCACCTTGCAGTTTCAGCTCACGCTCCCAACCTTCGCTGAAGGTCGCGCCCCACGCGCCGAGGTCGAGGCAGGTGACGTATTTGGGCTGGCGATAGACCACGGGCGTCAGCGCGAGCAGATCAGCTGCGGCGTTGTTACCGGCATGGCGGCCCATCGGAATGGCGTGCTGGCAGGTCATCAGCGCATGGTTGCCGAGGTCGTCGACGGCCGCCCAGGCGACGTCGCCGGTGGCATAGATGTGTGCCTGACCTTTGACCTTGAGATGCTCGTCTACTCGCAGCCGGCCCTGGCCGTCGCGCTCGCCTGGGATTTGTGCGGTCAACGGGCTGGCCTGCACGCCGACGGTCCAGATCACCGTCTTGCTGGCGATGTAGTCGCCGTTGTCCAGCGTGACGCCGCCACTGTCGACTGCCACCACCGAGGTGCCGGGCAACCATTCCACGCCGGCTTGCTTGCAGGCGGCGACGATTGAGGGAGTGATCCCGGCGCCTAGTGCCGCGCCGATCTGTGCGCCGCGGTCGACCACCACTACGCGCAAGCGGGTATCGGCGCCGAGAATGGCCCGCAAACGCTCGGGCATTTCGGTGGCCGTTTCGATGCCGGTGAAACCGCCGCCGCACACCACCACAGTGTTGCGCGCAGGGGATCCCGGCAGCGCGGCGAGCGCGTGCAGATGCTGTTCAAGGCGCACGGCCGATTCCAGTTGGTCGACATCAAAGGTGTGCTCGGCCAGGCCGGCAATGTTCGGGCGCGCCACCTGGCTGCCGGCGGCGAGGATCAGGCGACGATAGCTGATCCGTTGGTTGTTGCCAGCGCCGTCTTCATAGCTGACCTGGCGTCCATCCGGGTCGATCGCCAGGGCGTGACCCTCGATGAACTTCACCCCAACCGCATCGAACAAGGCGGTCAGAGGCGCCTGCAGGGTATGTGCCTGGGCCTCGTAAAGGCGTGGGCGGATGCGCATCTGCGGCTGAGGAGCGAGGACGCTGATGCTCAACTCGCCGTGTTGCGCCTGGTCGAGCAAGCGCGCAGCGCTGAGTGCGCTCCACACGCCGGCGAAGCCTGCGCCGATGATCAGGATGTCGGTTTCCATGGGATTGCTCCGGGTGATTGAGAGGGACGAAACACCATCGAGCACAATCCTGTTGTCGCTCGAATAACTACGACTCTATTGGTCGTAGTTATAAAACTCAAGCGTTTTGTTGATTGCGATCAGCGTCGAACCAGCCGGTCTTTGCCTGCAGGCGGCCACAGGCGTACCATTTGCGACTAATCCAGTCGGAGATCGATATGTCGCTTTACAGCGCCGGGGTTGAATACGGCATCCATTGCCTGCTGCTGTTGCTCGATGAGCAGGGCGAGAGCCGCGAAGCCAGCGTGCGTGATCTGGCCGAGCTGCAGGGGGTGCCTCAGGAATACCTGGCCAAGGTCTTCACCAAGCTGGCTCGCGCCGGCCTGGTGGCGGCCACCGAAGGCGTGCGCGGCGGGTTTCGCCTGGCGCGACCGGCGGCCGAGATCAGCGTGTTGGACATCGCCACTGCGATTGACGGGGCGAGGAAGATTTTCGATTGCCGCGAAATCCGCGAGCGTTGCGTGCTGTTCGAGGGCTCGCCACCGGCCTGGGCGACCGAAGGTACCTGCGCAATCCACGCGGTGATGATCAGCGCGCAGAAACGCATGGAAGAGACCCTGGCCCAGCAGAGCATCCTTGATCTGGGGCAGCGCTTCGGGCGCAAGGCGCCGGCGCAGTTTGGCGAACAGCTCAACGACTGGATGAGCGATCGTCGCGAGGGCAAGGGCAGCGCCGGCGATATCCCTGTGACCGAGGTTTGAGCGGGTCGGTCAATGCACCGCTTGGCGCTGCCTGACGCAGGCCTGGGCCTGTAGCGCCAGTTCGTCAAGGCGCTCATCGCGGCGCTGTTCGGCTTCGATCATGGCGTCTTTGCCTTGCTGCTTGAGTAGGTAGGCATGGATCTGGCGCACTTCCAGCGTTTCATAGATCGGGGCGATATCCAGAGTGCCGATCAGCGCGCCGCTGGCGTGGCCGGTGCTGCTCATCAGCACTTGCGGGCCACGTGCCGCGACCACCTGCATGCCCATTTCTTCAAACCAGGGCACCAGCCCTGCAAAGGCATTCAGTTCGACACAGCTGTAGCGTGACTGCAGGTCAGCCAGCAGGGCGCGAGCGATACCCTGGCGACGGTGGCTGGGCAGCACCACCATGAACGCCAGCGAGCAGGCCTGCGGGTTGTCCTGAGCGGGCAGAGCGAGCGCGAAACCCAGTAGTTGATCAGGCGCGTCGGCATCCAGCGCGAGCAACAACTGCACGGCCAGCCCACGAGTGCCGTCCATGGCTTGCAGATACTGGTGCACCTCAAGGCCGACACCGTATTGATAGAGCGGGTAGAGCGGGTTGTCACTGCTGATGGCGACACTACTCAGCTCGCCGACATGGTCGATCACCAGCTGGCGGATCTGGTTCTGGAAGGATTCGGGCGGCACGCTGTTGAGGCGGCTGAGAATGAACATTGCAGGCAAAGCTCCGGCTGGCAAAAACACCCCGAGTCAACGGCAACGCGGGGTGACAGTCTACCCGGTTTTGCCGGTTCAGCTGTGCTCGGCGAAGGCCGCCAGCATCAGGTCAAGGTTTTGTACCGCCGCGCCCGAGGCGCCTTTGCCCAGGTTGTCGAATACCGCAGTGAGCACAACCTGGCCGTGCTCCGGGTTGGCGAACAGCGCCAGGCGCAGGTCATTGCTGTCATTGAGCGCTTCTGGGTCCAGTGCTGCGGCCGGCCCGTGCTGGTGCAATGGCATCAACTGGACGTGACGGGCGCCTTGATAGTGCTCCTGCAGGCAATCTTGCAGATGCTCGGCATTCACCCCGGCAGGCAACAGCCGCAATTGCAGCGGGATACTTAGCACGATGCCCTGGCGATAATCACCATAGCCTGGGAGGAATACTGGCCGCGCGCTGAGCCCAGCATGCTGCTGGATTTCCGGCACATGCTTGTGGGCCAGATCAAGGCCGTACAGCTGCAGCGTAGGCATGCGCTCTGCGCGTGGCTGTTCATGCCGCTCGACCGTGGCCCGGCCGCCGCCGGAGTAGCCTGAGATGGCATGTACCGTCAGTGGATAGTCGGTGGGCAGCAGTCCGGCCTCGATCAGTGGCCGCAACAGGGCAATGGCCCCGGTTGGATAGCAGCCAGGGTTGCTCACGCGCTTGGCCTGGGCGATGCGCTCAGGCTGCTGCGCATCCAGTTCCGGCAGGCCATAGACCCAGCCTGCAGCTGTGCGGTGGGCGGAGCTGGCGTCGATGACCCGCACCGCAGGGTTGCTGATCGCCGCTACCGCTTCGATGGCAGCGGCATCTGGCAGGCACAGCAGGGCAATATCGGCGCTGTTGATCGCCTCAGCGCGGCGCTGCGGATCCTTGCGCTCGGCTTCGGCCAGGGTCAGTAGGCGCAAATCATTTCGCCCGTGCAGGCGGGCGTGGATCTGCAGGCCGGTGGTACCTTGGTCGCCGTCGATAAAGACCAGGGGAGTGCGCATGGGGCGATGTCCGTGTAATAAGGAAGATGGCCTATGCTCGCTCACGACTGGACGAATGGAAATTTGCATTTCATGATGGTCATGTTCAGAAATCCTGAATCAGGGAGCGCTTACGTGTCAGTCCATTTGCATCCAGCCCATGCGTGAAATCAGCCTCGACCGTTTGCGCACTCTGGTGGTTATTGCCGACCTTGGCTCGTTCGCTGAAGCTGCTCGCCAGCTCAACCTGGCGCCGCCGACCATCAGCCTGCACGTCGCCGAGTTGGAGGCGCGGGTAGGGGCGCCGCTGCTCAGCCGGACCCGTGGTCAGGTGCGCCCGACGGCCATCGGCGAGACGCTGCTGGTGCGGTCGCGAAAGCTGCTGGCAGACGCCGAACTGGCACTGGAGGAGGTGCGTCGACAGGTGCAGGGCTTGACTGGACGGGTGCGGCTGGGCGCGTCGACTGGCGCCATCGCCCATCTGTTGCCGCAGGCGCTGGAGATGCTGCGGGTCGAGCATCCGGGGATTGATGTGCAGGTGCAGGTGTTGACTTCGCAGGCTTCGTTGGCGGGGCTGCGCGAGGGGCGGTTGGATATTGCTTTGGTGGCACTGCCGCAGGTGGCTGGCAAAGGCGTGCAGATTACGCCTTGGCGGCGGGATCCGATCATGGCCTATGTGCCCAGTGAATGGCGCCCGCCTGCGCGGGTGACGCCGGCGTGGCTGGCTCAGCGGGCGTTGATTCTCAACGACAGCAGTACTCAGTTGTCGCGGGTGATTGCGCAGTGGTTTGGGGCGGCGGGGTTGTTTCCTGAGCCGCGCATCGAGCTGAATTTCAATGACGCGATCAAGAGCTTGGTCGGCGCTGGGTATGGTGCGACGCTGTTGCCGCAGGAGGGCGAGGTGGCGGCGCTGGATCCGCGGGTGAGTCGGCGGCCGTTGCGGCCGGGGTTGTGGCGGCAGTTGGGGATTGCTTGCAGGGTTGGTGAGATGGAGCTTGCTACTGGGTATGTGCTGGCGGCGTTGGAGGGGTTGCGGCAGTGATTTTAGTCGAGAATTTGGCGGTGATTGACGGAATTGGGGTCTTATCCGGTTGATATGTTGGACGTTCTGGCCCCTTTCGCCTTCACGGCGAGTCCCTTTTGGTCTTGGCCAAAAGGAACCAAAAGCTGCTCGCTCCCACATACGGCCCCTGCGCTGCGCTCCGGGGTTCCCTCACTCCGGCATTGCTCCCGGGAGGACCGCGCTGTACGGGCCATCCTGGCCCGCAGCGCTTGACGGCCATCCATGGCCGTCACCTCCCTCCGCAATGCCTGCGTTCGGCCTTCTGAGGTCGCTGGTAGATCAAAATCAAGATCAAGATCAACAGCAGATCAAGATCAACGGCATGCTTTGCTGCGCTGGCGCAGAGCAGAGTAGGGTCGTGGTGGCTTCTGGGGCTGCTTTGCAGCCCCTCAATACTTCTCGCAGAGTTGGTAACCCAGCCCATGCACCGTGTGCAGTAACGGGCTGTCGAATTGTTTGTCGATGATGCTGCGCAGGATATGGATGTTGCTGCGCAGGTTGTCGCCCTGCGGGGCGTCACGGCCCCAGATGGTTTCTTCGAGCTCGCTGCGCCGGACCAGGTTGGGGCTCTTTTGCATGAGCACCTCAAGCAGTTTGCGGCTGGTTGGCTTGAGCTTGAGCACCGTGCCGGCTCGGGTTACCTCGAGGGTGTCCAGGTCGAACTGCAGGTCGGCTACTACCAGCTTGCGACTGGCGCGCTGCTGGCGTCGAGCGACCACTGACTGCACCCGGGCCAGCACTTCGGACATGGCGAACGGCTTGACGATGTAGTCGTCGGCACCGACCTTGAACCCGGTCAGGCGATCGCTCAGCTCATCGCGTGCGCTGAGCATGACAATCGCCACCTGCGAGCGCGAATGCTCACGCAGGCTGTGGCAGATCTGATTGCCGTCGATGCCTGGCAACATGATGTCGAGGATGATGGCGTCAAAGTTGTTCGACGCCGCCAGATGCAGGCCGGTCAGGCCGTCCAGCGCGCCGGTGACCTCGTGACCCCTGAGCTGGAGAAACTCGACCAGATTGTCGTGAATATCGCGGTGGTCCTCGATAACCAGAATTCTCATTGCTGTCCCTTGTGTTTGAAGCGCATCAACCGCGTGTCGATAACTCTTGAAGCCTTATGCCAACCGTTCAAAGCTGGCAAACGTGCAAGCCTCGGCGTCGTAGTCAGTGCGGGCAAGCCCTGCAAGGCTGGCCGGCCATAGCAGAACAGGGCCGTCAGCCAGGTCGTCAACCAGACAAAGATCCCGGCCCAGAGCGTATGTGACATGAAGTGCCACCCTTGCAGTACCCGTGTGGTGCCATAGACCAAACCTAGCAAGACAATCGCCACCAACAGCAGCCGTGCGTGGCGCCATTGATGGCGCAGCGCGACAAAGTACAGCGCCAGCAGGGTGAAGCCGCTTGAGGCATGGCCCCCGGGCCAGCAGCGGCCGCCGGCAGTCTTCTCGGTCCAGTTGAAGTTGCTGAACCACTCCTGGCGCAGGTGCGTACCACCGTAAAGCGTAGTCTCTACCGGGCAATACACCCCGGTGTGACTCTTGAGGTAGTGGATGACGGTCGTGCTTAGTGCGAATGCGACGACCACGAATAGCAAGTCCTGCCGGTGGTCGCGGGTAAAGCGCAGCAGCGGTGCCGCGCCGGTGGCTTCCAGCAGCCGCTTGGGGCTGGCCGTGAGGCGTGGCCAGATGAACGACAGCAGCAAACCGACAATCGCCGCCTCGCCGGTCCAGTCCGGAAGAATGCGCGGCCACTTGTGGCTGACCTTCTCGAACCACTGATCGTGCAGCAACGGGAACTGCCCGCTGACCGGATCAAGCAACAGGTTGCTGATCGACTGATCGAGGCTGGTCAGGTCGAACAGCACAAAGACCAGCGCCGCCAGCAACAGTGGCAGGCCCAGATTGATCAGATAGAAACGGGTGCGCGGTGACGGCTGCATGGCTCAACTACCTCTCTTGGCAATCAGCCTGGGCCATTGATCTGCGTTGGTCTGGCCGAGAATGTGGGGTTTGCCGTGGCCGTCGACAGCCACGAACAGCGCGCTGGCATAGGCGCTGGAACGCTGCCCGCCAGGCACATGCAGTTGCCGCTCGAGCTGATCGATGCAGCCACTGTGGGTAACGAGGGCCAGATTCTGGCCCGGCTGCTTGTGGCTCAGCGCGACATCGGCGAAGTGGCCATCACAGTCATTGAGCCACTGCTGCGTGGCGAGCGGTTTGTTGAAGATGAACTGCGCCGTTTGCCGCGTGCGCAGCTCCGTGCTGCTGAGCAATGCGGTGTTGGCCAGGCCCAGCCTCTGCAGGCCTTCACCGACGCCGCCAGCTGCCTGGCTGCCGGCCACCGTGATACCTGTTGGGTCGTTCAAGCAGACATTGCTGGAGCGGTCACAGCGCTCGGCATGGCGGATAAGGACCAGCACCGAGCCCTCGGCCCATGCCGGAGTCAACCCGCTGCTGCGCATCTGTTGCTCGCTGCTGATAGTCGGCACGTGGTTGCTCAGCGCAAACCAACCGAGCGCACCGAAGGCCAAGGCAGTGGCTGCGCCAACCCCGACGAGTGAGGCCATGCGCGGTAGGCGCCGGGCGCAACCGGCTGAACCGGAGTGCTGCTTGAAGACCGCTTGTTGCACGTTCGATGCTCCCGACATTCTCAATGGTGGCAATTTAGGTGTCCGGCTGTTGGGGTCGGGTGAAGCAAATGTGAAAAATACCTTCAACTGGCGGCGCTGCCGAAATCTCTTGCAAAGCAGCGTGGGCAACGCCACCGTCAGGCTTTCACTGGGCGTAAAAGGGGCAAGGATCGGCAATGGCTTATGAAGTGGACGATCGCCTGGTCATCGGCGTGGCATCGAGCGCGGTGTTTGACTTGAGTGAATCAGACGCGGTATTTCGCCGCGAAGGCGAGGCGCAGTACCGCGACTATCAGCAGCAGCACCTGCACGCGCCGCTGGCGCGGGGGATTGCGTACCCGTTCATCAAGCGCTTGCTGGCGCTCAATGACCTGTGTGATGACCCGCAGGATCCGCTGGTCGAGGTGGTCTTGCTGTCACAGAACGATCCGGATACCGGCCTGCGCGTGATGAAGACCATCGAGCACTACGGTCTGAACATGACCCGGGCGATCTTCATGCAGGGGCGCTCGCCTTATGAGTACATCCCTGCGCTGAACATCGCCCTGTTCTTATCGGCCGACAAGGCTCACGTTGATGCGGCGATCAAGGCGGGTTATCCGGCCGGGCAGGTGCTCGATTCACAGTTCGACGATGACGAGGACGATGATGGCCTGCGCATAGCGTTCGACTTCGATGGGGTGCTGGCAGGAGACGAATCGGAGACGGTGATGCAGCGCGATGGCCTGACCGGCTTTCATGCCCATGAGGTCAGCAACGTGACCCAGCCGCACAACCCCGGGCCGTTGAAGGAGTTCTTTGTACGCATTTCCAGCATCCAGGCCGCCGAAGAGCGTTACAAGCTGGCGCATCCCGGTTACGAGAACCGCCTGCGCGTATCGATTGTCACCGCGCGCAATGCGCCTTCCCATGAACGCGCGCTCAATACCCTGAAGAGCTGGGGGGTGATGGCCAACGACGCGTTCTTTCTTGGCGGTATCGAGAAGCGCCGGGTGCTGCAGGTGCTCAAGCCGCATATCTTCTTCGATGACCAGTCTGGCCACCTCAACAGTACGCGCACTGTTGCGCCGTCAGTGCACGTACCGTTCGGCATTACCAACCAGCCGCTGTGAACCTCAGAACCAGCGGTCGTTGCGTTTGCGACCGCGGGTCAGTGCCGGCAGGATCAGCCCCAACAGCAGGCCGGCACCGGCAATGCTGCCGCCGTAAACCATATAGCGCATCATCACCTGCTTGTTCTCGTCCCCCAGTTGCGCCTGGGCATCGCGCAGGGCGGACTGGGCTTGGTCGAGTTGCTGGGTCAGGTCTTTGTTGCGTACTTCCAGTTCGTCAGCCAGCGTCTTGCGCGAGTCGAGGGTCTCCTGCATGCCCTGCACGCGGGCCTTCCAGCTGTCGTCGATGGTTTTCAGCTGCTCGGACAGTTGCGTGACCTTACCGTCCAGCTCTGGCAGGCGTTCGGCCTGACCCGGTACTGCCTGCAGGTCGGTGTTGAGGATCCACACCAGGTCGCCGTTCTGGCCGCGGATCTGGCTGTAGTTGCCCTGGGTGTCGACCAGGCTGACCTTCTCGCCAGCCTTGAGGCTGCCAACGATGCGGTGGCCATTGGTCGGGCCGCTGCGCACATAGGTGCTCAGGCTGTCACTGACCCAGCGCGCATCGCTACTCGGCTGTTCGGCCTGAACCGGCGCGGCGAGGGCGATCAGGCAAGCGAGCAGGCTGCCACGCAGGGCAGGACGGACGGGCAGGGCGGGGCGGGAATCGGGCATGATGATCTTCGCTGCTACTGGACAAAAGTAGGCCCGATGACTGGGCCGATGAACGGGTCGGTGACTTGACCGTCAGCCAAAGACCGTTTTTTTGTCAGCAGGTTCACCACCTCGCGTGGGAAATGTCAGCTAAGTGTTGCGGAATTGTTCAGGGCTGATGATGGCAGGTGTACTGGCCCGATTGCATGAAAATGCCATCGAGCCAGCTCGTTCAATCACGCTTTCAGGTCACGACCTGGTAACACGGCACATAGGCTGCGCCGCCAGGTAGCTTCATCCGGTGCTGGTCAACGAAAGCTTGCAGCAAGCGCCCCAGTGGGTCCAGCACAGCACTGTCACCGCGGATCTGATACGGGCCGTGTTGCTCGATCAGGCGGATGCCATTGTCCTTGACGTTGCCCGCGACAATCCCGGAAAACGCTCGGCGCAGGTTGGCCGCCAGTTCGTGCGGCGGCAGATCGCGGCGCAGTTCAAGGTTGGCCATATTGACGTGGGTCGGGTCGAACGGGCGCTGGAAGCCCTCTTCAATCTTCAGCAGCCAGTTGAAGTGGAAGGCATCGTTGCGCTCGCGGCGGAACTGCTTGACCGCCTTGAGCCCCTCGACCATCTGCCGCGCGACCTCGGCCGGATCATCGATGATGATCTGGTAATGCGCTTGCGCCGCTTCACCCAGGGTGGCGCCGACAAATGCATGCAACTGCTGCAGATAAGCTTCGGCGCTGCGCGGCCCGGTCAGTACCACCGGGAATGGCAGGCCTTCGTTGTCCGGGTGCATCAGGATGCCGAGGAGGTACAGGAACTCTTCGGCCGTGCCGGCGCCACCCGGGAAGATGATGATGCCGTGACCAATCCGGACGAAGGCTTCCAGGCGCTTCTCGATGTCGGGCAGGATCACCAGCTCGTTGACGATCGGGTTCGGCGCCTCGGCGGCGATGATGCCCGGCTCGGTCAGGCCCAGATAGCGGCTGCCGTGCATACGCTGTTTGGCGTGGGCGATGGTGGCGCCCTTCATCGGCCCCTTCATCACGCCCGGGCCGCAGCCGGTGCAGATATCCAGCTTGCGCAGGCCCAGCTCGTGGCCGACCTTCTTGGTGTACTGGTATTCCTCGCTGCTGATCGAGTGGCCGCCCCAGCACACGACCATCTTCGGCTCGACGCCCGGGCGCAAGGTGCGCGCGTTGCGCAGCAAGTGGAAGACGTAATCGGTGATGCCCTGGGAGCTTTCCAGGTCGATGCGCTGGCTGGCCAGTTCGCTCTCGGTGTAGACGATGTCGCGCAGGGCGCTGAACAGCATTTCGCGTGTGCTGGCGATCATCTCGCCATCGACGAAGGCATCGGCCGGGGCGTTCAGCAGTTCGAGGCGCACGCCGCGGTCCTGCTGATGGATGCGTACTTCGAAGTCCTTGTAGGCTTCGAGAATGGTCTTGGCGTTGTCGACATGGGCGCCGGTGTTGAGGATCGCCAGGGCGCATTGACGGAACAGGGTGTAAAGGCTGCCGCTACCGGCTTCGCTCAGTTGCTGAACTTCACGTTGCGACAGCGTTTCGAGGCTGCCTTTGGGGCTGACGGATGCATTGATTAC
Organism: Pseudomonas sp. 1121_17; assembly: GCF_052850745.1. Taxonomy (NCBI): domain Bacteria; kingdom Pseudomonadati; phylum Pseudomonadota; class Gammaproteobacteria; order Pseudomonadales; family Pseudomonadaceae; genus Pseudomonas; species Pseudomonas sp. 1121_17. Next base: position 92,363 of record NZ_VXCX01000002.1, read on the forward strand.
ATTGCGTTCGGGCATCTAAGTCTTTCCTGTGCATGTAAAACTCCTACTTGGACACCACCATACCGACAAATGTGCGCCGCAACGAGAGGGCTGTTGAAAATCCCTCGTTAGCTGCTCAGCCGAACAGCCGTTGCACGGCCAAGGTGATGCCCAGGCCGCCGAATACCAGCCACAGATTGAGAATCGCCCCGGTCGCCAGTGCCCGTGGACCGGCCTGACGAATCTGGCTGAATTTGCTCTCCATGCCCAAGGCGGTCATGGCCATGGTCAAGGCGAAGGTATCGAACTGATTGACCGCGCTCACGACGCTGGTGGGCAGCACCTGCAGCGAGTTGACCAGCACCAGTGCGAGGAAGCCAAAGGCGAACCACGGCACGTTGATCCTGCCGTTGCCCTGCGCCTGGCCAGCCTGGCGCGAGCGGCTGATCCACAGGCCCACCACCAGCAACACCGGTACCAGCAGCATGACCCGGGTCATCTTGACGATGGTGGCGATATGCGTGGCTTCCGGGCTGACGTTGCTCGCCGCGCCGACCACCTGGGCTACCTCATGCAGGGTGCCGCCAAAAAACAGACCAACGCCGAGCGTGTCCAGGCCCAGCCAGCCGCTGTTGACCAGCACTGGGTAGAGCAGCATCGACAGCGTGCCGAACAGCACCACGCTGCCAACCGCCATGGCGCTCTTGTGCGGCTGCGAGCGCAAGGCCGATTCAAACGCCAGCACTGCGGCTGCACCGCAGATGGCGCTGCCGGCGGCGGTCAGCAGAGCGGTGTCGCGGTCCAGCTTGAATAGCTTGATGCCGACCCACAGGCCGAGCAGCAAGGTGCTCACCACGATTGCCAGCGACACGGTCAGGCCTGACCAGCCGACCTGGGCGATCTCCTGCAGACTGACCCGTAGGCCGAACAAGGCCACGGCGATGCGTAGCAGATTGCGTACACTGAAGTTGATACCGCTGGCCCAGCCGGCGGGTATGCCCTGGCGCAGTAAGTTGCCGTACAACGCGCCGGCAAGGATGCCGACAATCAGCGGGCTGATGCCCAGGCTGGCAAAGGCGGGCAGTGCTGCCAATTGCGTCACTGCCAGGGCGAACAGGGCGACAAACAAGATGCCGTTGAGCCGCCCACGGGTGTCGTGAGTAGGCGTATGCGAGTGTGTAACGGGAGCCGTAGCCATCATGCATCCTCCGGTCGAGGTAGCGTTTCGATAGGTCCACGTTAATTCAGTTATAAGCTTATAAAAAATCGTGATTCAGGATGGAAAATATCCGCCTAGCTGATACTTTGTGCAGATGACCCCTGAACAGCTTATAACCTTCGCTACCGTTGCTGAACACGGCAACATCAGCCACGCGGCGCTGGCCCTGCACCTGTCGCAGCCTGCCGTATCCGGGCAGTTAAAGCTGCTGCAAGAAGAATTCGGCGAGCCGCTTTACCAGCGTGCCGGCCGTGGCGTGCGCCTGACTGCAGCGGGCGAGCAATTGCTCGGCCACGCGAAACGGCTGCGCGATACCTTCGTCCAGGCCAAAGCGCTGAAGGACGCGCTGCGCGGGCTGGAACGCGGCACCTTGCGCATCGGCGCCAGCACGACCCCAGCGAGTTACCTGCTGCCGTACCTGATTGCCGATTTTCGCCAGCGCTATCCCCAGGTGCTGGTGACGACGATCAATGGCAATACCGCCGACATCGTCGCCTCGTTGGGATCGCTGGATATCGCCCTGATTGAAGGCCCGCCCGGTCCTGACTTGCCCGTGGGCACAGGGGTTACACCGTGGCACGATGACGAGATCGTCGCCATCGTGCCCAGCCAGCACCCGCTCGCCGCAGTTGAACACGGGCAGACCCTGCAAGCGTTGGGCGCCTATCCACTGGTGCTGCGCGAAAGCGGTTCGGGCGTACGCCAGTTGGTCGAGCGAGCATTTGCTCGCAGCGGGGTGGCGATGCGGGTGGGCCTGGAGATAGCCGGTGTGGAAGGTGTCAAGGAAGCGGTTCGGGCAGGGATGGGCATTGGTTTTGTCTCGTCGATGTCGATGCGCCACGAGGACGCAGCGCTGCGGCGCCTGCGGGTTGCCCCGGAGGCGTTGACGCGGCGCTTCTCGATCCTGATGCCGCATGCCGACACGCCGTCGCGGGTGGCGGCGCGGTTTCTTGAGCTCTGTACTGCGCCCGCTTGCGAGCCGGGGCAGGGCGTTGGCCCGTCGAATCAGTAGACATCGCGCAGGTAGCGTCTCTGCTCGCTCAACTGGCGCCAGTAATCAGCGGCAGCGTCGGATTCCAGGCCACCATGACATTGCGCAACCTGGCGCAGGGCATAATCGACGTCCTTGGCCATGCGGCTGGCATCGCCACAGATATACAACTGCGCGCCTTCTTGCAGCCAGCGCCAGAGCTCGGCGCCTTGCTCCAGAATGCGGTCCTGAACATAGATTTTCTGCGCCTGGTCGCGGGAAAATGCCAGGCTCAAATGGGTGAGCAGGCCATCGCGCTGCATGGCTTGCAGCTCTTCGCGGTAATAAAAATCACTCGCCGCGTGCTGCTCGCCGAAGAACAACCAGTTGCGGCCTGGATCACCCCGCGCCTGGCGCTCCTGCAAAAAGCCCCGGAATGGCGCTACGCCAGTGCCCGGCCCGATCATGATCATCGGCACCGAGCCATCCACCGGTGGGCGAAAGTGCTTCGATTGCTGGAGGAAAACCGGCACCTCGGCGTATTCCGCGCGGTCGGCAAGAAAGGTCGAAGATACGCCCTTGCGCTTACCGTAGCGCACGGCTGCAACCGTGAGATCGACTGCACAGGGATTGACCTTGGGGCTGGAGGCGATCGAGTACAGGCGCGGTTGCAGGCGTTTGAATGTGCCAAGCAACTCGCTCGCGCCGCAGTCGATCGGGTAGGCATGGAGCACGTCTGCCAGCTGGCGGCCCCACAGCCACTCATTCAGCTGCGCTTTGCGCTCGCTGCTGAGCAACTGCTTGAGTTCCGGGTTACCGCTGCGTTCGGCGATCAATGCCAGCGCCTCGCGGCTGGGGCGGGCGATTTCGAAGTGTTCGCTCAGTGCCTGGCCTAAAGGAACGTCACCAAGCTTGTCGAGGGTGACCGGCGTGTCCGCAGCCAGGCCGGTCAGCTCGAGCACTTCGCCGACAAGTTCCGGGCAGTTGCGTGGCCACACGCCCAGTGCGTCTCCCGCCTCATAGACCAGGCCTGAATCTTCCAGGGCGAAGGAAAACAAGCGGGTGTCCTTGCTCGCACCCGGCTGATTCAAGCGAACATTGCTCAACAGGCGTGAGGCATAAGGCTTGGCTTTGCTAGGCGTCGCGCTGGCTGCTGGGTCCTCAATCAGCGCTGTCGGCGCAATATCGAGTGCCTGCTGCAACTGCGACAACCAGTTCTCGGCCTGTGCTTCGTAATCGCTATCGCAGTCGACTCGCTCAATCAGGCAGGTCGCGCCCAAGGCTTGCAGGCGATGATCGAGCTGCTTGCCGTGGTGGCAGAATTGGTCGTAACTGCTGTCACCAAGTGCCAACACGGCATACCGCAGTGACTCCAGCGGTACCTGCTGAGCATTCAATGCACTCCAGAAGCGCTCGCCGTTGTCGGGTGGGTCGCCGTCACCAAAGGTGCTGCTGATCAAGGCAAGGGTCTGCGTGCTGGCCAGCTTGCTCGCGGGAAAGTCCGCCATCGCACACAGCTGCACGTTGACCCCTGCGTCGCGCAAGCGCTTGGCGTAGCGCTCAGCCAGGGCTTCGGCATTGCCTGTCTGCGAAGCCCACAGCAGCGTCACGCGGCCTGGCAAGGCGGCGTCTTCCTCGGCCCCCATGGTGAGGTCTTCGTGAGCAGGGCTGGCGGTGAGTGCGGGAGCGCTCGCCGTATCCAGCCACTGGTGGTCGATCAGCTCGACCCGTTGCAGCGCAACCGCACAGCACTTGAATTCGGGTTGCAGCGAAATCGGGTCGACAGCGTCGTTGGTCACGGCATTGATCGCCAGGTTGTCGCCAAACACATCGTTCCAGTGAAAAGGTGCAAAGCAATTACCCGGCAGGACCCGTTCGGTGATCACCGCTGGCAATACGGCGCGACCGCGTCGCGAGCGTATTTCCACGGCGTCTTTGGCCTTGATGCCAAGCATGGCGGCATCCTGCGGGTGGATCTCGATAAACGGCCCAGGATTGAGCTTGTTCAGCGTGGCCAACTTGCCGGTCTTGGTCAGGGTGTGCCATTGGTGCTGCACGCGTCCGGTGTTGAGCAGCAATGGGAAGGGTTGGTCGGGCATTTCAGCGGGTGGCAGATGCGGGCGCGGCAGAAACACGGCCTTGCCATGCTCGGTCGGGAAGACGATGGCAGGTCTGCTGCCGTCTTCTGCCAGTGCAAGCGACTGGCTGACGCCGTCGTTGAGGTAGCGGACCGGATTGCGCGTCTGGCCAGCGTTCGCAGCGCACGGCCACTGCAGCGGTTGTTCGCGTAGGCGGGCGTAGGTCGCCCCACGAATGTCATAGCCGCTCTTGGGGTTCCAGGCGCGTTTGATCTCTTCAAATATCTCGGCTGCGCTGCTGTAGCTGAAGGCATCGGCAAAGCCCATCTCGCAAGCCACCCTGGCAATGATCTGCCAGTCGGGCAAGGTTTCACCGGGTGCCTGCACGGCTTGCTGCATCAGGGTCAGGTTGCGTTCGGAGTTGATCATTACCCCTTCAGCCTCAGCCCACAGCGCGCCGGGAAGAAGGATATCCGCGTAGCGATTGGTCTCGGTGTCGAGGAAGGCGTCCTGAGTGATTACCAGCTCAGCCTGTTGCAAGCCGTCGATGACCTGCTGGCGGTTAGGCACTGATGCCACCGGGTTGGTGCAGATGATCCAGCAGGCCTTGATCTGGCCACTGCGCATCTGCTCGAACATCGCCACAGTGCCGCCGCCCACGTCCTGCCGCAGGCTGCCGCGCGGGATCGCCCATAGGTCTTCGATGAACTGCCGGTCGGCCTCGACCAGCACCGAGCGTTGGCCGGGCAGGCCGGGGCCCATGTAACCCATCTCGCGCCCCCCCATGGCATTCGGTTGCCCGGTCAGGGAGAACGGCCCGCTGCCCGGGCGGCAGATGGCGCCGGTGGCCAGATGCAGGTTGCACAGCGCGTTGGTGTTCCAGGTGCCGTGGGTGCTTTGGTTGAGACCCATGGTCCAGCAGCTCATCCATTCGCCGGCTTCACCGATCCAGGCTGCAGCCTGACGAAGGTCGGCCTCAGGGATACCCGTGATGCGCGCGACCTGGTCCGGCGGGTAGTCTTCGAGAAACGCCGGCATGGCCTCCCAGCCCGCGGTGAACGCGGCGATGAACGCCGGATCGGTGTGGCCGTTTTTCACCATCAGGTGCAGCAGGCCGTTGAGCAGGGCTAGGTCGGTGCCGGGCTTGATTTGTAAAAACAACCCGGCTTTGTCTGCCGTGCCCGTGCGGCGAGGGTCGACGACGATCAGCCTGGCTCCGGCCTTGACCCGATCCATCATGCGCAGGAACAGAATCGGATGGCAGTCAGCCATGTTGGCGCCGATCACGAAAAACAGCTCGGCCTTGTCGAAGTCCTGATACGAGCCCGGCGGCCCGTCCGCGCCCAGCGATAACTTGTAGCCACTGCCGGCGCTGGCCATGCACAGGCGCGAGTTGGACTCCAGGTTGCTGGTGCGGACAAAACCCTTGGCCAGCTTGTTGACCAGATACTGCGCCTCCAGCGACATCTGCCCGGAAACGTAGAACGCCAGTGCATCGGGGCCGTGCTGTTCGAGGATGGCGCGCAGGCGCCGGGCGGTCTCGCTGATGGCGGTGTCCATGGCGATCCGCACCGGGTCCTGATTGCGCTGCTGGCGCAGGTAGGCGTTTTCCATCCGGCCAGAATCAGCGATGGCCTGGCCACAGGTGGTGCCCTTGGTGCAGAGCCTGCCGAAGTTGCTCGGGTGCGCCTTGTCGCCGCTGACCTTGACCACGCGGTTGTGCTCGACCTGCATGACGATGCCGCAGCCTACGCCACAGTAGGGACACACGCTGCGTACAGTTTTGCTTGCCATCTTCGCCCCTTGAATCTCTGCCCGCCGCAGCGGTTCAGAAACAAAAAAAGCGCCATGAGACACTCCGTCGAAACGGGGTCTACACGGCGCCTTTGTCGTATTAGGTGCAGTCTTCGTTGACTGCGCAGGTGAACTAGCAAACAGCGGGCCATAAACCGCCCAACACCGACCCGACTCGCGCTGGCGGGTAACTCTATTGGACGCTGTTCACTTACGTTGCACTCAGAATTTGCACGGGAGGGTAGGGCGCACCAGTTCAGCGCACAGCGCTGGCATGGCTCGTTCACCGATGCAACGCGCGGTTCAGGGCCTTGATCAGGTCGTCGATCGCGTAAGATTTTTTCAGTAGCTGCGGGTGGCGGGGGGAACCCAGGGAAAGGGCCCTGCTGTACCCACTGGCAAGCACCACCGGCAGCCCAGGCCAGCGCTCGCTGATCACATCAGCTAGTTCCAGCCCGGTCATGCCGGGCATCACTACGTCAGAGAGCACCACATCAACTGAGGAATGCCGTTCTTGCAACAGCTCGATAGCAACTGCTGCGCTGGTTACCGACTGGGTCTGGTAGCCAAGTTCCTGCAGCAGGCTGACGGTAAATTTCGCCAAGCTGCGCGTTGTCTTCTACCAGCAGCACCTGGGCGTCGTTTACTGCCAATGGCACTGCCATCTATTGTTGCGAAGGGGGCGGCGGGGTTACTACGGGCAGCGCGATCCTGATCGTCGTGCCCTTCCCCAGCTCGCTCTCGACGCTGACCTGGCCACCGGACTGATTGACGAAACCATACACTTGGGACAGCCCCAGGCCAGTGCCTTTGCCGACGGCTTTGGTGGTGAAGAAAGGTTCGAACAACCTTTCAAGGTTGGCCGCATCGATGCCCTGCCCTTGGTCAGTAACGCTGATGATCACAGTCGGCGCACTGGCTGGCGAAGAAAGCGCAGGTGCGGCACTCACCGCCAGCGTTATGTCGCCCGCGCCCTGCATTGCATCGCTGGCATTGATTACCAGGTTGACCAGCGCCGTCTCGAATTGATTTGGATCGGTGTTGACGTAGTGGTCTTGCTCTGGAAGTGTCAGCTCGATACGGATGTTTGTCCCGACCATGCTGCGCAGCATCTCGGCAATTTGCTGCACGCGCTGCGCCGCCAGAAAGGTTTCCGGCTTCAATGTCTGGCGGCGGGCGAAGGCCAGCAATTGCCCGGTGAGTTTGGTCGCTCGGTCTGTAGTTTCCAGGATCAGATCAATGAAACGGTGTTGCTTGTCGCCCGCTCCGGGATTGCGCCGCAGCAGCTCTGCCGCGTTGCGGATGATGGTGAGAATGTTGTTGAAGTCATGGGCCACGCCACCGGTTAGCTGGCCGATGGCTTCAAGCTTCTGCATCTGCCACAGTTGCGCCTCGGCGGCGAGCAGGTCGCGTGAGCGCGCTTGCACTTCAACTTCCAGATGTTCGTTGAAGTTACGCAGTTGGTCTTCTGCGTCATGCCGGTCATGCACGTCGATGGAAGTGCCGTACCAGCGCAGGATCTGCCCTGAATGCGGCTCTCGATAGGGCGTAGCGCGGACCATGAACCAGCGGTAGGTGCCGTTTTGCCGGCAGAGGCGATGTTCGGTCCTGAAGTCCTGCCCGCTCGCCCGGGCCAGTGCGAAATCTTGCACTGTTTTGCCAACGTCCTCAGGGTGAAGACCAGCATGCGTCATCAGCCCGTTACCCGCCCCATCGACGGCCGCGCCGAAATATTCCTGCCAGCGGTTGTTGACGAACACCAGACTGCCTTGTGCATCACATACCCACGCCAGCTGCGGCATGGTGTTGGCCAGAATCTCGAAGGCCGCTTCGCTCTCATCGAGCCGTGCCTGGGTGCGGTGGCGCTCGGTCAGGTCGCTGGCTGCACCAAACCACTCGATGAGCTCGCCGGACTGGTCAAAAATAGGCACCGCTCTGGAATGGGTCCATCCAAAACTGCCGTCGGCGAGCAACACTCGATGCTCCAGTTCGAACACGGATTGAGTGCGGATCGCTTGCTCGACCGCCGCCAACACCTGGATGCGGTCTTCGTCTGGAATGTATTTCTCGATCCAGCTCCGGCATGGCTCAGCGGTCTCTTCGAAAAAGCCCTGACCGGTCAACTCATGCATCTGAGTCCAGTCGGGACTCATGCGGTAGATGGTGGTACCGGTGGCCCTGACCAGTGCGCGGAAGCGCAACTCGCTGTCATGCACGGTGCTGCTGCTTCCTGTTGCGGACAGCGGCGGCCTGGCGCGTTCAGTTCGAAGTGTTGGTCGATGTTCCATGAGCTGTCCCTGAGCTGGAAGTTGCCATGCAGACCCGGTCGGATCGCGCGTGATTACGCAGGAGAGGGCATGCTTGCTCGTGGAGTTCAGTGTAAATGGCCATGGTGCGATATGCGGCGCGCATCTGGGCAGGGGTATTCGCGATCCGTACCGCGATTGTTGTGTCGCTGAACCAGGCAGGCAATGGAACTGAACGATGGCAAATTCGGCCGGTTCAAAGTGCTGTCAGCGGATTGCCGGCACTCAGGTGGCAGCCCGCATCATCCAGCAGGAGTATCAACCATGGACACCTATCACCTGACACCCACTGCCGATGGCTGGGAATTGAAAAAGACCGGCGCCGAACGCGCCACCAAACGCAGTGCAACCAAAGCCGCCTTGGTCGCCCAACTGGGTGAACTGTTTGCCAGCAAGACTGCGTCCGTCAAGATTCACAAGGCTGACGGCACCCTTGAAGAAGAGCGCACCTACCCGCGTTCAGCCGATCCGCGGCGCAGCGAGGGGTGATGGAAGTCAGCGCCTCAAGCCTGGGCATCGATCTGAGCCACGACTCTGCCGGCTGGTACAAGTGGCTGCTGGCGTGCTTTCTCGTTGGTAAACGGATTCGTTCGTCGGTGGCACTTGCGGCGTATCACGCGCTTGTGGTGGGCATTGGTCTGGACACTCCGGCAAAACTGGCGAGTTGCCCTCACCGTACTTTGGTGAGGCAGCTCGGCAGTGCTGGTTACGCTCGCTACGATGAATCCACCGCCAGGCGCCTGCATGCACTTGGCGGTCGCCTGCAAAGTGAGATGGCTAACTATTTGGACCTTAACGTCAAAGTGGATGCAGCTCGCCTGAGTCAATGGTTGCTCAGCTTCGACGGTATCGGTCCCAAGACGCTGGAAATATTCATGCGGGAGTTGCACAGCGCGCAACGGTGAATCAATTACATATTCCGGGGTATGCCGCGAGCGGAATGGCGCTGCACGAGGAGGCCTACGATTCTCGTCCTGGGGAATCAATGACGCGCGCTTTGGCCTCGGGGGTAGGGCGCGCACGGCATTTGATCAATGAGCAGCGGCTCAGCAAACGTGTCGCCTAGCTGTGTAGGGCGGCGCGGCAGTGGGCCCTGACGAAGACTGCCATTTTTGGTAGCATCTGCGCCCTATGAAGAAATCCCAATCAGACATGCGTCAGCACATCATCGATGTCGCCAGGTCGCTGATGACCCAAAAAGGTTACACCGCGGTCGGCCTCACCGAACTTCTGGCCACGGCTGGAGTGCCGAAGGGCTCGTTCTATCACTACTTTCGCTCCAAGGAAGAGTTCGGTCAGGCGCTGCTCGAGGAATACTTCAGCGAATACCTGGGGCGCGTCGATTCACTGACGCATGCCCAAGGCACAGCCGCCGAGCGGCTGCTTGGTTATTTGCGTTACTGGGCGCAGACTCAGGCCTTCGAGCATGCCGATCAGAAGTGCCTGGTGGTCAAGCTCGGTGCCGAGGTGTGCGACCTTTCAGAAGACATGCGCAGCGTGCTGGTCACCGGCACGGCGCAGATCATCCAGAGAATCACCAGCATGGTCGAGCAAGGCCAGGCGGATGGCTCGATCAGCGCGGCTTCGCCGCCAACGGTCCTGGCTGAAGGTATTTATCAGCTTTGGCTAGGTGCGTCGTTGCTGGTCAAGGTTACCCATTCGGCACAGCCCTTTGATGTGGCGATGACAAACAGCCAACGTCTCTTGAACTGACTTTTCAGCGCCTTCAACCCGTCTCATAGTGCTTTGAAGATCTCGCTTGGTGGTGAGGTGCAGCCTCTGGATCACTAGATAGACGACCGGTCTAATCAAGTGTAGGATGCCCGCATTATGAAATATCAATCGTCCGCGCTGCTGACGAGATGAGGATGACCAAAGGCTTCAGCCTGATTAATTTGCCTAAATAATAGACGACCAGTCTAATCATGGATTTGTAATGACCGATAACAGCATTCGTACAGACCTTTTCAACCCCCTGACACTGGGCGCCATTGAGCTGCGCAACCGCATCGTAATGGCGCCTGTTACCCGAAGCCGTTATGGCGAAGACGGTGTTCCAGGCGAGCTGCACGCCCTTTATTACGCTCAACGCGCAAGCGCAGGGCTGATCATCGCCGAGGCGACCAACATTTCCCCGCAAGGTCGCGGCTATGCAGCGACACCGGGTATCTGGAATGAAGAACAGGTTGCCGGCTGGAAGAAAGTTACCGATGCAGTGCATGCCGCTGGTGGCAAGATCGTAAGCCAGCTCTGGCATGTAGGCCGTTTCTCCAGCGTCGATCTGCAGCCTGAGGGCACCGCTCCGGTAGCGCCGTCGGCAATCAAAGCCGAAGGGGATACCTACACGGTCGATGGCTTTGTCCCGGTGTCGATGCCGCGTGCGCTTGAGACCGAAGAAATCCCGGCGATCATCGAGCAGTACAAGCGTGCTGCTGAAAATGCCATGCGCGCAGGTTTTGATGGTGTCGAAGTGCACTCGGCCAACAGCTATCTGCTCGATCAGTTCTTGCGCGACTCCACCAACCACCGCAGCGATCGCTACGGCGGCTCTATCGAGAACCGCGCGCGTCTGACCCTCGAAGTCACCGAGGCCATCGTTCAGATCTGGGGCAACGAGCGCGTAGGTATCCGCCTTTCGCCAGTCACTCCCGATGCTGGCAACACGCCGCCTGACAGCAACGTGATGGCGATGTATGGCTATGTGATCCAGCAGCTCAATCGGTTCGAGCTGGCCTATCTGCACTTTGTCGAAGGTGCAACTGCGACGTCCCGGGAAGTGCCTGCTGATGTCGACATGGACGCCCTGAGTGCTCAGTTCAATGGCCCGTTCATCGGCAACAACAACTACGACCTGGAGCTGGCCATCGAGCGCCGTGCGCAGGGCAGGATCAATGCCGTCGCCTTCGGTCGCCTGTTCATCGCCAATCCTGATCTGGTCGAGCGTTTGCGTCGCGGTGCCGCCCTGACCATCGCGCCTCGTGAGTCGTATTACGGCGGTGGTGCCAAGGGTTACACCGATTGGCCTGTCGGCAACTACTGAATCCGCAGTAGCGCCATGAAAGCGAGTGCGCGCCGCGGGCGGGCAACTACCTGAGTATTTCCCTCAACTTGCCAGGACTGGGCAGCACTGAGGTGATTCGATTTTATCCCCGCTGCATATTACCATCAGGAGAATAACCATGAGCAAACCTAACTTCGTCGCTGAATATAGCGCCATCGTTGCAGTGCTGAACAAATACAACGAAGGCGGCAAGCAAGCGGACAGCCGTATCATGCAGCCGGCCTTCAGCGATCAGGCCACTATTTTTGGGGTTGATGGCAACAACAAGTTGGTGGGGGGCGCCATTCAGGGGTTGTTCGACACCATCGACAAACCACCTTTCCGGCCTTCGCCAGAAGCCCAAGGTGTGATTGTCAATATTGATATTGTGGGGACTGCCGCCAGCGCGCGGATCGATACCAATGATATTTCCGGTTTCTGCTTCACCGATTTTTTCAATCTGCTGAAAGTCGAAGGTGAATGGAAAGTGATCAGCAAGATTTACCACACCCACGTAGCGCCCTGAATCTGCGCGCTGCGCCAAGAGCAGGACTGTGATCCAATGGTCTGCCAGCTTCGATAATCGCGGGCTGGACCCGCAATGCCTGCAGGTCGAGGCTACCCGCGAATTGATCGTAGCTGGCCATGACAGCCTGCTGGCACATTTCGAGAGCTAGCCTTCGGCTTGAATCAATGCTCCGGGCGCGCAGTCGATGCGCTCGGACAGCTGGAGCATCTATCCATGAATGAACACATTGCAGCAGTCGCGCTGGAAAAAGCCTACAGGCTGCTCAACCACGGCCCGACGGTCCTGGTCTCTGCTCGCCATGCTGGCGTGGACAACGTGATGGCTGCGGCCTGGGCGTGTGCGCTGGACTTCTCGCCGCCCAAGTTGACGGTGGTGCTGGATAAGATCGCCAAGACTCGTGAGCTGGTCGAGCAGAGTGGCCAGTTCGTGATCCAGATTCCGACCGTAGCGCAGGCTGAGCTTACCTTCCAGGTCGGCCACCGTAGCTTGCTCGAGCAGCCGGACAAACTTGCGCGCAGCGCGGTCGAGCTGTTTGCTGTGCCCGGCCACGATCTGCCATTGGTTGCGGGGTGTTCGGCCTGGCTTGCCTGCCGGCTGATCCCCGAGCCGCACAACCAGGATCGCTACGATCTGTTCATTGCCGAGGTCGTAGGGGCCTGGGCCGATACGCGGGTATTTCGTGACGGTCACTGGCACTTTGAAACTGCTGATCCCACCATGCGCAGCCTGCACTATGTCGCTGGCGGCCACTTCTATGCGATCGGTGAGGCCGTCGACATCGAATCCAAGGCTGAATAAGGCCAGCCGATAAACGATTGTCGCGATGCACAAAAGCGCAAAGCAGGCACTGAGCCTGCTTTGCGCTTTTGTGCTGTGACCTATACGCGTTCGGTGGCGGTTGCCTTGAGCGTCTCGCCCTCCCAGCGAGCAATCACCAGAGGAGCAATCGCATTGCCAAGCACGTTGAGCGTGGTGGTACCGCTTTCGATGATGCGGAAAATCCCTGCGACCAGCGCCACCGCTTCAAGTGGCAACCCTGCCGAAGCCAAGGTTGCCGACAGAATGATGATGGCAAAGCCTGGCACACCCGCGGCGCCCTTCGAGGTCAGCACCATGGTCACCACCAGCAGCACCTGCTGGGTAAGTGACAGGTCGATGCCGTAGAGCTGGGCGATGAAGATGGTGGCAACGCCGAGAAAGATCGACGCGCCATCCAGATTGAATGCATAGCCCACCGGCACCACAAAGCTGACGATGCGCCGTGGCACCCCATACTTTTCCAGCTTTTCCATAAGTTGCGGCATGACCGCTGCCGAGGCTGCACTGGAGCAGGCAAGGATCAGCTCGTCCTTGAAATAGCGAATCAGCTTGAGCAGGCTTTCGCCGATCAGATAACAGATCCCGCCCAGCACCACCAACGCGAACAGGGCCAGGGCCAGATACACAACCCCGATCAGCTTGAGCAGCGGCAACAATGAAGCGAAGCCAAAGGTCGCAACGGTTGAGCCAATCATGCCGAACACGCCGATAGGTGCGTAGGCCATGACGTAGTTGACCAGCTTGAACATCGCATCGGAAGTGCCCTGCAGGGTGGCAATCACCGGCGCGCTCTTTTCCCGCGGCAACGAGTTGAGCGCCATGCCGAACAGCACGGCGAAGAACAGAATCGACAGCAGCTTGCCTTCCGAAAGCGACTGGAACAGGTTATCCGGGACGATATTTTGCAGGATGATCAAGGCACCTTTGGAGGGCTCGGCCTTCATCACCGTGTCGGCATGGGCCATACCGGCGATCTGCGTACCGGCACCTGGCTCCAGCAGGTTGCCGAGGACCAGGCCGACAATGATGGCCAGGGTGGTGATCGCAAAGAAGTAACCCAGTGCCCGCGCGCCCATACGGCCAAATGACTTGTTGTCGCCACCGCCGGCGATGCCAAGAACCATGCAGCAGAAGACAATGGGCACCACGATCATCTTCATCATCTTGATGAAAATATCGCCCAGCGGCTTGAGCACTTCAGCGCTGACCCACTGTTGATGTTCAGGGTGAGTATTGAAATACCAGCCTACCAGGATGCCGAAAAACAGCCCGGCAACGATCTGCCAGACAAGTGGGATTTTCTTCATGGCTCTAGCCTTTTTTATAAGAAGGTGTGCTGCTTGATCAGCAGTAGCTAGATGCGTGAACGGCCCGCTCACGCGAAATAAGGCATGCACGGTTGCGCATGCCTGGCACGCTTACTTGGCGAAGATCTGGCTCATGTCCTTGAACGCTTTGAACTCCAGCGCGTTACCGCAGGGGTCGAACAGAAACATGGTGGCCTGTTCACCCACCTGACCCTTGAAGCGCACATAAGGTTCGATGACGAACTCGGTGCCCAGGTCGGTGAGGCGCTTGGCCAGGGTTTCCCACTCGTCCCACTGCAGGATCACGCCAAAGTGCGGCGCCGGGACGTTGTGGCCATCGACCGGGTTGCTCAACGCGTTTTCCTGGTAGGCCATTTTCGGGTGCTCATGAATCACCAGTTGGTGGCCATAGAAGTTGAAGTCAACCCACTGCGGCGCAGAGCGGCCTTCTTCCAGATTGAACACTTCGCCGTAGAATTTGCGCGCGGCAGGGATATCGTAAACCGGGATTGCAAGGTGGAAAGGGGACAGGCTCATCGGTAACTCCGGATTATCTATTATTGATTTTTTTGCTGGCTTCTCACCCACAGCGGCGAGCAGCGCCCTCGGCTGGCAACCGCAAACTCTTAAGGCTTTAGCGGTTGGTCAAAGCGATTCTAGGGCGATACAATCCCGAAAAAAATCAATGTATTTTTGTTAGATACACAAAGGAAATCTATCAGTGATCCGAGAGCTGAAGACGCTTGTGGCGGTAGCGAGGGAGGGGACGTTTGCCGCAGCAGGCGACAAGGTCAACCTGACGCAGGCGGCGGTCAGTGCGCAGATGCAGCGGCTTGAGGCAGAGTTGGGCTTTGAGCTGTTCGAGCGCAAGGGGCGCAGTGCTCATCTGAATCGACGCGGTCAGCAGATCCTGCTGCAGGCGCAGGAGGTGATTCGGATGTACAACAATCTCGGCTCGAGCGAGCCTGGTGCGCCACCCTCGGTTCAGGTCAACGTCGGCGCTATCGCTTCGATCCAGCGTTCTCTATTGCCTGGTGTGCTGGCGCAGTTTCATCGGGCAAGGCCCGAGTGCCGGACGCGGATCATCCCAGGCCTGTCGCTGGAGTTGTTGAGCGCCGTTGACTCCGGCGAGATCGATATGGCGGTGATCATCAGGCCGCCATTCGCCCTGCAAAGCGACCTGTGCTGGAGCAATCTTGTCAGTGAACCGTATCGGTTGATTGTTCCGGCCAGGCTGGCGGAGGCGGAGTGGGCCGAACTGCTGAGCAATCAGCCATTCATTCGCTACGATCGCAGCTCATTCGGCGGCCGCCAGGTTGATCGGTTTCTGCGGCAGATGCACTTTGCGCCCCGAGAAGTCTGTGAGCTGGACGAACTGGATGCCATCACTGAACTGGTAGGCAAGGGCGTTGGCGTCGCCCTGGTGCCGCAAACGCTTATGCGCAAACGCTGGCCGTCGACGGTCAGGGCAGTCGACCTGGGCGCTCACACCTTTCACCGAGACATTGGCCTGGTTCACCACGCCAACGTCATCATGAGCGAGCAGGTAACGCTGTTGGCCACGCTCATTGCTGATATGGCCAAAGGCGTCTGAGCGGGTTATGCCTGAAAAGCCGTCTTCAACGTCAACGACAGGCTGCGCGGGTCACCATAGATGGCACAGGTCGAGGTGCGACTGGAGCGGACCGTGCAGGGCGTGCTGATCCAGGTCTACGGCCGTGGCTCGGGCATTGCCGACAGCCAGCAGCAGGTCTTCACTCAGCCCTTCGGGCGCGGCGATCACTCGCGTAATTCCCAGTCCGGCGGTTACGGGCTGGGGCTGAGCATCGCCAAGCGCATCGCAGAAAATCAACAGGGCAGCCTGCTCTTGAGCAACCGCCAGGGCGGCGGGCTTTGCGTGCGTATTTTCATTGCCCAGCGCAAGGCCGACACGCGCCCATCAACGGTTGCGCACGGTAGTCAGGGCGGGTGACCACACGCCATGCCCGCAGCGCCCGCATGAGCGCTGTTCGGCGCTGTCGTGGAACATGCTCAGGCCGCAGCTTACACAGCAGTACAGCCCAGGGCCGGGGGGTACCTTGTACTCCGGGCGATGCTCATCAGGCAGGACCGACAGGCCGGGCCGGGTTTCTTCGGCGGTGTAGAAATACAGACTGACATCGCCGTCCGTTTCCAGAAGTCCAAGCCTGACCTGGCCCAGATGTTCGACGCCTTGCTGGCGCAACTCCATGAACAATTCTTTGGACGAGATATTCAAGTTGCGCAGTGAGTGGATTTCATAGATGCCGTCTTTCACTACGGTAATGGGTACGCCATCGATCCAGGCTTCACAGGTTTTACTACGCGTCATGATGTAGATGGTTGCGCGATAGAGCAGTAGCAGTGTCACAAATACCAGCGCAACGGGCAGTAGTGGCACATCTTCATAAAAAGTGACATCACCCGCAGCGGAACCCAAGGTCAGAATCACCACCAACTCAAAACGCGAGAGTTGCTTGATACCCCGTCGGCCACTGAACTTGAGGAAGAAGAACACCGCTAGAAACGCGGCCAGTACGCGGCAGGCGACCTCCAGCAGAAACGTCCAGGGCAGGTCGCCCAGCAGCATGCGTTGCAACTCGAACGACTCCATCCATGACCTCGATTTCGATTGGCTTCGCTAGGATTGACCGCGGCTGGCATGGCGCAGTTCACCAAACGCCAGGGCTGCCCCTATGAAACGAATTGGGCCTATTATTTGTACAATATATTTATGATGTACAAGAAAACTCCGCGCGCGCTGGAGAGTGTAAACGAAACTGTAAATTAGTGAATTTTCAGAATTGCCAGGCAGTCCTAAATACTTAGGGGAGGACTGCACAATGTTGGGTCAAAAGTTATACATCGTTGAATACACACTTCGCGGCGCCGAGCGTAACTTCGTTATCCGACTGGAGCGGATGGACAATGCCTTGGCGTGGCACTGGGCGGGCTGTGATGCCGGGATTGCGGTCATCCCGCGCTTCGGTCAGCACAATATAAAACATGTCAGCCGGCCCATGGCTGAACGCTACGGATTGGAGAACGTGCGCTGGCGGCTCGCAGGGGCAGGCCCGGCAGTTGCTCTCGAACAGCCGTCGGCGAGCCGCGAGGTCGAGGAACCCCATTGAAATTCACGTCCGAAGGTGCGGTGCTGGCCGGCAAGTCGATACTGGTGATCGAGGATGAGCCCCTGCTGCAAGAGTTGATGTGCGCAATCCTCAGCGAACTGGGTGCGCAATGTTCGGCGTTTGCCAACGCCGAGGATGGCCTGATGGTATTGCTCAAGCGTCAGGATCAATACTCGCTGGTGATTGTCGACCACTCCTTGCCGGGTGATATCAAAGGGCTGGAATTGGCAGCGATGGTGCGCCAGCGCTGGCCCGCCACGCCTGTTCTGGTTACCTCCGGGCATGCCCTTCGGAGTAGCGATCTGGGCGCTGACCAGCGTTTTTTGATGAAACCTTGGTCAGTCCAAGAGTTGAGCGCAGCGGTGTTCGCCGCGCTTGACGGCGATTAGCCACTCCTAAGTCAGGCGGGCCTCGGCCCGCCCAAGCAAGTGCTAGAGGCGCTACTGTGACGAGCGGCTGTTGCTGGCGGGCGGCGTCGCTTTGGCGGGGTGATGCAGATGCGCCCCGGTCGGATCTTCGAGCTGAATTACATTGCCATGCTGCCAGCCATCCGCTGCCGCATCAGCCGGCGGTATCTTGATGTCGGCGCGTTGCGCACGCGTCTTCGCGCTGTCGACTCCCAGGCGTTGATTGCGCTGTTCGACCATCTTCGGATCAGCCTGGCCGTCTGCAGTGAAGCCCATCATCAGTTGCGGCACGCCAACCGGCAAGGCCTTGTCCTGGTCGGTATGCCAGGTGTGCCAGGTCTTACCGTAGGTATGGGCAAGCCGCTGCATCAGCGCATGTTCTGCTACCTGCGGTATGCCCGGGGCAATCAACTGGCCGGATGAAACCTCAAAGCCGTGGCTGTGCCACATGGCTTTTTCCTTGCCTGGCAAACCGGCGAACAGCTTTTCATCGATGATGTACTCAACGCCCATGATCTTCGCCTGCTTGGTATTGCCGTCGAAGATCACGCACTGGATCACATCCTCGTTGAGGATAGAGCAGTAATGGTGGGCCTCCATTTGCACGTCGGGGTGGCCGTTGTAGAAGTGAAAGCCATCCAGGTAGGCGTTGATGGCTTCGATTGGCGGTTTAGCCTGCAGGGTCGCGGCACCTGCTTCGAGTAGCTGGGTCTTCGCTGACTCAGGCCGGCCTGGCGTCTCCACCGGCGAATGTGTATCGGCAGCCGAGCATGCCCAAAGGGCGCCGCAGGCGATGGAGAGTGATATCAGTTGGAGTGGCTGGCGCATATTCAAGCCCTGTGCAGAGTGTCCTCAAGGGACAACCCGCCGGCTTAAATACGACAGTGCCACTGACCAATGGCATTACGACCCGGCATTCTCGCGACGGGCGCGCTGGATGCGGCTGACCACGATCTGCACGACTACTGCAACCAGGCATAGCAGGCCGATGCGCCAGCTGCCCTCGACGGCGTAGTGCTCGGCTACCTTGCCAGCAAGGATGACGCTGAGAAAGATGGCGACAGGCAGGATCAATTTGTTCATTGCAAAAACCACAGATGATTCAACGAGCCGCCATCCTACAGCTATGTGCACCATGCTCCTACTGCTGATCAGGCAAAACGGAACGACGCGCCATGGGCAGAAGCCGGCAGGTAGCTGGAGCGGTCATTGCGCAGGCGTGAGCGCAAGGTGCCGCTTTGTGGCTGGGTGCGATACAGTCCACGTTTCTGCAAGGCCGGGATCACCAGTTCGACGAAGTCTTCCAGGCTGCCCGGGCTGATCAGCGGGTTGATCATGTAGCCGCTGGTGCTGGAGATTGCTGCGTGCTCTTCGATGCGCTGCGCTACCTGCTCAGGCGTGCCGACCAGGATCAGGTCGGTGCCTCGGGTGACGCTGGCAAAGCGCTGTTTCACATCGCCAGCGGTCAGCGGCTTGCCGCTGCCGTCAGGGCGCATCATGTACGAGGTCAGGCCTTCGGTGTGGGTCGCCAGGGGTTCGTTGTCGGCATAGCGGCTGATGTCGATGCCCGTGTCGCCGGCGTAGCTGACCAGTTGCGCTTGCAGGTGGTAGTTGCTCTGCAGTTGCTCGTATTTGCGCTGCGCCTCGATTTCGGTTTTGGCGGTGACGATCCGCAGCACCGTCAGCGACTTTACATCGTCGGCATGGCGACCACGGGCCTGCGCCTGGGCCCATATTTCATCCAGACCCTGACGGATTTCCAGCGGGTTGGACTTGGCGATGAAGATCAGCTCGGCGTGTTTGGCGGCAAACTCGCGCCCGCGCCCGGACCAGCCGGCCTGGATAAGCAGCGGTGTGCGCTGGGGTGACGGTGAGCTGAGGTGCGGGCCGGCGACGCGGTAGTGTTCGCCAACATGGTTGATCGGCCGCACGCGTTCACCCTGGGCATAGAGTTGGCGGGACTTGTCGGCGACCACCGCGTCCTGCGCCCAGCTGCCTTCCCACAACTTGTAGACCACATCGAGGAATTCTTCGGCACGCTCGTAGCGGTCATTGTGCTTGATCATCTGTTCCAGGCCGAAGTTGCGCGCGGCGCTGTTCAGGTAGGAGGTGACGATGTTCCAGCCGACCCGGCCATTGCTCAGGTGATCCAGCGTGCTGAAGCGCCGGGCATGGGTGAAGGGATGTTCGTAGCTGGTGCTGACGGTGACCCCGAAGGCTAGGTTTTCAGTCACTGCAGCCAATGCCGGGATGATCATCAGCGGATCATTGGCAGGCGCTTCGACGGCCCACTTGAGGGCAGCGTCGGCTGTGCCGCCATAGCCATCGTAGAAGCCCAGCACATCGGCAAAGAACAGCATGTCGAGGTTGGCCTGATCGGCGATTCGCGCCAGGTTCGACCAGTAGCTCAGCGAGTTGATGCTCAGGCGTTCGTCGGCCGGGTGGGTCCACAGGCTCGGCGCACCGCCACAGCCGACACTGGCTTGTTCATACAGGGCAAACAGCAAAGGTTTGGGATCAGCTCCCGGGTGCGGCGAAGTGCTCAAGTTGCGGCTCCAGTCCAATAGAATTCGTTAGATTGAAGCGCACTAAAAAATCTAAATAAACGACTTATTGGGAATATAAGACTCTGTTGCGGCTATATGACCGCATCTTTGAGGGTGCGCTCGATACCGCCCAGCAGCAGGCTCTGCATCAAGCGCAGGCCCTCATCCTCGGCCAACCCGCGGCCCTGTAGCCAGCCAGGCAGTTGATTGAGCAGTGCGCCGAGCGCTTGCCCGGTGGCCGTCAGCGCCGGACCACTGAGGCGTGTCTGTGGTGCCACCAACTTCAGCAAGCCCGCCTGATAACGCAGGCGAACCAGCGCCAGCCGCGCCTGCTGCTCATCGCTCAGGCAACACAGATCGCGTTCGGCCAGGCGAAACTGCAAGCCGCGCTCAGCGTGCAGTTGCCAGTGCGCTGCGATCACCGCAGGCAGCGCCGGCTTGCCTCGGGCCAAGGCCTTGCGGCCCTGGTCGAGGGTCGCCTGCAGCTCCTCGTACAACTCTTCGATCAGGTCATAGAGCAAATCCTGCTTGCTCGGAAAATGGTGATACAGCGAGCCTGCAGTCAGGCCGACATGCGCCGCCAGCTCACGCATGCTGACCTGGCCAAAGCCCTTGGCGGCGAACAGTGCCATGGCCTTGTCGCGACGCTCGTCAAAATTGCTGCAGCGCAGGGCGGCATTGGCCGACATGGCGGGCGCTCCTCAGTAGGTGAAGAAGCCGCGACCGCTTTTGCGGCCGAGGTAACCGGCCGCGACCATTTCCCGCAGCAGCGGAGCAGGGCGGTACTTGCTGTCGTTGAAGCCATCGACGAATGCCTCCATTATCGCCAGCACTGTGTCCAGGCCGATCAGGTCAGCCAACGCCAGCGGGCCGATTGGCTGGTTGCAGCCCAGGCGCATGCCGGTGTCGATGTCTTCAGCGCTGGCCAGGCCTTCCTGGCGCACGAAGATGGCTTCGTTGATCATCGGCAGCAGGATACGGTTGACCACAAAGCCCGGACGGTTGCCAGCTGTGATCGGCGTCTTGCCGAGCTTTTCGGTCACCACCAAGGCCTGGGCGTAGGTGCTGTCGTCTGTCTGCAAACCACGGATGATTTCCACCAGCGCCATCATTGGCACCGGGTTGAAGAAGTGCACGCCGATAAAGCGCTCGGGGTGCTCGATGCTGGCGGCCAGCTGGGTTACCGACAGCGATGAGGTGTTGGTCGCGATCAGGCAATCGCTACTGACGTTGGCCGCGGCCTGTTGCAGGATGCGCTGCTTCAACTCAAGGTTTTCGGTCGCAGCCTCGATCAACAGCTGCACATCGCGCAGGTCTGCATAAGCGGTGCTGGTGCGAATCCGGCCCTTTGCTGCTGTAGCCTTGTCGGCCTCGAGCGTGCCCTTGCTGACCTGGCGTTCGAGGTTCTTGTTCAAGGTCGCCATACCGCGCTCCAGCGCAGCATCGCTGACGTCGATCAGCAGCACCTGATAGCCCGCCACTGCGCACACCTGGGCAATGCCGTTACCCATGGTCCCGGCGCCGATCACTGCAATCCGTTCAATGCTCACAACGTCGCTCCTTATACGCGTTCAAAGACAACAGCGATGCCTTGGCCGCCGCCGATGCACATGGTCGCCAGGGCATAGCGGCCCTGCACCCGCTGCAGTTCATGGATGGCCTTGGTAGCAATGATTGCGCCGGTGGCGCCGACGGGGTGACCGAGCGAGATGCCCGAGCCGTTCGGGTTGACCTTTTCAGGGTCGAAGTCCAGCGCGCGAGCCACTGCGCAGGCTTGCGCGGCAAACGCCTCGTTGGACTCGATCACATCCAGGTCATTGACCGTCAGGCCGGCCTTTTGCAGCGCTTTTTGCGTAGCCGGAATCGGTCCCAGGCCCATCAGTGCCGGCTCGACGCCGGCATGGGCGTAGGCTACCAACCGCGCCAGCGGCTTGAGGCCCAGCCGGCGTACCGCTTCACCGGTGGCCAGCACCAGGCCGGCGGCGCCGTCGTTGATACCGCTGGCATTGCCTGCGGTGACCGTACCGTCCTTCTTGAACACAGTCTTCATAGCTGCCAGCTGCTCGGCGCTTACATCGCTGCGCACATGCTCGTCGACGGCGAACTGCACTGGGCCTTTGCGGGTTTTCAGTTCCAGCGGCACGATCTGGCTGTCAAAACGGCCTTCGGCAATCGCCCGGGCGGCGCGTTGCTGGCTGGTCAGCGCCAGCTCGTCCTGCATCTGCCGGGTGATGCCGTGCTTGGCCGCGACGTTCTCGGCGGTGATGCCCATGTGGAAATGCTCGAACGGGTCCTGCAGCACACCGACCAGATAATCGATGCCTTGCAGATCACCCATGCGTGCGCCCCAGCGCGCCTGTGGCAGCAGGTACGGCGCGCGGCTCATCGACTCGGCGCCGGCCGCCAGGGCGATATCGGTGTCGCCCAGCAGCAAGCTTTGCGCGGCCGAGACGATCGCCTGCAGGCCCGAACCGCACAGACGGTTGACGTTGAAGGCCGGGGTTTCCCTGGGGATGCCGGCATTCATCGCCGCCACCCGGCCCAGATAGGCATCGCGGGCTTCGGTGGGGATGACGTTGCCCATCACTACATGACCAATCTGCTCGGCAGCCACGCCGGAGCGCTCGATGGCGGCACGGGCCAGCGCCGTGGCGAGGTCGGCCAGCGGCAGGTCCTTGAGGGCACCGCCAAAGCCTCCGATGGCGGAACGGACGGCACTGACGACGTAGATTTCTGTACTGCTCATGGCGGGCTCCAGTTGCGAAGGCGTAGCGGGACGGGGCCAGGCTCTGCGAGAATGGCCGCCATCTGTGGATGGCCCGAGTCTAGGCAATGCCTGCCTCGCGGCCTATGTCGGATCTGCTCATTCAACCTGGCGTTTTTTGCCACTCAGCATAGACAAGCGAACCCCAGCCATGCGCGATAGCGATTCGGTCGCGGTGTATTTTCTCCAGGCCATGCTGCATGCCCTGGCTGATCAGCCGCAGTTGCGCGATGCACAGTTGCGCGCCGTCGGCATAGCCCCTGAGCTGCTTGAAGACCCGGAGGCACGGGTGCCGGCCAAGGCCTTTGCCCAGCTTTGGTTAAGTTTGATCCAGGTGTTGGACGACGAATTTTTCCGCCTCGACAGCCATGGCATGCCGCTGGGCAGCTTTGCCTTGATCTGCCGTGGGTTGATTCAGGAACCCAGCCTGGACAAGGCACTGCGTCAGTGCCTGGGCAATTTCGGCCTGTTTCTGCGCGACCTGCGTGGCTCGATCAGCGTACGTGGCTCGCGCACAGTGATCAGCGTGCAGTCGAGCATTGCCGATCCGCTGACCCGGGGGTATGCCGAGGAAACCTATCTGGTGCTGGTGGTCGGTCTGCTGTGCTGGTTGGGCGGTCGCCGGTTGCAGATCGAACGCACCGAGCTGGCCATTGCACGCCCGCCACTGGAAGACGACACGCTGCTGTGGGGCGCTGACCTGCGCCTGGGCAGTGGCTGTACCGAGGTGGAGTTCAACAGTGCCGACCTGCGCCTGCCCGTAGTGCAGGACCTGGCTGCCCTAAAGACTTTTTTGCGCACTGCGCCGCAAGGGCTGGTCATTCGCTTTCGCAATCAGAACGGCCTGGTGGCGAAGGTTTATCGCCACCTCAAGGCCCGCGATTATGGCGAGTGGCCGACGCTGGTCGGCCTGGCAGAGCAGCAGGGTTTGAGCGCCAGCAGCTTTCGCCGGCAGTTGCAGCGCGAAGGGCGCTCATACCAGCAGATCAAGGACGAAGTACGTCGGGCGATGGCCTTCGAACGCCTGCGCGAAGGCCGCTTGAGCATTGCCGAAATCGCCGAGCAGACCGGTTTCCAGGAGCCCAGCGCGTTTCACCGGGCGTTCAAGAAATGGACCGGGCACAGTCCTGGAAGCTATCGCTCGCAGCTGCTCGGACGCGAGTAACCGCGGCTTAAGCCGGGATCATTGCGAACCCTACGCCGAAACGATTCCAGGCGTTGATGGTGGCAATTGCCAGCGTCAGGTTGACCACTTCGGCAGGCTCGAAGTGCTCCTGCAGCGCTTGATACTGGTCTTGCGGCGCACCGTGTTCAGGCAACTTGGTCAGGCTCTCGACCCAGGCCAGTGCCGCCCGCTCGCGAGGGGTGAAGTAGTGGGTTTCCTGCCAGACCAGCAAGGTTTGTAAACGGGCCTCGGTTTCGCCGGCCTTGCGCGCATCATTGCTGTGCAGGTTGACGCAGTAGGCGCAGCCGTTGATCTGCGATGCGCGCAGGCGGATCAGCTCGAGCAGCGAGGTTTCCAGGCCACTGTTGGCCAGCGCCTGCTCCAGGCTGAGCATGGCTTTGTAGGCTTCGGGCGCGTGTTTGGCCCATTCAAGGCGACTGTGCATGGTTTGGCTCCGGTAGGTGCTAGAGGCCGCCGGCTGGCGGGCTGTTGCGCAAAGCTTAGCGCCGGGCAGCGTGGCGCCCGATAGCCAATCCCCGGCTTTGCCAGGAGGCCAATGGCGCTATTCAGGTGGCCACTGACAGGCATCCAATCTCTTCATTTCAGCCTTGACCCTGGAGTCGGGATAATCAGCGCATCGCTTACCGGAGATTCATTCATGTCCAACCCAAGCCATATGCGCGAAGCGCTGGATCTGGCCCGAGAGAATATTCAGGCCGGCGGCCGTCCGTTCGGGGCTGTGCTGGTCTATCAAGGTCGGGTAGTGGCGCGTGCCGTCAATGAGATCCACAGCAGCCAGGACCCAACTGCCCATGCCGAAATGCAGGCCATCCGCCAGGCGTCGCAGGTGCTCGGCACAGCGCGCCTGGACGGGGCCGAGATCTATGCCAGCGGTCACCCGTGCCCGATGTGTCTGGCGGCCATGCACCTGTGCGGCATCGAGCGCGCATGGTTTGCCTACGACAACGACGAGGGCGCTGCCTTCGGCCTGTCGACCGCTGCCGTATACGCTGAAATGGCCAAGCCGGCGCAACAGCAAAGCCTGCCTTTGCGGCCACTCAAGCCGCAGGGCGAGGCTGGCCTGTATCAACAATGGCAGCAGGCCCAGCAGGTATGAGAGGTGCATTGAACCTGCTGCTGATCATGCTCCTGGCGCTTAATCTGCGGCCGATCCTGACCAGTATCGGGCCGTTGCTTGAAGCGATGCGCGCCAGTACCGGCCTTGGCTATCAGCAAGCGGCGCTGCTGACTGCGTTGCCGGTGCTCTGCATGGGCCTGGTGCCCTTGACCCAGCCCTGGCTGCGACGCTGGCTGAGTGAGCATGGCGGCATGCTATTCGGCTTGGGCGCCATCGCTGCGGCATGCCTGTGGCGTTTGCAGGTGGCCAGCGCGTGGGCGCTGATCGTCAGTGCTTTGCTGGCCGGGATCGGCGTGGCGCTGGTGCAAGGCATGATGCCGGGGTTGGTCAACCGCTGGTTCCCGCAGCGGCTGGCAGCCAGCATGGGCCTTTATTCAGCGGCGTTGATGACCGGCGGCGGCCTGGCGGCGGTGCTTGGCCCGCACATCAGCGAGTACTTTCAGCGCTGGCAGGTCGGCCTCGGCATCTGGGCAGTGCCGGCGCTGCTGGCAATGCTTGCCTGGGGTGTGTTGCGTCCACGCCAGGCGCCTGCACAGGCATCGGGCGCGGCGCGCGGGCACTGGTTCGGCAATCGCCGGGCGTGGTTGCTCGCACTGTACTTCGGCCTGATCAACGGCGGTTACACGAGCATGGTGGCGTGGCTGCCGGCCTATCATCTGGAGCACGGCGGCACCGCTCAGGGCGGGGGTGACCTGGTCGGTTTGATGACCGTGTTCCAGGTCATCGGCGCGCTGGGGATGCCATTGCTGTTGCGCCATTTGATGGATCGCCGGCCTGGCCTGTGGCTGGCGTTGCTGGTGCAACTGTGCGGCTTCAGCGGGCTGCTGCTGGCACCCAACAGCGCGATGGGCTTGTGGGTCGGCTTGATCGGTTTTGGTCTGGGCTCATGTTTCAGCCTGAGCCTGACCTTGACTCTGGAGCATGTGAAAACCCCAGCAGAGGCGGGTAGCCTGGCGGCTTTCGTGCAAGGTATCGGCTTTATCATTACCGGCATCGTGCCGTACATCACCGGCTGGCTGCGCGATGTCAGCGGCGACTTTCAGGCCTCATGGACCTTGCTCACGCTGACGGTAGTGGCCATGTTGCTGGTCACCGCTCGGTTCGTCCCGCAGGGCTACGCTGGCGCGATGGCCCGGCCAGCACGTGGTGCCGAGGTGCAGCCGCTCAGCTGATCTGGCGCAGGGTATCGGCGACCCGGTCCAGCGCCGGGTCGATATCCAGTAGCTCGATGGCGCCGAAGCCCAGTAGCAGGCCAGGGCGTACGGGCACCTCGCTGAAGAACGGCGCCAGCGAATACAGGCCGACCTCGACCTTGCGCACCAGCTTGATCAGCAACTCGACATCGACAGTGGGGCTGGCCAGCGCGCTCATGTGGAAGCCAGCATTGGCCGGCACCGCACTGAACCATGGCGCCAGGTCCCCCTGCAAACGCTGCAGGATCCGCCCGCGGCGGGCGCTGTAGATTTCGTGGCAACGGCGGATGTGCTTGCTCAGGTAGCCCTCGTTGATAAACCGCGCCAGTGCCCACTGTTGCAGGGCCGGGCTGTGCAGATCGCTCAGGTGCTTGGCCACGCAGGCGGCGCGCAGTACTGCGGGCGGCAGCACCGCATAGCCGAGGCGCAATTCCGCAAGCAAGGTCTTGGAAAAGGTCCCGACATACGCCACCAGGCCGTGCCGGTCGAGCCGCTGCAGGGCGTCGCTGGTTGGTCCCTGATAGCGGAACTCACAGTCATAGTCGTCTTCGATGATCAGCGCGCCCAGCTCAGCGGCCCTGTCCAGCAAGGCCTGGCGGCGTGCTTCGCTCATCGGCATGCCCAGCGGAAATTGATGCGATGGCGTCACATAGATCAGCCTGGTGCCAGGCTCGATCTGTTCAACACACAGGCCTTGCTCATCCACCGGCACCGATTGCAGTTGAGCGCCCAAAGCGAGAAACAGCTGGCGCGCCGGTGAATAGCCGGGGTCTTCCATGGCCACTCGACAGCCCGGCTCGACCAGCACCCGGGCGATCAGGTCCAGCGCTTGCTGGGCACCGTTGCAGACCAGGATGTCCGCCGCACTGCAATGCACGCCGCGGGCGTAGGCAATATGATGGGCGATGGCTTCGCGCAGCTCCGCCAGGCCCTGGGCATGGAATTGCCGTTCGGGGTGGCGCTGGCTGCGCCGCAGGGCGTACTGCATGCAGCTGCGCCATTGGTCGAACGGGAACTGTGCCTTGGACGAAGCGCCCCCGATGAAGTCATAGCGCGACGGGCTGTTCAAACCGGGCCTGGCGAGCACCGTCGCGCGTTGCTGCCAGCGTTGCAGCGACGCGCTGGCCGCCAGTTCGACCACCGTCGTAGGAGTTGCCTGAGGCGCGCGCCGCTGGCTGATGAATGTGCCGCGGCCAACCACGGCGCTGAGCAAGTTGTCGTAGGTGAGGCGCGAATACGCCTCGGCAACGGTCTTGCGCGACACGCCCAATTGCTCTGCCAGCAGGCGCGTAGGCGGCAGTTGGCTACCCGCCGCGAGGTGGCCACTGTCGATACCGGCGCGCAGCTGCTGATAGAGCTGATCGGCAAGGCCTTTGCCCCCTTCGAGGCGAATGTGCAGTTCCATGGAGCATTCCCGAGCGCGTCTGAATGCTCAGGATACCTGCTCTAGCAGACAGTTTCGCGCCCAGGCCAGTGCACGTCCGGCAGCGTCTCGAAGCCAGGGCGGGCGAACAGATAGCCCTGGAACAGATTGACGCCCAGGCTGCGCAGCGTCAGGTACTCCTCGACGCGCTCGATACCTTCGGCGATCACCGTAATGTCGAGCTTGCGGCAGATACCGACGATGCCTTCGACAATCGCGCAGCGTGCGCGACTCTGGTGGATATCGCGGATCAGTTCCATGTCGATCTTGATGATGTCTGGTTGAAACTCTGCCAGCAGACCCAGCCCCGAATAGCCAGCCCCGAAGTCGTCGATCGCGGTCTTGAAACCAAGCTTCTGGTACTCGAGCACAATGCCGCGCAGGTGCTGCTTGTCGACCATGCTTTCGTTTTCAGTGAACTCGAAGATGATCCGATTGGCAGGGAAGTTGAAGCGCTGAGCAGCATCGAGCGTGGCACGGATACACGCGGCTGGCTGATACACCGCGTTGGGCAGGAAGTTGATGCTCAGGTAGGTCGGCAGCGCGAGCTTGGCGGCCAGCTCCACCGCCTTGACCCGGCACGACTGGTCGAACTTGTAGCGATTGGCCTGAGTGACCTGGTCGAGGATGCTCTTGGCACCGCTGCCATCGGTGCCGCGGACCAAGGACTCGTAGGCGAATACGGCCGAACTTGACGCGTCGATGATCGGCTGGAAGGCCATGCTGATGGCAAACGGCAGCGGTTCGCTGTCACGACAGTGACGGCACCCAGGGGAAGGGGTTTCGCCGGTGCTGGAAATGTTCATTGCGGGTGCCTCTTGATGGCTGGGTATCAACATCTCGCCAGAGGCGGAAATGGCTTGAACGTACGGGCCTCTTCCTGAGGTAGACAGCTCGGGTATACGGTATGACTGCATTAATGTGCACATGGTATGCAAAAACAGTGGGCGCGCGGGGCGAATACCGACGTATGGCACTTTGGTATTACGGCTGCAGGGTACGTTTCAGAGCGTTTTTGCGCCACTCTTGAAAACAGATCAAGCGAGTTGATCAGCCCTGCGGGGTCAACGCTTGCTCGACGATTTCGATCCAGTGCCGCACAGGCGTGCGGCCCGCGCCGTCGAGATGGGTCTGACAGCCGATATTGGCAGTGGCGATGATCTGCGGTTTGCCGCTTTCCAGCGCGTCCAGGCGATTATCGCGTAGTTGCCGGGCCAACTCGGGCTGGGTCAGCGAGTAGGTACCTGCCGAGCCACAGCACAGGTGCCCGTCCGGCACGCGGGTGAGACTGAAGCCCAGCCGTGTCAACACGGCTTCCACCGCACCGCCGAGTTTGAGCGCATGTTGCAGCGTGCAGGGGCAGTGGAACGCCAGCCGTTGTTCGCGGCACAGGCCGAGCTGCTCCAGCGGCTCGTCGCGCAGAACCTCCACCAGGTCACGGGCGAGGGCGCTGATGCGGGCGGCTTTGCCGGCGTACAGCGGGTCGTGGGCAAGCAAATGGCCGTACTCATGGATAAACGCGCCGCAGCCGCTGGCGGTCTGCACAATGGCTTCAGCTCCGGCCTCAACCGCCGGCCACCAGGCATCAATGTTGTTCCGGGCGCGTTGCAAACCCTGTTCTTGGGCGTTCAAGTGATACTCCACCGAGCCGCAACAGCCCGCCGCCGGGCTTGGCTCGACACTGATGCCGAGGCGATCGAGCACGCGTGCGGTGGCGCTGTTGGTGTTGGGAGAAAATGCTGCTTGTACGCAGCCTTCAAGCAAGAGCACGCGGCGATTGTGCCGTGGCGCCGGGCGCAGGCCTGGCGCTGTCACGCTTGCAGGCAACTTGGTTTTTAGACCCGCCGGTAGCAGCGGGCGCAGTACCTGGCCGCTGCGAGTCAGCGCCTGGAACAGGGTTGGGCGTGGCACCACGGCGCGCAGCGCCCCACGCAGCAGGCGTTGACCGAGCGGGCGGGGTACCTGTGCCTCGACCACGGCGCGGCCGATGTCCAGCAGGTCGTGGTATTGCACGCCTGAGGGGCAAGTACTTTCGCAGTTGCGGCAGGTCAGGCAGCGGTCCAGATGCAGTTGGGTGCTGGCGGTGGCCGGCGCGCCTTCCAGCACTTGCTTGATCAGGTAGATCCGCCCACGTGGCCCATCCAGTTCGTCGCCCAGGAGTTGGTAGGTGGGGCAGGTGGCGGTGCAGAAACCACAGTGCACGCAGGAGCGCAGAATGCGCTCGGCTTCTGCGCCGCGTGCCAGGCCTTGGGCTGCTTCGCTCAGATTGGTCTGCATGATCTGCCCTCACAAGTCTGCATACATACGCCCGGGATTGAAGATGCCCTGGGGGTCGAGCTGCTGTTTGAGTGCTCGGTGGTAGCGCAGCAGCGCTGCGGGCAATGGGGTAAAGCTGTCAGCAACCGCCGAATAGCCCGTGGCGTGCCCTCCGAGGGCAGCGGCCTGGCTGCGGATCTGCGCAGCGGGTGCTGTGGACTTCAGCCAGCGTTGGGCGCCGCTCCAGTCGATCAGCTCGCGCCCAGGCAGGCCGGTGGTGCCTGAGGCAATTGGCAGCGACAGGCGCCAGAGCGGCTGTGAATCGGCAAAAAACGCCAGCCGCTGCTCGCGCAGATCGTCCCAGAAGCGGCTATCGATCAGCTCGCCGCCGAGGCGCTGAAATGCCGACTGTACCGACCCTTCGCCACCCTCCAGGCGCAGGCAGAGTGCCTCGCCGTCATGGCAGGCTGCGCTGATCGGCAGCGGCTGTTGACCCCATTCAGCGAGCGCACTGAGTGCCAGATGCGCAGGCATGTGCAAGCGCAGGCTGAGGCATTGGCGCGGTCGCGGCAGCACTTTGAGCGAGACTTCGGTCAGCAGCCCAAGGCAGCCGAAGCTGCCGGTGAGCAGGCGTGACAGGTCGTAGCCGGCAACGTTCTTCATCACTTCGCCGCCAAACTGCAGCAACTTGCCGTGGCCGGTGATGACGCGGCTGCCGAGAACATGATCGCGCGCCGCCCCCGCCCAGGGCCTGCGTGGGCCGGAAAGACCCGCAGCAACCGTGCCGCCCACTGTTGCTGCCGGCCCCAGATGCGGCGGTTCCCAGGGCAGGATCTGCCCAGCTTCAGCCAATACGGCTTCGATTTCAGCCAGTGGCGTCCCGGCGCGCGCGGTCAGGACCAGCTCGGTAGGGTCGTAGCTGATGATGCCGCTATGGCCGCGGGTGTCGATGAGCTTGCCTGCAACGTGGTTGCCGAGCATGGCCTTGCTGTTGCTACCCTGGATGCGCAGTGGCGTATTAGAAGCCAGCGCCTGCTTGACCTGATCAAGCAGGTCCTGGCTCAGATCACCGGCAAGGCTCATCAGAAGCGCTCCAGGTCAGGGAAGGGCAGTTGGCCATGGTGTACATGCAGGGCGCCAAATTCGGCGCAGCGCTGCAGGGTCGGAATGTTCTTGCCGGGGTTGAGCAGCCCCCGCGAGTCAAACGCCGCCTTGACCGCGTGAAACAGGGTGATTTCGTCGCTGTTGAACTGCGCGCACATCTGATTGATCTTTTCCCGGCCGACGCCATGCTCGCCGGTAATGCTGCCACCCACCGCCACGCACAGCTCGAGGATCTTGCCGCCGATGGCTTCAGCCCGCTCCAGCTCGCCCGGCACATTGGCGTCAAACAGGATCAGTGGGTGCATATTGCCATCGCCGGCATGAAACACATTGGCCACGCGCAACCCATATTCGGCGGACAACTCAGCGATCGCACTAAGCACCCGTGCCAGCTGGCGGCGGGGGATCGTGCCGTCCATGCAGTAGTAGTCCGGTGAAATCCGCCCCACGGCAGGGAAGGCGTTCTTGCGCCCGGCCCAGAAACGCACCCGCTGCGCCTCGTCGCAGGCCAGTTGCACCTGGCTCGCCCCAGCCTGCTCCAGCACGGCCTGCACCCGCGCGCAGTCAGCCGTTACATCGGCTTCGACGCCATCCAGTTCACACAGCAGGATCGCCGCTGCGTCCACCGGGTAGCCGGCATGGATGAAGTCTTCAGCGGCGCGGATAGCCAGGTTGTCCATCATCTCCAGGCCCGCGGGGATGATCCCCGCACCGATGATTTCGGCAACCGCGCGGCCAGCGTCCTCGACGCTGTTGAAGCTGGCCAACAGCACCCGCGCCACCTGCGGCTTGGCCAGCAATTTGACGGTGACTTCGGTGACAATGCCGAGCATGCCTTCGGAGCCGGTAAACAGCGCCAGCAAGTCAAAGCCCGGGCTGTCCAGGGCATCACTGCCCAGACTCAGGTGCTCGCCTTCGATGGTGAGGATGTCGACTTTGAGCAGGTTGTGCACGGTAAGGCCGTATTTCAGGCAATGCACACCGCCGGCGTTTTCAGCCACGTTGCCGCCAATCGAACAGGCGATCTGCGACGACGGATCAGGTGCGTAGTAGAGGCCGTACGGCGCTGCAGCCTGAGAGATGGCCAGGTTGCGCACGCCAGGTTGCACCCTGGCATAACGCCCCTGCGGGTTGACCTCAAGGATCTGGTTGAAGCGCGCCATCACCAGCAGGATGCCTTTGCTCAACGGCAAGGCGCCGCCGGACAAACCAGTGCCTGCGCCGCGCGCAACCACCGGCACCCCGCGCTGGTGGCAGACCTTGAGCAGCGTCTGCACCTGCTCCAGTCGCACTGGCAGTACCACCAGCAATGGAAGTGTGCGATAGGCCGAGAGGCCATCGCACTCATACGGTCTGAGGTCCTCGTTGCGGTGCAGAATCTCCAGGTCGGGGAGGGCGCTGCGCAGCGCCCCCAATACCTCGGCCTGGTCGATGGCCGGCAGCCGGCCATCGACGCGTTCATCGTAGAGAATGTTCATCACGCTCCCTCACGAGTGCAAGGCTTACTGCGCCAGCTTCCTGATCATCGCCACCGTAAGGTACAAGCGCGGTGCGACACTAGCCAGCTCGATGTACTCGTCATCGCCATGCAGCCCGGCACCGACCACACCCATGGTTTCCAGCACTGCGGGCTTCGCGCTGCCCGGCACGTAGGCATACCCGGCGTCGGTGCCAAAGCGCATCGCGATTGGCTCAAGCGTGCGGTCGATCTGGCCATACAGCTGGCCGGCGGTTTTGGCCAGGGCGCTGGAGCCTTCATTGCGCGCCAGGGGTGGGCGGCCTTTCTCGAGGGTGACGCTGGTCTGGGTGTCGGCGATCAGCTGCTTTTGTGCGATGCGTTTGGCATCGGCCGCGACGCGATCACTTTCGCTCAAGTCCGAATAGCGCATGTCGGCTTCGGCCGTGGCCAGGGCAGGAATGATGTTGGCCTTTTCGCCGGCTTTTGCCAGGGTCCAGTTGACCGTGGTGCCTTTGTTGCCATCGCCCAGGTCCTTCAACTGGAGGATCTGATGGGACAATTCGGTCAGTGCGTTGCGGCCTTCTTCAGGTGCAGAACCAGCGTGCGAGGAGCGGCCTTTGACTTCGAGTTTGAGGCGGTTGATACCGTTGGTGGCGACAGTGACGGCGTCCTTGTCTGGCGGCTCGTAGGAGAATACGTAATCATGCTTACGGGCCAGCTCGGCGATGATCTTTTTGGAGCCGGCGGAGCCCATTTCTTCATCTGGATTGAACAGTACGGTTAGCGTCCGGTAGCCTTTGAATTGCTGGTCCTGCAGCAGCTTGAGCGCGTGCAGGATCATCGCCACGCCGCCTTTGGCATCGGCAACACCGGGTCCGTAGGCGCGTTCGCCTTCGATACGGAACGGCCGCTTGGCCACCGTGCCGGGGCCGAACACGGTGTCGTAGTGGACCATCAGCATGAAGTCTTTGCTGCCGGTGCCCTTGAAGGTACCGACAATGTTGTCGCCAACAGAAGGTGTGGCGGGATGGGTTTCAACCTGGGCACCGAGCGCCTTGAGGCGCTTGACCAGTTCGGCGCTGACCTGGCTCAGGCCTGCTTCGGTGCCGGTACCGGTGTCGACCGAGACCAGGCTTTTGAGGGTGTCGAGGTAATGTGCTTGCTCTGCTTGGGCTTGCTTGAGCAGGTCCTGTGGGGTCGGTTCGGCGGCAATGGCCTGGGAGCAGGCCAGGCACAGGGCGAGGGCGGCGGCAAAGGGTGGGCGGGGCATCGGCATTGGTGGTCTCTTTTTATTGGCTTGAACTGTCAGCCTAGACCCTCAGCGCTCTACGGCAAGGCTTTGGCTTGAATCAGTGAGGATTGGCGGTTGATCAAGAAACTGGTGCGCATGGACGATCTGCAGGTATTCGTCACCACCGTCGAGGCCGGCAGCTTCTCGGCGGCGGCGCGGCAACTGGATATTTCCCCGGCCTTGGCCAGCGGTGCGGTGCAGCGCCTGGAGCGCAGCCTGGGTATCCGTTTGTTCGTGCGTTCGACGCGCAAACTGCGCCTGTCCGACGATGGCCAGCGCTACCTGCCGCACGCCCGTCAGGTGCTGGAAGCACTCAGCGAGGGTGAGTTGGCACTGGCTGACGGGCGCGAGGAAATTGCCGGGCCGCTGCGCCTGTCGATGCCTTCCGATCTGGGCCGTAACCTGCTGTTGCCTTGGCTGGATGAGTTTCAGGCGGCGCACCCACGGATCGAACTGCAGCTAAGGCTGAGCGACCAGGTCGCGGACTTTTTCAGTGACCGGCTGGATGCGGGGATTCGTTATGGGCAGTTGGCCGACTCCAGCCTGGTGGCGCTGCCGCTGGCGGCGAACAACCGGCGCATCCTCTGCGCAGCACCTGCCTACCTCGCCCGGCATGGTGCGCCGCGCACCCCAGAAGATCTCACCCAGCACAACTGCCTGCGCTACATGATGGGCGATCTGACCCATGAACGCTGGAACTTTCATACCGAGCACGGCGTCAAGGCGGTGATGGTCGCCGGCGATCGCACCAGTGATGATGCCGATGTGGTGCGGCGCTGGGCGGTGGCGGGGCTGGGTGTGGTGTTCAAGTCGCAGCTGGATGTGCGCGCCGACCTCGAGGCCGGGCGGTTGGTCGAGCTGTTCCCGCGGGCCTGGGGGCAGCCGACGCCGTTACACCTGGTGTGTGCCCACCGGCAGTCATTGACGCCGGTGGTGCAGCAATTGCGCGCATTCCTGGTACAGCGGCTGCAGGCTCTGGGCGATTGACCCAGGTACAGCCGCTGGCTGAGCAAGCCTAGGCGTCGAACCCTGCAAGAACGATCTTGCCCTTGGCCTTGCCGCTCTCGATCAAGGCGTGAGCCCGGCGCAGATTCTGTGCATTGATCGCACCGAAGTGCTCACCCAACGTGGTGCGCAACACCCCTTCGTCAACCAGTGCCGCAACCCGATCCAG
The DNA here is from genome assembly GCF_052850745.1 of Pseudomonas sp. 1121_17. Taxonomy (NCBI): domain Bacteria; kingdom Pseudomonadati; phylum Pseudomonadota; class Gammaproteobacteria; order Pseudomonadales; family Pseudomonadaceae; genus Pseudomonas; species Pseudomonas sp. 1121_17. The sequence continues at coordinate 127,473 of NZ_VXCX01000002.1, forward strand.
CAATTGGTGCTGCTTGATCATGTCGGCGGTCTGGTACAGCGAGCGGGTGAACATCAGCTCCCAGTGCAGCGACACCGATTTGCGCTTGAGCGGCACGACGTCAAGGGTTGCCGGGTCATCGATCAACGCCAGCCGACCTTGTGGACGCAGGACTTCGATCAGCTGAGCGAAGTGGCGGTCGGTATGGGTCAAGCTGATGACCATGTCGACCTGGCCATCGCCGATCTGGGCAAGCTGTGCGGGCAGCGGCTGGCTGTGATCGACCACATGATGCGCGCCCAAGTCCTTGACCCATTGCTGGGTTTCGGCGCGTGAGGCAGTGCCGATCACGGTCAGGTCGGTCAGTTTGCGGGCCAGTTGTGTAAGAATCGAGCCCACCCCACCGCCAGCACCGACGATCAGCAGGGTCTGCCCCTGGCCGCCACCTTCGGCAACGCCCAGGCGGTCGAACAACAGCTCCCAGGCGGTAATCGACGTCAGCGGCAGCGCTGCGGCACTGGCGGCGTCGAGGCTGCGCGGTTTGTGCCCGACAATGCGCTCATCCACCAAGTGAAACTGGCTGTAGCTGCCGGGTCGGTCGATGGCGCCGGCGTAGAAGACCTCATCGCCTGGCTGGAACAAGCTGACGTCGCTGCCGACCTCCCGGACGATACCCACGGCGTCCCAACCGAGTACTTTCGGCTGTGCGGTGCTGCCGCTGCCGGCGCGGACCTTGGTATCGACCGGGTTGACCGAGATGGCCTGCACTTCGACCAGCAGATCGCGGGGCCCAGGGGTGGGCTGCTCAAGCTCGGTGTCGAACAATGCCGCAGGATCGCTGATCGGCAGGCCGTGCTGGGTAAAGACAATGGCTTTCATGGAGGCTGTTCCGCTGAGTGGTGAGGAGTTGCAGCAACCATAGCGGCTGTCTGTGGGGGCACCAAGGCGTGGCGCGCCGAGACTGTTTCGTCAATTTATTGAAAATGACGGAGGATTATCAAAGCCGCACAGCAAAAGACCACGCTACGCGGGGCGTAGACGTGGTCCGGTTAGATAGAGGGGGCAGCAATCAGTTGTCTTGCGACAGGATCGCCTGAGCCAGCTCTTCGTCACTGACCTGCAGGCCTGGGTTGCTTTGACGCGCCTGCTCCAGCGCCGATTCAACGTAAGCGCCACGGATGGCACCGCCGCTGGCCACGAATGCCGACAGCTCGTCACGCGCCGGGATGATCCGTTTGTCATCCTTGAAGGTCGAGTACAGGGAAGCGGATACACCCGCCGATGTAGCGATATCACGGCCATCGACACGGGCCATCGCCGAGCCAACAGGCAGCAGAACCAACAGCGAAGAAACAACAATCAAACGACGCATGGCGAAACCTCCAGAAGGGTGAAGCCTAGGGGAATGTCTGCATGATAATAAGAGCGGCAATGACTGAAACTAGTTCAATTGGCTGCGTGCGCGCAGTGGTCGGCGTACCCGAGCCATGCTCTACTGCTGGACGAGCTGTCTCACTCAACCCAAGCTGAAGGTCGACCATGTCTGAATACACGCTGCACTGCTTTGGTGAATCCGGCAACGCCTACAAGGTTGCGCTGATGCTTGAATTGACCGGTTGCGATTGGCAAGCGGTGCCGGTCGACTTCTTCAATGGCCAGACCCGAGATGAAGACTGGCGCAGTCAGGTCAATCAACAGGGCGAAGTGCCGGTGCTCGAACACCGCGGCAAGACCCTGACCCAGTCGGCACTGATTCTTGAATACCTGGTCGAGCAGACGGGTAAATTCGGCTGGCAGAGTGACGATGAGCGCCGTGAGATCTGGCGCTGGATGTTGTTTGATAACCACAAATTCACCAGCTATTACGCGACCCTGCGTTTTCTTTACGGTTTGAAAAAGACAGGTGAAACCGAAGTCACGACGTTCTTCCGCGATCGGGCAAAAGCGGCCTATCGCGTGGTCGACCAGCACCTGAGCACCACGCCCTATATGGTCGGCGGGCGCTTGACCATCGCTGACCTATCGCTGGCCGGCTACGTGTACATGCCTGAAGATACCGGCATGCAGCTGAGTGATTTCCCTCATATCGAAGAATGGAAACAGCGGATCAAGGCCATGCCCGGCTTCAAGTTGCCCTATGAACTGATGCCGCGCGCCTCGAACCTCTGAGCCGTCGGCGTTGCTCCGCTTGCGCGGGGCAACGCCGGCTTGCCGTCAGTAGCGCAGCTCGAGCCCAACATAGGCGCCGATGCCGTCGCCCGGCCAGAACGACGCCGAATCCTGCCCGCGCGCGTTGTAGACGGGGGTAATGGCCGAAACATAAGCTTTGTTGGCCAGGTTTTTCACGTCCAGCGAGACCTTCCAATTGCCCTTGGGCGCCTCGTAACCCACTTTCGCGCCCCAGATCGTGTACGAAGGCGCATACAGCGTGTTGGCGTAGTCCACTGCCGTGCGCGATGCCGACTGCACGTTGACGCCGCTATACCAGCCGCTGTGGTGCTGGTATTGCAACTCGCCTTGATAGACATGCTTGGGGATGCCAGGCAGCTGGTTGTCGCCGAAGGTATCGTCGTTGCGGTAGTAGAAGTCGTTCAGGGTGTAAACCTGGCGCAGGCGCACCTGATCGCCTTGCGGGTTTTCCCACAGGCGGGTGTTCAGGCCTGCTTCGATGCCCTGGTGAATGGTCGGCGTGGCATTGAATGCGCCGGTGACCGCCGCCGCGCCGTTGCTGGCGGGGATGATCTGCACGTTGAGCAACTCGTTGTGAATCCACGAGCGGTACAGCGCCAGGCTGCCGTCGAAGATCCCGTGCGAGCCTTTGATGCCGACCTCGAAGGTGTTGCCTTTCTGTTCAACCAGCGGGCGAATGTACGGCAGGGTCGGGCCGGAGCCTGAGTATTCCCAGGATGCCGGCGGGTCGATACTGCGACTGAGGTTGGTGAATACCTGCAGGTTGGGGCTGAACTCATAGCGCAAACCGACCCGCGGGGCGACGCTCCAGTTGTCGTAGTCGACATGCTGCGGGAAGTCGGTGCGGTTGGGGTTTACCGCGTAGTCGATGTCGGCCTTGCGGCGCACGTTGACGAACGACACACCGCTGGTCAGCCACAGGCCATCGACCAGGTTGAGGTCATTGCCCAGGGCGATCACCCTGTCGAACGAATCCTGATAATCGACTTTCTTTAAGCTGACCTTTTCGTCATTGGCCGAATTGACCCCGCCGCGTAGGTGCTGGGTTGAGGTGAAGGCAACGCTGCTGCGGCTTTCATGGCCGAACAAAGTGTCGATGCGGTCATAGCCGAGGAGCAGGCCGAGGTCGTGCCAGTCCCAATAGCTGGGGTTGGTCGGGCTGCGCGGGTTATTGGTGTGGCGGTAGTCGTGGTAGGACAAACCGACGGTCAGCCGGGCATCGTCGTCGAAGGTGTAGGTAGTCTTGCTGCCCAGCCAGATGCTGCCGGGGCGGCGCGCACCGGCACCGCTGCTTTCGGCGGTCGCACTGGCCCGGCGTGGGTTGTGCTTGGCTGCGGCGAGGGTCGTCGCGCTCGGGTCATTGTGGAATTCGTCGCGGTAACGCAGCAATACCCGCGTTTCAAGTTTGGGGCTGAAGCGGTAGCCGGCATTGGCAACCATGCCTGAACTGCGCGACAGGCTGTAGTCGCGGTAGCCGTCGTTGCGGTAGTTGTCGGCTTGCAGGTAGTAATCCAGGTCGCCCTCGACCCCGCCATAACTGATGCTCTGCTTCTGGTAACCATAGCTGCCGGCCTCGCCACGCAGGCGCAGGCCGGGCGCGGTATAGCCACTGTGATTGACGAAGTTGACCGCGCCGCCGAGGGTCAAGGCACCGTACTGGAAGGCGTTGGCGCCGCGCAGGATCTCGGTGTAATTGACACCCGCGGCGTTGAGGAACTCATACGGCGTACCGCCCGGACCGGTCAGCGGCAGGCCATCGAAGAGGAACTTGATGCCTTCCCGAAAGTAGCCCGGCGAGGTGTTTGCGCCCGAGCCTCGAATGGAGATCTTGGCCGCATCGTTGCCGCCGGTGGACTGCACGAATACCCCCGGCTGATAGCCAAGCGTGTCCTGCAGGTTGCCGGTGCGGCCTTTTGCGACTTCTTCGCTGTCGACCACGCTGGTGCCACCAGGGACCTCTGCCAGTTGGCTGCTGGCCGCTTGCGCAGCAGTCTGCTTTGCCCCTTGGACGGTGACGGTACCCAGGGTCCGTTCGGTCTCTGCGGCATACAATGGGCTGGCCAGGGTGGCGCTAAGGGCTGTGGCCAGGGTGGCGTGGCGGACGGCCACACGCAGTTGATTGGGTTGCAGCACAGGCATTGGGGTAATCCTTGAAGTTCATTAGTTAGTTGCCTCGGCGTTCTATGGGCATAGTCAGGCCTGTCACAAATTGCAGAGCAGGTTTTATGCCAGCTTGGGAAAGACACTGCGCGGCGGCGCGCGCCGCCACACAGTCTTCGATGCGTGAGTAAAAAGCACCTTAATTGTTGCTCGGCTGTCGGCATTCAAACACTTAAGGTTATATGTTAATTACTCAAATTAAGGACTGAAGTAGTCTTTGCAAAATTGCTCTGATGGCCGTGCTTGAGCGCTTATTGGAAAGATATCCGCAACTGTTGGCTGAGCAACAGGGTGGCAACAGTTTGTGCTGGAGCACAACTAGGCAAGGCGCCTGAAGGCCAGTAAACAGGTAGTTTAATAGCTGGCACGACACCTGCAGTACTCACTTTACAAGCATTCAACGGTGGCCCTCGAAACAGCGAGGTGCGGCGGTGATATATATAAAGGGAGTATCAGCATTGCGTGCGAAAGTTCGACTTACCGGTCACCCGCTGGGCAACGCCGCCAGTGTGGCAGTGCTGATGGCGCTGCTCACCCCCTCGGTATTTGCTGCCGGGGAGTCCACCCTCGGCACAGTTACCGTCACCGGCGCCGCAGCCAGTGGCGCTCAGAAGAATCAGAAGCGCCTGCAGAAGGTTGCCGGCAATACTGCAGTGATCGACAACCGTCAGGTCGAGCAGGGCCGTGCTGCCAATGCCGAAGACGTTCTCGCCCTGCAGCCGGGGGTGTTCGCCCAAGGCACCAGCGGCACCGCCGCGAACAAGATTTCGATCCGCGGTTCCGGGCTCAATACCTTCTATCAAGGCTACGTGCTGGGCACCAAGTTTCTTTTCGACGGCCTGCCGATCACCGGTCCCGGCGGCACTCAAGAAGACTTCCTCGACATGCAGGGCATCGACCACACCGAGGTCTTATACGGCGGCAACGCCTCTGAGTACGCAGCGCTGTCGCTGGGCGGTGCGATCAATTTCGTCAGCAAGACCGGGCGCACCGACCCGGGTAATTACGCCCGCTTCGAGGTGGGCAGCTACGGCTACCGCAAGCAACAGCTGAGCACCGGTGGCGTTGTCGGCGACAGCGACTATTACATCAACGTGCTGCACAACGAGCGCGACGGCTATCAGGACCAGGCCAACAACGAAGGCCGCGGCCTGGCTGCCAACTTCGGTCACGTATTCAGCCCCAAGCTGGAAACCCGGCTGTTCGTCAAATACCGCGAGGAGCAACTCACCAACGGCAACACGCTGACCCGCCAACAGCTCAAGCACGACCCGCGCAGCAATAGCGCCCCGACCGGACGGCGCAAGGACGGCACCACCTTCATCGGCAACAAGACCACCTACACCTTCGACGATGGCAACAAACTCGAAGTCGGCGCTTCATACAACAACTACCCCTTGCTCAACGGCTGGCGCTACTCGCCCACGCCCCAGGACTGGCGCTCCAAGGACATCAACCTGACCCTGCGCTATTTCCGTACCGGCGACCGCCTGTTCGGCCTGCCCAGCGACAGCAGCATCATCTTCAGCAACACCCGGGCTTCGCTGGCTGACGTCAAGTCGCACAATCGCAGCACCGGCGCGAAAATCCAGGAGACCAACTACACCGGCTCGCGGGACACGGTGCTGACGTTCGGCAACGAGCTGCAATTGACCGATGCTCTGTGGCTGTCCTCCGGCTTGTCGTTCGTCAATATCCGCCGCAAGGCCGAGATCGAAGGCACCACGCTGACCACGGCCAACACCAGCAACCTGCCGACCCGCGTTGAATATGTCGAAAATGATCTGGCGCCGCGGCTCGGCCTGCGCTATCAGATCAACCCCGAATTCCAGCTGTTCGGCAATGTCAGCCGCAGCATCGACCCGCCGGTGACCTGGCAGTTGGGCAGTACTGGCAACCCGTTCCTCTATGATGTGCGGCCACAAAAAGCCACCACCTTCGAAGTTGGTGTGCGCGGCAGTCATGGCATCTTCGATGGCAGCCTGACCCTGTACCGCTCGTGGGTACAGGATGAGCTGCTGACCGTGGTGGTGCGCCAGGCCAGCGCCACCCAGGACCAACTGACGACGACCTCGAACGCCAGCCCGACGATTCACCAAGGCATCGAAGCCGGCCTCAATGCGCTGCTCTGGACCGGTGCCAGCGGCGATACCCTCGACCTGCGCCAGGCCTACACCCTCAACGACTTCAAGTACCGCGACGACGACACCTTCGGCGGCAACGAACTGCCAAGCCTGCCGCGCCAGGTGTACCAGGCTGAACTGGCCTACCGCCAGGCCAGCGGTTTCTACGCCTCGCTCAACCTGCGCGCAGCCTCCAGCTATTACATCGATTACGCCAACACCTGGCAGGCGCCGTCGTACCTGCTGTGGGGGGCCAAGGTCGGCTTCCAGGCGCCGAGCCGCAAGTGGGAAGTGTTTGCTGACCTGCGCAACCTCACCGACCAGCGCTACGCCAGTGCGGCCAACACCGCCTACAACGCCAACGGCCGCGACTCTGCCAATTTTTATCCGGGTGATGCGTTCTCAGTCACCACCGGCGTAGCGGTGCGCTTCTGATGCCGGCTGCCCAAAGGCACATGCTGACGCCGATGCTGCTGGCCAGCGCGCTGCTGTTCGGCGGCTGCTCGCCACCCGCGCCGCCGCACACGGCAAGCAGCCTCAAAGGCGAGGCGGTGACGGCCGTCAACGGCATCATGCGCTACCCGGCGAGTGATTTTGTCGAGCAGCGTGAGGGCCTGCGCGGTGGCACCTTGCGCGTGTCTGCCGCCACCGATTCGGGCAGCTTCGACATCCACGGCTTGTCCCACGGCAACATGCAGTGGTTGGGGCGGATCCTGTTCGATTGCCTGGTCTATCAGGCCGAAGACGGCACGCTGACGCCCTGGCTGGCGAAAGCCTGGGATATCAGTGCCGATGGGCTGACCTATACCTTTCACTTGCGCGATGACGTCACCTTCAGCGACGGCGCGCGGTTCGATGCCGAGACAGTGCGGCTGAACCTTGAGCACATGCGTGACCCGGCGACCAAGTCGCCGCTGGCGGCCGCTTATATTGCGCCTTACCTCAAAGGCCGGGTGATCGACGAGTTCACCTTCGAGGCGACCCTGCGCGAGCCTTACGCGCCGTTCCTCGACGTGCTCTCGCAGGCATGGCTGGGCATGATTTCGCCGAAGCAGATCCTGGAGGCACCTCGTAGCATCGCGACCCGGCCGATCGGCAGCGGGCCGTTCGTGCTCGACAGCTACGTGCGTGACCAAGGCGCGATGTTCAGCCGTCGCGCTGGCTATGATTGGTCGCCGCCGGCCATCAAACATCAGGGCGAGGCTTATCTGGATCGGCTCGAACTGAGCTATGTGCCCGAGGCGATGATCCGCTACACCGCACTGGAAGCCGGCGACAGCGACATGGCCCTCGACGCACCGCCGCAGAACGCCGCTGCGATCCGCGCCAACCCGCAATTGACCCTGCGCAGCCGGATCCGCAAAGGCAATCCTGCGCGCAGCATCACCTTCAATGTCGAGCGGGTGCCGTTTGACGATGTGCGGGTGCGCCAGGCCATGGCCAAAGCCATCGACCGCGACGGCCTGGCATGGATATCGGGCTTTGGCGAATTTCTCGCCAAGGGCGACTATCTCGCCGTGAATACCCCAGGCTATGACCCGGTCGCGCAGGACGCACTGACGTTCGACCCGGCCACAGCCAATCGCCTGCTGGATGCGGCCGGCTGGACCGAGCGCGCTGCCGACGGCGTACGCATGCGCAACGGCCAGCGCCTGCAAGCGACCTTGCTCACCTATGACAACCCGGCGTTTCCGGCCAACGTTGCAGTGGCGGTACAAGCCGATCTGCGCAAGATCGGCTTTGCCATGGCCATCGATGTACTGCCGCTGACGCGGGTCATGCAGCTGCGCTACGCCGGGGAGTTCGATGCAATCGGTGGCGGCTACTGGCACACCAATACGGCTGACGGCCTGTACATCCTCTCTCACAGCAATGCCATTCCCAGCGCGCGTTTGATTGGTCAGAACGTTGGCCATTTTCGTGATGCGCAACTGGACCAATACCTGGGCGAGGCGCGCCGCAGCACCGACCCGCAGCGGCGTCGCGAGCTCTATCGGCTGGCCCAGCAACGGCTCGGCGAGACCGTGCCAGCAGTGCCGTCGGTAGAAAGCCAGATGCTGCTGGCCTACCGCAAGGCCGTCGGCGGCGTGCTGTTCGACGGCTCACACAATGTCCCTCTGTTCACCAGCGCGTGGCTGGCCAAGGAGCAACCATGAAGTTAGTGGCGACGGTACTGCGCCGCCTGCGCGATGGTGTGATTGTGCTGTGGGCGGCGGCCAGCCTCACTTTTCTGGGCATGCAGCACAGTGGCGGTGATACCGCGCTGGCGATTGTCGGCGGCCCGGATGCGATGCCCAGCGCCGAGCTGTTGGCCCAGGTGCGCGCCGAGTACGGCCTTGATCAGCCGCTGTGGCGGCAGTACCTGAGCTACCTGGGACGCCTTGCTCAGGGTGATCTTGGCGAGTCGTACCGCTTGCGTATCCCGGTAGTGCAGGCGATCGGCGAGCAACTCGGGGCGACCTTGGCCCTGGCCAGCACTGCAGCGTTGCTGGCGGTAGTGCTGGCCCTGGCGTCGGCGCTGCTCACCGCCAACCGCGGACGGCGCTTGCGGGCGCTGGTATCGGGGGGCGAGTTGGTGCTCTCGGCGGTGCCCAATTTCGTCATCGGGACGGTGCTGCTGATCGCCTTTAGTTTCTATTTCCACTTGCTGCCGCCGTCCGGCTCGGCCGGCTGGCAGTCGCTGCTGCTGCCCAGTCTGGCGCTGGGTCTGCCCATCGCTGCGCTGCTGGCGCAGGTGCTGCGCCAGTCACTGGAACAGGTGCTCGAGCAACCCTTCATCACTCAGGCACGCGCCCGCGGCATGTCCGATACCGGCGTGCGCCTTCGGCATGCCTTGCGTCACGCGCTGGTGCCGTTGGTGACGCTGGCCGGATATGTATTCGCCAGCCTGCTCGGCGGGGCGGTGGTGCTCGAGCTGCTGTTCGGCCGCCAGGGCATCGGCCGCTTGATGCTCGACGCGACTGCCAACAAGGACGTGCCGCTGGTGCTCGGCGTGACCTTGCTGGCTGCTGCCATCTACGTGCTGGTCAATCTGCTGGTGGACCTGTTGACCCAGGCCATCGACCCGCGCACTGCCCACCATTGAATCCGCGAAAGGAACCGTCATGAGTCATCCATCGAACACTGCAATCACCGATGCCGAACTGGACGCGCGGTTCGGCCCGATCTACACCCGCATCGCCGCCGGCGCTGTTGAACGCGAGCAGCAACGAGCCCTGGCCCATGAGCCAGTGGCCTGGTTGCGCGCAGCGGGGTTTGGCGCGCTCAGGGTCCCGCAAGTCCACAGCGGGCTGGGCGCCTCGCTGCCGCAGTTGCTGCGCCAGCTGGTGCGCCTGGGACAGGCTGATTCGAATCTGCCGCAGATCTTTCGAGCGCACTTTGGCTTCGTCGAAGGTCGCCTGTCGGCAGCCGATGCTGATTCGCAGCAGTACTGGTTTGCCCGCGTTGCGGCCGGTGAGCTGTGGGGTGCGGCCATGGCCGAGCGCACTGAAAGCACCAGCAACACGGTGCAACTGAGCGACAGCGGGGAGGGCGGCTATCGCCTCGATGGCGAAAAGTATTACTGCACCGGCACGCTCTACGCGGACTGGGTTGCAGCCGTGGCCAACCATGGCGACGACTTCGTCAGCCTGGCGGTGCCGACCCGCGCGGCCGGGGTTGAAGTGGTCGATGACTGGGACGGCTTTGGCCAGCGCCTGACCGGCAGCGGCACCACTCGCTTCAACCACGTTGCCGTCCCCGATCGGCACATTCTGCGTCGTTTTGCCAAGCGCGAACTGCGCGCCGAGTCGTACCTGACGGCGTTCTACCAGGCCGTTCACCTGGCCACCCTGGCAGGCATCGCCCGGGCTGTCCTGGCGGATGCCGTGGGCTTTGTACAGGGCCGCACCCGCGCGTTCGGCTTGCCCGGCCAGTCGCGACCGGCTGACGACCCACTGGTGCAGCAAGTGGTCGGGCGCCTGTCGAGCCTGGCCTTCAGTGCCGAGGCGCAGGTTGGCGCGGTTGCCCAGAGCCTGCAGGCTGCATTTGCAGCCGGCCAGCTCGGCGCGGTGCCGGAGCAGCTCTACACCGATGCCGAAGTGCACGCCTTCCAGGCGCAACAAATCGTTTTGCCGCAAGTACTTGAGGCGACCAGCTTGCTGTTCGAAGTCGGCGGCGCTTCGGCCACCAGCAACCAGCGCCGGCTCGACCGCCACTGGCGCAACGCGCGCACCCTGGCATCACACAATCCGGCGATCTATCGCGAGCAGGCGCTGGGCAACTACTACCTCAACGGCATCAGCCCGGCTGCCGCCTGGCGGGCCAAACAGTCGGCAGCCAGTGACGTGCAGCCTGCCTTCGATGAAGCCAGCGCTGTCTGAACAGGAGCAACCCCATGACGCAAGCAAAACAGATGAGCCTGGGCATGAACATTCTCGGCTTTGGCTCACACTCCGGCGCCTGGCGTCAGGGCGAGGCTGGGCTGAATGCCTACATCGACGTCGACTATTACCGCAACATCGCGCGCATCTGCGAACGTGGCTGCCTTGACGCGATCTTTCTCGCCGATGGCCCGGCATTGCCACCGGATGTCGCCAGCCAGCCGGGCGGGCGCCTGGAGCCGACCCTGCTGCTTACCGCCGTGGCAGCGGCCACCGAACATATTGGCGTCATCGCCACCTGTTCCAGTACCTACAACGAGCCGTTCAACCTGGCCCGGCGGATCGCCTCGCTGGATCACATCAGCGGCGGCCGTGCCGCCTGGAACGTGGTCACCAACGCCGGCGATGCCGCCGCGCAAAACTTCGGCCTCAGCGGTGCGCCGCTGCATGTCGACCGCTATGGCCGTGCCGAGGAATTCGTCGAGGTAACCCTCAAACTGTGGGACAGCTGGGAGGACGACGCGATCATTGGCGACCGCGCCACAGGCCGCTTTGCCGACCCGAGCAAAGTGCACACGGTGGACTTCAAGGGCGAGCACTTTCAGGTCAAGGGCCCGCTCAACCTGCCACGCTCGCCGCAAGGCCGGCCAGTGCTGGTCCAGGCCGGTTCGTCCGAAGGCGGCAAAGCGCTTGGCTCACGTTATGCCGATGCGATCTTCACCACCCAGACCACCTTGCCCGACGGCCTGGCCTTTTATCGCGAGATGAAACAGCGGGCCAAAGCCTGGGGCCGCGACCCGCGGCACTTGAAGATCATGCCTGGGCTGTCGACGGTAATCGGCAGCACCGAAGCCGAGGCCCACGCGCGCTTCGACCAGCTCAATGCCTGGCACGGTGAGCACGGCTTGTTGCAGCAGGTGGCCGGGCGGATCGGCATTGATGCCCGCGAACTGGACCCGGACGCGCCGCTGCCCTGGACGCAAATCGGCGCTGTAGCGGACTTCGAGCGCGGCTCGCATGGGTTTCTCGAGGCGCAACTGAACTTGGCCCGGCGCGAGAACCTGACCATCCGCGAGCTGTCGCGGCGGATTCTGGTCGGCCACCGTTTGGCGGTGGGCACGCCCGAGCAGGTTGCCGACACTCTGGCCGAATGGTTCCTCGCTGGCGCCGGCGATGGCTTCAACATCATGCCGGACATGTTTCCGTCGGGCGCGCAGGTGTTCGTCGAAGAGGTAGTTCCGCTGCTGCAGAAGCGTGGTTTGTTCCGCCGCGAATACCAGGGCCGCACCTTGCGCGATCACCTCGGCTTGCCCAAGGCCGTCAATCAGTACACCCAGGCCAGCAGCGCAGAGCTATCGGCTGGCCTGAGCCCTTCGCCTTCCGTCATTTATTGAAAAGGATCACACCATGCAGTACCGCCGCCTGGGCCACACCGACCTCAACGTCAGCCTGCTCAGCCTTGGCTCGATGACCTGGGGCCACCAGAACACCGAGCAGGATGCCCACCAGCAACTGGACGCCGCCGTCGCCGCCGGGATCAATCTGATCGATACCGCCGAGATGTACCCAACGCCGACCCGGGCCGAAACCTGGACCACCACGGAGCGCTTCATCGGCAGTTGGCTTGCTGCACGCGGTAACCGCGACAAACTGGTGCTGGCAAGCAAGATTGCCGGGCCGTCGCGTGATCCTGCCGGGCAGACGCACATTCGTGACGGCCTCTCGCACCATGATCGGCGCAATATCGTTGCCGCGCTGGATGGCAGCCTCAAACGCCTGCGCACCGATTATCTGGACCTGTATCAGCTGCACTGGCCGGACCGCACCACCAACTTCTTCGGGGCGCGTGAATACCCCTACGTGGATGACCACCCAGACAGCGCCGCAATCGCTGAAACCTTGGCGGTGCTCGACGAACAGGTCAAAGCCGGCAAGGTCCGCCATATCGGCGTTTCCAACGAAACACCGTGGGGCGTGGCGCAGTTCCTGCGGCACAGCGAACAACGCGATTTGCCGCGCATTGCCAGCATCCAGAACCCGTATAGCTTGCTCAACCGCCTGTATGAGAACGGCTTGTCGGAGTTCAGCCACCGTGACGGCGTGAGCTTGCTGGCGTATTCACCGCTGGCGTTCGGCACGCTGACCGGCAAATACCTCGATGGCGCACGCCCCGAAGGCGCGCGCCTCTCGTCGGTGTACCGCACCTTCAACCGCTACGACAGCAGTGAAGCCAACAGCGCCATCGCCAGCTATGTGCAGATCGCCGCCAAGCGAGGTTTGAGCCCAGCGCAGTTGGCGCTGGCCTTCGTCATCCGTCAGCCGTTCGTAGCCAGTGCCATTACTGGCCAGACCAGCCTGGCACAGTTGCACGACAACCTCGGTGCGCTGGAGCTGCAACTGGATGACGACCTGCTGGCCGAGATTCAGGCTGTGCATCGGCGTACGCCAAATCCGGCGCCTTGAGCCAGGAGGTTGCATGAACGCGATCATTCCCGCTGCCCAGGTGCAGACGCTGACAACCAGTGCGCGACTGTCGCGCTGGCGCCCTGCGCGGCCAGGGTTATGCCTGGCCTGGGCGACCATCGGCTTGCTGTTGCTGGCGGTGGCAATACCTGGCTGGCTGGCGCCGGCCGATCCTTTGCTGGCTGATGCGCGCCTGGCCTATCAACCGCCCAGCAGCCAGTTCTGGCTGGGCACCGATGAGAATGGACGGGATGTGCTCAGCCGGCTCATTCACGGTGCGCGCGCCTCTTTGCTGATCGGTTTGACGGCGACCTTGCTCGGGCTGGGCCTGGGCACGTTGCTCGGGTTGCTTGCCGGCCTCGCACCGCGCTGGCTGGATAACCTGCTTATGCGCGCGGTGGATGTGCTGCTGGCATTTCCCGACCTGCTGCTGGCGCTGGTGGTGATCACGCTGTTTGGCCAGGGCACGACCAACTTGATCATTGCCGTCGGCCTCGCCGCAGTGCCGCGCTATGCCCGGCTGGTGCGCGCGCAGACCTTGAGCATCCGCCATGCCAGCTTCGTCGAGGCGGCACTGACCCTGGGCCGGCGGCCGCTGGCGGTGGTGTTTGCCCATGTCCTGCCCAATGCGGTGCAACCGGTCCTGATCCTCGCCTGCATCGGCCTTGGCGGGGCTATCACCGCCGCTGCCGCGCTGAGTTTTCTCGGTTTTGGCGCTCCGCCACCGGCACCCGAGTGGGGCGCGAGTATGGCAGTGGCACGCAATTTCATGGCCAACGCGCCCTGGCTGATGGCCTGGCCGGCGCTGGCAATTACCTTGACTGTGATTTCCATCAGCGCCATCGGCCGAGACTGGCTACGGCGCAGTGAGGGCAAAGGCCTATGAGTGGTTTGAATACGGCGTCGGCACTGGTCGACATCCGCGACCTGCGAGTGAGCTTCAACGGTGTAGCGGTGGTACACGGAGTCGATCTGCAGGTGCGCGCCGGGCAGTGCGTGGCGTTGGTTGGCGAGTCGGGCTCGGGCAAGAGCGTCACTGCCCGCAGCCTGGTCGGCCTGGCGGGCCCCGGCGCGCAGGTGCAGGCGCAACGGCTGGAGTTTGCCGGGCGCGACCTGCGTGTATTCGACCAGGCCGACTATCAACGCCTGCGCGGCGCGCAGATCGGTTTCATCATGCAGGACGCACTGGGTTCGCTCGACCCGTTGCGGCGGGTGGGTGGCGAAATCGAAGAGGCACTGCTGCTGCACTCTGACCTGGGCGCGGAGGCACGTCGTCTGCGGGTGCTGCAGTTGCTCGCCGAGGTCGGCGTGCCTGAGCCGCAGGTGCGCGCTCAGCAGTATTCGTGGCAGTTGTCGGGTGGCCTGCGTCAGCGCGCGTTGATCGCTTCGGCGATGGCCTGTCGGCCGCGCCTGCTGATCGCTGATGAGCCGACCACGGCGCTTGACGCGACCGTGCAGGCACAGATTCTGCGCCTGCTTGAACAACTGCGCGATGAGCAGAACAGCTTGTTGATGGTCAGCCATGATCTGGCGGTGGTGGCACGGTTGGCCGATTGGGTGGTGGTGATGCGCGGCGGACATGTAGTGGAGCAGGGCAGTGCCGAACAGATTCTGCAGGACCCGCAAGACCCTTACACCCAGCGCCTGCTCAGCGCCGCGCGTGCCGTCCATTTGCAGCGCCCAACCCAGCCTGCGCTGGCGTTGGTTGAGCCCAGTGCCAGCAGCATTGAACAGCCGGTATTGCTTGCTGCAAGCGGGCTGGGCAAATCCTTTGCCGGCCCCGACGGCAGCGTCCGCCAGGTGTTGAACGAGGTGTCGTTGCAGTTGCGCGCCGGGCAAACCCTGGGTGTGGTCGGTGAGTCCGGTTCTGGCAAAAGCACCCTGGGGCGCATCTTGCTCGGTCTGGAGCAACCCGACCAGGGCCGGGTCGAGTTCGCCGGTAGCGACTGGTTGGCGCTCGGCGCCGAGCAGAAGCGGCGGGCGCGGCAGGGCATCCAGGTAGTGTTTCAGGACCCGCTGGCTTCGTTCGACCCTCGCTACAGCGTACTGCGCGTACTCAGCGAAGCGCTGGCGCTGGCCGGGGTGCCGCGCTCCTTGCAGCGGGCCGAGGCGGTGGCGTTGTTGGAGCGTGTGCAGTTGCCTGCCAGCGTGCTTGAACGGCGCCCGCTGGAGCTGTCCGGGGGCCAGCGTCAGCGCATTGCCATTGCCCGTGCACTGGCGATGAAACCGCGCCTGTTGATCTGCGACGAACCGGTGTCGGCGCTGGACGTGTCGGTACAGGCACGCATCCTCGCCTTGCTGGCTGAACTCAAGGCCGAGCTGAACCTGGCCTGCCTGTTCATTTCCCATGATCTGGGTGTGGTCGAGCAGGTCAGCGATCATGTGCTGGTGATGCAAGCGGGCAGGGTGGTAGAGCAGGGTAGCGCCGCTCAGGTGTTGGGCCAGCCGCGCCATGCCTATACCCGGGCGCTGCTGGATGCGGTGCCGACGTTGCCACCTGCGCAGCCACTGTGGGTGCGCCGCCTCGCGGTATAGGGCTCAGCGCGCCAGTGCTGGGTTGGGCTTGTAAAAAAGGAACAGCCTGGTCTCGGCAGTCTTGCGGTAAGCCTTGGCCCAGGCTGGCCGCGCCGAGCGGTCGTGGAAATACAAGGCGCCATTGGTAGTGTCCTTGAGCTGCTGGTTGAGCGCCTTGCGGGCGATTTCCTTGGCAATGTCGTAGCGGTCCTTTTCCTCGACCTGGTCAGGGCGCCCGTCGCACCACCAGGAAAACTGGCAACTCTTGCTTTCGACCCCCTGCTTGACCACGCCGCAGATGGTGTCAGGGAAACCGTCCTGGCCGAGGCGATTGAGCACCACGCTGGCGACTGCGCTCATGTCTTTGGCATCGGCCTGTTTGGCCTCCCAGTAGATGGTGCGGGCCAGGCAGGTGATGCTGTCGTCCATCGGTGCCTGGCCATTGGGATCGACCGCCATGACCTCGCCTGAAGTCAGTGCCTCGTTTTTTTTCGGCGGTGGTGCGTCGTTGACGACCTTTTTCTCGAGCGCTTCGGCCTTGTCTTCGGCGACCGCGGCTGTGGGTGCATCGGCGGCAAGGGTGGGGCCTGCGAGCAGGGCCATAAACAAAGCAAAAATGATCGCTGACGCGCGCATGACGAGCCTCGCAGGTGGGTGCTGGAGGTCAGTCTAGCTGCCGCTGCGTTGGGCTGCCGCAACCTGGACTGCGGGCTGCAGAGGAACCGCTTCGTGCTGGGAGGCGGCGGGATACGGCGCAATCATTGTTGTTCGGCCGCCCGCAAAGGAGGCGGCTGCACTTGAAGGGAAGCCGCCTGATGAGCATCGATATCGAAATCCTCTACTACCGAAACTTCAATTTCGATGGCAAGTTTCACTTGCGCTGTATTGGTCCAGACCTGGACAAGATCAAGCGTATTCGCTACGTGCTGCGCGTCATCAACGCGCGAGGGCCCAAGCGACTGCACTCCTTCACCTCAAGCTCCCAGGTTGACAGCGGGCTGCTGGTTGACCATGGCTGTCCGGCCATTCTCAGCACCGATCTGAGGCACGGCCGCTTCGAGATAACCGCAAGCATCACCCTGACCGACGAGCAGATCATCCAGCTTGACCTGCCCTCCGATGCTGATGCCACCATCACTTGGCCAACGATGGTGATCGAGATCCAGCCCGAAGAAGCCGACCGGCGTATCCTGGATCGGGTCCCGCTGACGGGAGCCTCGTTACGCGTCAAACGTTCTGCAGCGCCGCCTGAAACTGGGCCCAGGCCTGTTTACGACCCACTGCTGGCCGGGTTCAGCGGACTGCCCGACGGCACTGCCGAAAAGGCTCTGCCGGCGCTGCTGGTCAAGTTCGGCAAGGACGGTTTTGCCTCCTTCGTTGCCGATCTTGAGCCGGACAGCCGCTCGAGGCTGGTCCGTCTGTGGCCGAACCTCAAGCAGGTCATCCAGCTGCAGCCGGTGCTGAGCGCGGAAGAGCATGACGACGACGCGCTTGCAGTGCTGCGCGATTACTACCTGCTCGCACAGCCAGCAAGCATGTTCAACGATACCTTCATCGCGCTGCTACGAACCCTGGCGGCGCTGGACTACGTCGAGTCGCTATCCATCCCGCCCGCCGAGCAGGAACCCGGAAACCTCATTGCCGCGGCGCTCGCTGCGCTAGTAGCGACACTGATCACGGGTGCGGCGGTGGTAGCGGGTGATGACGCTCACGACGAATCGCAACCGACGCCGGACTTCGATGCGCTGCAGACTTACCTTGATGCACCGACCGCCTCGCACAAGGGGATGAACATCCGCAGCGTCTGGAGCAAACAGGTGACCGGCAAGGGCACCCGCGTGCACTTTTCCGATGGGGGCTTGTTCGCCAGACATGAGGACCTGCGCGGGACTGATCGGCTACGCGTGATCAGCGACCAACCCAACGCAGACCCGGCCCACGGTACCGCATCGGTGGGCCTGCTGTTTGCCCAGGCCAATTCGTTCGGCATGAACGGGATCTGCCATGATTGTGAGCTATACCTGTACGACAATCGGGCCATCGACCACCGCAAATACCCCCGCACGCCCGCAGACCTGCTGCGCCAGGTACGCGCAGGCGACATCGTCGCCATCAACAGGCAAAGCGCCAGCATCCATGTACTCAGCACCTTTTTGCCGTCGCTGCACGAGCGCGACTGGTGGGATGTGTGCGAGGCGCTGACCGCGCGCGGCGCGGTCGTGGTCAATGCCGCCGCCAATGGCAGCAATCAGTCGCTGGCGGACAAGGGTACGGCGCTGGGGCACGGTGTCGATCTTGGCCAATGGCCTTACTTCGACGACCATGGCGATGCCTCGACCATTTTGGTAGGGGCCTGCCAGTCGTGGGACGGCAAGCCTCATCAGTACTCCAATTACGGTTACCGCTATCGAATGCTCAACGCGTGGGGTGATAGTGTCGCCACGCTGGGCTACGGCAAGCTACAGGACAAAAAGGGTGACGACCGAGACTACACCAACAGCTACGGTGGCACCTCCAGCGCAACCCCTTTGGTAACGGGTGCCCTGAGCCTGATTCAGTCCTACGCCATGCGCCAGCATCATGTCTATCTGAATGCCGACCAGATGCATTTGCTGGTGATGGCGACAGGTTATCAAGACGCGACCTTGCCTCTGACCGATGTCCAGCCGATGGGCAGAAGGCCGAACGTGGAAGCCGCGTTGGCGTTGCTCGACCGCCTGCTCGGCGGCGGCAGCTTCAGCGCCCACGACGAGCTGTAGCGGTTCGGATCAGCTACGGTCCGGGCTGCGTGATGTGCCAGACGCAGCAGTCAGACTCTGAACTGGTCCATCAATGCTTGCTGCTGGTTGGCCAGTTGATTTAGCGACTGGCTGACCCGCGCCGACTCGTTGGCCTGGCTTGACAGTGACTCGGTTACATCGCGAATGGTCGCGACGTTACTGTTTATCTCTTCCGCCACTGCGCTCTGCTCTTCGGCAGCGGATGCAATCTGCAGGTTCATGTCGGTGATCACCGTGACTGCCTGGCCGATCCGTTGCAGCGCAGTGACCGCCTGACCGACTTGCTCGGCGCCGCCCTGGGCCTGGCGGTGGCTACTGTCCATGGCGTCGACTACTTCACGCGTGCCAGCTTGCAGCGCCTCGATCACCTGGCGAGTTTCTTCGACCGATTCCTGTGTGCGCCGGGCCAGATTGCGCACTTCATCAGCGACGACGGCGAAGCCGCGCCCGGCTTCGCCGGCGCGGGCTGCTTCGATCGCCGCGTTTAGGGCGAGCAAGTTGGTTTGTTCGGCGATCGAACGAATCACCTCGAGCACCGAGCCGATTTTTTCGCTGTTGCCGGCCAGCCCTTCGACCTGGGCCATGGCACTGCTCATGTTGGCCGCCAGGCTGTCGATGCTGTCGGTAGTCTGGCCGATCACGGCCAGGCCTTCACGGGTGGCCAGGTCAGCTTCGCGGGCGGCCTGAGCAGCTTGCGCTGCGCTGCGCGCGACGTCCTGCGCGGTAGCACTCATCTCATGCGAGGCCGTGGCGGCCTGGTCGACCTGGCGGTACTGCTGCTCCATACCGGCGCTGGTCTGGCTGGCAATCGCAGCAGACTGGTCAGCTGTGCCCCGGGCGGCCTGCACCGAACGTTTGACGTCGGCGATGGTTGGCTGCAGCTTGTCGAGGAAACGGTTGAACCAGCCAGCCAGCTCACCGAGTTCGTCGCGCTTGTCGTACTGCAGGCGGCGGGTCAGGTCACCTTCACCGCTGGCGATATCCTTGAGCATCGCCGCCACGCCCAGAATCGGCCGGGTGACGCCTCGCGCCATCAGCCAGACCAAGAGCAAGCCGGCCAACGCAGCGCCCAGGCCCAGCCCCAGCTCAAGCAAGGTGCCGCTGGTATTGAGTGCGTCGAGCTCGTTCTTCAGCGCTTCGGCAGGGCCGGTCAGGGCGCTTTGCGGCACGTCGAGCAATACGCCCCACGGCTTGCTGCCGGGAATCGGCTGAAACGCTGCCAGCACTTTCAAACGCTGCTCGGCGTGAACAATCTGCAATTTGCCGTCCGCCAGCTTGCGCACCAACTCGGCGCCTTGCGCGGTATCGACCTGGTCGAAGCGCTGGGCCAGCTTGCTTGAGTCGGCGCTGTAGCCTGCGAGCAGGCCGACCGGGCTGAGGATGCCGACCGTGGTCTGGCCTTGATAAAGGCCGCGGCTGGCTTCTTCGCTCATGGCCTGCAAGCTGCTCAGGTTGATGTCGACCGACAGCGTGGCAATCACCTTGCCCTTGACCGACAGCGGGAAGACGATGCTCGTCATCAACACCTGTTGGCCGTCGATGGCGTAGAAATACGGCTCGACCACGCAGACCTTGCCGGTGCTGCGCGGGCATACCCACCAGGTGTTGGCCGGTTGCCCGCTGGGGCCGGTTTCGATGTTGGCCATGTCCAGTTCAGGCAAGGCCATCGAGGTCAGTTTGCCGGCCTGCGGTTGCGACCAATACAAGGCAAAACGGCCGGTTTCGTTGCTGCCCAACTCGTGCTGATTGGTGAACAGGCTGTCCTTGCCATCCAGCGCGTCAGGCTCGAACACCAGCGACAGGCCGAGCAGCTCAGGGTTGGCCAGCAAGGCGCTGCGCACTTGTGCGGTCATGTCTTCGCGCAGGTCAAAGGCGTCCAGATAACGTTTTTCCGCCTGCTCGCGCAAGAACAGCACCTGCCGAGCAAAACCTGCGCCGTACTGGTAGGCATCCATGAACTGGCGACGAATGTTCAGCGCCTGCACTTCACCCTGCGATTCGATGCGCGCTTGAGCTGAATCGGAGAGCATCTTCATGCTGCTGGCCTTTACCAGGTCGGAGCTGTGGTCCATGCGGTACAGGGACAGACCGACCAGTAGCGTGACGATGGCGGCCAGGCACAAGCCGGCGAGCAGGGTGATCTTCCACTGGATGGACAGTTGTCGCAGAGGCATTTTGGGAAAGTCCCTTGTAATAGGTCTGCACTCTGTGTCGGCGACCACAGGATTTTCTTTATTCAAACGTTCAATTGAATTCGGCCTTGGCCGATTTGACATCTGTCGACTCGCCCTTCAGAGTGTGCGCCCTTCGCATTGCACCCCTCTGGACCGGCCGCTGCCTGTGTGCAGCCTGACGCCGGTGCCAATGCCTTCCGTCTGTCGTAACGAGGTAGTCCACACCATGAATGCAGTCATTGCCGCGGTCGGCATCATGCTGATATTGAGCCTGTCCCGCGTGCATGTGGTGATCGCATTGATCATCGGTGCGCTGACCGGCGGCCTGGTCGGCGGCCTGGGTATCGAGGGCACGTTGAAGGCCTTCAATGGTGGGCTGGGCGGCGGCGCTACGGTCGCGTTGTCCTACGCGCTGCTTGGCGCGTTTGCCGTAGCCATTGCCAAATCGGGCCTGGCTCACGCGCTGGCAGATCGGGCCTTGAACATGATCGAGCGCCAGGGCCATAGCGAGGGTGGCAAGGTCAAATGGTTGCTGATCGGCCTGATGCTGGTGGTGGCCGTGTCGTCGCAGAACATTCTGCCCATTCACATTGCCTTCATCCCCCTGTTGGTGCCCCCGCTGTTGTATGTGCTGACCCGACTGCGCATCGATCGGCGGCTGATTGCCTGCGTGATCACCTTTGGCCTGATCACGCCGTACATGTTCCTGCCGGTTGGCTTTGGCAACATCTTCCTCAATCAAATCCTGCTGGCCAATGTCAGCCGCGCCGGGGTCGACGTCAGCGCGGTCAACGTTACCCAGGCGATGGCCATTCCTGCGGCCGGCATGCTCGCCGGGCTGCTCCTGGCAGTGTTCGTCAGCTACCGCAAGAAACGCGACTATGACCTGGCGAAAATCGAACAGGTTGAGCAGGTCAGTGTCAGCTACAACCCCTTGACGCTGATGGTCGCTGGCCTGGCGATCGCAGCAGCGTTCATCATTCAGCTGTGGCTGGATTCGATGATCATCGGCGCCATGGTCGGTTTTCTGATCTTTTCGCTGTCGGGCATCGTGCGCTGGAAAGATACTGATGATCTGTTTACCGAAGGCATGAAGATGATGGCCATGATCGGCTTCATCATGATTGCCGCCTCGGGCTTTGCCGACGTGATGAAGGCAACCGGCGAGGTCAACAGCCTGGTCCAGGCCTCTGCGCAGTGGATCAGCCACAGTAAGGGCGTTGGTGCCTTGTTGATGTTGCTGGTGGGCTTGCTGGTGACTATGGGCATCGGCTCGTCGTTCTCTACCGTTCCCATTCTTGCCGCGATCTTCGTGCCGCTGTGTGTGCAACTGGGCTTCGATCCAGTGGCTACAGTGTGCATCGTCGGCACAGCGGGTGCGTTGGGTGACGCCGGGTCGCCAGCATCGGATTCGACCCTGGGGCCTACTTCGGGCTTGAATGTGGACGGCCAGCATCACCACATCTGGGACACCGTGGTGCCGACCTTCCTCCATTACAACCTGCCACTGCTGGCCTTTGGCTGGCTTGCGGCGATGGTGCTCTGACGCCCTGCGTCAGCCCTTGTTGGTCAACGGTGTGATGCGGTTGAGGACGGTGCTACCGTCCTTGCTGCGAGTCAGGTAGACCGGCAGCACCTTGGGCAGGTTATCGACCATGCGCTTGACTTCGCGGGTGTTGTACACGCCGCTGACGCGGATTGCGCCGGTGCTGTCATCGGCCAACAGCAGCGGGCGCTCCAAGTAGCGGTTGATCACCGGCAGGGCCTGGGCCAGGCTGAGGTTGTCCAGCACCAGCTTGCCACTGCGCCAGGCCAGGCTGTTGTCGGCGTCATCAGTCTGCGCCAGGGTCGGCTCGAAATCGCCAGCGTGATAACTGGCTTGCATGCCCGGGCCCAGTCGATAGCCGCCATCGTCACCGTGGCTGCTGACCAGTACCGAGCCTTCAACCAGCGTCACCTTGACCTCGTCGTTGTACTTCCAGACGTTGAACTGGGTCCCGGTTACTCGCGTCTGGCCGTTGCCGGCGCGCACGATGAACGGGTGGGCGGTGTCGTGGGTAACCTTGAAAAACGCCTCGCCGCGGGTAAGCGTGACCTGGCGTTGATCTTTGTAGTTGAAGAAGCGCAGTTCGCTGTGCAGGTTGAGCTCGATCTGGCTGCCATCGCTCAGCTGCAACTGGCGCACCTGATCGGTAGCTTCGAAATGCTGGTAGCGATTGGGTAGCCAGCCTTGCTCCCAACCGACCCAGCCAGCCAGCGGCAGGGCCAGCAGGGCAATGGCTGCAGCCGAAGCGAATGGCCGCCAGTGGCGTGGCTGCGCCTTGCGTACAGGGCGGGCGCCGATCTCGACGACAGCCGTGCGGCGTGGCAACAGGTCAGCGGTCTGCCAGATTTCCTGCATTGCGCGGTATTCATCAAAGTGCCGCAGGTCGGCCGCCAGCCACAGATCAAATGCCTCGCGCTCGGCCGTCGTGCAGTCATCGGCATGCAGGCGCATGCACCAATGCGCCGCAGCGTCGGTGATGGCATCGTCCTGGTTGGGGGTCAAGCGGTCCTGATTCATTACGGCTCCCGGTTTTGCGCATTCTACCCCTGCCAAGGGGGTCCCGAGAACCGAGATAATGGCGAATGACTATCAGATACGCGATATTTCGTCAGCTTTGCCTATCTGCGCACGCTGTTCAGCGTCCGCAGCGCTGATTTATCAGGCCAGCTCTAGCCAGATCGGCGCGTGATCGGAAGGTTTTTCCATGCCGCGCAGGTCATAGTCAACACCAGCGTCCTTGAGTCGTGGCAGCAAGCCACTCGAAGCCATGATCAGATCAATGCGCAGACCGCGCTTGGGCTGGTCTTCAAAGCCGCGGCTGCGGTAGTCGAACCAGCTGAAACGGTCGCTGACCTGCGGGTTCAGGTAGCGGAAGCTGTCGACCAGGCCCCAGTCCTTAAGACGCTGCATCCACTCACGCTCCTCTGGCAGGAAACTGCATTTGCCAGTCTTCAGCCAGCGCTTGGCGTTGTCAGCGCCGATGCCAATGTCGCAATCTTCAGGCGAGATGTTGACGTCGCCCATCACGATCAGCGGCTGCTGATTATCGAACTGGCCTTCGAGCAGCACCTGCAGGTCGCTGTAGAAGCGCTGCTTGGCGGGGAACTTGGTGGGATGGTCGCGGCTTTCTCCCTGCGGGAAGTAGCCGTTCATGATGGTGATCGGGGTGCCGTTGGCGTCGGCGAAGGTGCCCCAGATGAAGCGCCGTTGGGCGTCCTCTTCGTCAGTGGCAAAACCCTTGTGCAGT
The DNA here is from genome assembly GCF_052850745.1 of Pseudomonas sp. 1121_17. Lineage (NCBI taxonomy): Bacteria > Pseudomonadati > Pseudomonadota > Gammaproteobacteria > Pseudomonadales > Pseudomonadaceae > Pseudomonas > Pseudomonas sp. 1121_17. Next base: position 151,510 of record NZ_VXCX01000002.1, read on the forward strand.
GCCAGCGGCGCCTGGCGCGAGAGCAAGGCGACGCCATAGTGGCCCTTCTGGCCGTGGTAATGGACGTGGTAGCCCAAGGCTTGCACGTCAGCCAAGGGGAACTGCTCGTCACTGACTTTGGTTTCCTGCAGGCCGATAACGTCTGGCTGATACTTCTCGATCAGCGCCGCCAGCTGATGCGGACGGGCGCGCAAACCGTTGATGTTGAACGAGACGATCTTCATGGCGAGGCAACCCTGGTAAAACTGCGGATGCTATCGAACATCGGCGCTCATCGCCAGCATGGTGGCGCTGCCTCAGGCCTGTTGACCTGCGCGCAGCGGTGAACCAACCCGCGCTGCCTCGCCTCCAAGGTGTACGTTCACTCCATGAAGGTTTAACTGCAATGCCCGACGATATCCGCGCAACCGCTCGCACCTGTTTGCTCGACAAGGGCTACCGCCGCGAGGTGCGCGCTGTGCTGTACGAAGTCTATCGGCAAGAGCCGACCGTTGCCTATCTGTTCGAGGCGCAGCGCCCTGGCTATGAACGGCGCCTGCGCGCCATGATTCGGGCATGGGTGCGCCAGCACTTCTACCTGCAGCTACCGGCAGTGGGCCTGATGGTCGAAGACCGTCTGGCCGGGGTGGCGCTGATCGTGCCGCCACTGCGGCGCCTTGGCGTGGCTGACAGTTGGATGTGGCGCTTGCGCATGATCATCGGCACCGGCCTGCGCTGCACCCGCCGCTACCTGGATTATCAGGCAGCGTTGGTAGGGAGCTTGCCGTCAGATCAGGTACATATGCTGCCACTGCTGGGCGTGCACCCTGACTTCAGGAGTCAGCAGCACGCTGAGCAATTGTTACAGGCTGTTCATGACTGGTGCGCCGAGGAGCCAGGCAGCCATGGTGTGGTGCTGGATACCGGCAATGCGCGTTATCTGGCGTTTTACAAGCTTCAGGGGTATCAGGAGATTGGCGAAATAGCTATAGGTCCAGTCACTGAGCGGGTGTTCTTTCATCCCAATCCTTTGTCATCCAGATCAGTAACAGCGGGACCTGCCAGGTAGACGGCTCCTTTGCGCGCCAAGCTCTGGTAGCATGCGCGGCATGACGTATTCAGGAAGATTGACCTGGGGCCTGATCATCCTGGCCGCCAGCAGCACAGTATGGGCCCAGAGCGAACTGCTGGTGCGGGTCAAACCCGCCAACAAGGCGCTCAAGGCGAATGTCGAAGGCTATATTGGCAGCCTGGGAGACCGTGACGAGGACGCGTTGCTGCGTTTCAGTCGCGGTGCCGAAGAGCAGGCGCGCAAAGCCGCGCAGGCACTTGGCTACTATCAGGCCCAGATCGACACCGAGGTCAAAGCGCCGACCGGGCCTGACCAGCATCCGCAATTGATCATTCGCATTGACCCCGGTGAGCCGGTGCGCTTGCGCAATGTCACTGTGCGCATCGAGGGCCCGGCCACCGAGCTGAAGAGTTTTCGTGTGCCTGATAGCGCCGCGCTGCGCCCAGGCGAACGCCTCAATCATGGTCTGTATGAAGACGCCAAGCGCCTGATCCAGAATCAGGCTTCGCGTTACGGCTTTTTCAAAGGGCGCTTTACCAGCCAGCGCCTGGCCGTAGATCCGCAGGCCGGCGTTGCCGACATCGAACTGGTGTATCAAAGCGGGCCACGCTTCCAGCTTGGCGCCGTGCACTTTGCCGGCGACACGCCGCTGGACCAGGACCTGCTGCAGCGCATGGTGCCGTTCAAGGCCGGTACGCCCTATGATTCCGAGCTCATCGCGGAACTCAACAACGACCTGCAATCGAGCGGCTATTTCGAAGGCGTGCGGGTCGATGCGGCGCCCACCGCTGCGGTGGGCGAACAGATCCCGGTCGAGGTCAGCCTGGAAACCCGCAAACCACGCACCATGGGCCTGGGCCTGGGCTTCTCGACCGACGTTGGCCCGCGCGGCAAGGCCAACTGGACCCGCCATTGGGTCAACCCGCAGGGTCACAGCTATGGTTGGGAAACCGAACTGTCGGCGCCGCGGCAGAACGTCGGCCTGTGGTATGACATACCGCTGGATCCGCCACTGACCGACAAACTGCGCTTCGCCGGTGGCTACCAGAATGAAGAGATCGCAGGCACCGATACCGTCAGCAAGCTGCTCACCGTTGGCCCTGAATGGCACAGCAAGCTGCCCAGCGGCTGGCAGCGGGTGGTGTCGCTCAAGTATCAGCGCGAAGAGTACAAGCTGGGGGATGACTCCGGTTTGAGCAAGCTGCTGATGCCTGGGGTAAGTTACTCGTACCTGCGCAGTGACAACCGCATCGACCCGCACAATGGCTACCGTCTGCAGTTCGATGTGCAGGTGGCCAAGGAAGGGCTGATGTCTGACACCAACCTGCTACACGGCAACGTCCTGCTCAAGGGCCTGACTACCCTGGGCCAGAATCACCGGCTGCTCGGCCGGCTGCAATTCGGTGGCAGCGCCACCAACAGCTATCAGAGCAAGATTCCGCCCTCGTTGCGCTTCTTCGCCGGTGGCGACCAAAGCGTGCGTGGTTACGACTATCAGACCCTGTCTCCGAAAAACAGCGACGGCGACCGTATTGGTGGCCGCTACATGGTGGCCGGTAGCGCCGAATACCAGTATTCGGTGGCCGAGAAGTGGCGTATCGCGACCTTTGTCGATCAAGGCAACTCGTTCAACTCGCTGGATCTGCCCAGCCTGAAAACCGGCGTCGGTGTCGGCGTACGTTGGGTGTCGCCGGTCGGGCCATTGCGCCTGGACCTGGCCAAGGCACTGGACGACGACGGCGGCATCCGCCTGCACTTCTCGATGGGGCCTGAGCTGTGACGCGTGCTTTGAAGTACATATTAATCAGTCTGCTGGGCTTTGCGCTGCTGATCGCACTGAGTCTGAGCCTGCTATTGGGCACGCAAGTCGGTAGCCGCTGGGCGCTGGGCCTGGTGCCAGGGCTGACGGTCGACGACTTCCAGGGCCAGCTTGGCAGTAACTGGCAGGCCAGTCGCTTGAGTTGGGACGACGGCGCCAGCCGGGTCGAGGTGCAGGCACCGCAGTTGAGCTGGTCGCCGCTGTGCCTGCTGCGGGCCACCCTGTGTATCAAGCGCCTGCAGGCTGAGCGCATCGACATGGCATTTGCCGCCAGTGAAACCGTAGCCGACAGCAACCCGCTGCAGTTACCGACGCTGCGCCTGCCAGTGGCTATCGAACTAGGCGAAGTGAAACTTGGCCAACTGCGCCTGGATGGCAGTGACCTGCTGGGTGACCTGCAGCTTGCGGCGCACTGGAGCAACAATGGCCTGCGCATCGATACCTTGCAGTTGCAACGCGATGACCTGCATGTGAGCGTGCAGGGCGACGTGCAGCCTGAGGGCGACTGGCCAGTGCAACTGACTGGCAGCGTGCAGCTGCCGCCGGTAGAGGGGCAGGCCTGGCAACTGGCGCTGAATGCCACCGGCGAGCTGCAGAAGACACTCAATCTGGACGCAACCAGCACCGGCTACCTGAACGCCCGCCTTACCGGTGAACTGCAGGCTTTGGCGGAGCACCTGCCAGCCAGACTGCGGCTTGAGTCGGCCGCCTTCAAGCCGGTTGCGACGCTGCCGGATACCTTGCAGCTCGAGCAAATCAAGCTGGATGCCGTGGGCAATCTGGACAAGGGCTACCAGCTCTCCGGCTCGGCCAATCTGCCGGCCGAGCAGGGGCCTATAGGTCTGCTGTTGGCGGGCAAGGTCGACGCCAAAGGCGCCCGACTGGATGCTTTGGACCTGAACGCCAGCGACAGCCAACGGCTCAAACTGCAAGCCAATGCCGACTGGCAGCAGGGGCTGATTGCCGATGCCAAAGTCGATTGGCAGGACTTCCCGTGGCTGCGTCTGTATCCGCTTGAAGAAGCGCCGCAAGTGGTGCTCAAACGGTTGACTGCGGATGTACAGTACCGCGATGGCAACTATCAAGGTTCGTTCAAGGGTGATCTGGACGGCCCGGCCGGTGCATTCAATTTGAGTAGCCCGTTCGAGGGCGACTTGAGCCAGGTACGCCTGCCGCAATTACTGCTCAGCGCGGGGCAGGGCAAAGCTGCCGGCAGCGTCATCGTCGGTTTTGCCGAGAAGATTAGTTGGGACGTCGACCTGCAGCTTTCAGCGCTCGATCCAGCCTACTGGCTTGCCGAGCTGCCAGGCACGCTCGCCGGGCCTCTGCGCAGCAAGGGCGAAATGCACAACGAGCGCCTGCAACTGAGCGCCTTGCTCGACCTCAAAGGCCGCTTGCGCGGTCAACCAGCAGTGCTCAAGGCCGAGGCCGAGGGGGCTGGCGACAGCTGGACACTTGGCGCCCTGGCCATCCAATTGGGCGACAACCGCATCAACGGCAGCGGTAGCCTGCAGCAGCGCCTGGCCGGCCGGATCGATCTGGATATGCCGCGCCTTGGCCAGCTGTGGCCCCGCTTGCAGGGCCAGGTCAAAGGTCGCCTCGACCTCGCCGGCACCCTGCAAGCGCCGCAGGGCACTTTGAGTATGCAGGGGCAGCAACTGGCTCAGGCAGACAACCGTGTACAACGACTTGATCTCGATGCCCGGCTGGACAGCGCCCAGCGCGGCCAACTCACCCTCAAAGCGGGCAATATTCGCCTGGGCGAGACTTCGCTTGGCGATCTGAACATTGCCGGCAAAGGCGATATTCGCCAGCAGGCCGTGACGCTGGCGCTGGCGGGCCCGCAGCTCAAGCTCGACCTGGCTGCCGACGGCCAACTGGCCAAGGGTGACTGGCGTGGTCGTCTTGCCAGCGGTCGGATTCAAGCTGGCGGGCAGGACTGGCAGTTGCAGGCGCCGGCCCGTTTGCAGCGCTTGGCCAACGGTCAGCTGGATTTCGCTGCCCATTGCTGGCGCTCGGGCCAGGCCAGTCTGTGTGGCGAAGACCAGCGCCTGGCGCCGGAGCCGCGGCTGCGTTACCACCTCAAGCAGTTCCCGATCGAGAGCCTGGCACAGTGGATGCCAAAGGACTTCGCCTGGCAGGGGCAGCTCAATGCCGATATCAATCTGGATATTCCTGCCGCCGGACCCAAAGGCACGATACGTGTGGATGCCAGTGGCGGCACCTTGCGCGTGCGCGATGGTCAGCGGTGGCTGGATTTCCCGTACCAGGTCCTGCGCCTGGACAGTACGCTCAATCCGCGTCGCATCGACACGGTGCTGAACTTCCGCGGCGAGCGCCTTGGCGAGCTCGCGCTGACAACCCGTCTCGACCCGTTGGGCAAGGACAAGCCGCTGTCTGGCGATTTTCGTCTGAGCGGGCTCGACCTGGCGATCGCGCGGCCATTCGTGCCAATGGTCGAGCGCCTTGCCGGGCAGCTCAACGGCAGCGGCCGTTTGTCTGGCTCTTTGCTTGCACCGCAAGTCAATGGCACTCTGGCCCTCACTGGCGGCGAAGTCAGCGGTGCGCAGCTGCCGGTCAGCCTGCAGGATCTGTCGGTGCAGGCGCTGATTGCAGGGGAACAGGTTCAGTTGCAAGGCGGCTGGCGCAGCGGTACAGCCGGTCGCGCTCAGCTCAGCGGCAACCTGACCTGGGGCCAGGCGCTGGCGATGCAACTGCGCTTGCAGGGTCAGCAACTGCCAGTCACGGTCGAGCCTTATGCCACGTTGGAAGTAGCCCCTGACCTGACCATAAGCCTTGAAGGCGAACAGCTTGCGGTCAAGGGCAAGGTATTGGTACCCAAGGGTGCAATCACCGTACGTGAGCTTCCACCCTCCACGGTCAAAGTGTCCGACGATACGGTCATTATCGGCAATCAGACCGAACAGGGCACGCCGCCAATGGCCATCGCCATGGACGTCAATGTTGAGGTCGGCCAGGACAAACTGTCGTTCAATGGTTTTGGTCTGACGGCCAACTTGCGCGGGCACGTGCACATTGGTGACAACATGGATACCCGTGGCGAACTGAGCCTGGCCGATGGCCGGTATCGCGCCTACGGCCAGCGCCTGACAATCCGCCGTGCACGGCTGTTGTTCGCAGGTCCTATCGATCAGCCCTACCTGGATATCGAAGCGATTCGTCAGGTTGACGATGTGATTGCCGGTATTCGTCTGAGTGGCAGCGCTGAGCAGCCGACCACCCAGGTGTTCGCCGAGCCAGCGATGAGCCAGGAGCAGGCCTTGTCTTATCTGGTACTGGGGCGGCCGCTGGGTGGCTCCGGCGAAGACAACAACATGCTCGCCGAAGCAGCCCTGGGTCTGGGCCTTGCCGGCAGCGCCGGGCTCACTGGCAGCCTGGCGTCCAACCTGGGCATCGAGGACTTCCAGCTCGATACCGAAGGCTCGGGCAACACCACCAGCGTGGTTGCCAGTGGCAATCTGACCGAGCGCCTGAGCCTGCGTTATGGGGTGGGTGTATTCGAGCCGGCCAACACCATCGCTCTGCGGTACAAGCTGAGCAAGAAGGTATATCTGGAGGCGGCCAGTGGCTTGGCCAGCTCGTTGGATATCTTCTACAAACGCGACTTCTGATCGAGAGGGTCAGCGTACGCTGGCCGCCTCGACATATTCGTTGCTGTCTGCTCCAGGTGGCTGCGGGTTGTCGCGCGGCGTGGGTACGATGAGGTTGGTGTATTGCTCGATCAGACGATTGAGCGCCTCAGGCGGCTCGCATGCCTGGAACTGCATGCGGATCTGCACTTCGTCCGGGTCGCGGCCATCGCCGCGGCGTGCTTGTGCTCCAATGCTGACCTTGAAGCGAGCGCACGCATGCGCATCGGCCGCTTCGGCCAGCGCAGTTTTTATCTCTGTGCTCCTTACCCGGACCGAAAGGTCCACCTGCATACGCTCCAGGGCCAGCCCCTTGGGCGCCACCAAGGTAATCAGCGGCACTCTGATCATGTGCTGACCATCCATGGCCACCTCGACCATTTTGGCTTTCATCGGTGCGCCGAGGGCGTCGGGGTCATGATCGAAAAACTGATCGAACAGGGTGATGTACTGCTGGGCGATCAAGCTGTTGGTGGCGGCTGCGGCTTCCTGCAGACCGCGGGTGATGTCGCGCAGGTCACTGCAGAGCATGGGCGCGGGCGGGGTAGGGGTGTCATCCAAGTTCATCGCTCCTCTAGGCGGCAAGCCCGCCATCAAGGCCGGGCTCTGGATTCACGGCAGGGCGTTGCAGTCATGCCTGCTCGACAGGCGGCAGGGTGTCGTCCTGGGAGATGTCGCCAGGGTTGCGTGCGTTTGCCGAAGGCAGAAGGCTCGGCCTGGTCGCTGCTTCGGTCAAAAAGTCGATCACCCGTATCATCGCCTCCGGTGGATCCTGGCGGCGGACGGTTGTGTTGAACGCGTAGCGGGCGCGGGTATCGGTCTTGCGTACCTGAGTCGACTTCTGGCTGACGCTACCTTTGACTTCAAGCTTGAACGGGCCCCAGCCGAGGCTACCAGTGAGGCTGGCGTCGCGCTCGGTGGAGGTGCTCAGTTCAGCCATCTGGCTGATGGTTATCTCGAACTCGACCCGACCTTCTTCGATAACGATGTTGGGGTGGGTGACGGCGGCCAGCAACGGCACTTTCAGACTCTTTTGCACTACGCCCTGGTATTCACCGTCTGCGCCGACCAGCGTTTCGTCGTAGTCGATCTGGATCGCGACCGCCTTGCCATTCTGGATGCATACACCCATCAGGAAGTCTGCGTAGGCTTTGCTGGCGCTGATCTGGGCCTGGATCATCGCCTGTAATGGTGCGGAAATCATGCGGTCCATGGGCAGGGCGTTGATGACCGAGCCGACCAGTGTGGGATCAATAGACATTATCAAGCTCCTTGGCTAGCACTAGGGGTGCTCAGCGGGCGTGGTTTCCTGACGGCGAATGTTGCCGATTTGGCGCAGGCTCAACCCGTACTTGTCGGCCAGCAGGCTGCGCGAGAGGCCATCGGCGCTCTCTTGCTGAATCTGCAAGTTGCGCAGTTGGCGCAGGAAGTGGTCGGCCTTGGGAATCTCCAGGGCAACCCCGGCGAAGCGCTTTATCAACGCGTCCAGGGCTGCGCCTGGAAGCACTTCTGCAAGCTTGGTGCGGTCGCGATGCTTGGGAATGTACTTGGGGCGCCCACCATAGGCGCAGGTCAGGTTGTAGGCATTTTCAATGCCGATACACTCAATGAGCGACTGAAGTGAGTGCGGCAGCAAGGCGATATCGATACGGCTGAAGTCTGGCGTTTGCATGTGTGTGGCTCCCTCGTGGGGTAATGGATTGCGCTGTGCGTGACCATGACTGGGTAGAACATGCCGGGGTTTTTGCCCCGTGGCGTGATTCGATTGTCGATGACCCGTGCAGGCAGTCCTAGGCGTCAAGCGAACCGATATGTGTAGTTCCTGGGTGCGCTTGACGCAGGGATCGAGAGATTGGGGTGTAGGACTATGCAACAGGGCCCGCCTGTACGCCTTGAAACTTCTTGCTCCGCTGCCAGAACAGTTGCCATGGGTAGGGTTGCCCTCAGTCACAGGGATAGCTACTCAGCAGGCTCACGCCAGCCAGGTAGGCGTGGGGCGCGTCGACCATGCTTGCTGGGAGTGCTCGGTAGTCGACCAGCAAACACAGGGCGGTCATTGGATGATCGTTGATGCGTCCTGTCACGGTCGGCGCAAAGTCTTTTCGGTATAACGCTTGCGCGTGTCCGCGCAGGCCTGTCTGGTCGGCGTGGGCCAGCGTTTCCCGGGCGAGGCGGGGAAGCTCGCGTTGCTCCACCAGAAAATGCAGCTGGTCAGCCTCGGGGTTCAGGTAACCGGCGTTGCGCACGCGTTGCCACAGTTGTTGCCACTGGCTTGAGCCGGCACTTTGGGCGAGTTGCCTACCCAGTTGATGCAGGTGATCATCGGACAGCGCTGGCCGCTCGACGGCCAGGGCCGACGCTGCGGCAAACCAGAGAGTGAGGATGCGAAGACAAGTATTCAGCATGGGGGCACCTATGGGCTGGGTTGAACCCCTATGCTTTCAGGAGACGCGGATGTGGCTCAGCAGGAAATACACGCCTGCGCCTGATGCCGTTGTATCATTGCCTCGGCTCCATGTGAGCCCAATGTCTCTGATGTCGCAAGGAACTCCCGATGACACACGTGCAGCGCCTGAAATACTCGATCCTGATCATCCTGGTGGTACTGGGCATGATGCTGGGGCTTTCCTACCTGCAAAAGCAGGGAACGATCACCGAGCAGACGTTCCAGTACTGCGCCATTGCCATTGCAGTGATCGTAGTGGTGATCAACGGTTTGTTGCGGCGCAAGGTCAAACCCTGAATCCGGCGGGCCGGCCATCCTGGCCGGCCGGCGGTTCAGCGTATTTGAGCCGACTCGAGTACGGCGCGTGCCTCTGGGTTGAGGCTGTAGCATTTGTCGCCGCCCAGGCTGATCACGCCCTCGGCGCAAAGTCGCTTGAGCACTTCGCGCACGCTCAGAAACGACAACGGGATGTCGAGCTGTTCAAGCTGCGCATGGATGCCGCGCACACCGACACTGCGACCGTTACGATCAGCGGCATGCAAGGCATCGATCACCTTCAGTCGGATCAGGCTGGTGCGCAGGCCATATGTGCGCAGCAGCTCGCGAATCAGCTCATTGCCAATCCGCTCTTCACTATCGGCAAGTTGCCCAGCGCCGGCATTGGCTGCGCCGTTCGGCTTGGCTGTGGCCTGTTGTGGCTGATACATGTGAATGCTCCTTTTCGTGGGCTGTCCCGAAATCATGGTTCCTCATTGATAAAGACGAACGAGATTGGAAAAACTGCAGTTTTGCCGGAAAAATAAACGGCTGATTCTGTTCAATACGTGTCAGCACGGCTGCAATGCGTAAAATTTTCGTCCAGCTATTCGTCTCAACGGGATGACCTCAGATACTCAAGGAACGCTCGTGAACCTATATTTGCGCCGCCCCGCTCAGTTGAGCGTGGCTGTTGCGTTGGCGGTATTCGGCCTGTTGGCCCAGCCCCGTGAAAGCGCTGCTGCTGCCAGCGCCGAAATCCGCCGCACCAGCTTTGGCGTGCCGCACATCCTGGCCAGCGACGAGCGGGGGCTTGGCTACGGTATCGGCTACGCCTATGCACAGGACAACCTGTGCCTGCTGGCCAATGAGGTGCTGACGGTCAACGGCGAACGCTCGCGTTATTTCGGCGGCCAAGGCAAAACCGTTGAGCAGCGCAACAACCTCGACAGTGATCTGTTCTTCACCTGGCTCAACACGCCCGCTGCAGTCAGTGCTTTTCTACAGGCTCAGCCGGTGGAGGTGCGCAACCTGCTCGAAGGCTATGCCAGCGGCTTCAATCGCGCGCTTGGCGAGCGGCGGGCGCAAGGCTTGCCGGCGGAGTGCGGCGCGGGTGAGTGGGTGCGACCGTTAACCAGCCTGGATCTGGTCAAGCTGACCCGGCGCTTGTTGGCCGAGGGCGGCGCCGGGCAGTTCGTCGAAGCGCTGGTTGGCGCATCACCACCCAAGCTCGCTGCGCAGCATCAGGCCGCTGACTTCAGGCTGGCGCTCGAGCGCCAGGCACTGTTCGCCATGCAGCGTGGCAGTAACGCGGTAGCGGTGGGCTCGGAGCGCTCCAGCAATGGTCGCGGACTGCTGCTGGCCAATCCGCATTTCCCGTGGATGGGCGGTATGCGTTTTTATCAGATGCAGCTGACCATTCCAGGTCGGTTGAATGTGATGGGGGCGGCGCTGCCGGGCCTGCCTCTGATCAATATCGGCTTCAATCAACATCTGGCCTGGACGCATACGGTCGATACCTCCAAGCACTTCACGCTCTACCGGCTGCAACTGGACCCCAAGGATGCAACCCGTTATTTGCTCGATGGCAAGTCGCTGCCACTGGCGCGGCAATCCCTGCGGGTAACGGTCAAGGGCGAGGATGGCTCACTGCGCGAGGTCGAGCGGCAGGTCTACACATCGGAGTTCGGCCCGGTTGTGCAGTGGCCAGGCAAGCTTGACTGGGACAACCGCTACGCCTATAGCCTGCGCGATGCCAATCTGGACAACAGCCGCGTGCTGCAGCAGTGGTATCGGATCAACCGCGCCGACAGCCTTGACGCCCTGAGGGGCTCTGTTGCTGAACTGCAAGGGATTCCTTGGGTCAACACGCTGGCAGTCGATGCCGGCGGGCGGACGTTGTACCTCAATCAATCGGTTGTACCCTATGTCGATCAGCAGACGCTGGCGCAGTGCAGCGACCCGGCAGCCGGCACCAAGCTGGTGGTACTGGATGGCTCGCGCAGTACGTGCCAGTGGCAAAGCGACCCACAGGCGGCGCAGGCCGGGATCGTTCCGGCGCGACTGTTGCCGAGCCTTGAACGGCGCGACTTTGTGCAGAACTCCAACGACCCGGCGCGGATGAGCAATCCAGCGCAGCCGTTGCTGGGCTTTTCGCCGCTGGTCAGCCGCGATGATCAGCCCCTGAGCATGCGCGGCCGCTTCGCCCTGCAGCGGCTGCAGGGCCGTGGCAAGCTCGGCGTCGCTGAACTGCAAGGCATGGTGTTTGATGATGAGGTCTATCTGGCCAGCCTGCTGCTGCCGGAGCTGCTTGATTGGTGCAAGGGGGGCGGGGCTGACGTTGCCCAGCTGTGCCAAGGCCTCAAGGCCTGGAATGGCAAGGCTGACCTGGATACCGGCGTGGGTCTGCTGTATTTCGAGCATATCGCCGAAGCGATGGCCGAGCATCCGCAGAGCTGGCGCGTGGCCTATGATCCGGCCGACCCAGAGCACACACCGCGTGGGTTGGCCGTCGAGCAGGCCGCTGTACGCAAGCTGCTGCACCAGGTGGCGCTGGCCGCGCAAGACCAGGTAAACCAAGCCGGGATAAGCGCAGACAGCCGCTGGGGGCAAATCCAACAGGCGGCGGATGGCACCCCGGTGCCAGGCGGACCGCAGGAGCTGGGGGTCTACAACGCCATGTACAGTGTGCCAGTGGGGCAGGGCAAGCGTCTGGTCGTCAGCGGCACCAGTTACCTGCAAATCGTCAGCTTCACCGAGCAAGGGCCGCAGGCTCAGGGCTTGCTGGCGTTTTCGCAGTCCAGCGAAGCGGCCTCGGCGCACCATGCCGACCAGACTCATGCGTTTGCTGCCAAGCAGCTGGCACCGCTTGCGTTCACTGAAGCGCAGATCAAGGCTGACCCGCAGTATCGGCGGTCGGTCATCAGTGAGCGCGACAAGGCTGCGCAGGTCAGCAGCGCAGATTAAGCGATGGGATAGACAAGGCCGCTGTCGCAGATCCCTGCAACAGCGGCCTTGGTGAGTGCAACAGCCGACGTCGACGACTCAGGTGAAGTCGAACGGCGCCAGCTGGAAACCCTGATCATCTACCTGCAAAGCCCAGCCGCGACGGTCCCAGTCGCCCAGAACAATCCTGCGCGCCGGGCTGCCATCGACCAGCAACTTGTGGATCGCCGGCCGGTGGGTATGCCCGTGGACCAGCGTGCGCACGCCGTGCGCAGCCATCACCCGCGGGACTTCATCGGGTGTGACATCGACAATCTCGGTGTTTTTCATGCGGGTCTGGGTCTTGCTTTCGCTGCGCAGCTTGCGTGCCAGCTTGAGCCGCATGGACAGCGGCAGGTGGCGCAGCACCCACAGCGTCAGCGGGCTACGCAGATAGCGGCGCAGCTTCATGTAGCCGACGTCGCGGGTGCACAGCGTGTCGCCGTGCATCAGCAGTACCGGCTCGCCGCCCAGATCGACCACACTGGGATCGGCGAGCAAGGTGCAGCCAGCGGCAGCACAGAAATCCTCGCCCAAGAGAAAATCGCGGTTGCCGTGCATCAGGTAAATAGCGGTACCGCTGTCGCTCAAGTTACGCAATGCCTGGCAGATCGACTGCTGATACGGGGTCATCGCGTCATCGCCGATCCATGCCTCGAAAAAATCACCGAGGATGTACAGCGCTCTGGCGTGGCGCGCGCGACCTTCGAGCAGGTCAACAAACGCCCGGGTGATCTCCGGGCGTTCTTCTTGCAGGTGCAGATCAGAGATCAGCAGAATCACCCAATGATCTCGGCTTTCTCGATAATCACGTCTTCTTTCGGCACGTCCTGGTGGCCGGCTTTGGAGCCGGTGGCAACGGCTTCGATCTTGTCGACCACGTCCTTGCCTTCGATGACTGCGCCAAATACCGCGTAGCCCCAGCCTTGGGTGTTCTTGCCGCTGTGATTAAGGAAACCGTTGTCGGAGGCGTTGATGAAGAACTGCGCCGAGGCCGAGTGCGGTTCCATGGTGCGGGCCATGGCGATGGTGTACTTGTCGTTCTTCAGGCCGTTGTCGGCTTCGTTCTGAATGCTTGGGCGCTTGTCTTTCTTCTCGCTCATGCCAGGTTCAAAACCGCCGCCCTGGATCATGAAACCTTTGATCACACGGTGGAAAACGGTATTGCTGTAGTGACCGGCTTCGACGTAGGCGAGGAAGTTTGCAACGGTCAGCGGCGCCTTCTCGGCGTTCAGTTCCAGGACGATGTCGCCGTGGTTGGTGGTCAGTTTGACTTGGGACATGCTCAAATTCACTCTTCAAGGCATACAGAAATTGGCTGCGCGCAGCACGCGTACATCAGCTGACGCAGGATTGGCTTGCCGCGACACAGCGCGCGCGGCGCCATTTTGCCCGGGTTGCGATAAATCGCGCCACTTTGTCGGCGCCCGGCTGTCAGCAGCTTGACTGCTTCGGCTATGATAGGCCCTTTGATTCAATCGGCCTACCCGGGCTGAACACCAGCATTCAAGGATCCTATGAGCAAGCCCACTGCCGACAACGCGCCCAACGCCGCTGCCAAAGGCGCTCCCGCCGTCCCTGCAAACTTCCTGCGGCCGATCGTTCAGGCTGACCTGGACTCGGGCAAGCACACGCAGATAGTCACCCGCTTCCCGCCGGAGCCCAACGGTTACCTGCACATTGGCCACGCCAAGTCGATCTGCGTCAACTTCGGCCTGGCCGAAGAGTTCGGCGGTGCCTGTCACCTGCGCTTCGACGACACCAACCCGGCCAAGGAAGACCAGGAGTACATCGACGCGATCCAGAGCGATGTCAAGTGGCTGGGCTTCAACTGGACCGGTCCGGTGCGCTATGCCTCGCAGTACTTCGACCAGTTGCACGACTGGGCGGTCGAGCTGATCAAGTCGGGCAACGCCTATGTTTGCGACCTGACTCCGGAGCAAGCCAAGGAATACCGCGGCAACCTCACCGAGCCTGGCAAGAACAGCCCGTTCCGTGAGCGCAGCGTTGAAGAAAACCTCGACCTGTTTGCGCGCATGAAAGCCGGCGAGTTCGCTGATGGCGAGCGCGTGCTGCGGGCCAAGATCGACATGGCCTCGCCGAACATGAACCTGCGTGACCCGATCCTCTACCGGATCCGCCATGCCCACCATCACCAGACCGGTGACAAGTGGTGCATCTACCCCAACTACGACTTCACCCACGGCCAGTCGGACGCGATCGAGGGCATCACCCACTCGATCTGCACCCTGGAGTTCGAAGGTCATCGCCCGTTGTACGAGTGGTTCCTCGACAACCTGCCAGTGCCGGCGCACCCGCGTCAGTACGAGTTCAGCCGGCTCAACCTGAACTACACCATCACCTCCAAGCGCAAGCTCAAGCAGCTGGTCGACGAGAAACACGTGCAGGGTTGGGATGACCCGCGCATGTCGACCCTGTCGGGCTTCCGTCGTCGTGGTTACACCCCGGCCTCGATCCGCAACTTCTGCGACATGATCGGCACCAACCGCTCGGACGGAGTGGTCGACATGAACATGCTCGAGTTCAGCATCCGCGATGACCTCGACCGCACCGCGCCGCGCGCCATGTGTGTACTGCGGCCGTTGAAGGTAGTGATCACCAACTACCCGCAAGGCCAGGTCGAAAACCTCGAGCTGCCACGCCACCCGAAAGAAGACATGGGCGTGCGCGCGTTGCCCTTCGCCCGTGAGCTTTACATCGACCGTGACGATTTCATGGAAGAGCCGCCAAAAGGCTACAAACGCCTGGAGCCGAACGGCGAAGTGCGTCTGCGCGGCAGCTACGTGATACGTGCCGACGAAGCGATCAAGGACGCCGATGGCAACCTCGTCGAACTGCGCTGCTCGTACGATCCGGACACCCTTGGCAAGAACCCTGAGGGGCGCAAAGTCAAGGGCGTTATTCACTGGGTCCCGGCAGCGGCCAGCGTCGAGTGCGAAGTACGCCTGTACGACCGCCTGTTCCGTTCGCCGAACCCGGAGAAAACCGAAGAGGGCGGCAGCTTCCTGGACAACATCAACCCCGATTCGCTGCAGGTGCTGAGCGGCTGTCGTGCGGAACCTTCGCTGGCCAACGCCCAGCCTGAAGACCGTTTCCAGTTCGAGCGCGAGGGTTACTTCTGCGCCGACCTGAAAGACACCCAGCCGGGCCGCCCGGTGTTCAACCGCACTGTCACCCTGCGTGACTCCTGGGGCAGCTAAGGAATCGCCGTGCTTAACATCTACAACACGCTGAGCAAGACCAAGGAAGCCTTCAAGCCGCTGGATGGCAACAAGGTGCGCATGTATGTCTGCGGCATGACCGTGTACGACTACTGCCACCTCGGCCACGGCCGCAGCATGGTGGCCTTCGACCTGGTCACTCGCTGGCTGCGCAAGAGTGGCTACGAGCTGACTTACGTGCGCAACATTACCGACATCGATGACAAGATCATCAACCGGGCCAATGAAAACGGCGAGACCTTCGATGCGCTGACCGCACGCATGATCGATGCAATGCACGAAGACGAGCGCCGCCTGAACATCTTGCCGCCGGATCAGGAGCCGCGTGCCACCGAGCACATCGCTGGCATGCACGCGATGATCCAGACCCTGATCGACAAGGGTTATGCCTACGCACCGGGTAATGGCGATGTGTACTACCGGGTGGGCAAGTTCGTCGGTTACGGCAAGCTGTCGCGCAAGAAGATCGAAGACCTGCGCATCGGCGCCCGTATCGAAGTTGACGAGGCCAAGCAGGATCCACTCGACTTTGTCCTGTGGAAGGGCGTCAAGCCGGGCGAACCAAGCTGGGATTCGCCATGGGGCCCGGGCCGTCCGGGCTGGCACATCGAGTGCTCGGTGATGTCCACCTGCTGCCTGGGCGAGAGCTTCGACATTCACGGCGGCGGCAGCGACCTCGAGTTCCCGCACCACGAGAACGAGATCGCGCAGAGCGAAGCGGCCACTGGCAAGCAGTACGCCAATGCCTGGATGCACTGCGGCATGATCCGCATCAATGGCGAGAAGATGTCGAAGTCGTTGAACAACTTCTTCACCATCCGTGACGTGCTGGAAAAGTATCACCCGGAAGTGGTCCGCTACCTGTTGGTGGCTAGCCACTACCGCAGCGCGATCAACTACTCGGAAGACAGTCTGCGCGACGCCAAAGGTGCGCTTGAGCGCTTTTACCACGCACTGCGCGGCCTGCCACGGGTCGCTCCTGCGGGCGGTGAGGCATTTGTCGAGCGCTTCAGTGTGGCGATGAACGATGACTTCGGCACCCCCGAAGCCTGTGCCGTGCTATTCGATCTGGTACGCGAGATCAACCGCCTGCGCGACACAGACGTCGAGGTTGCCGCTGGCCTGGCTGCGCGCCTGCGCGAGTTGGGTGAGGTTCTCGGTGTGCTGCAACTGGAGGCTGATGACTTCCTGCGGGCCGGCGCCGAGGGCAAGGTCGACGCCGCTGAAGTGGAGGCGCTGATTCAGGCGCGTCTGCAGGCTCGGACTGACAAGAACTGGGCCGAGTCCGACCGTATCCGTGATCAGCTCACGGCGATGGGTGTGGTGCTTGAGGACAGCAAAGGCGCCACCACCTGGCGCCTGGCTGACTGACCGCAGTGCCGGGGCCGCGCAATGCGGCCCCGGTGTTCAGCTGGCGAGCGGGCAGTGCAGGACCAGCCTGGCGCCGCCCCATTGGCTTTCACCGATTTCCAGGGTGAAGCCGTGCAAGTCAACGATCGCTGCAACTATCGACAGCCCGAGGCCGAAGCCAGGATGGCGATGACCTTCCTCACTCCGATAGAAACGCTTGAGTACGGCGGTGCGTTCCTGTTCCGGGATGCCTGGGCCGCTGTCTTCGATCGCTACATGCACGCCGCTGGCATCCTGACTGGCAGCAATGCGCACCTGGCCACCTTCAGGGGTGAACTTGATCGCGTTGCCGACCAGATTGGCCAGCGCCTCGAACAGCAGCTCGCGATCGCCGTGCAGCACCGACAACTGCGCTGGCTGCTCAAGTTGCAGCTCGATAGTGCGGTCCTCGGCCAGCGGCAGGTAGAAGTCATGCAGCTCGACCAGCAGCGCCTGTGGATCAAGCTGGACGAAGCCGGCGCGGCGCTGGCGGTCCTCCAGTTCACTGATCCGCAACAATCCGCGAAACCGCGCCATCAACGTGTCAGTCTCGCCGATGGCCTGATCCAGCGCCTCGGCCTGGGCAGAATCCTCGCTGCTCTGCTGGCGAATCCGATACAGCTGCGCACGTAGCCGCGTCAGGGGCGTGCGCAGGTCATGGGCAATGTTGTCGCAGACGCCTTTGACTTCATGCATCAGCCGCTCGATGCGGTCGAGCATGGCGTTGACGATGGCCGCCAGCATGTCCAGTTCATCGCGCCGGGCCGACAGTGGCAGGCGGTGGGTCAGGTCGCCGGCAACGATCAGTTCCGCGCTGGCCTGCACCGCGCGGATCCGCTTGAGCGGCCGTCTGCGCAGCAGGTACCAACCGGCAAAGCCTGGTATCAGGGTCAGGGAGATACCCCACAGCAACGCATCCAGGATGATTCGCGTGACCACGAACAACGAACCGTTGTCGCGGAACAGTACCAGCCAGCGACCGTCCTGCACCTTGATCGCAACCGCGTCGCAGGTTTCGTGGATCATGCCCGGGTCGGCGCTGTCCAGGCAGTGCTTGAGCTCATGCACCTTGCCGTCCAGGCGCAGCTCCTTGGGGATGGCGCGGATACGCCCGCCCAGTGGATTGAGCTGTGCGTCGAACAGGCCATAGGCGTCGAAACTGCGCTCTTCGAAAGCCTGGCTGGCGATCAGGGCGTCGTCCAGCTGCTTGCCGCTCATGTGCGCAAACAGATGCTGACGCTGCAGCATGGAATGACGGGTGAGCTTGTTCAGGTAGCTAGAAACCTCGAAATACAGCACCCCCATGAGGATGCTGCTCCAGGCCACGAAGAGAAAGCTGTACAGCGCCAGCAGGCGACTGGTGGACGAGCTCCAGCCTTTAGACGGGTTCAGCAATGGCATAGCCCGAGCCCCGCACGGTTCGAATCAGTGCGCACTGGCCGGGAGCGTCGATCTTCTTGCGCAAGCGGCCGATGTGCACGTCGATCAGGTTGGTGCCTGGGTCGAAGTGATAGCCCCACACCTCCTCGAAAATCATCATCCGGGTGATTACCTGGCCGGCGTGGCGCATCAGGTATTCGAGCAGCTTGTATTCGGTGGGCAGCAGGTTCAGCGTTTGCTCGCCGCGACGGGCTTCATGGCTGATCAGGTCCAGCTCGAGGTCCGCCACCTGCAGGCGGGTCTGGGTCATCGGCACGCTGTTACGGCGCAGCAATACTTCGACCCTGGCAGCCATTTCATCGGAGGCAAACGGCTTGGTCAGGTAATCGTCGCCGCCGGCACGCAAGCCGCGCACGCGTTCGTCAACGTCGGAAAGGGCGCTGATCATCAGGATCGGCGTGGCAATCTTCAGGCTGCGCAGGGTGGTGACGATGGTCAGGCCATCGACTTCGGGCAACATGCGGTCCACGGTGATCAGGTCGTAGCCACCGGCAATGGCCTTGGCCAGGCCTTCGCGGCCATTGTCTGCCCACTCTACATCCAGGCCGTGGCTGGTCAGTTCAGCGACGATTTCCTGGCCGGTGACGGCGTCGTCTTCGATGGTCAGTACGCGGGGCATGCTGGTTCCTGGGCGGCGAATTAAGGTTCGATTGTGCCAAAGAATAGCCAAACGGCGATTTAAGAAAAATTCATCTGGCTAAAAAGCACTACGGGGCAAGCCCACTCTCACCCAACCGCACGCGGTAGTGAGAGCAGACTTGCCCCGCAAGGACCTGGCGTTATCGCTTACGCGACCTTGACGATCCAGCCAGCCGGCGCTTCGACGTCGCCGCTCTGGATGCCGGTCAGCTCGTTGTACAGCTTGGTGGTGACCGGGCCGACTTCGGTTTCACTGTGGAACACATGCAGCTTGCCGTTGTACTGGATGCCACCAATTGGCGTGATCACTGCCGCGGTGCCACAGGCACCGGCCTCGACGAAGCGCTCGAGGTTGTTGATCTGTACGTCGCCTTCGACGACCTTCAGGCCTAGACGCGATTCGGCCAGCTCCATCAGCGACAGGCGGGTGATGCCGGGCAGTACCGAAGCCGACTTCGGCGTGACGAACTCGTTGTTGGCAGTGATGCCAAAGAAGTTGGCCGAACCGACTTCTTCGATCTTCGAGTGGGTCAGCGGGTCGAGGTAGATGCAATCGGCGAAGCCGGCTTTCTTCGCCTCATAGCCCGGCTGCAGGCTAGCCGCGTAGTTGCCACCGACTTTGGCGGCACCGGTGCCCTGCGGCGCGGCGCGGTCGAAATCGGAGATCAGGAACTTGTGCGGGGTCATGCCGCCCTTGAAGTACGAACCGACCGGGATCGCGAATACCGAGAAAATAAACTCAGGTGCAGTACGCACGCCGATATTGTCACCGGTACCGATGACGAACGGACGCAGGTACAGAGCGCCCTTGCCGTGTGGCGGCACGAACCGGTCGTTGGCCTTGACTACCTGTTTGCAGGCTTCGATGAACTGCTCGGTCGGCACCCGCGGCATCAGCAGGCGGTCGCAGCTGCGCTGCATACGCAGGGCGTTCTGATCCGGGCGGAACAGGTTGACGGTGCCATCCTTGCAGCGATAGGCCTTGAGGCCCTCAAAACATTGCTGGCCGTAGTGCAGAGCGGTCGAGCCTTCGCTGATGTGCAGCACGTTGTCATCGGTCAGGGTGCCCTTGTCCCACTCGCCATCGCGGAACACGGACAGGAAGCGCTTGTCAGTCTTGATGTAGTCGAAGCCCAGCTTGTCCCAGTTAATGCTCTCGTTACTCATGACACCCTCGATTGTCTTGCAGATGCCCGATCACTCGGGCTGCTGTTATTTGCGCACCACGCCACGATAATACATCCGCCGCAGATCGGAAACGTCCAGTCTCAGATTCATCCAAGCCGTAGCGAATCGTGCAGTTGCAGACGTTGTAGAAAAGCCTGGTCATGGGAGACCACCAGTAGACCACCGCAGAACTGATCGAGCATCCGTTCCAGCGCCAGCAGCGACGGCAGGTCGAGGTGATTGCTCGGTTCGTCCAACAGCAGCAGGTCGACCGGCCACTGGCGGTAGATGAGCCCGGCCAGAGCGGCCTTGAGCCGTTCGCCGCCGCTGAGCAGGGCAGTGGGCATCTCCACCCTTGCCGCGTCCAGGCCCAATTGCGCCAGGCGGGTCCGCACCTCGCTGTGGGCCAGCCCTGGGTTGGCCAGGCGCAGGAAGGCGAGGGCGCTCAGTTCGGCGGGCAGCAGGCTGTAATATTGGTCGAGCAGGGCGACCTCACCGTATACCTGAAAGCTACCTGCGCTGGCCTGGAGCTGGCCCGCCAGCACTTTCAACAGTGTCGATTTGCCGGTCCCGTTGGCGCCGATCACAGCCATGTGCTCACCGCTGCGCAGATGTAGATCGAGCGGCTTGCAGTTGCCCCGGGGCAACTGCAAGCCGCTGACGCTCAGCACCGATTTGCCTTGGCTGCGGCCAGCGTCCGGCACGTGCATGACGATGGGGCGGTTGCGTTCGACCTGCTCGTTGGCCTGGCGCAGTTGCGCGCGCAGCTTGGCCTCGGCTGCCTGGTGTTCGCGCTGCTGTCTACCGGCAGTGGCCTGGCTGCGCTGCTGCTGACGGCCGATAAGGATTTTTGCTTGATTGGCTTTTCTGGCCTGGCGCCCCGCGTCGGCTTGCCGCCGCTCGAGGCTCTCGCGTTGCTGTTGCAGCGCCTGCGTCTGACGGCGCCGTTCGTGCTTGAGGCGATCAAGGGTGTTCAGGGCACACGCCTGCTCATGCGCTTTGGCGTGCTCATAGTGCCGGTAGTCACCGGCGTAGCTGCGCAGGCCTTGCGGGGTTAGCTCGACAATCCGCTGCATGTGCCCAAGCAGGGTGCGATCGTGGCTGATTACCAGCAGGCCTTTGTCCCAGCCCAGCAGCATCTGGTGCAGTAGCTGGCGAGCATCCACGTCGAGGTGGTTGCTCGGCTCATCAAGGATCAGATAATCGGCCTGGCTAACCAGCGCGCCGATCAGCGCCACACGCATCGCCTGGCCCCCGCTCAAGCTCGCTGCATCGCGCTCCAGCTCAAGCTGGCCGAGCCCATGGCGGTCCAGCTGGGCTTGTACTCGCTCGCGGATATCCCAGCGTTCAGCCACTAGGTCGAAATCTACCGGGTCAGCGCTGCCTGCTTCTATACGCTGCAGCGCAGCAACGACCGAACCCACCTGCGCCAGCTCTGCCACTGTGCTGCACTGGCTTATAAAATGTTGATGAAGGTAATGCACCCGGCCGCTGCGCAGGCAGCAACCCTCGCTGGGTGCCAGCGAGCCGGCGAGTATCTGCCCGAGCAGGCTCTTGCCCACGCCATTGACACCGACCAGGCCGGTGCGGCGTTGGTCGAAGGATTCACTGATCGGGGCAAACAGCTGCCTGCCATCCGGCAAGGCCAAGGTGACGCCGTCCAGCGTCGGGATCGAGGTATTGGTCATGCACAACTCCACTCATGCCGCGACATCCCCAGGCGAGAGCTTAGGGCTGAAGGCTGGCCGTCGAGGTGACGGCGGCATCAATGGCGCATTGGACCAATACCTGTTTGAAGGGATGAAGGCCAAGCCTAGCGGATGCCCTGGCATGGGTAAAGCCTGAACCCGCTAGGCCGGCTGGCCGAGGGCAACCGTTAGTCTTCGCTCTGCTGGCAGAAGCGCAGGCGGTTGCCGAACGGATCCCAGATCTGCATCTGCAAGCCCCAATCGACGGTTTCGGCCTCGGGGCGGGCATAGCCGTACTGTTTGTCCTGCAGTTCACGCTCCAGCGCGCGCAGGTCGTCGATGCGGGCAAAGATGGTAGAGCCGGGCGAGGCGTCACCGTGGTGTTCCGACAGATGCAGGATCAGCCCATCGCGACGGATTTGTGCGTACAGCGGCAGATCCGGGCTGAACCGGTGCTCCCAATCGAGCGTGAACCCGAGAAAATCGAGATAGAACTCTTTGGCCTTGTCGACCGAGAAGATCCGCAGGATCGGGATGGCAGGGGCTAATTGCATGGTGACTTCCTTGGTCAGCTGAAGGCGCTACTGTAACCCGCTTCGCGTCCTCCAGCACCAAACTGGCAGCACTGAAACGGGGCCGGGCGGCGCCCTCTAAGTGTGCGGCATGCCCCCCGGTGCCCCTTGCCAGAGCGGTTTATGCCTCGCGCCAGGGCAAAGTTGGCCCGCAATCTGCAAAGCATCCCCAAAGCAAAATTGATCGACTGGTCAGACGCGGCGCGCAACGGCGCCACGCTGATCGGCTCAGGGCCGCAGGGCCGGGATTTTCAGGGGGCCAGGATGTCTTTGGCGCAACAGATCGAGCAGCAAGACGACGACAGCGGGTGGAGCGCCTACCTGCAACTGCGCTTTGTGCAACGCGACGGCGTGACCCGCCTTGGTGCGCGCAAGCATTTCGGACCTCTTTTGGTGCAGCGACCGTTTTACCCGGAAGGCAGCCCATGCCACGTGTACATCCTGCACCCGCCAGGCGGCATCGTCGCCGGCGACCGGCTTGAGCTGGACATCCAGCTGGAAGCCGGCAGCCACGCGCTGCTGACCATGCCCGGTGCGAGCAAGTTCTACCGCAGCATCGGCCCGACCGCACGCCTGCATCAGCACTTTCACCTGCAGGCCGGGAGCACCCTGGAATGGCTGCCTCAGGACAGCATCTTCTTTTCCGGCGCCAGGGCGAGCCTGGACAGCCGCTTCACTCTGGAGCCGGGTGCGCGTTTGCTCGCCTGGGAAACGCTATGCCTGGGCCGTCCGGTAATGAACGAGCGCTTCGAGCAAGGCGCGCTGGACAGCCGCCTGCGCGTCGAACTGCCGGGCGATCCGGGCCTGCACGAGCGCCTGCGCATCGAGGGCGGGCGCCTGGACAAGGTCGGCGGGCATCCACTGCTGGCGACCTTTTGCGCCGCGCCCGCTGACCAGGCGTTGCTGGAGCAGGTCCGCGAGCTGCTCGACAGCCTTGGCAACCCGGTCGGGGCAACCCTGCTGGGCGAGCTGCTGGTGATCCGCCTGCTCGATCACGACAACCAACATCTGCAACACACCCTGCAGCGCCTTTGGCATGTGCTGCGCCCGGCCGTTCTCGGCCTGGCGCCATGCTCGCCGCGCATCTGGGCTACCTGAGAGAGACGCCGTGGAACTGACCCCCAGAGAGAAAGACAAGCTGCTGCTGTTCACTGCCGCATTGCTGGCCGAGCGCCGCCTGGGCCGTGGCCTGAAGCTCAACTACCCGGAAGCCCTGGCGTTGATCAGCGCCGCGGTGATGGAGGGTGCCCGCGATGGCCGTACCGTCGCCGAACTGATGAGCCTTGGCCGTGAGGTGCTGCGGCGCGATCAGGTCATGCCCGGCGTACCGGAAATGATCCATGACGTGCAGGTCGAGGCAACCTTTCCTGACGGCACCAAATTGGTGACCGTTCATGATCCTATCGTCTGAGGAGGCCGGCATGATTCCGGGTGAAATCCAGGTCGCCGCTGGCGACATCGAGCTCAACGTGGGCCGGGCAACGGTCAGCGTCAAGGTTGCCAATCACGGTGACCGGCCGGTACAGGTCGGCTCGCATTACCACTTCTATGAAGTCAACGACGCGCTGGTGTTCGAGCGTGAGCCGACCCTGGGCTTTCGCCTGGATATCCCGGCCGGCACCGCGGTGCGCTTCGAGCCCGGCCAGGCGCGTACCGTGCAGTTGGTGGCCTACGCCGGCAAGCGCGAGATATATGGTTTTCAGGGCAAGGTGATGGGCCCATTGGAGGGCAGGCCATGAGCCGGCTGTCGCGTCGCGCCTATGCCGACATGTTCGGTCCGACCGTGGGCGACCGGGTGCGCCTGGCGGACACGGCGCTGTGGGTCGAGGTCGAGAAAGACTTCACCATCTATGGTGAAGAGGTCAAGTTCGGCGGCGGCAAGGTCATCCGTGACGGCATGGGTCAGGGCCAAATGTTGGCGGCCGAGGCGATGGACCTGGTCCTGACCAACGCACTGATCATCGACCACTGGGGCATCGTCAAGGCAGACATCGGCATCAAACACGGGCGGATTGCCATGATCGGCAAGGCCGGCAACCCGGATGTGCAGCCTGGCGTCACCGTACCGGTCGGCCCTGGCACCGAGGTCATCGCCGCCGAGGGCAAGATCGTCACTGCGGGCGGCATCGACTCGCATATCCACTTCATCTGCCCACAGCAGGTCGAAGAGGCCCTTACCAGTGGCGTCACCACGTTTATCGGCGGCGGGACCGGGCCGGCCACTGGCACCAACGCCACTACCTGCACACCTGGCCCTTGGTACATGGCGCGCATGCTGCAAGCGGCCGACAGCCTGCCGATCAATATCGGCCTGCTCGGCAAGGGCAATGCCTCGCGCCCTGAAGCGCTGCGCGAGCAGATCGCTGCTGGCGCAGTCGGGCTCAAGCTGCATGAAGACTGGGGATCGACTCCGGCTGCGATCGACTGCTGCCTGAGCGTGGCCGAAGAGATGGACATCCAGGTCGCGATCCACACCGACACACTCAATGAGTCGGGCTGTATCGAAGACACTCTTGCCGCCATCGGCGACCGCACCATTCATACCTTCCACACCGAAGGCGCCGGCGGCGGCCATGCCCCGGACATCATCCGCGCAGCAGGGCAGGCCAACGTGCTGCCTTCGTCGACCAATCCGACCTTGCCGTACACCGTCAATACCGTCGACGAACACCTCGACATGCTGATGGTTTGCCATCACCTCGACCCAAGCATTGCCGAAGACGTAGCGTTTGCCGAGTCGCGCATTCGCCGTGAGACGATTGCCGCCGAGGACATCCTCCATGACATGGGCGCATTTGCCATGACCTCGTCCGATTCGCAGGCCATGGGCCGAGTTGGCGAAGTGGTCATTCGCACCTGGCAAGTAGCCCATCAGATGAAGCTGCGCCGCGGCCCGCTGGCATCCGACAGCGACTACAGTGACAACTTCCGGGTCAAGCGCTACATCGCCAAGTACACCATCAACCCGGCAGTGACCCACGGCATCGCCCATGAAGTCGGCTCGCTGGAAGTCGGCAAGCTGGCTGACCTGGTGCTTTGGAAGCCTGCCTTCTTCGCGGTCAAACCGGCCTTGGTGATCAAGGGTGGGATGATCGTCACCGCGCCGATGGGCGATATCAACGGCTCGATTCCAACGCCGCAGCCTGTGCACTACCGGCCGATGTTCGGCGCACTGGGCGCCGCTCGCCATGCCACACGCATGACTTTCGTGTCGCAGGCAGCGCTCGATCAGGGCGTGGTCGAGCAGCTCAACCTGCAGAGCCTGATCGGCGTGGCCAAGGGCTGCCGCCAGGTGCGCAAGCGCGACATGGTCCTGAACACGCTGCAACCGCAGATCGAAGTCGATGCACAAACCTATCAGGTGCGTGCCGACGGCGAGCTGTTGGTGTGTGAACCAGCCAGCGAACTGCCGTTGGCGCAGCGCTATTTTCTGTTTTGAAGGAGCACCCATGATTGTTCTCAACCGGCGCATCAGCGCCGCCGACAGCGCCGAGCAGACGATTACCGGCACCGTGACCCTGAGTGTCGATAGCCGGATCAAGAGCCGCCTGCGGGTGACCCTGGACGATGGCCGTGATGCCGGCCTGATGCTTGAGCGTGGCCACCTGCTGCGTGGCGGCGAGCTACTCGGCGATGCCGACGGCGTGCACCTGGTGCGCGTGCTGGCTGCTGCAGAGTCGGTCTCGACCGTGCGCTGCAGCGACCCGTTGCTGCTGGCGAGGGCAGCCTATCATCTGGGCAACCGCCACGTGCCGTTGCAGATCGATGCCGGCCTGCTGCGTTATCAGCATGACTATGTGCTGGACGACATGGTCCGTGGCCTTGGCCTGCAGGTCACGGTCGAGCAGGCACCGTTCGAGCCTGAAGCCGGCGCTTACCAGAGTGCGCCACACAGCCATGCCCACGGCAATGATCACCCCTTCGTGCGTATGCCCGCTGCCCACTAATAAGGAACCCAGATGAAAAAGACACTCGCCCTTGCCCTACTGTTGGTGGCCGTACCGGCCTTCGCGCACCCCGGTCATGACAGCAGCCCGCTGCACGATGGCCTGCTGCATCCGTTGACCGGCCTTGATCACTTGCTGATGTTGCTCGGTACCGGCGTGCTGGCGGCCTTGACCCGGCGCAACTTGCTGTTGCCGCTGGCAACCCTGGCAGCGATGTTTGCCGGTGCTGTGTTTGGCCATCTGTTCGGTGGTGTGCTGGGCATGGAAAGCATGATCGTCGGCTCGCTATTGGTGGCAGCAGCGGCGTTGCTGGTACCTGGCCGGCAAGTGTTGCTGGCCCTGGCAATGCCGCTGTTCGCGCTGTTCCACGGCTGGGCACATGGCGTTGAAGCAACCCCAAGCGCCTTCTGGCTGTTCAGTGCCGGGTTCGTTACCGTCAGCGGTTTGCTGCTCGCCGCGGGCTTTACCGTCGGTTGCCTGCTACGCCGCCACGCCAAGCTGCAGAAAGCCTGTGGCGGCGGCCTGCTGGCGTCGGCCGCTGTCATGCTGGTCGGCTGATGGGCAGCGACCTGGCGTTGCTGCGTTTACTGCAGCTGGCCAGCCCGGGCCTGCCGGTGGGCGGCTTCACCTACTCGCAAGGCCTGGAATGGGCGGTCGAGGCCGGCTGGGTAAGCACCACCGAAGGTTTCTGCAACTGGCAGCGTGAGCAGTTGCACGACACCCTCGGTTATCTCGACTGGCCGCTGCTGGCCCGCCTGTACCGCGCGTGCGAGCGCGCTGACGTCGGGGCTTTCGGGCGCTGGAGTCAGTTTCTCCTGGCCAATCGCGAGACCGCCGAGCTGCGCCTTGAAGAGCGCCAGCGGGGTTACGCGCTGGCGCGCATTCTTGACGGCTGGCAGCTCGGGCAAGACCTTGCCTGGCGGCCGCAGCTTGAACTCACCCAGCTAGGCGCGATGGCATGGCTCGCCGTGCACTGGGCAATTCCTTTACGCCAGCTGGCGCTGGGGCTCGGCTTTGCCTGGCTGGAAGGCGCGGTCATGGCGGGCGTCAAGCTGGTGCCGTTTGGCCAGCAGGCGGCGCAGACCGTACTGCGCGACCTGGCCGCCGAACTGCCGGCGGTGCTGGACATGGCGCTGGAGCTGGAAGACGAGCAGTTGGGCGGCGGCCTGCCGCTGCTGGCCATCGCCTCGTCGCGTCACGAAACCCAATACACCCGTTTGTTCCGTTCTTGAGGACTGCCAACATGCAAAGCTATCAGCAACCCCTGCGCATCGGTGTCGGTGGCCCGGTCGGCTCCGGCAAGACTGCGCTGCTCGAGGCCCTGTGCAAGGCCATGCGTGATCACTACCAGATCGCCGTGGTCACCAATGACATCTATACCAAGGAAGATCAACGCATTCTTACCGAAGCCGGCGCCCTGGAGCCCGAGCGGATTGTCGGCGTGGAGACCGGCGGCTGTCCGCATACGGCGATCCGCGAAGACGCCTCTATGAACCTGGCTGCGGTCGAAGCACT
Source organism: Pseudomonas sp. 1121_17 (assembly GCF_052850745.1). Taxonomy (NCBI): domain Bacteria; kingdom Pseudomonadati; phylum Pseudomonadota; class Gammaproteobacteria; order Pseudomonadales; family Pseudomonadaceae; genus Pseudomonas; species Pseudomonas sp. 1121_17. Next base: position 179,315 of record NZ_VXCX01000002.1, read on the forward strand.
GGCGCGCAAGTTCGGTAACCTTGAGGTTATCTTCGTCGAGAGCGGCGGTGACAACCTCAGCGCTACTTTCAGCCCCGAGCTGGCCGACCTGACCATTTACGTCATCGATGTTGCCGAGGGCGAGAAGATTCCGCGCAAGGGCGGCCCAGGGATTACCAAATCGGATTTGTTGGTGATCAACAAGACTGATCTGGCGCCCTATGTCGGCGCATCGCTTGAGGTCATGGAGCGTGATACCAATCGCATGCGTCCAGAGCGGCCCTGGACGTTCAGCAACTTGAAAAAGGGCGAAGGGCTGCAAGCGGTGATCGACTTTATCGTCGAGCGCGGCATGCTTGGTGTCAGGTCGTAAGGCACAAGCGACATCAGTCATGGCTGCAGCAACTGGTCGGCCCTTGAGGGGCCGACCAGTAGGGTTGGTTACCAGCGGGCTATCAGCGCTGCGGGATCAAGCGCTCAATTCGTCGCGGTAGCTGGCCAGGTAGGTCAAGCGCTGATGACTGGCCTTCTCACGGTCGTCGATGATCATTTTCAGGGTGAAAGATGCCTGGTCCAGATACGCTGGCAGCTCCTGGCCAGTAATGTACGTGCCTGACAGTTTGTTGAGTTTGCTCCAGCCATCCTTGAAGGTCTGGGCAAATCGGTCCGATACCACCCCAACCGCCAGCCACTGTCCTGCCTGGCTGATAAAGAATTCGTCGGTAGAGCGGACCAACTGGGCCAGGCGATTGGCACGCAGCCGTGCGCTATTGCCGGCGCTCTCATAGCTGGAAACCTGATCCGTCGCCTGGTCGAGGATGACCTGCATGAAATCGGAGAACGATTTGAAAAAGAAGGCCATTTCTTCAACGATTTCCTTGGTCCGTTTGAGCGCGCTCACGCTCAGGTTCAACGATCGAACGGCAAGTTCGATGTTCTGTTTCTCGTTGCGCTGACCGGCAAGCAGGGCAGTGAGGTTTACTAGCTCGGAAGCTTGCTCACGGCGGGTATTTTCGTATTCCTCGGCTTTACCGAGCATCTGCATCTGCATGTCGCGCAAATTGCCTGCTTGTTTGCGTTGCTCCTCACTCAGCGATGCGGCATGTTCGCCGATGGCTTTGAGCGCCGCCTCCAGTTGTGACAGCTCCTGGCTGAGTTCGCCTTGCCGTGCGGCTACCTTTTCAAGGTCGGCCTGGACATCGCTGATACGGCCATCGAGGGTACCCTTGGCCGGATCAGCGGCGTCGGCGTTGCGCTTGCTCAAGTCATCCAGGTTGGACTTCAACTTGTCACGCTGCTCGTTGAGCAGCGTTTGCTCTGCACGCAGCTCGGAGCGCGCTTTTTTCATCTGGATACCTTTGTGCAGGCCATCGGCCTGGTTCTGCTGGCCAAGCCCCGCCGCGGCCGCCATCGAGGCGCCGCCAATCACGGCCGATGCGCCGCCGGTAGCTCCCATGGCTACCATGGGCAGCAGCGCCCCCAGCATCTGTGCGCCGGTCTTCAAAAGCGACGCCCAGAACGATTTTTGCTCGGCGGTCTTCGCCTGTGAACCGTATTCCTGCGCCAGCTTTTCATAGCGGGCAACCTGTTGCTGCAAGTCGGCGACCAGACCCTCGAGCATCTCGCGCCGAGCATTAGCGATGACGAGTTCGCTCTGCAGCTTGCTATCTGCCTGAATGGTATCGCTTAGCGCGACTTCGCTGCGTGCGGTCGCGTCGGCGGTGTTACGGATGATGACATCGTATCTGTCCGCGATCGTGGTAAGGCTGTCGCGCACGGTAATTGCCGCTTGGGTGACTTCGTTGGCCATGGCCAGCAAATCAGCGGTGACGAATTCCTTGATTTCCTCCGGGTCACCGCCTTCCTTCACGTCAAGCCAGTCGGGTAGGCAGTTGCGCAAGGTAGTGCCGATTCTATTGGCGACGCGAATAGCACTCTTGATGCTTCGCTCACTCTCCTGCTGAGCGGTGATCAAGTCATTCATAATCGAGCCGATCCTGACGCGGATGTCTCCCTGCTCCTGGGGCGTGGTGTTGTAGGCGATGTAGAGCAGGTCGATGGCATGGTCGGTATCGTGCTTGGCCCGACTGGTGTCATAGGTGCCTTCGATCTTCTCGACATAGTTGGCGACCAGCGCAGTCTGCTCGGCAGGTAAGCGCAGCGGTGTGGCCCTGCTCAGCGCTTCGATATGGCTGCTTATAGCGCTATCGATACGGGCATTGCGGCTGATGAATGGAATGACTTCGCTCATGGGAATGGCCTTTTTGGTGGGTTATCGGGGCTGCAGTCCACTTCCCAGGAGGTCGGGAAGCGCACGCCTTGGTCGCGTAAAGGCGACCAGGCTTTTTCCAGAAGACGCCGGCCGGCGATCAGGTTGGCTTGAGCAGGCGGCTCAAGCAGGGCAAGGGCGTCGGCTTGGCATTTACGCGGATTGGCCGTGTTTCCAGCGCAGTCGTCGCCGGCAAACAGGAAATCGTCAACGTCGTGGGTAATGCTCTGCCTGGTTTCGCGTGACGAGGCCAGCAGCGACTTGACTGCTGCGATCTGGCGCTCGGCCGAGCGGCCGATGGCAATGCTGTATTGGATAGCCGCTATCTCGTTACTAATGCTGCGCAGAGCCTGGTCGTGTTCAGGTCGCCACGGTAGGGATTGGTAGCGCTGGCGTTCCTGTTGCAGCTGTCGCTCCAGACGCCCGCGTGCGGCTTCCAGCTCAGGCAGGCGCCTGATCTCGCCGCCGACACTGTTTTCGATGTGCTGAATACGGCTAATCATCAGTTTTTCCACGCTTTGCAGGTGTCCTGTGCAGACAGCCATGCGTGCCTCCAGCACGGGCTCCAGGCTGGCATGGGCTGCGTTGCCGTAAAGCACTGCACCCAGCGCGAGCAGCACGCACGGCTGAGCAAGCGATGAGTGCAACCTGTGGCACATTCGGAAAGTGATTTTCATTGGGCACCTCGCTACGAATTCCCTTGAACACCCGTCACGGACTGCTGCAAACACGCGCGACGGTGGTCCTCAGGTGGTGCCGGGATTAAGCCCCGGGCGCCATCTGCGAATAAGCAGGAAAGGCTCTACTTGGAGCTGAGCGCTGAGTTAAGTGAGGAAGCTCAAGCGTGGAGACGAGCCCGAGAGGGCGGAGGAGGGGTAACGCTTGAGGCCAAGCGTTACCAGGCGAGGGTCATCAGTTGCCTACGATCTGGCCAGCATTCGCCGCAAGCCATCGTCGGGCAAGCGTCATTTCAAGGCTGAGGGTTACTGCTGCCAGATCCCTCGCCCTTGCCCACGGGAGCGTCGGGAGTACCCATGCCCGGCAGCTTGTGATCATTGCTCTGGCTGGCAGGAGGACTGTCTGGATCATTGCCGTTCAGGCGAGGGTCAGTGTTGCGTGGCATGGGTGTTTCGATAGGATTGAGTGTGCTGTCTGCACCAGGCTTGGGCGCGCTGTTATGCGGGTCGTCCGGGTAGGTCGGGCCAGTACCGGCGGCCATGGCCAAAGGCGTTGCGAGCACGGCGGCAAGCAGCAGGAAGCGTTTCATGGGCAAGCTCCTTTGCGTGGATAAAGTGCCAGCCTTGCCGCTGAACAGAAGCTGATCACACGGCAAGGCCCTTATCTCACTTGAGCCTGACACCCCACGCTAGGTGCCAGTATCCCGACCAACGGTCAGACGAACTGCGCCAGCAACATGATGAAGATGATGCCGACCACCGACAGGATGGTCTCCATCATGCTCCAGGTCTTGAACGTTTCTGCTACGGTCATGTTGAAGTACTGCTTGACCAGCCAGAAACCGGCGTCGTTGACGTGGGACAGAATCAGCGAACCGGCGCCGGTGGCCAGCACCAGCAGCTCACGGTTGACCCCTGGTACCAACGCGATCACCGGTGCAACGATACCGGCGCCGGTGATGGTCGCTACCGTTGCCGAGCCTGTGGCGATCCGGATGACCGCCGCCACCAACCAGGCCAGCATGATTGGCGATATCTGCGCTTGCACCGCCATCTGGCCGATGACGTTGCCTACGCCAGTGTCAACCAGCATCTGCTTGAAGCCGCCGCCAGCGCCGACAATCAACACGATGGCAGCGGTGGGGGCCAGGCTCTGGTCAAGCATCTTCATGATCTGCTGACGGTTGAAGCCGCGCGCCGCGCCGAAGGTGTAGAACGCCAGCAGCAGCGCCGCGAGCAGGGCGGTGATCGGGTGGCCGATCAGGTCCATCCACTGGCGCACGAGGTTTTCAGCGGGCAGCACCACATCAGCAAACGTCTTCAGCAACATCAGCACTACCGGCAACAGCACGGTGATCAGGGTGATGCTGAAGCTTGGCAGGTTGCGCTGGTCGGACTCGCGAGCAATCTGGTCCATCAGCTCTTGCGACGGGTTGCCCGGGATGTAACGCGAGATGAAATTGCCGTACAGCGGGCCGGCGATGATTGCCGTCGGCAGCGCTACCAGCAAACCGTAGAAAATGGTCTTGCCGATGTCGGCATTGAAAATGCCGATCGCCAGCAGCGGGCCTGGATGCGGCGGGACCAGTCCATGCACGACGGACAGGCCTGCCAACAGCGGAATACCGATCTTGACCAAGGACACCCCGGTGCGCCGAGCTACGATGAACACCAGCGGGATCAGCAGCACGAAGCCGATTTCGAAGAACAGCGGGATGCCCACCAGAAATGCGGCGAACATCATGGCCCAGTGCACCTTCTGTTTGCCGAAGGCGCGGATCAGGGTCTGCGCGATCTGGTCAGCGCCGCCGGAGTCGGCCATCAGCTTGCCGAGCATGGTGCCCAGTGCAAGCACGATGCCGACAAAGCCAAGCACGCCGCCAAAGCCGTCCTGAAACGACTTCATGACCTTGGCAACGGGCATGCCCGAGGTCAGGCCGAGAAAGCCCGCAGCCAGGGTCAGGGCAACAAAAGGATGCACCTTGAAGTGGGTGATCAGCAGAATGAGCCCGATGATGGTCACCAGGGCATCGAGTAGCAGGAACGTATCGGTAGCCAGTCCGAACATGATTAATGAGCCTCGGTTTTGTCTTTGTTGTTAGGCGTAGCGTTATGGAACTTCTGGTGCTTTTTGACGTCGAGACAGCGCTGTCTTTGGTGAGCTGGTAAACCGCCGCTCAGGCGATTCGCGCCAATGTCCGCTCACCGCAGGGCTTTAACCAGTCGTGTACGCTTTCGGCCAATGCGGCTACCGGCTGGGTTGCGTCCAGCGCCAAAGTGAGTGGCTCGCCACGAGGGGATTCGAGGGCGGCAAACTGGCTTTCGATAAGGCTGGCAGGCATGAAGTGGCCAGGACGGGCCAGCACGCGCTTCTCGGCCTCGGCAGGGGTCAGTTCGAGGAACACGAAGCCCAGCTCAGGCACGGCTTCACGCAATGCATCGCGATAGCGGCGCTTCAACGCAGAGCAGGTCAGGATTGGTCGTTCGCCGGCCTTGAGCGTGGTCTGTAGTTCCTGGCCGAGCAGCACCAGCCAACCGGCACGGTCGGCATCATCGAGCGGCACGCCAGCGCTCATTTTTTCGATATTGGCAGCGGGGTGAAAAGCATCGCCTTCGATCAGCCGACCGCCACTGCGGGCGGCAATGGCAGCGCCGATGCAGCTTTTGCCGCAGCCTGCTACACCCATCACCACGATCGCGGACAGGGGAGAGTTCATCAGTACCTCCTGCAGGTAAGATAGCGCTGTCTCGACATGGGCGTCGATGTGTGGGCGCCACCCTCCCGGATGTTATTGGTCTTGTCTAACGCAGTATGGTCGCTCGACGCAGGGCAATTGAGAAAGATTACATTGCCTGTGTCCTGGGACAGCGCTACCTTAGTGGCCGTTCCCCACCCTTGGCAAGTAGTAAAATTACAACACCCATGTCACGCACCGGCTCCCGCACTACTGGTCGTCCCACCCTGGCAGAAGTTGCCAGGCTCTCCGGCGTTTCACCGATAACGGCCTCGCGGGCGTTGCGCGGGGTCGCCACCGTTGCCCCTGAACTGGCCGAAAAAGTCCTCGCTGCGGCGGCCACCCTGGGTTACATCGCCAACCCGGCAGCCCGCGCGCTGGCCTCGGCGCGCAGCCATTCGGTGGTGGTATTGATCCCATCGCTGTCCAACCAGCTGTTCATCGATACCCTCGAAGCGATCCACGCAGTGATGCGTCCGCGCGGTCTCGAAGTGCTCATCGGCAACTATCACTACGACGTTGATGAAGAAGAGAACCTGATCCGCAACTACCTCGCCTATCAGCCCTGTGGCGTACTGTTGACCGGCTTTGATCGCACCGAAGGTTCGCGCCATTTGCTGGCTGCCAGCCGAGTGCCCTGTGTGCACATGATGGAGCTGGGTGAGCAGGCAGATGCGGTGTCTGTAGGGTTCTCTCAGCAGCAGGCAGGCTACGCTGCCGCCCGCCATTTGATCGAGCGGGGTCGACGGCGGCTGGCGTTCATTGCCGCGCAGCTCGACCCGCGGGTAATGCAGCGCGCCGCAGGCTTTCGCCAGGCGTTGCTTGAGGCCGGATTGCAAGCGCCCGAACTGGAGCTGCTGGCCGCACAGCCCTCGTCAATTGGTCTTGGCGGCGAACTGTTCAGCCGCTTGTTGGCACAGGCGCCAGAGGTCGACGGGGTGTTCTTTTGTAACGATGACCTTGCTCAGGGCGCAGTCCTGCAGGCCCTGCGCCAAGGCATCGCAGTGCCGCAACGGGTGGCCATGGTCGGCTTCAACGACCTGCCAGGTTCTGCGCACATGGTGCCGCCGTTGACCTCGATCCGGACCCCGCGTGCTGCCGTTGGTCGGGCCGCGGCGCAAGCGCTGCTGGCGATGCTTGATGGCAAGCGGGTGAGCGCTACGCGTCAGGATCTGGGCTTTGAGCTGATGGTTCGGGAGAGTACCTGAAGCGGCTGATTGCAAGGTGATATCAGCGGCCTTGCGCCGTTTCGCCGGCGATCTATGCTGAGGGCACCCCGTCCACGCAAGGAGCCCGGCGTCATGTTCGATTACCATCGCAAATCCGATATCGTCGAAATCCAGCGCTGTCATCAGGCCTTGGTGGGGATGGAGGCCAGACTGGCCGCGATCAGTCGGTCGATGGCCATGATCGAGTTCACTGCCGACGGCACTATCATTGCCGCCAACGATAAATTCTGCCGGGCATTGGGCTATAGCGCCCAGGAGATCGCGGGCAAGCATCATCGCCTGTTCTGCGATCCGGAGTACGCCAAAAGCCCGGCTTACCAGCAATTGTGGCAAGCGCTGGGCAGAGGCGAGGCCATCAGCGGTACCTTCGAGCGCGTCGACAAGGCTGGCCGCGAGGTCTGGCTGCAAGCCAGTTACATGCCCGTGCTGGATGAGCAACAGCGCGTCACCAGTGTGATCAAGGTCGCTTCTGACATCACTCAGCGGATCCACGGCGAGCACGAAAGCGAAGCCCTGCTGCAGGCGATTGGCCGATCCATGGCAGTGATCGAATTCACACCACAGGGGCGGGTACTGACTGCCAATACCAACTTCTTGCAAACCATGGGCTACCGGCTCGAAGAAGTGGTGGGCCGTCATCATGGACTGTTTTGCCTCGCCCATGAGCGTGAGTCGGCCGAATACCGCGAGTTCTGGGCCTCACTTAACCGCGGTGAGTACCATTTGCACCGTTTCGAGCGAATCAACAAGCAAGGGCAGATTGTCTATCTGGAAGCTTCATACAACCCGATCTTCGATAACAAGGGCCGGTTGGTCAAAGTGGTCAAGTTCGCCAGCGACATCACCGCCCAAGTCAGCACTCAGCAAAGCGCTGCCGATGCCGCCCACGCCAGCTCCGTGCAGACTGACGCCTGCGCGCGTAAAGGCAGCGAGGTGGTGCAGCAGACCGTACAGGTGATCGAACAAATCTCTCAAGAGCTGAGCGACGCTGCGCGGACCATCGACGCTGTCAGCAAGCAGTCGGAGATCATCGGCCAGATTGTATTGACCATTCGCGGCATTGCCGACCAGACCAACCTGCTGGCACTCAACGCCGCAATCGAGGCGGCGCGCGCCGGTGAGCATGGCCGTGGTTTCGCTGTGGTAGCCGATGAAGTACGTAATCTCGCTGCACGCACCAGCAAGGCCACCCTGGAGATCGTCGATGTGGTCAGGCAGAACCATGACTTGTCACTGACTGCGGTCGCCAGCATGCAATCGAGCTTGTCGCACACAGGGCGCGGCGTGCAGTTGGTCAACGAGGCGGGCACGGTCATTCTGGAGATTCAGCAAGGCTCACGGCACGTTGTCGATGCAATCGGTCAGATCAGTTCGACGCTGCAATTGCATTGAGCCCAGCGCGCAGTTCACCTTGCAGGGTGTGCAGGCTTGCCTGCAATTGCTGGCGGGCGGCTGCGCTGGGTTGGTCCGAGGCCAAGACCTGCTCGAGTGTCTCGCAGTCGCGCACGACCCCGCGCACCTTGAGCATTTTCGCGCCGCCCTTGATGCGATGCGCAAGGGCGCGTAGCGCAGCGCTCGGCGGGTTTGCTCCCAATGCGTGCAGGGCGGCCAGGTCTTCAGCGGCAGTGCGTGCCAGTTGCTCGAGCAGACGTCTGATCAGTTGCTCGTCACCTTGGGTCAAATTACGCAACTGATCGATGTCGAATCCGCTTGGGCGCGGAGTCGGCGGATTCAATGCGTAGCGCGGCAAGTGCGCCTTGAGGGTATGCAGCCCGATCGGTTTGAACAGACAGTCGTTCATGCCGCTGTCCAGACAGCGGACGCGCTCCTCGGCCTGCGCGTTGGCAGTGACGCCAATGATGGTGCAGGCAGGCTGGCCACTTGCGCGTTCCAGCGCACGAATGCTGCGGCTGAGCTCATGACCATCCATGACCGGCATGCTGCAGTCGGTGATAACCAGATCGAACTCGCCCGCTTGCCAGCTGGTCAGGGCCAGTTGGCCGTTTTCAGCCAACGTCACCTGATGACCGAGGCTGTTCAGTTGTTTGTCGAGCAACAGCAGGTTGGCCGGGTAGTCGTCGACTACCAGAATGCGCAGAGGTTGACCGGGTTGCTGCTGGGTGGCCTCGCTCGTCTGCGGCTGCGATGCAGGCGTTGCGCTGGGCAGCGCCAGGCTGACCTCGACGCGTGTGCCAAGGCCCTCGACGCTTTGCAGCTGCAGCGTGCCGCCCATCAGTTGGGCCAGGCTGCGACTGATCACCAGACCCAGCCCTGCACCTTGCTGGGCGCGTGGGCCGTCGACCTGGGCAAAGCTGTTGAACAGGCGCGCCTGGTTGATGGGGTTGATACCCACGCCACTGTCTTGCACGCATAAGGTCAGTTGCAGCAGCTCTGCCGAGGCCGGCGCGCAGGTGAGGCTAACGAGGATCTCGCCGCGGTCGGTGAACTTGATCGCATTGCTCAGAAGATTGGCCAGGACCTGCTTGAAACGCAGCGGATCGACCAGCACCCAGAGTGGCTGCTCAGGCAGCTCGCTGCGCAGTTGCAGGCGTTTGATCCGGGCATTGCCGTCAAATACGCGCAAGCTGGCACGGACCAGTTCGATCAGATCGGTCGGCACCGGGGTCAGGGTCATGTGGCCAGCTTCGATGCGCGAGATGTCGAGGATGTCGCCAATCAGCTCAAGCAGACCAATTGCCGAATCGTGGGCAGTCTGCAAGGTCAGTGGGTCGCTGCGAGTGCCATCTTCCAGGGCCAGCTCCAGCAAGCCGATAACCGCGTTCATCGGCGTGCGAATCTCGTGGCTCATGGTGGCCAGGAAGGTGCTTTTAGCCTGACTGGCCTGCTCGGCAGCGTCCTTGGCCTGGCGTAGCTGCTCAAGCAGGCCCCGACTGAGGAGCAGTTGCGCCTGCAACGCCCGTTGGGCCTCGGTGCGCTGCTGGATCAGCTTGCGCAGGTAGGTGTTCCAGAACACGACACCGGCCAGCAACACGCCGCCGAGAACCAGCACCTGCAGGGCCAGGCTGCGATAATTGCGCCACGGGCTGTCACTGACCAGGGTGGTGTTGCGCCATCGGTTGACCAGTTGATCCAATTCGTCGGGCGGTATGCTCAGCAGCGCCTTGTCGACAATCGCATGCAGCTCCGGCTGATTGGCAGCCATGGCGAAGGCAGCCATCGCCGGTTCCTCGCCGAACAAGGCGGCAATGCGCAGGCGATTCTTGAACACATGATCTATGTAATAGCGCGCATTGATATGGCTGCTCAAGGCGACTTCTGCTTCACCGTTGGCCACCGCTTCCATCAGCCCCAGTGGTGAATCGACTTCCACCAGCTTGGCCTGTGGATGTTGGCGCTGCACCAGTGCACCCGGCGGAGAGCCACGTACTACTGCGATCCGGCGGTTGTCGATCAATGCCGCCGGGGTGCTGCCGGGGTTGCCGGCGCGGGTGACCAGCACCCGCGGACTGACCAGGTAGGGGCGAGTGAAGCGCAAGCGTGCCGCGCGCTCGCTGCCGTAACCGATCGCGCCGATCATTTGCGCCTCGCCCCGCAGCAGTTGGTCAACCATCTCCTGGACGGCTTCCACTTCGCTGATCTGAAAATCCAGCCCGGTGCGCAAGCTGATCTGCTTGAGCAGATCGAGGGCGACCCCACTGGGGCGTTGCTCGGCGTCGTTGAAGGTTAGCGGCGCCAGGGACGGCGTGACCAGCACCTGGACGCTGCGGTTATGTTCGATCCATTGTTGTTCGGCAGGGGTCAGCGGGGTGTTCAGGCGCTGGAGCAGGAGGCTGGTATTGCCGCTGCTCCAGCGACGCAGAATGTTCAGCCGCTCGCTGTCGCTGATGCGGCTCAGGGCCTGGTTGAGCAACCTGAGCAGGCGCGAGTTGTCGCGGCGTGTCGCGAAGGCGAACGAGCCGCCGGGCAGCGCCGAGAAATGGTCGATGCGCACCTGGCCTTGGTAGCTCTTGCCGATCAGGTAGTCGGTGCTGATTGCGTCGCCCAGGTAGACGTCGGCGTCGCCCATGGCGACCGCAGACAAGCCGCTCAAGGTCGAGCGATAAAGTTGCAGCTGTGCCTGCGGATACTGGGCCTTGACCGTACTGGCCGGCAAGTAATGGTCGACCATCGCCAGCCGCAGCCCAGCCAGGTCATCGCCGTGGCGCAGGGTCTGGACCTGTCGAGCGACGATCACCGGCAGGTCGTCTGCATATGCCTGGCTCAAGGTAAGCTCGGCATTGCTGGCTTCGGTTGCGTTGGAACTGCCCAGCAGATCGATTTGCCCGTCCTGCAAGGCTTTGATGGCCTGTTCGCGGCTGTCAAAGCGCTGCACTTGAACGGCTATGCCCAACTGCTCGCCGATCAAACCAGCATAGTCAGCATTGAGCCCTTCATGATCGGCTGGGGTGATATTGATTTCAAAAGGCAGGTAATCCGGCCCTGAGCTGCCGAGTACCAGCACCTTGTGCTGGTCCAGCCACTCGCGGTCATCGTCGGCAAGGTCCAGTGGAGCAGCAGCGCTGCTCGAGCGTGCCAGCAACTGCCGTGGCTGACTGTCAGCGAGCACGGCCGCAGACACGCCGCTAAGGCTGATCAGGAGTAGCAGTGTGCGCAGGCCGGTCATGACGTAAAGCTTCAGTTGACGTTGTTGCGCTTGGCCAGATCGACCATTTCCACCAGCGACTCCGACTTGAGCTTCTCCATGATGCGTCCGCGGTAGGTGCTGATGGTCTTGGCGCTAAGGTTCATGGATTCGCCAATGGCCTTGTTGTTTTCGCCCCGAGCCAGCCTGCGCAGTACCTCCATTTCACGGTTGGACAAGCTGTCCAGTCGGGCGCTTTCAGACTCCAGCGAATTGCTGTTGACCGACATTTGCGGAAAGGTCGAGTAGCCCTTGATCAGTGCCTTGAGGGCGAATACCACCGACTCGATGTCTTCATTCTTGTTGACGAAAGCGCCAATCCCGGCGTCCAGGCAGCGCCTGACGTAGAGGTCGGCAGGCTGCCCGGTTAGGGCCATGATCTTGGGTGGTGGGTCCAGCAGCTGCAGGCGCTTGATCACCTCCATGCCGTCCAGTTCGGGCAGGCCGATGTCAACGATCACTACCTGGGGTGAGAGTTTGCGGGCCAGTTCCACGGCTTCCTTACCGTCTTCGGCGGTGCCAATGACTCGAAAACGTTCGCGCTCAAGCAGCATGCGTACAGCCGTTAGAACGATTGGGTGGTCATCGACCAGCAGCACGGTAGTCATTGCTAGCTCCTGTGGTGAAGAGGGTCCGTTGCCTGAATCACACAGGAACGTAGCTGAGGGTTGATCCGCAAACCTCAGGCAGCGCGCAAGATACGTCGATTCTCAGTCCGTGGTAATGCCGAGTATAGGCGTGATGAACAAACCAGGTGATTCTGAGGAAAATTCCTACAAAAAAGTACGGTAACAATCCGGATGTGGCAGGCCTTCCGGCCTGCCGGCGGTAGGAATCAGGGGCAGGGCGCGTGGTCTTTGATGACGCGCTTAGTGGAGGCGGGGTTGTTGCTCAGTGCGTTACCAACGCGGGTCGGCCGGCTTTGCAGCTGACCAGCGCAGTTCGGGCAGCGTCCGTGCAGACGTTGTTCGGCACAGCTACGGCAATACGTGCATTCGAACGAGCAGATCATTGCATCCGGGCTGTCGCCGGGCAGTTCGACGGCGCAGCATTCACAGTTGGGGCGTAGTTCCAGCATGGGCGTGGTTCCGATAGCAACAAGGTTGGTCGAGTCTGCTCTGCGCTGGCGGCGCTGGCAATCAGCCGTTGCCGGGGCGATACAGGTGAGCGTGGCCGGCGCGATACAGGGCTGATTCGGCGAACGGTGTATCCCCCAGGACGTGACCGACCAGGATCAGCGCAGTTCGCCGAAAATCCCGTGTACTGATCAGTTCGACGATGTCCGCCAGCGTGCCTCTGACCCAGTCCTGATCAGGCCAGGTGGCGCGATGGATGACCGCAACCGGGCAGTCAGCACCGTAATGTGGCAGCAGCTCTGCAACGATCCGTGGCAGGTGCTTGACGCCGAGGTGAATCGCCAGGGTGCTGCCATGCCGGGCCAGATCGCCGAGTTGTTCGCCGGCGGGCATCGGCGAGCTGTCGCCGTAACGGGTGAGGATGACCGTTTGGGCGATGCCCGGCAGGGTCAGTTCACAACCCAGCAGTGCGGCGCTGGCCGCCGTTGCCGTTACCCCAGGGATGATCTGGTAGTCGATGCCCAGCTCGCGCAAGTGACGGATCTGCTCGCCGATGGCGCCATACAGGCTCGGGTCACCGCTGTGCACCCGCGCCACATCTTGGCCTAACGCATGCGCGCTGTGCATGGCGTCGATGATCTGCTCAAGGTGCAGTTCGGCGCTGTTGATGACAGTTTCGGCGCTGTGACCCTCGAGCACTGCGGCGGGGACCAGCGAGCCCGCGTAGATGATCACCGGGCAGTGCCGGATCAGGCGCTGGCCTTTGACCGTGATCAGTTCCGGATCGCCCGGGCCGGCGCCGATGAAGTAGACCGTCATGGCAAATCCTTGCAAATAAGATGGAGGCGATTATCCAGCACTGGCGAGGGCGAGGGTAGCGCCCGCCAACGTTTGCCGGGTGAGCACCAGCCGCGCGCTGCCGTGAGCATGCGCGGCAAAGGCCAGGGCGGTGCTTTCGGCTACGCCCCAGCAGCCGCTGTGGGCGAAGGCTGTAGCGGAGTGCTGGCTGAGCTGGGGGGCAAAACGCTGCAACTGCTCTGCGGGAAAAAACTCCAGCGCCAGTTGCAGGCGATCGGCCAGTTGATGCAGGCCAGCCTCGCTGACTTTCAGCTCGATACTGGCGATGCCCTGCACTGCATGCAGGGTTAAGCCAAGGCTGGCAAGACTTTGTAGCAGCAGGGCCTCAAGCAGGTCGGCGGGGCAGCCCTTGCGGCAGCCAACGCCGACATACACGGCGGGTCGCGGCTCAGACATCAAGCCTGCCGCGAACGGCGGAACAACCACGCACTGAGCAAGCCCAAGGCAATCCAGAAGGCGGCATTGGTCAGCCACGAGGCGATTTTGAACTGGGTTGCCAGGGCCTCAGGCGCAAGACTTTCATGCACGCTCGGCTGCGGCGCGCCGATCACGTGTGGCAGCGCCAACAGCAGTACGCCGACTACCTTCAGCAGCCAATGCTGGGCAAACACAATCAGGCCCAGGCCGACCGCAGTTGCGGCCGCAGTGCCGATCCACCAGGTCTGACGTTGGCCAAGGTTGGCTGCCGCCGTGCCCGGCAGCTCGGCCGGCAAGCCCAGGGTTGGCGCCAGGCAGAACACGGCAAAACCGGCCAGGCCCCACAGCGCTCCGGTGGCGACCCGGTTGGGTTCGCGCAGGCTGTACAGCGCTGCCAGCATCAGGGCAAAGCCGACCGCAACCACCAGGTTGCCGCCGGTGGTGGCCAGCACGCGCTGCCAGCCGTCTTCAGGCGCCCAGGCTTCGGCGCTGTGCTCGTGGGCAGCAACGGCGCTGTCATCATGCTCGTGCTGGCCAGCCGGCGCTGGGCTCTCGAAGGTTTCCGCTTCGAGGATCAACGGGCTGATCCAGAAGCTTTGCAGCAGGGTCAGCAGCAGGGCGGCGAGCAGGCCGCTGAACCCTGCAGTACGGGCAATGCGCGTGATCATGCGAGTCTACTCAGTGGCAGGGGAAGGCAGCGCTGTGGCGCGTATCGTGGGCTGCGTTGTGCACCGCTTCGATGTGCGAGAAACCGGCGAAGTACACCAGGCACAGGCCAACCAGGCTGGCGCCGACGGCGATGACCAGGCGTTGACTGAGGCTGACGGGGGTGGCGATGCTGTGTTTGGCACTGGTGATGGGCATGACGCAATCCTCTGCTTGTTATAGGCAGGGGGCAGGCGCACCGGCCCCGGGCGCGGATGGCCCAGGGCAATGCGACAGCGCCCGCCCACCGCGGGGTGTTGATATTCGACTACGCAGGCCGGTCTCCGGGCTCACGAGGAGGAGCAGGGCTCCTTGAAAAGCGTCACCTTCCCATGCCCTACAGCCTGGCACAGTGGTCAAGACACTTCGCTCGCTTACCGTTGCGGGGGCAGCACCGGAGTAGTCGGGCTCTCTATTGAGGCCAGCGACGCACCGGTTTCCCGTTTCACCCCATAGGGGGCACCTGAACGCAAGGCGCTAGCAAACCATGCCGCAGCGGCGCGCTGCAAGTGACAAGTTGCACGCCAGTGTGCATTCAGCCGCCTATATAAGGCAGATGACAGCCCCTAAAGCCGCTTGCAGCTTGCCGCCGGGGTGCGTAGCCTTGTCTGCTTCGAGGTTCTCCGGCGTGGCCGGAGCTAAGACGGGAACGCGGTCAAGCCGCGGCTGCCCCCGCAACTGTAAGCACTGATCAGGATCGACACAGCCACTGCGCCTTGCGCGGGAAGGCGTCATCTAACCGGCCCGGCGCCGGTGCGGTGCAAGCCAGGAGACCTGCCTCGAGACGATTTCGACTTTAATCCGGGCGGGGTGATCCGGAGGCGAACAAGCCCGGCTGTGACAGCCTGCGGCGCTCGTCCTGCATGCCCGCGCCATTCTGCCAAGGGCACGCATCCATGAAAACACTGGCCAAACTCCCCGTCACCATCGTCACCGGCTTCCTCGGCTCGGGCAAAACCACGTTGCTGCGGCACATGCTCGACAACGCCCAGGGTAGGCGCATCGCGGTGATCGTCAACGAGTTCGGCGAACTCGGTATCGACGGCGAAATCCTTAAACAATGCACCATCGGCTGTACCGAAGAAGAAGCCTACGGGCGTGTCTTCGAGCTGGCCAACGGCTGCCTGTGCTGCACCGTGCAGGAAGAGTTCTTCCCGGTCATGCGTGAACTGGTGGCACGTCGCGGCGATCTGGACCACATTCTGATCGAAACCAGCGGCCTGGCCTTGCCCAAACCGCTGGTGCAAGCCTTCCAGTGGCCAGAAATCCGCAACGCCTGCACGGTCGATGCGGTGATCACCGTGGTCGACAGCCCGGCAGTGGCTGCCGGCACCTTCGCAGCGTTCCCTGACCAGGTCGATGCCCAGCGCAAGCTCGACCCGAACCTGGATCATGAGTCGCCGCTGCACGAACTGTTTGCCGACCAGCTGGCCAGCGCTGACCTGGTGGTGCTGAACAAGGCTGACCTGATCGACGCCGAAGGCCTGGCCAAGGTTCGCGCCGAAGTCTGCGAAGAGCTGCCGCCGGCGGTCAAGGTCATCGAAGCCAGCAGCGGCCGCCTGCCGCTGGATGTGCTGCTGGGCCTGGGTGCCGAATCGGAAGCGCACATTGATGGGCGCCGAACTCATCATGACAGCCACCATGACGACGATGATCATGACGATCACGACCATGATGCCTTCGACTCGATCTCGCTGGATTTGCCAGAGGCCGATGAGCGCTTGCTGCTGACGGCCCTCAACCAGTTGGTAGTGGAGTTTGGCATCCTGCGCGTGAAAGGCTTTGCAGCCATCCCGGGCAAGCCGATGCGCCTGCTGATCCAGGGCGTAGGCACCCGCTTCGACAAGCATTTCGACCGGGCCTGGGGCGCTGACGAGGCGCGCATCACGCGCCTGGTACTGATTGGCCAGGAGCTTGACGCCAGTCAGCTCGAAGCCCGTCTGCGTCAGGCTCTGGAAGCCTGATCCATGCACCTGTTGCGCACCCAGCCCGGTGGTTTTGTCCCAGACGACAGTATTGCCGACCTCGGCCAGACTGCCGCCGAACTGGTCATTCTGTGCAGTGGTGACTCGCACCTGGCGCTGCTGGCCGAAACCGCGGAGCAGCTGCCTGGCGACTACCCCAGCGTGCGCCTGGCCAATCCCATGCAGGTGCAAAATCATGCCTCGGTCGACCTGTATGTCGACCAGGTGCTGCGCCATGCAAAGTTGATCCTGATATCACTGCACGGCGGCGTTGGCTACTGGCGCTACGGCATCGAGCAGTTGGTCGAGCTGGCGGCGCGCGGGGTTCAGGTGATCATGGTTCCGGGCGATGATCGGCCTGACCCCGAGCTCACCGGTTTGAGCACGGTCAGCAGCGACCAGGCCGAGCGCTTGTGGCACTACCTGCGCCAGGGCGGCAAGGCCAACGCGCTGAATCTGTTCAACTGCGTGGGCAACCTGTGGTTCCAGCGCGACTATGCCTGGCAGGAGCCGCAAGCGCTGGCCCGTACTGTGGTCTACCACCCAGCCAAGGCCAGTGCGCAGTTGCCGGACTGGTATGCCGACTGGGACCCTGCGCTGCCGGTGGCGCCGCTGCTGTTCTACCGCTCGCACCTGCAGGCGGCCAACACCGCGTTTATCGACGTGTTCTGTCAGCGTCTGCAGTTGGCGGGGCTCAACCCGTTGCCGATCGCTGTAGCCAGCCTTAAAGAGCGGGCCTGTCTCGATCAGGTTGAAGCGTGGATGGATGAGGCCGAGGCCGAGGTGGTGATCAACACCACTGGCTTTGCCTTGTCCAACCCCGAGCGCCCCAACGCGCGGCCCCTGCGCCGGGATGTACCGGTGTTGCAGGCGATCTGCGCGCAGGACAATCAATTGGGCTGGGAAACCAGCGAGCAGGGCCTCGGCGGCCGCGATCTGGCCATGCACATCGTGTTGCCGGAGCTGGACGGGCGGATCATCACCCGGCCGGTCAGCTTCAAGGACCTGGCCTGGCGCAGTGAACGCAGCCAGGCTGATGTGGTGTGCTATCGCGCCCACCCGGAACGCATGGACTTCGTCGCCGAGCTGGGCCGTCGCTGGGTCGCGCTGGCGCGCTTGCCGAATGAGCAAAAGCGTGTCGCGCTGATCCTCGCCAACTACCCGACCCGTGATGGCCGGATTGGTAACGGTGTCGGCCTGGACACGCCGGGTGCGGCCTTGAACATCCTTGAGGCGATGCGCGCTGCGGGTTATCCGCTGGACGAGCTGCCGGCCACCGGCACCGCGCTGATCCAGCACTTGCTCGGCGGCGTGACCAACGACCTCGACAATCTCGATCAGCGCCCGTGCGCGCAGAGCCTGAGCCTGGCCGACTACCAGGCCGCGTTCGCTCGGTTGCCGGCAGAAAACCAGGCGGCCGTGCTAGCCCGTTGGGGCGCCCCTGAAACGGACCCGATGTGCCGCAGCGGCCGCATGATGGTCGCGGGCCTGCGCTTTGGGCAGACCTTCGTCGGTATCCAACCGGCGCGCGGTTATCAGGTGGACCACAGTGCGGTGTACCACGACCCGGATCTGGTTCCGCCGCATGGCTACCTGGCCTTTCACTTCTGGCTGCGCCACGCTTATGCAGCGGACGCCGTCATTCATGTCGGCAAGCATGGCAACCTCGAGTGGTTGCCAGGCAAGGGCGTCGGTCTGTCGGCGCAGTGCTGGCCCGACGCGCTGCTGGGGCCGATGCCGAATATCTACCCGTTTATCGTCAACGACCCGGGCGAGGGCGCCCAGGCCAAACGCCGCACCCAGGCGGTGATCATCGACCACCTGATGCCGCCGCTGACCCGCGCCGAGAGCTACGGCCCGCTGCGTGATCTCGAACAGCTGGCCGACGAATACTACGAAGCCCAGCTGCTTGATCCGCGCCGTGCGCAAGAGCTGCAGCGCGACATTCTGGCGCTGGTCAAGGCCAACCATATCGACCGAGAGCTGCAGCTTGAAGGTCAGCTGGATGATGCTGCCGTGTGGCTGCCGCGCCTGGATACCTACTTGTGCGATTTGAAAGAGTCGCAGATTCGCGATGGTTTGCACGTGTTCGGCCAATCGCCGCAAGGCCGCCTGCGCAGCGATACGCTGCTGGCATTGCTGCGGGTCGAGCGCGGTGACGGCAAAGGCGGCAACGCCAGCCTGATTCGTGCTCTGGGCAAAGCCTTCGAGCTCGGCTTCGATCCGCTCGACTGCGACCTCGGTCAGCCTTGGCAAGGGCCACGGCCGGCCATGTTGCAGGCGCTGGACGACGCGGCCTGGCGCACCCACGGTGATACGCGCGAGCGCCTTGAACAACTGGCATTGACGTTGATTGAACAAACGCTGGCCGGCAGCCTGAAGCTGCCCACCGAAGAACAATGGCACGGCGTGGCACAGGTACTTGAAGAGCTGCTCTCGGTTGTCGCGCCAAACCTCGACAGCTGTGGCGGCGCCGAGCTCGAGGGCCTGCTCGCGGCACTGGCTGGGCGCTTCGTCGCGGCAGGCCCCAGTGGCGCGCCGAGCCGCGGCCGGCTTGATGTGCTGCCAACTGGGCGCAATTTCTACACCGTCGATGTGCGCAACTTACCCACCACCACTGCGTGGCGACTGGGCTTCGCCTCGGCCAACCTGATTCTTGAGCGGCACCTGCAAGACCATGGCGATCATTTACGCCAACTCGGCCTTTCGGTCTGGGGCACCGCGACCATGCGTACCGGTGGCGACGACATTGCCCAAGCCATGGCCTTGATGGGCGTACGCCCGGTGTGGGCCACCGGTAGCCAGCGCGTCGACGACTTCGAGATCCTGCCGGTGAGTTTGCTCGACCGGCCACGGGTCGACGTCACCCTGCGTGTATCAGGCTTCTTCCGTGATGCGTTCGGTAACCTGATCCGCCTGTTCGACGCCGCCGTGCAGGCAGTCGCAGCACTGGACGAGCCAGATCACCTCAACCCGCTGGCGGCCCGCGTGCGGGCTGAGCGTCAGGCCCTGATCGAGCAAGGCGTCGAAGCCGAGCAGGCTGCGCGCCAGGCTGGTTGGCGGGTGTTCGGCGCCAAGCCCGGTGCCTATGGAGCCGGGGTGCAGAACGCCATCGACGGCCGCCTGTGGCAGGACCGCAAGGACCTGGCGCAGGTCTACCTCAACTACGGCGGCTACGCTTACGGCGCCAGTGACGAGGGCACGCCCGCCCGTGCCCAGTTCGCCACGCGGCTGGGCCAGGTACAGGCAGTGCTGCAGAATCAGGACAACCACGAGCACGACCTGCTCGATTCCAACGATTATTACCAGTTCCAGGGCGGCATGCTGGCCGCTGCCGAAACCTTGCACGGCGAGGCGGTAGCGAGTTACCACGGCGATCACAGCCAGGTTGACCGACCACGCATCCGCACTCTCAAGGAAGAGCTCAACCGGGTTATCCGTGCGCGGGCGCTGAACCCAAAGTGGATCGACGGCGCCAAGCGCCACGGCTATAAAGGCGCGTTCGAACTGGCAGCGACGGTCGACAACCTGTTCGCCTTCGACGCTACCACGCACCTGATCGACGATCATCATTACCAGGCGCTGGCCGAGGCCTATGTGCTTGCCCCGGCGACCCGTGAATTCATGCGCGAGCACAACCCCGAGGCCCTGCGCGACCTGACCGAGCGTTTGCTGGAGGCCCAGCAACGCGGCCTCTGGGAAGAACCCGGCAGTTACCGTGAAGCCCTTGAGGAGCAGTTGCTCGAAGGTGAGGAAGACCACTGAAATGATTGAACCGATGCAGTTTCCGCTGGCCGCTGTGGTCGGCGCCGAGGCGCTCAAGCTGGCGTTGTGCCTGACCGCAATCGACCCAAAGATCGGCGGGGTGCTGATCGAAGGCCCGCGCGGCATGGCCAAGAGCACCCTGGCCCGTGGCCTGGCAGACCTGCTCGGCAGCGCCGAGCAGCAGCCACCCTTTGTCACCTTGCCGCTGGGCGCGACCGAAGAGCGTCTGGTCGGCACGCTGGACCTCGACGCAGCGCTGGGCCAGGGCAAAGCGCAGTTTTCCCCTGGAGTGCTGGCCCACGCCGATGGCGGCGTACTGTATGTCGACGAAGTCAACCTGCTGCCCGATCCGCTGGTTGACTTGTTGCTGGACGTTGCTGCCAGCGGCACCAACCGCATAGAACGCGACGGCATCTCCCATCGTCATTCGGCGCGGTTTGTTTTGATCGGCACGATGAACCCGGAGGAGGGCGAGCTGCGCCCGCAACTGCTTGATCGCTTCGGCCTGAACGTGTCGCTGGACGAATTGCCCGAGCCGCAGGCACGCCAGCAGATCATCCGCCGGCGCTTGGCCTTCGACAGCGATCCGCAAGGCTTCTGCGCCGAGTGGGCCGGTGCCCAGCAGGACCTGCGCGAGCGCTGCCAGGCAGCGCGCGCGCGCCTGGAACAGATTGCGCTGGATGACCAGGCCCTGGCCTGGATTACCGAACGCTGTTTTGCTGCCGGGGTCGATGGCCTGCGCGCAGATCTGGTCTGGCTGCGAGCTGCACGTGCTCACGCTGCCTGGCGCGGCAGCGAGCACATCGATGAAGAAGACGTCACCGCCGTAGCCGAGTTTGCCTTGCGCCATCGCCGCCGCGAAGCCCCAGCCCAGCAACCGCCAAGCCCGGCGACGGCGCAGTCGCCAGCCAGCAGCAAGGCCAGCGCGGGGCAGGGCGGCGACAGTGGTGCACTGCCAGCCCAACCGGTTGCAGCGGGGCTGCGGCGCGAGGTACCAAACTGGGCAAAAAAGCCCTGAGCATCCGTCAGCAAGGTTTGTCCGCGGCGGATGCCAAGCCCCGGCCAGGCAGCTTGCGCGGTGCTGCGCGTGGACAGGCGCGCAAGGCCGCTGCCGGGCGTGTCGCCTGGCCGGCGACCCTGCTCAAGGGCCGGCCAAAGCAGCGTGGCGATTTGTGCTGGCAGCAGCGTCAGGGGCAACCGGCAGAGCTGTGGCTGGTGATTGTCGACGCCTCGGCGTCAACCCGCCGACATCAGGCGCTTGCCCAGACCAAGGGCGTGCTTGCCGAGCTGTTCGATCAAGCCTATCGCCAACGCGCACGTCTGGCTCTGCTGACCGCTAGTGGCCGTTCGGCCCAGTGGCAGCGGCATGGGCTGAAAGCTTCGGCGGCGCTCCAGCCCTGGTTGCAGGCCCTCGGCGCGGGTGGCGGCACGCCGCTGATCAGCGCCTTGGAGCAAGCTCGGCAATGGCTGCAGGCACGACACCAGCGTCATCCGCAGGAGGTCCAGCGTTGCCTGGTGTTTACCGATGGTCGCCTGCAACGCTGGGGCGCGCTGCAGCCGATGCCCTGCACGACCTGGTTGATCGACATGGAATTGGCGCCAGTGCGGGTCGGTAAAGGCAGATTGCTAGCGCAGCAATTGCAGGCCGAGTATCAGCATATCGAGCACTTCAAGCAGCTGCGCTGATATATAAGGACGTTACAAATGGCGGCTGCGACAGGATGTCGCGCTAACGAGAGAGTTGCCATCAAGGCACAGTGCGAGTTGCTAAAAGTGCGCGCCAGGCACGCACTTTTAGCATGAACAAATGCTTACTTGGGCATTGACCAAGGTTGCAAGTCATAACCCTTCTGACACAGTTCGGCGCGCACTTCCTCGATCAGGCTGGCCCACTGCGCCGGGTCTGAATAAATACGCGAGGAGACTTGCTTGCTGCCGATACGGGTGTTGGTCCGGTCGATCACTGCCAGGCTCAGTTCACCAGTACCGTTGGGTGCATCCCAGGCAACGCACTGGAAGGGTTCGAAGGCGTGGTCGGCAATCAGCAGTGCTTCGTTGACACGGAGCGGGGCATTCATGGTTCGGTCTCTCTATGGTCCCAAACAGCGAAAGTAAGTCCGCGCTGTATCAAAGGTGCCAGGGTAAATAGCGCGGGGTTATGGATACTGATGCTCGATGAGTAGGATGAAGTCACAGCCTTGACGAATTTTTTTTGCAAATAGTCCAATCCGCGCAGGTGCCCGGCTCAGACGGCAACAATTTGTAAAAGCCGGCGTGTAGCGGAGTTGCCGGTGGGCATTCGGCAGACCAACGGTACTGGGTAAGTTGGAGTTCGTTGCTACTGTTAATTCGGGCGCTGCAACGTACTGTTTCTACTTAAAAAACCAACATTTGGCGCCAAGGAACGGTCATGCTCGAAGCTGCAGCGCAACGTCGCCTGTTGATCGTCGACCCGTGCGACGACTGCCACCGTCTGTTACCGGGCCTGCGCGGTGCCGGTTGGGACGTGCACAGCTGCACCCTGGCGGCGGCGCTTGAGCATCCTTGCGATGTAGGTGTCCTGCGCCTGCAAGCGTCGCACCTGCAGGCGCCTGATGCGGTCAAGGACATGATCAAGCGCAGCAATACCGAATGGATCGCCGTGCTCAATGCCGAGCAACTGCGTGCGCAGAACGTTGGCGACTTTGTCTGCGAGTGGTTTTTTGACTTTCATACCTTGCCGTTCGACGTTTCTCGGGTGCAGGTAACCCTGGGCCGCGCCTTCGGCATGGCCCGCCTGCGTGGCAAGGGCGCAGTGCAGGTGGACAAGCCCGAGCATGAACTGCTGGGTGACAGCCGGCCGATACGCGAGCTGCGCAAGCTGCTCGGCAAGCTGGCGCCGACCGAGTCGCCAGTACTCATCCGCGGCGAGAGCGGTACCGGCAAGGAGCTCGTCGCGCGGACTCTGCACCGGCAGTCGCAGCGGCACGATAAGCCGTTTATCGCGATCAACTGCGGGGCGATCCCTGAGCATCTGATCCAGTCCGAGCTGTTTGGCCACGAGAAGGGTGCATTCACCGGCGCGCACCAGCGTAAGGTCGGGCGCATTGAGGCAGCCAACGGTGGGACCCTGTTCCTCGATGAAATTGGCGATCTACCGCTTGAGCTGCAGGCCAATCTGCTGCGTTTTCTGCAGGAAAAGCACATCGAGCGTGTTGGCGGCGATCAACTGATCCCTGTTGATGTGCGGGTTTTGGCTGCTACCCATGTGGACCTTGAGCAAGCCATCGAGCGCGGCAAGTTTCGCGAAGACCTGTATTACCGGCTCAACGTGCTGCAGGTGGTCACTGCGCCCCTGCGCGATCGGCACGGTGATCTGTCGATGCTGGCCAGCCATTTTGCCCAGTTTTACAGCCTGGAGACCGGGCGCAGGCCGCGCTCGTTCAGCGACAGCGCGCTGGCCGCGATGGGCCGGCATGAGTGGCCGGGCAATGTGCGCGAGCTGGCCAATCGGGTCAGGCGCGGGCTGGTGTTGGCCGAGGGCCGGCAGATCGAGGCGCAGGATCTGGGTTTGCAGGTGCTGGTACCCGAGGAGCAGCCGCTGGCGACGCTGGAGGATTACAAGCACCGTGCTGAGCGCCAGGCCTTGTGCGATGTGCTCAACCGGCATTCGGACAATCTGAGTATCGCCGCCAAGGTGCTGGGCATCTCTCGACCCACCTTCTATCGACTCTTGCACAAACACCAGATCCGTTGATTGGGACGTGCAATTGCTTTCCTGCTGCTCTTGGACATTGAGCTCGGCCAGTTAACCCGCCCGGCGCAGGGTGAGGTTGATCCGGCGTGCGCCCATCCGTGGGTGGTTGCCGGGCTTGACCGGCATTACCCCGTGAAAGCGCAGGCGGTCTTCGCCGCCCCATACCAGTACGTCACCGTGATTGAGGGCGATGCGCTGGGTCGGATCCTTGCGTTGCATCCCGCCGAACAGAAACACCGCCGGCAACCCTAGCGAGATGGACACGATCGGATGGGCGAAGTCGTTTTCGTCGTGGTCCTGGTGCAGGCTCAGCTTGGTGTCGGCAAGGTAGTGGTTGATCAGGCAGGCATCGGGGGTGAAATCATCGAAGCCAGCGGTTTGAGCCGCGTTACGGGCGACCTGCAAGAAGCTCTCAGGCAGGGCTGGCCAGGGCTGTTGGGTGAGCGGATCGTGCGTGCTGTAGCGGTAACCTTGCTGGTCGCTGACCCAGCCAAGCGAGCCGCAATTGGTGAGCGCGACGGCCATGGCCTGGCCACCTGGGGTGCGCATGTGCCGAAACGGGGCTGCGCGCAGGATTGGCCGCAGGTCGTCCAGCAGGGTTTCGACCTGAGGCAGGACAAAACCTGGAAGCAGGACCGTCTGCGCAGCCAGGCGCTGCGGGGATGGGCCGAACAGGTCGAGGTCGGACTGAATCATCTGGCTAAGGCTTGGCGTCGGTGGTTTGGGTTCAGGTGTAGCTAGCGATGCAACCCATACTAACGGCAGGTTGCGCGTCATGTCGCGCTGGTCCGCTCGGCGGAGCTCCTACCAGACAACGCCAAGGCGTCTGCAAACGTGGTTCGGCAACTGGTAACGTACTGCCAAGTCTACGCCTTGATCCGGCGCTGGCAGGTCAGGCCAAACTGAGCTATTGCTGATGAACTGGCGGTGAGGCCGCGCGTGGAGGTAAACGATGAAACGAGTATTGAGCATCATCGCATTGGTATCGCTGGCCGGCGTCGCCAACGCAGAGATCCCGATGGTGAACGCAACCTGTCCGGGCAACCTTGAGGTTCATGCCGATGAAGGCGGGCCGTTGTTCATCAATGGCAAAGAAGCCAAGCTGAAGAAGATCAATGACAATTACTTCGAGGCCAAAGGCAGCGGTGTGACCGTATCGTTATCGCTCAGCCCTGATGGTACGCCGAGTATTTCCTATACCGGCAAAGGCGGGGCGAATGGCATGTGCGAAATAGCCGAAGAAGATTAGATCGTGAAGGTTGCCACAAGGGTTCACCAATCGCCCTTCGCACAACCTGACCCTCCTCAGCGCGAGCTATGTGCTCCAAACCAGCGGGTAGCAAAGGCCGTCAGCGCACTTCGCAGACCCACTTGTGGTTGCACCGGTACGGGGTGCGTGTAAACCGAACCTGGACCAGACGGGTCAGCCCCTGCTGGGCCAGGACATCGGTGAGCTGGGTGAGTGTCTCTGCTTCGATAGTCATCGCTGTTACCTCTTCAGATTACTTTGCTCATGATTATCGACTGGCACACCCGCGCAACAATTCAATTTGATTAGCTCGGCATCGATTGCAGTAAGCTGATGATTCTTTGCTCATGGTCCGCCTTATGCCCAGTTCATTCATGCTCATGCCTTCGCCCGTTGGCGTGCTCACCCTGGTCGCCCGCGATGACCGCCTGGCTGCGGTACTGTGGGAGCAGGAGCGAGCAAACCGGGTGCGTTTGGGTGAGCTGCTGCGTGACGACGAGCATCCGCTGCTGCAGCAGACCGCGCTGCAGTTGGGTGAATATTTCGCCGGGCAGCGGCGCCACTTCGAGCTTGAGCTGGACTTTGCCGGCACCGCGTTTCAGCGTGAGGTGTGGTCGGCGTTGCTGACCATCCCGTTTGGCGAAACCCGCAGCTACGGCGACATTGCCCGACAGATCGGCAAGCCGAGTGCGGTGCGCGCAGTTGGCGCGGCCAATGGGTGCAACCCGCTGTCGATCATCGCGCCGTGCCACCGGGTGATTGGCGCCTCGGGTAGTCTGACCGGGTTTGCCGGCGGCTTGCAGGCCAAGCAGTTTTTGCTGGCTCTGGAAGGGCGCCAGAGCCTGGCCCTGGATTTTTAACGGCCGTCAGGCAGCTCGGGTAACGCAATCACCGCAGCACTGGCGCTGGAAGTGTCGAGCATGAGCAGGCCTTCGCTGTGCTCATCCAGCGCTGCCAGCAGCCGGCCCTGGCTGTCCCAGGCTGCCGAGCAGCCGGCGCCAATGAAGGTGTCCGCCGGGCCCACGCAATTGGCCAGCAATACAGGCATGCTCAGCCGGCTGGCAACGGCGGGATAATGGGCAAAACCTTCACCGATGCCTTTGGCTGATTTGGCTACGCTGACCAGATACACCTCTGCGCCGTCTTTGCGGGCCTGCATCGCGTGCTCAAGAAACATCGACTCATAGCAGATCGCCGGAGCGACCCGCAGCTCACCTGCAGTGAACACCAACTGATTGTCCCCTGCGGTAAAGAAGTCCATCTCGTCGGCATGCAAGCGCTGTTTCGCGTACACCAGTGCAGGTTTCGCAGGGCGCAGAATCGGCATACCGATCTGCACGCCACTTGCGGCCTGCAGCGGCAAGCCCAACGCCACGCTTACTCCAAGCTGGTCACACAGCATTTGCACCGGCTCCAGCCAGACCGAGTCTGCGGTTTGCGCCAGCGCTTGGGCGAGGGCGGGCTCGTAGCCGCTCAGGGATAACTCTGGAAACACCACCAACTGCGCGCCGGCACGTGCCGCCTGCTCGATGCAGTACAGGTGTCGACGCAGGTTGCCAGCCAGGTCACCCCTGAGCGCTGCCAGTTGTACTGCACACAGTTTCATGACCAATCCCTGGATGACGCCGCTGAAACACCGAGGATACTATCGGAGCAATTACCCACGCCAGTGGGACCCACGGACGGAGACGAGATGAGCCAGCAAGCAGCTATTCCACCTGATTCATTGATCTGGCCCAGCGCCCAGCAAGCCAGCTTTAGTCATTGTCAGTCGATCACGCTCGTGGACCATGGGCTGCCGGCGATGGCGCATTACCTGCAGATGATGCGCGGCATGCCGCGCTGGATCGACAATTTGATGGTGCTGCGCAATCGACTGGTCCAGATGGTGGGGCTCAAGGATCTGGGCCGGCTCAGCGCAGTCAATTCGCAGCGCTCTCCGGGCAGCTATGAAGCAGGGCAGCGGGTGGGCATTTTTACGCTACTGGCCAATACTGATGATGAGGTGCTGCTGGTCGACAGAGATCGCCATCTGGATGTGCATGTAGCCTTGCTGCGTCGACCGTCTGCACAGACCGGGCAGTGTGAGGTAGTGGTTAGCACCGTGGTGCGAACCCACAACCTGTTGGGACGTCTGTATATGTTGCCCGTGGCGCCGTTTCACCGGCTGATAGCACCGATTGCCTTGCGTCGTTTGCGAAAGGGGTAGTTGCAATGCAGCGTTTCCAGCAGGTAGCCGCCAATGAGCTGGGCAGGGACTTGGCAGTTGGTGATATCCACGGTCATTTTCCGCGTTTGCAGCAGTGCCTGGACGAGGTGGCGTTCGATCCGCAGGTTGATCGCTTGTTCAGCGTCGGCGATCTGGTCGACCGCGGGCCGCACAGTGAAGAGGCCCTGCAGTGGCTGGCGCAGCCTTGGTTCCATGCAGTGCAGGGCAACCACGAAGCGCTGGCGGTGAGTTATCTGTGCGGCGACCCGCTGGATCTGGACATGTACCGCGCGGCAGGCGGCGGCTGGTTTCTGGATTTGCCCAGTGCTGAGCAGCAACGCTATGCCAGTGTTTTCGTTACCCTGCCGCTGGCCCTGCAGGTGGCCACCGCAGAGGGGCCGATCGGCCTGGTGCATGCCGATAGCCCATTCAATGAGTGGTCACAGTTACGTACCAGCCTGTTGGGTGAGGATGACCCGCGTGTCCGCGAGATCTGCCAATGGTCGCGGCGGCGTTTGCGTGAGGGCGATACGCATACGGTAGAGGGCTTGAGAGCGCTACTGGTGGGGCATACCGCGGTGCTGCAGGTAAAACAGCTGGGCAATGTCTGGCACCTGGATACCGGCGGCTGGAACAAGGGCCATTTCAGCCTGCTGGATATGCAGCGGCTGGTCCTGCTCAGCCCCGCCACAGATGAATAAGCACGACGCTGGCGAGCAGAATCAGCAGTGCCCCTGAGGCACGTTCCAGCCATGGCAAGGCGTGGATGAAGCGGCTAAGCAAGCGGCGGTTGCCAATGGCGCAGGCGACCAGCAGGTCCCACAGCAACACCACGCCGAACATCCAGCTGGCATAGGCAAGTTTCCACGCGTTGCTGGTACTGGCGAGCATGCTTGCCAGGCTTACGTAGAACAGCGCGTTCTTCGGGTTGAGAATGGCCGAAGCAAAGCCCATCAGCAGGCACCTCAACCAGCCTTGCGCGGCCTGCACGGGTTCGCTTTCGACCTCACCAAAGCTGCTTTCGCCGGCATGGCGCAGGAACAGTCCGCCGATGTACAGCAAGTAGGCGCAGCCTGCGATTTGCAGCGCGATAAACAGTGCACTGCCGTCCTTGAGCACCGATACCCCGGTAAACGCTGCACCGATAAATACGCCGTTCGCCAGTGCGATACCCAGGCAGGCGCCGCTGGCTACCCGCCAGCCGGCTTTGATCGAGCTGCGCGCAACCAGAAAGAAGTCAGGGCCGGGTGACAGCAGCGCGAGGAAATGGGCGCTGGCGACTATCAGAAATTGCTCCATGGGGCGGCACTACTCAGGCATTGGAGGCGCAATTCTGCGGCCCGCCCGGGATAGCGTATTGAACAATATTGCAGTCAGCGCATCAGGCGATAGCGCCCCGGCGTTGTGCCGGCATGCGCCTTGAAGACCCGCTGAAAATGGCTCTGGTCGGCAAAGCCCAGTTTATAGGCGACTTCTGCCAACGGCAG
Organism: Pseudomonas sp. 1121_17; assembly: GCF_052850745.1. Lineage (NCBI taxonomy): Bacteria > Pseudomonadati > Pseudomonadota > Gammaproteobacteria > Pseudomonadales > Pseudomonadaceae > Pseudomonas > Pseudomonas sp. 1121_17. Next base: position 208,312 of record NZ_VXCX01000002.1, read on the forward strand.
GCCTTGGCGTAGGCACTGCCGTGCCCGATTGACCCGCGCATTGAGCAGGTAGGCGTGCGGGGTCAGGCCGGTGGCCGCCTGGAATGCGCGGATCAGCTGATAACGTCCAAGCCCGGCTTGGGCTGCGAGAGAGGCCAGACTGAGCTCGGCCAACTCGGCCTGGTCGATAGCCGCGATAACGTCCACAAGGGCGGCACCGCTCAAGGACGGTGCAGGAGCTGTCGGAGAGGGCGCATACGCTGAGAAGTCGTGCTCGGCCATGAATTGGACCAGCGCAGTCTCTTTGTGCAGCGGCGCGGCGGCGGAGAACAGCAGCGTGTTCAGTTGACAAAAGTGTCGATAGGCCTGCGGGCAGCGGCTGATTCTTGCCGGTCCGCCACGGTCGCCTGCGACGACGCCGGATTCTGCGCGCAACTGACTTAGCCACTGCGCATCGATGTGCACCATCTGATAACTCCAGGCCTGCCCGGATTCAGGGTTGCACGCATGCACCCGCTGCGCGGGCACCAGTACCAGAGCGCCCGGGCTCAAGCGTTGCTGGCCTGCACCGGCACCGCTGAAGCGGCTGAAGCCGGCATCGACGGCGCCAATCGAGAAGGTCGGATGGCTGTGCGCCTTGTAGCAGGCACGGCTGTGACAGGCGCGTCTGCTCTCGACGAAGGGTAACGCCGGGTCATGCCAGATTTCGCTGCTTGCGGTGTGCATCAGTGGCCTGTTTGAGTTGCTGTGCAGACCTGCGAGTCTACCTGCTCGGTACTGTGCCGGCCATTTGCCGCGTGACTGTGCTTGACCCGGTTCCAGAGCGGGGCGACCCTTCGCAGGTATCGAGGAGAACAACAATGGACATGTCGAGCCTGCTGCTATTCGTCCCCGCCTGCTTTGCCCTGAACATGGCGCCTGGACCGAACAACCTGCTGTCACTGCATAATGCCAGCCGTTATGGCCTGCATACTGCCTGCCTGGCCGGGGCCGGCCGAATTCTGGCGTTCAGCGGCATGATCGCCCTGGCAGCGATGGGCCTCGCTGTGGTGCTGCATACCAGCGCCTGGCTGTTTCTGACCATCAAGTTGATCGGGGCGGGCTACCTGTTCTATATCGCCTGGCAGCTATGGCGGGCGCCGGTGGGTGAGGCAGCTTTGGGAAGCGGCGAGCCTCGCGGGATCTGGCGGCTGGCCCGGCAGGAGTTCTGGGTGGCGGCGGGCAATCCAAAAGCCATATTGCTGTTCACCGCGTTTTTGCCGCAGTTCGTCAGCACCGACAGTCCCATGCCGGTAGGCGAGCAGTTCCTCTGGTTGGGCGTGTGGTTCCTGTTGCTGGAATGGGCAGCCATCGCCATCTATGGCGCACTCGGTGCCTACCTGCAGCGTTGGTTCAACCAGCCGCGGCCTCGGCGGTTGTTCAACCGGGTCAGTGCCTCACTGTTAGGCCTCGCCGGCGTGGGCTTGCTGGCTGCGCGTCGCTAGTACTGCCAGCGCAACCCCAGGTTGATGCCGCTGCTTTGTTGCTGATGGCTGTCGAGGTTGGTGCTGTACTGAACACCGACATGTACGCCCAGCGCTTTGTTGACCTGGGCTACCAGACCGCTTTCAAGCTGCAGTGAGGTGTAGCGGTAATCGGTCTTGATCGTGTCGACACCGTCAAAGACCAGGCTGTCAGGGCCGCCGTCGCCGTGCCACAGGTTCAGTTGTAGGTAAGGTTGCAGCATGCGCTTGTCGGCATCGGTGAACGTGCCCTCGAGGCGAGCGCCGAGCCTGCCGGTCAACTCCAGTTGAGCATCGTGGCTCACCTGCGCGACGCCATCGCCCGCGCTGTCCAGTTTCACTTTCTGGGCAATCAGCTGGGCTTGCGGCTCCAGCGTCCAGTGCTCGGACAGGGCAAGCGGGTAGCCGCCCTCCAATGAGCCGGACCAGCTGCGACCGTCGAGATCGAGTTGCCTGCCACGTTCTGAGCGAGCACGACCGCTCAGATCGGTAAACTGGAGTACCGCATCGAGATAGCTGCCCTGTGCGCCTACCCGTGTCCAGTAGGCACCGACGCTATCGCCCTCCAACCGCAGTTTGCCAACATCGACGTTCCGCTGGGCCAAGGCAAAGCCTGTGGCATCGGCGTCCAGGCGACTGTGGCTGAAATAGACACCAAACTGCTGGCGTACACCGTCTGCGTCTACATGGGCATAGAGATCCTGGCCGACCTTGTAGCCCTGATAGTCACCGTCCAGCCCTGGGCTGACGGTGCCGCTCCATTGCTGGCGAATGGCACCGCCGTATGCCTGCCCCCAACTGGCGCCGAGTGAGCCGGATCCAGCCAACAGGCGCTGATCGCCCTGGCGTTGATGGAATGTGCCCAAAGCCTGCCTGACGATGATACCTGCGGCGCGTGGCGCGGCAGCGTACAGCGCGACCTCGGGGCGATACAGCGGGATATCTTGGCCTGGCTGGACGGTCGGCAGCGCGGCCTGGCCGGGTGCAACGGCCGTGACCGGCGCAGCTATTGCCACTTCGCCTGGTGGCGCCTCAGGTGCGGCGACAAGGCTCGAGCGCAGGTACCAGCTGTTCTCGCTGCCCGCTGTCACACCCCCTTTGAACAGTCGATAGTCATAGGCGCCCGCCGAGAGCACCTGGCTTTGCACGAACGCGGTGTTGCTGCTGGTAGCACCCTCGCGCGCTTCGACCACTTGAATGCCATTATGCGAGGTCGAAGCGCCTGAACCAGCGAGGTTGGTCACCTGCAAGGCAGTGCTGCCGCTCAGCGTGCCCTGGCTGACGACCAGCCGGTCAGAGGCGGCGCCGTCACCCGCGAGCACACTGTTGATGCGCAAAATGCCATTGTCACCCTGATAATTGCCCAGCACCTGCAGGCGTCCTTGAGCGTCGCCGCCGCTGCCTAGGTCAAGTGTGCCAGCGTTGATCAGGGACGCGTTCTGGCCAGGAGCAAAAGGGCTGACACTGCCTTGGCGGGAGATCACGCTGCTGCTGGGGGCGACGGTCAGCACACCCGTGCCACTGTTGGCGTCGCCCAGTACCAGCGAGTCATTGAGTGTCAGCCGGCTCGCATCTTTCAGTATGATTTTTTCGAATTGGCTATAGAGTGCGCCACCCGTGGGCTGACTGGCCTCGAAGGTCAGTGTGTCCTCGCCTACGCCGCCGTTGATGGCGGTGCGCAGCGCCTGAGTGTCCAGGTTCTTGAGCAGGGCTGTGTCATCATCGGCGCCGAGGTCCACTCGGCCACCGATAGTGCCGCCGTCCCAGACAAAGCGATCGTTGCCAAAACTGAGCAGAATGTTGCCACCCACGCGCCCACCATGGATCAACACCTGGTCATCGCCACCGCTGACACTGATGTTACCGCCCACGTCGCCCGCAAAAATCTCCACCAGATCGGTGTCGAAAGCGGTGCTGATATTACGATCGATGGTACCGCCGCGCATGATGAACACATTCTTGTCGAGCAACATGTTGACGTTGCCGATCCGTCCTGCGGTCATTTGCGCGTAGTCGCCGCTGAGAAAAGTGCCGACGATATGCCCGCCGGTCATGCTGAAGGTGTCCAGGCCATCGCCTTGATTGAGGTTGCCGCGGATGATGCCGCCGCTCATGGTGAAATCGTCGATGCCACCCCCCTGATCAACGTTGCCGCCGATTTCACCTGAGGCCATGGTGAGCGCGTCCTTGCCATCGCCAAAGGAGACATTGCCGGTGATCACCCCATTACCGCCAGCGGGGAAGGACAGGCTGTTGTCGCCCGCATTGTCCGTCAACGAGGGCGCGCTGCCACTGTCGCAGACATGCGCGTCGTTACCAGGGCCTGGAGTGAAGCTACAGGCGGCCTGAACATGAGCAGTGCTCAGCAGCGGTAAGCTAACTATGAAGCAAAGCGTGGTTGGGCGAATCATACAGACCTCCGATGTCCTCGACTTGGGCGAGTTTCAGAGGTCGCATCCTGTGCTGGCAACTGGCAAAACTGATGGGTGGCAAGGCGCCATCAGTATCAGTCGCGGTACACCACCTGGACCAGGTGATAACCAAACTTGGATTTGATCGGGCCGTGGATTTCGCGCACGGCTTTCTTGAAGATCACCTGGTCAATTGCGCCGACCATCTGCCCGGGGCGCACTTCGCCCAGGTCGCCGCCACGCTTGGCAGAGGGGCAGGTTGAGAACTTCTTGGCCAGCACGTCAAACGCCTCGCCCTTGGCGATACGCTGCTTGAGCTGCTCGGCTTCAGCGGCGGTCTTGACCAGAATATGGCGGGCTTGAGCTTTCATGGGACACCTGCGTACCGGGAAAAAAAGGCGGCCATTATGCCTGATCGCGGCGCGCACGGCTGGCCGCTCGACGGTTACTGGGCGAGCCAGCCGCCATCCACGTTCCACGCAGCGCCACGGACCTGGCTGCCGGCCTCGCTGCACAGGAACACCACCAGCTCACCCAGATGCGCAGGGGTGACGAACGCGCCTGAGGGCTGCTTCTCGGCCAGCAGATCGTGCTGTGCCTGCGTCAGATCGACACCTGCCGCGATGCGATCGTCAATCTGCTTTTGCACCAGCGGGGTGAGCACGAAGCCTGGGCAGATGGCATTGCAGGTGACGTTGCTGGCGGCGGTTTCCAGGCCAACCACCTTGGTCAGGCCGATCACCCCGTGCTTGGCTGCCACGTAGGCCGATTTGCCGACCGAGCCCACCAGGCCATGCACCGAGGCGATATTGATGATCCGCCCCCAGTTGCGCTCACGCATGCCCGGCAACACCAGGCGGGTGCCGTGGAACACTGCGGAGAGGTTCAAGGCGATGATCTTGTCCCAGCTCTCGGCGGGGAACTGCTCGACCGGGGCGACATGCTGGATACCGGCATTGTTGACGAGAATATCGACGCCGCCAAAGCGCTCGGCAAACGCGAACAGCTCTTCGAGCTGGGCGATGTCAGAGAGGTCAGCCGGATGATGGGCGACTTGCACGCCGTGTTGATTGATTTCGGCAAGGGCAGCGCTTGCATCGCCAAAACCGTTGAGAACGATATTGGCACCCGCGCCGGCCAGCACCTTGGCTATACCCAGGCCGATGCCGCTGGTTGAACCGGTGACCAGTGCAGTTTTACCTTGTAGAGACATGCAAAGCTCCTGGAGTGCTGGCGCTTGTGGGCAGCGCCTCGGCGAGGAACTTGAGGGTAGCACTTCTGTCTCTGCAGATGCCTGCCCCGCACTAGCCTGTTACGGTTTCCAGCCCAGCTAGATAATCGCCAAAACCCTCGCGTGCACGGCTGTCACGGCGGCTGCTGGTGGCTACGCTGTGCCTGGCGGTCCAGACTATCTGTGCGCCTTGAGCCTCAAGCGCCCGCACCAGGTGCACGTCTTCATGGGCGGCCAGCGGAGCAAAGCCGCCAGCCAGGGTATAGGCTCTGGCGCAGATGCCAAGGTTGGCCCCATGAATATGCCGGTGGCCCTCACGAGCTTCATAGCGGCTGAGGTACAACTTGCGCAGCGCTGCCGTCTGCCACGGCTGCCAGCGCTCGATATGCACCGTGCCGCAAACTGCCTGCGCTTCGCAGGCCAGTTGCGACAACAGCCAGTGGCCGGGCACGCAGCTGTCGGCGTCAGTGCACGCCAACCAGGTTGCGCCGCGCTCCAGCATCAGTGCCGCGCCCGCCTGGCGCGCGGCACCGACACTGCCCGCGTTGACGCTCAGCGTCTCCACCTGATGACGGCGGGCAATGGCTGCGCTGCTGTCCGTGCAGCGATCCAGCACCACCAGTACTTCTACCTGATGCCCGGCCTCGCGTGCCAGCGCGGCGGCGGCATTGACTGACTTCAGGCAGCGGCCAAGGCGGCGTGCCTCGTTATGGGCGGGGATGATCACGGCAATCATGCGCACCTCTCGTCGACATCGACCACGCGGGGCTGACACGACCAGTACTCGAGCAGGAAGTCAGCCTCTTCATGGCGAAACTGGGCGTACAACGGTAAATGTCTGGCGAGCATCGCATGCACCTGGCGGCCGTTCTGCGGGCATCCGGCGATCGGGTGAAGCCAGTGGCAAAGGACCAGGCCACCGTCATCGTCCAGGCTGGCTACCGCTTGTTCAAGCACCTGCAACCAGTCGGTAGGGTCCAGGTAGTAGCCAACCTCGCTCAGGACAATAAGATCGAAACGCTCAGCTGGCCAGTCACCCGGCAAGCGCCCGCGCTCGACGCTGACATGCTCCATACCGGCTGTGCGCTGGCGGGCCAACTCTACGGCGGTCGGATCAAGGTCCTGGCATACCAGCTCCGCGCAACGCTCAGCCAGCAGCACACTCAGTTCGCCGTTGGCGCAGGCAGGTTCAAATGCGCGCTCATAGCGCTGGCGCGGCAGGCTGGCGACCAGCAGCTCGCGCTTGCGCCGTTCATACCAGCGGCTGCGGAATGCCCATGGGTCATCATTACCGGCGTACAGGTCGGCGAAATACTGCGAATCAACACTCATAGAAACACCAGTTCGAAAGGTTGCAGCAGGCAGTCGAGCAAATGTTGCGGCAGCACCGGCGGCTGGCTGTCATCGGCCTCCAGTTGGCTTGAATGGGCGCCGATGGCTTTGCGCTTGCGGGTTTGGCGCAAGTCGTCGAGCGGGTAGCGGTGCGCGCGTGACCATGGTAGGCGTGGATCATCCGGTTCAGCCCAGTGCCAGGCCCATACCGGCACCTCAGCCAATTGCGCGCTGCGCGCCTGAGCCGCCTGCGCGGCGGCGCGGCCTACGGCTTCGTGGTCGCAGTGGCCGTCGTTGCGCCAGGTGGCCATGAGCAGGTCATCCGGCTTGAGCAATTGATTGAGATGGTTGACCAGAAATGCCTCGTCGCGGCGCACGGCACCGTCTTTCAGACTCAGCCGGCGCCAGTCCAGTTTGTTCAGGTCCAGATCCAGCTGCTGCAAGGCGTGGCGGCTTTCAAGCGGCCGCTGCCGGCGCAGCCGGTGCTCGCTCCACTGGGCAGAATCCGGGTGGCTGCCCTCGCCATCGGTTACCGATACCAGCACCAGATCCTCCTCACGGCCTTGGAAGCCGGCCAGTAGCCCGCCGGCCATGAGGATTTCGTCGTCTGGGTGCGGTGCCAGTAGCACCAGCCGGCGACCGGGCGGGCACAGCGTGTTAGCGTCGATCCACTTGCTGCGGGCCAGGTGCGCAGAATGCTGCCAGTCTGCCCAAGCGGTGCCGGTGCTCGCCTGGATCAAGTTCTTGGTCATAGCTGCCAGGCTCCTGCTGGCTGTTGTGCCAGCTGTTGTCCAAGGGTTGCCAGGTCCCGCTCGGCGTGGCTCTGGCGCAGGTAAACGGGTAAGTCGGCGCTGAGCCGGGCGAAGTGGCTATCACGGCAGAACGGCGTCGCACCAAGGGCGCGGCCCACATGATGAATAACGCACTCTGCTGCCTGTTCGACCTGGGCACGTACGCGGCGCACCGGCAAACTGGCGTCTGCCTGCGGATGTTGATCAATCCAGGCGGCGCACTCGTGCAGCCCGGCCCTTGCGGCGGACAACGCCCCGTCAACGGCGCCGAGGTGGGCGTCACCGTGGGGGTCCGGGCGTGTCTTGCTCCGCTGCTGATGTAGATACTCCCCGAGCGCTTCGGCGGCGCCATACCAACAAGCGGCAATGCCGCCACCGCCCTGCCAGAAGCCAGGGCGAGCGAGGTACTGCCCAGGCTCGCCGACGGCAACGCCCATCGCTCCGTCGAAGACGATGTCGGCGCTGGCTGTGGCAGCCATGCCGAGCGCCTGCCACTTTTCCAGCTCAATCCGCAGGCCAGGCTGGCGCAGATCAACGGCTACCAGTTGCGGCTGGTCATCGTCGGCCCAGGCAGTGATCAGGGCATGGTCGACCTGCAGCGCGCCGGAGCACCAGGCTTTGCGGCCCGCGAGGCGCAGCTGCTCGCCGCTGCGCGAATTGATCAGCGTGCGGGCATCCGGTGGCTCTGCAGCCCACACCGCCCATATGCCATTGCCAGCAAGCCGCGCAGCACCGCATTCGGCCAAAATCGCCAGGGCATCGGTATGGCCTTCGTAAAGTTTGGCCAGGGTCAGATCGCAGCCGCCAATCTGCGCCAGCATCCGCCAACGTTGAAGCGTCTGGCCATGGCCGGGCAATGGCAGTTGGTCGAGCTGTGCCGCTTGCAGTGTGTGCATCAGCTCGGGCAGTTGAGTGTCCACATTCACCTGTAGCGGTCGCTCGGCGAATGCCTGCAGCAGTGGGAGTAACTGATGTTGCGGCTGGCCAGCAGTTTCCGTACGCAGGCACGCCTGCAGGGGCTTCTCCATGATGGCTCCAGGACAATCGACAAGTCTCTAGAGTGGGAGAGGGCGGAGCAGTCCAGAGTTCAATCGATTCGCGGCGCGGGCAGTTGTGCCGCGCTTAAGCACGCGGATCGAATGCCTCGCGCAGCGCATCGCCGATGAACACCAGCAACGACAGGATCAACGCCAAGGCAAAAAATGCGGTAAAGCCCAACCATGGCGCTTGCAGATGCTGCTTGCCCTGGGTCACCAGTTCACCCAGCGACGCGCTGCCGGCGGGCATGCCGAAACCGAGGAAGTCCAGAGCCGTCAGGGTGGTGATCGCCCCGGTGAGCATGAATGGGACGTAGGTCAGGGTCGCATTCATGGCATTGGGCAGAACATGGCGCAGCATCACCTGCATGTCCGTCAGGCCAAGCGCACGTGCCGCCTTGACGTATTCAAGGTTGCGCCCGCGGAGAAACTCGGCACGCACCACGTCGACCAGCGCCAGCCAGGAAAACAGCGCCATGATCCCCAGCAACCACCAGAAATCCGGCTCGACGAAACCGCTGAGAATGATCAACAGGTACAGCACCGGCAGGCCGGACCAGACTTCCAGCAGGCGCTGGCCAAGCAAGTCGACCCAGCCGCCGTAATAGCCCTGCAAAGCGCCGGCAGATATGCCAATCAGGACGCTGATGGCGGTCAAGGCGAACGCGAACAGCAGTGACACGCGCGTGCCGTACAGCACCCGAGCCAGCACGTCCCGGCCTTGATCATCGGTACCCAGCCAATTGCTCGCGGAGGGTGGGCTGGGGGTGGGTACCTGCAGATCGTAGTTGGGGGTGTCGGCACTGAACGGGATCGGCGCAAACAGCATCCAGCCGCCCTGATCCCCGATCAGCTGGCGCACATATTGACTGCGATAGTCGGGCTGGAACGGTAACTGGCCGCCAAACTGCTGCTCGGTGTAGCGTTTGAGGGCCGGTACATACAACTCGCCCTTGTAGCCGAGCAGCAGCGGCTTGTCGTTGGCGACCAGTTCGGCGCCCAGGGTCAGCACCAGCAGGCCGGCAAACAGCCACAGGGCAATCCAGCCGCGGCGGTTGCGGCGAAAGCGTTGCAGGCGGCGCAGGGTGACGGGCGAGAGCATCAGTGCGCCCTCCCGTCGAAGTCGATCCGCGGGTCCAGTACGGTGTAGCAGAGGTCACCGATCAGGCGAATCAGCAGCCCGGCCAGGGTGAAGATGAACAGCGTGCCGAACACCACCGGATAATCGCGCGAAACCGCTGCTTCATAACTCATGCGGCCCAGGCCATCGAGCGAGAAGATCACTTCGATCAGCAGGGATCCGGCGAAAAACACCGTGATCAGCGCCTGGGGTATGCCGGCCACTACCAGCAACATGGCATTGCGCAGCACATGCCCGTAGAGCACCCGCCGCTCGCTCAGGCCTTTGGCGCGAGCAGTCACCACGTATTGACGAGAGATTTCTTCGAGAAACGCATTCTTGGTCAGCAGGGTAAGCGTGGCGAAACCGCCGATTACCAAGGCGCCTACAGGCAATACCAGATGCCAGAAGTAGTCGGCGACCTTGCCCAGCACACTCAACTGATCGAAGTCCTCGGAAACCAGCCCGCGCACCGGGAACCAGTTCAACGAGGTGCCACCGGCAAACATCACGATCAACAGCAGGGCGAACAAGAATGAGGGCAGGGCGTAGCCGATCACGATCAGCGCGCTGCTCCAGGCATCGAAGCGGCTACCGTGGCGCACGGCCTTACGGATGCCCAGGGGGATCGACACCAGGTAAGTGATCAAGGTCGCCCAGAAGCCCAGCGACAAGGTCACCGGCAGCTTCTCCACGATCAGGTCGGTAACCTTTGCCCCGCGAAAGAAACTGTTGCCAAAATCCAGCCGGGCGTACTGACCCAGCATCAGCCAAAGCCGCTCGGGGGCAGTCTTGTCGAAGCCGTATTGGCGCTTGATCTCCTCGATCAGTTTCGGGTCCAGGCCACGGGTGGCCCGGGACTGTGCATGAACCACTTCGCTGCCGGCGCCTGGCGTACTGCCACCGCCGAGACCCTGCAAGCGCGCTACCGCCTGTTCGACCGGCCCGCCAGGCGCGGCCTGAACGATGGCGAAGTTGACCAGCAGAATGGCCAGCAGGGTTGGGATGATCAGCAGCAAGCGGCGCAGGATATAAGCGGTCATGGCGAAGCCTTCAGCCGTTTGGCCATCTGCTCATTGGTCAGTGCGGTCGGGCTGACCTCCCACCAGCTGTCCAGGCCTTCATCATAGGCGGCCTGGACCTTGGGTCGGCCAAAGCGGTTCCACCATACCGTGGAGCTGCCGGGCGGGTAGTAGTTGGGGATCCAGTAGTAATTCCATTGCATCACCCGGTCCAGTGCATGCGCGTAACGGCGCATGCTGGCCTGGCTGTCGGCCTGTATCAGCCCAGCCAGCAGGCTATCCACGGCGGGGTCCTTGAGCACCATCAGGTTGTTCGAACCTGGATCGTTGGCGGCCGCCGAGCCGAAGTAGTTAAACAGTTCGCTGCCGGGCGAGAGGGTCACCGGATAGCCGGTGACGATCATGTCGTAGTCGCGCGCCATCAGCCGGTTGACGTATTGCGCCGAGTCGACGTTGCGAATGTTCAAGGTGACGCCGATCTGCGCCAGGTTGCGCTTCCACGGCAGCAGCATGCGCTCAAGCCCTGCCTGGCCGTTGAGAAAGGTGAACTCGCACGGCTGGCCCTCGGCGTTGACCAGGCGGTCACCAAGCGGCCGCCAGCCGGCAGCTTGTAGCAGTGCCAGTGCCTGAAGTTGTTGCTGGCGGACGATCCCTGAAGCATCGGTCACCGGCGCGGTGAACACCTGCGTAAAGACCTCGTCCGGCACGCGACCGCGTAGCGGCTCAAGCAACTTCAACTCTTGCGCGTCCGGCAACGCACGGGCAGCCAGCGGGGTGTTGGCGAAGATGCTCTGCTGGCGGATGTACATGCCGCGCATCATCTGCCGGTTGCTCCACTCGAAATCCCAGAGCATGGCCAGCGCCTGGCGTGTGCGGCGATCCTTGAACATCGACTGGTCGAGGTTGAATACAAAACCCTGGGCCACCTGCGGCTTGGCTGGGCCCAGGTGGGCGCGCTGCAAACGACCGTCGTCCAGCTGCGCGCCGTTGTAACCGAGGGTGTAGGCGGTGGCCGAGAACTCGCGGTTATAGTCAAAACCGCCACCACGCAGCACCTGCCGGGCAACCTCGGTATCGCCAAAGAACTCGATGCGCATGCGTTCGAAATTGTAGCGGCCACGGTTGACCGGCAGGTCCATCGCCCACCAGTTCGGGTCGCGCTCGAAGGTGATGCTGCGGCCATTGTCGATCTTGCCGATGCGGTACGGGCCGCTGCCCAGCGGTTTGCCGAAGCCCGCACCCGTGGCGAAGTCGCGCTGCTGCCAGTCGTGCTCAGGCAGTACCGGCAGGGTGGCCAGATCCAGCGCCAAGGTGCGCCCATGGGGTTGTTTGAAGTCGAAGCGGACAGTGCGCGGGCCCTCTATGACAACCGCCGCAACCTCGGCAAACTGCGTGCGAAACTTCAGGCTGCCTTTGCTTAACAACAGCTCATAGGTAAAGCGCACGTCTTCTGCGCGGACGGGTTTGCCGTCGGCGAACGTCGCGCGGGGATCGATCTCGAAGCGCAACCAGGCGTCGTCCGGCCCGCGTTCCATGCGCCGAGCAATCAGGCCGTAGACCGTGTAGGGCTCGTCGAACGAACGTACTGCCAGTGGCGCATACAACCAACCGTCGACTTCGCTGACGCCGGTGCCTTGGTCGATGTAGGGCAGGACATGGTCGAACTGGCCAATCTCCATCGCCGAGCGGCGCAGGCTGCCGCCTTTGGGGGCGTGAGGGTTGACGTAGTCGAAATGCTGGAAGGTGGCGGGGTAGCGTGGTGCTTCGTCATAGACCGTAAGGGCGTGCCTGGGCTCCGCCTGGGCGAAGGTAACAAGGCAACCGGCAAGCAGCACTGTCGCCACACGACAAAAGCGCCCAATACGCGCGACAGCGCCTCCCTGGCGTGCGCCAGGTCGGTCGCCATCGCAAGCCATGCCCGGCGCCGCAGCGAAACTGCAGAGGCGGGCAGGCAGGACTGGATCAGTCCTGACGGCTGGTCACTTCCAGCAGGTGGTAGCCGAACTGGGTCTTGACCGGACCTTGAACTTCATTCAGCGGCGCGCTGAAGACCACGGTGTCGAACTCCTTGACCATCTGGCCTGGGCCAAACGAACCCAGATCACCGCCTTGGCGGCTGGATGGGCAGCTGGAGTTGGCCTTGGCGACTTCAGCGAAATCGGCGCCGCCCTGGATCTGCGCTTTGAGCTCGTTGCACTTGTCTTCGCTGCTGACCAGGATGTGGCGGGCGGTGGCTTTGGCCATGGGAAATGCTCCTTTTGAATGAGTCCGCAAGCCTAGCGCAAACCACACGCGGTTGTCTGCCATGGTTGTTGTCGCTGACAGCCAACACCGTTTGCAGGGCGCCGCAAGTGCCGCTGCTGCGCGCCGTGTCTGCGCCGGGTACTACTGACGCAGGCGCATGGCGCAGCGTTGCAACAGTCGCTCGCTGGCCTCCCAGCCAAGGCATCCGTCGGTGATCGATACCCCGTAGGCGAGGTCGCCTTTGCCGAGGGCCTGGCAGCCATCGTACAGATGCCCCTCAAGCATCATGCCAACCACCGATTGATCCCCCGCCAGCCGCTGTGCCAGCACATCGTCGAACACGGCTGGCTGCCGAGCTGGGTCCTTGCCGCTGTTGGCATGGCTGCAGTCGACCAAGATGCGCGCAGCGAGCCCCGCCTTGGCCAGGCTCTGTCGCGCACGAGCTATGCTCTGCGCATCGTAGTTAGGCCCATCATGGCCGCCGCGCAGGACCAGGTGGGTGTCTGCGTTGCCCAGCGTTTCGATGATCGCCGGATGACCCTGAGCGTCCATGCCAAAGTGCCGATGCGGATGGGCGGCGCTGCGCATGGCATCGGTCGCAACCGTGATGCCGCCGTCGGTGCCGTTCTTGAACCCCACCGGCAGCCGCAGACCGCTGACCATCTCGCGGTGAATCTGCGACTCGGTGGTGCGTGCACCAATCGCTGCCCAACTGAGCAGGTCATCGAAGTAGCCGGCAGCCATCGGCTGGAGCAATTCGGTGGCGATCGGCAAGCCGCGTTCAAGCATGCTCAGCATCAAACCACGGGACAGGGCGATACCGGCGTGCATGTCGTCGCTGCCATCCAGATGCGGGTCGTAGGCCAGGCCCTTCCAGCCGACTGTAGTACGCGGCTTTTCGACGTAGGCGCGTATCACCAGCAGCAGCTTGTCCTCGACCTTACGGCTGAGTGCAGCGAGGCGGTCGGCGTATTCCAGCGCTGAGCGTGGGTCATGAATCGAACACGGGCCGACAATCACCAGCAGGCGCGAGTCACGGCCTTCGAGAATGGCGCGGATGGCCTGGCGGTGCTGCTCCACTTGCTGGGCAAGTTCAGGCGTGAGTGGCATTTGCTGCTTGAGCAGGTGCGGGCTGGGCAGACGTTGGCTGACAGCGGAATTGGCAGCAACAGGTTGGGTCAGGGGCAGGGCGAGGGTAGCGGCTTGCATAGTTCTGTTTCCCTGGGCGGACAGCGGGTTCAGGCCCGCGTGGTCGGCCCTATCGAGGTGTTCGACAAATCGTCAAATGCGGTTCTTGTGCGGCATCGCCACCGGAAATCGACCGAACGGAGGCGGCAGGCTGGCCCGAACGGGATTGGCTAAATCGCCAGGTATAGGTGGCTGCGCGGTAGGAAGTGCGGTAGTTCATGTTGAAATCCTCGATATGTTTGGTGTTTTTCAAAGGTCTGGAAATGCAAAACCCCCGGTCGGGAAGCCGACCGGGGGTTGAGTATTCTCATGTTCGGCGGCCCCTCGAAGAGTGGGCGCCGGTGGGTATCAGCGGCGCCTAGTGGCTAAACCAATACCCAAAATAAACGGTGGAGACGACCGAACCAGGCACGACAGCCAGCAGCCGGCGCGCAGTGCGTGCGGTGCAGGTGGCAGTGTGGTGGTGGCTGTGGGTCATGTTGTACTCCAGTAATTAAGTCCGAGCTTACTGCACTTGCAACGGCGCATTCAATGGCTGAATGCGCTTTTTTTCCTCAGCGCCGCAGGTAGGCGGTGAAGTCGATATCGCCGGCGCTGAGGATCGCCTGCACCCGGTTGTGCACATTGAGCTTGCGCAGGATCGCCGATACGTGAGCCTTGACCGTGGTCTCGGCAATGTCCAGGTGGTAGGCAATCTGCTTGTTCGATTCGCCCTTGGTCATCCGCTCAAGTACCAGCAGTTGCTTGCGGGTCAGCGCCTGCAGCAGCTCCGGGGCGAAGCTCTGCGCTTCGCTGACCGCACGGCGGGCGCCGGGCTTCTGCGTGCGAATGATGTCCGGTGGCAAGTAGACGTTGCCGTTGAGAATCTGCTCGATGGCGTCGGTCATCTGCGCCCGCGGTGAGGACTTGGTGATGAAGCCGACCGCGCCATAGGTAATGGCCTGGAGCACCACCTGCTTGTCCTGCTCGGCCGAGACGATTACCACCGGAATGGTCGGCGCCTCGTTGCGCAGGTTCATCAAACCGCCCAGACCGTGCATGCCGGGCATGTTCAGGTCGAGCAGGATCAAGTCGAGGTCGTCGTTTTCGCAGGTCATCGCCAAAGCGCTGTCGAGGTCGGCGGTTTCCATCACCTCGCTGCCTGGAAATCCATCGGCAATCACGTTGTGCATGGCCTCGCGGAACAATGGGTGATCGTCGGCGATAAGAATCTTGTACATGGCTGTGCACCTTATTGTTGTATGTGTGCTCGCACGCAGGGGCAGTTTGCTTGGCAGCAGCCCTCGTTATGCCGCTATTAAGAGCCGGTAGCAAGGCTTTGTGAATGCGACCATCGCCATGCGAAGCAGTACCAAAGTAGTAGGTCTGGGCAGCGGCAGGGCTTCTAGCATGGAGGCCTGCACTGTACAGGAGGCACAAGGCATGGCCATTTTGCTGGTAGACGACCACCCGTTGCTGCGCGCCGGCATTACCGCGACCCTGGCCCAGGCGTTGCCGCAGATGCCCTTGCTGCAGGCCAGCGATGGCGAGCAGGCGCTGGCCATGGTGCAGGCGCAGGTGCCGGGGCTGGTGATCATGGATTTCGACCTGCCGGGCATCAGTGGCCTGGAAACCACCCGCCGTCTGCGCCAGCGTTTGCCACAGCTACGCGTGCTGTTTCTCAGTGAACATGCGCAACTGAGCCTGGTGCGTCAGGCATTGGCGGCTGGGGCTTGCGGCTTTCTGTCCAAGCAGATCACCCCTGAGGTACTGGTCGAGGCGGTGCGCAAGGCCCTTAGCGGACATGCCTATATCGAGCAGGGCTTGGCGACCGCGTTGGCCTGTCAGCCCGCGCAGGCTGAGACCGACTGCCTGCATGGCCTGACGCCGCGCGAGGCCGAGATTTTCCTGCTGCTGGCCAAGGGCACGGCGTTGCGCAGTATTGCCACCCAGCTGTGTATCAGCAGCAAGACCGTGTCCAATCACCTGACCCTGCTCAAGAGCAAGTTGCGCGTCAGCAGCCAAGCGGAGCTGGTCCACCTGGCACTGCAGGCAGGGTTGCTCAAAGCGGTCGCCTGAACAGACCGGATTACTTCCAGGTCTGCGGGCAGCCTTTGCAGCCTTCCATGTTGCTGTCCTGGAAATTCGCATAGTGCTGACGGGTGCCGCGCAGGTCAGCATTTTCCAGATTGCTTTCGCCAAGCTTGGCTTCCTGCAGATTGGCATCGGCCAGGCTTGCGCCCTTCAAGTCGGCTTTGCTCAGCCAGGTCATCTCAAGGTCAGCCGCATGCAGCTTGGCGCCGTGCAGTTTGGCCCCGGACAGGCGTGCGAATTCCAGATAGGCCGCCGACAAATCGGCATTTTCAAAATTGGCGCCTTGCCCGTACATGCCCCAGGCCTGCACTGCGACCAGTGTTGCGTTCTGCAGTTGCGCCAGACGCAGGTTGCTTTGCTGCAGGCTGGCACGGGTCAGGTTGGCGCCGCGCAGGTCGGCTTTTTCCAGGTTGGCCAGATCCAGCCGGGTATGGCGCAGGTTGGCCTCGCGCAGGTCGGCGCCAGACAGGTCGATCTTGCGCAGGTCCTGATTGCTCAGATCGGCGCCGCGCAGGTTGGCGTTGGCGCACTTGCTTTCGGCGGCGATCACGCAGCCATTGATGGTAAGTGGGGCATCGCCCAGTTCATCGGCAACAACCGGGCTGAGCGCCAGAATCAACGCGAAGGGAAGGTAGTTCATGGTGGCTCCTCAGAGGAGGGCGAGGCCCTCGTTCACGGCGCTTGGCCGCAGCCACAACCAGCGCACGAGGCGCTGGTGGGGCCGCAGCCAGGCAACTCAGCGCTGGGCTGTCTTGCTCTTGCTGTCCCAGGCCGGGATCTTGAATACCCAGAACGAGCCACCCTGTGCCACAGGTTTGGTCAGCTCGGCCATGTCGCCACCCCACAGCGGTACCGCGCCACCGTAGCCGACGGTTACGCCGATGTACTGCTCACCGTCCTGGTCCCAGGTGATCGGCGGCGAGACGATGCCGCTGCCGGTCTGGAATTTCCAAAGCTCCTCGCCGGTCTTGGCGTTGAACGCCTTGAAGTAACCGTCGCCGGTACCGGTGAACACCAGGTTGCCTTTGGTTGCCAGCACGCCAGCCCAGAGCGGCAGGCGCTCCTTGTGCTCCCAGACCATCTTGCCGGTGGTCGGGTCCATCGCGCGCAGGGTGCCGACGTGGTCGTCATACATGCGTTTGATGCGGAAGCCCATGCCCAGGTACGCCGAGCCCTTCTTGTAGTTGACCTCTTCGGTCCAGTATTCCTCTTTCCACTGGTTGGCCGGCACGTAGAACAGCCCGGTGTCCTGGCTGTATGCCATCGGGTTCCAGTTCTTGCCACCGAGGAACGGCGGCGAAACTTCGACTGGCTTGCCCTTGGTCTGGCCTGGCTCAGGCTTGGCCGGACGCTGCCCTTCGTTTTCAACCGGGCGTCCAGTCTTGAGGTCGATGTGGCTGGCCCAGGTGATGTTGTCGGCGAACGGGAAGGCGTTCTTCAACTTGCCGTTGGTGCGGTCGACCACGTAGAAGAAGCCGTTGCGGTCAGCATGTGCGGTGGCTTTGAATTGCTTGCCGTCCTTGTCCTTGTAATCGAACAGGACCAGTTCGTTGTTGCCGGAGAAGTCCCAGGCATCGTTCGGCGTGTGCTGGTAGAACCACTTGACCTCACCGGTGGTGGGGTCGACGCCGACCTGGCCGGAGGTGTACAGGCTGTCGTAGTCGTGCGGGTTGCCGTCCTTGGAGGTGCGCGCCCAGGTGTTCCACGGGCCAGGGTTGCCGGCGCCGACAATGATGGTATTGGTTTCGGCATCGAAGCTGGCGCTCTGCCAAGGGGCGCCGCCGCCGTGGCTCCAGGCCTCGACCTTGCCGGTTGGCGAGCTTGGATCATCCGGCCAGGACGGCGCTTTGACGTCGCCGGTCGGGGTGCTGTCCTTGCCGTTCAGGCGGCCCATGTGCCCTTCGACAAACGGTCGCATCCAGACTTCTTCGCCGGTGTCCGGGTCACGTGCATACAGCTGACCCACCACGCCGAACTCATCGCCCGAGCTGCCGTGAATCAGCAGTACCTTGCCGCTCTTCTGGTCTTTGATCAGGGTTGGCGCGCCGGTCATGGTGTAGCCGGCGCTATGGTCGCCGAACTTCTTGTTCCAGACCACCTTGCCGGTGTCCTTGTTCAGCGCCACCACCCGTGCATCGAGAGTGCCGAAGAAGATCTTGTCGCCGTAGATGGCCGCGCCCCGGTTGACCACGTCACAGCAGGGGCGAATGTCGTCCGGCAGGCGGTGGTTGTAGGTCCACAGGCGCTTGCCGGTCTTGGCGTCGAGGGCAAATACCCGCGAGTAGGAGCCGGTGACGTAGATCACGCCATCGTTGATGATCGCCTGGGATTCCTGGCCACGTTGTTTTTCGTCACCGAAAGAAAACGACCAGGCCGGGGTCAGTTTGAATACGTTCTGGTCATTCACCAGCGCCAGTGGGCTCCAGCGCTGGGCGTTGGTGCCCATGCCGTATTGCAGCACGTTGCCGGTGGTCTTGTGGTCGTCGGCGATATCTTCCCAGGTAACCGACTTGGCCTGGGCAGCGCCGCCGCAGGCCAGGCTGGCCAGGAGCAGGGCGGCAGAAAGAGGCGAAAGCAGGACGGGTGATGTTCTTGTTGTCATGGTGGAGTTCCCAGTGAGGTTGTGCCTGGTTAGCCTGGAACGCCGCCGCTGATCGAGATACGGAAAAAGTCCCGGTCACTGCGGGAAATCTTCCCAGTCCGGGCATGATTTGGCACTGCGCCGCAAGCGCTACTACCAAGGGATAAGGGCGCGACCCCCAAAGCAGCATGTGGCCGCAGGCACTGGCTTTCTAGGATGGTCAGGCCGCCTCCGTTCGAGAGGCGCAGCGTGCAACTTCAGCAGTCGAGGGCAGAACAATGACAACCCCTAAAAGCGCCTGGCACCTTTCCCTGTTGCTGGCTGGCCTGTGCGCCGCCGGTGGCAGCTTCGCCCACGGCAACGTAACGCCATCGGCGGTCAACACCGATGGGCTGGAGCCCTTGGGCAGTGAATGGCGTAGCGAAAACCCCTACCGCAACAGCAAGGATCATGACAAGGCGCTGTCGATTGGCGCGTCGGCCTATAACCAGAACTGCGCCGCGTGCCATGGCCTGGAGGCCAAGTCCGGTGGCATCGCCCCTGATCTGCGGATGCTCGATGAAGGCGCGGTGGGTGATGAGTGGTTTGTCGAGCGGGTGCGCAACGGCGCGGTGCGCGATGGCCGCGTGTACATGCCAAAGATGGCCGACTTCCTCAGTCAGGAAGCGTTGTGGGCGGTGCGCACGTATCTGGATAGCGTGCACGTCAGCGAGTGATCGAGTTGGGCAATACAATGCTGGGGGCGCTTTGCGCCCCTTTCGCGACACAAGGCCGCTCCTACATGGACCGCGTTAGCCTGGGTGTACGCGGTGCGTGAGCGGCCTTGTGTCGCGAAAGGGCTGCAAAGCAGCCCCGGCGCACTCAACCACACTTACAGCGGGTAGTGCCTCAACTCCCGCGCAATCAACATCCGTTGAATTTCGCTCGATCCTTCATAAATCTGGGTAATCCGCGCATCGCGGTAGTAGCGCTCCACCGGATAATCCTCCAGATACCCGTAACCACCGTGCACCTGAATCGCCATCGAGCAGACCCGCTCAGCCATTTCCGAAGCGAACAGCTTGGCCTGCGAAGCCTCTGATAGGCACGGCTTGCCGGCACTGCGCAGGCGCGCCGCGTGCAGGATCAGTAAGCGAGTGGCATTGACCTGGACCTGCATGTCGGCGAGCAGGTTGGCGATGCTTTGGTGCTCGTTGATCGGCTTGCCGAACTGGATGCGGTCTCGCGAGTACACCAGTGCTGCTTCGAATGCCGCACGGGCGATGCCCAGCGCCTGGGCGGCGATACCGATGCGGCCGCCTTCCAGGTTCGACAGTGCAATCGCCAGGCCCTTGCCACGCTCGCCGAGCATGTTGGCTGCGGGGATGCGGCAGTTGTCGAGGCTCACGGCACAGGTGTCGGACGCGCGAATGCCCATCTTGTGTTCACTGCGGTCGACCTTGAAGCCAGGGTTGTCGGTCGGTACCAGAAACGCCGACAGGCCTTTTTTGCCCAAGTCGGGGTCAGTCACTGCAAAGACGATCGCCAGACCGGCGCGGCGGGCATTGCTGACAAACTGCTTGCTGCCGTTGATCACCCATTCGCCATCGATCAGTTCCGCACGGGTGCGCAAGTTGTGCGCCTCGGAGCCGGCCTGCGGTTCGGTCAGGCAGAAGCAGCCAATCACTTCGCCGCTGGCCAGGCGTGGCAGCCAGTGCTGCTGTTGTTCAGGCGTGCCGTAGGCCAGCAGCGGGCCGCAGCCTACCGAGTTGTGAATGCTCATCAAGGCGCCGGTCGCGCCGTCGCCAGCCGAGATTTCCTCGACCGCCAGGGCATAGGCCACGTAGTCGGTGAAACTGCCGCCAAACTGCTCCGGCACGACCATGCCAAGCAAGCCCAGCTCACCCATCTTGCGCACCACACCGTCGTCGATCCAGGCGGCTTTTTCCCAGGCCTGGGCATGCGGGGCGATTTCGCCGCGGGCAAAATCGCGTGCCATGTCGCGGATCATGATCTGTTCTTCGTTCAGTTCCAGGTCTTGCATCTGCGTACTCCCAGGCTCACAGCCCTTCGAAGAATTGGTCGACCCGCGCCTGCGCTAGCTCTGCCAGGGTCGGCGGGTTCCAGCGTGGCTGCTTGTCTTTGTCGATGATCAGGGCGCGCACGCCCTCGATGATGTCGCCATGGGCGAACCACTGCCGGTCCAGGTGCAGCTCCATGGCAAAGCACGCCTCCAGGCCAAGTTTGCGCCCGCGCCGGAGCATCTCCAGGGTCACGGCCATGGCCAGCGGCGAGCGGCTTTGCAGCAGGTCGGCGGTGGCCAGCGCCCAGGCCTGGCTGTCGCCGATCCGCACCGTGCGCAGTTGTTCGATGATGCTGGCAAGGTCGGCCTGGGCGAAGTAGTGGTCGATCACCGGGCGCAGCTTGGCCAGCGGCGCGTCGGCCAGTACCTGGGTGCCGAGGCGGGCCAGGGCTCCCTGCAGGTCCTTGAGCGGATGCTGACCGAAGCTGAGCTGGTCCAGGGCCTGATCGAGCTGAGCGAGCTTGTCGCTGCTCAGGTACCAGTTGGCGAGGCCGCAATACAAGGCATCGGCCGCCTGGATCTGGCAGCCGCTGACGCCCAGGTAGGTGCCCAGTTCGCCCGGCACGCGCGACAGGAAGTAACTGCCGCCGACGTCCGGGAAGTAACCGATGGCGGTTTCCGGCATGCCCAGCCGGCTGCGCTCGGTAACCACGCGCAGGTCGGCGCCTTGTGCCAGGCCCATGCCGCCGCCCAGCGTGAAGCCGTCCATCAACACCAGGGTCGGTTTGGGGTAGTGATGGATGCACAGGTCGAGGGCGTATTCCTCGACGAAGAACTCTTCATGCAGGCTGCTGCCGGCTTTGAAGCTGTCGTACAGCGAGCGGATATCACCGCCGGCGCAGAAGCCTTTTGGCCCTTCACCGCGCAGGACCACAGCCTGCACCTGCGGGTCGGCCGCCCAGGCGTCGAGCGCCTGCTGCAGGCTGCGCACCATGTCCAGGGTCAGCGCGTTGAGCCCGGCCGGGCGATTCAAGGTGAGGTAGCCAATCTGATTGCGGACTTCAGCCAGCACATGATCGGTGGATGAAATTCGAGCGTGCGCGGTCATCGCGATCTCCCTGCTTTGTTATTGATTTTCCAAGTGAAGTCTGGAGTGCACTGGAGGATCAAAGGATCCTGCCATGCAAATATGTCCTGCACAATCGACATATCTGCAGCAGCTGACTGCATGAATGTGCCATGTACCCGCTTTGTGCACCCCGCCTTGCGAGTGAGTTACTGCCACTTTAGCCGAGTGCGCCCCAAGGAGCGGGTCGTAGTGCTTGCAGGTGCAAGCCGCTCGGCACCGGCCAAGGAACTGGCCAATCGCCGCCAAGGCAGCGTAGGGCCGCGTGCGTGGGCTTTCGATAATCGCCTGGACACCTGTCCAACCGATTGCGGAGCGCGTCATGCACAACAACAATAACAACTCCCACCGTCGTATCCTGCCGCTGCTTGGCGGCCTTGCCAGCCTGGCCTTGGCCCCATTGGCGGGGGCCGAGATCATGCTCTACGACAAGGACCAGACCACCTTTTCCACCGACGGCTACATCAACGCCTTCTACGTCAACAGCGATATCGACCGCGCCGGCGAGCAATATGATCGGCGCCAGTCACGGGTGAAAATGGGCTTTCTGCCCAATACCCTTGGTTTCAACATGACGCGCCAGATCGACGATCTCAAGCTGGGTGGACGTGCCTCGTTCTGGGTCAGCATCAACGACAGTGAAACCAACGGCACCGACACCGCCATCGATGTCCGCCAGTTCTACGGCACGGTGGCCAACCCGGAGTGGGGCGAGGTGTTGATCGGCAAAGACTTCGGTTTGTTTGCCCGCTCCAACATCCTCCTCGATGAACTGCTCACTGGCTACGGCCAGGTCAGCGACACTCTTGGCCTGGTTGACGGCGGCGGGGTCTCGTTCGGCAACATCGGCAGCGGCTATCCCTATCCTTTCCCGACCTCGCAGATCACCTACCGCACACCGGTAATGGACGGCCTGCGCGTGGCCGTGGGGATCATGGACCCGGTCGACACCAACGACGACAGCGCGGTCGGCAAGGCCTATCAGGAGAATCCGCGCACCGAGAGCGAGATCACCTACCAGTTCGATCTGGGCGGCGCGAAGATCTACAGCTGGCTCAACGGCAGTTACCAGACCTCCGACAACACCGACAGCAACGTCGACTCGGTGACTTCCAAAGGTCTTGGCTACGGCGTACAAGCCAAGATGGGTGCGTTCTCGCTGACAGGCTCGGGCTTCAGCGCCAAGGGCATCAACCCGTTCTTCACCAACAATGCTGGCGAGGCGACCCTGCGTGAGGTCGACAGCCAGGGTTATCTGGTGCAGGGCTCGTACACCTTTGGCAAAAACCGCCTGGCGCTGTCGTATGGCAAGACCAAGGATGACGGCAACGGTGCAGTGAACACTGGCGCCGACTATGAAACCCGCGGCATTGCCCTGTTTCGCGAAATCAATGCCAACTTGAAACTGGTCGCCGAATACAACCAGTTCGAGATCGATGGCCACGAGGGCGATGCGCAAAACGAGGACACCGATACCATGGCCCTGGGGGCTGTGCTGACCTGGTAAGCGGGCGGCTGGCGCGGCGGCATGCCGCTGCAATACGCTGGGGCATTTGTTGTATGCTCACAGGCATTGCCAGGAGATGCCGCGCCATGCTCACCAGTCTGCTGACGTTTCTGATCACCCTTGCCGCCATGGAAGGCGTTGCCTATCTGGCCCACAAGTACATCATGCATGGCTTTGGCTGGGGCTGGCACCGCTCGCATCACGAGCCACGCCACGGTGTGTTCGAAAAGAACGACCTGTACGCCGTAGTGTTTGCCGGGCTGGCCATCACCCTGATTGCGTTGGGCACTGCCGGCTGGTATCCACTGCAGTGGATCGGTGCCGGCATGACCGGCTATGGCCTGCTCTACTTCATCGCTCATGACGGCCTGGTGCACCGGCGCTGGCCGCTGCGGATCGTGCCGCGCCATGGCTACCTCAAGCGCCTGTACCAGGCCCACCTGATGCACCATGCGGTGCAGGGCAAGGACGGCTGCGTGTCGTTTGGTTTTCTCTACTCGCCTACGATTGAGCAGTTGAAGGCGCAGCTGCGTGCGCGTCATGGTGGACCGTTGCGCGAGCAGCGAGTGGACGCTGCCAAAGCTGCAGCGCCCGTGGCGGATAGCGACGCCAGCCGCGGCTGAGAGCCTGCCACAGGCCACTGGCAACGGCGGCGAGTTTCTCCCCCTTGCTGGTCGAAAGGCGCCCGTCCCAGGCGGCATCACCCGCCGCCAGAATCTTCAGGCCGATGCGCCGATACACCGAACCCGCTGTTGCCACAGCCCATGCTGAACGCCAGGGCAGGGCGCTCAAACCGGCCTGGGCGCTGGCATAGTAGGGCTCTGCCTGCTCCACCAGACGTGTGCCCATGCGCGCCACGGCAGTACGGTGGCGTGGTTCGGCAAGCTGTTCGGCAGTGACCGCAAACTCGTCCAGCCAGACTTGCGGCAGATAGCAGCGGCCAACCTTGGCATCATCGACGATATCCCGGGCAATATTGGTCAGTTGCATGGCCAGGCCAAGGTCGCAGGCGCGATCGAGCACGGCGTCATCGCGTACGCCCATGACCCGCGCCATCATCAGGCCGACCACGCCGGCCACGTGGTAGCAATAACCCAGTGTTTGCTCTAGCGTCTGGTAGCGCTGGCCGGCAACGTCCTGCTCAAACCCCGCCAGCAGGTCGAACGCCTCTGCCTGCGGTACACCATGGCGCCGGGCAACTTCGCGCAGTGCAGCAAAGGCGGGGTCGGTGACCGGCTGATCGGCGCAGGCAGCTGCGGTTTGCTGATACAGGCCGGCCAAACGCTGGCGGGCTTCCTCAGTCTCCAGCACGCTAGCCTGATGGCCGGCTTGCTGGCCGTCGATCACGTCGTCGCAGTGGCGGCACCAGGCGTACAACAGCACTGCGCTGCGGCGGGTGACCGGGTCGAACAGGCGCGAGGCCGCAGCGAAGCTTTTCGAGCCGACGGCGATGCTGTGTTCGGCGTGGGCGAGCAGTTGCTCATCGCCACTCATCGCTGCAGATCCTCGAGCATCAAGCCTGCGGTGGCCTTGGCCGAGCCGATCACGCCCGGAACGCCAGCGCCTGGGTGGGTCCCGGCGCCGACCAGGTAGAGGTTGCTCACCTGCGCATCACGATTATGCGGGCGGAACCAGGCACTTTGGGTCAACACCGGCTCCAGCGAGAACGCCGAGCCCAGGTGGGCGTTGAGCTCGTCACGAAAATCTACCGGGGTGAAGCTGCGGCAAGTGACCAGGTCTTCGCGCAGCCCAGGGATGTAGTAGCGCTCGAGGTAATCGAGGATTTTCTCCTGGTAGCGTGGGCCTTCGACCGCCCAATCGACTGGCGCGTTGCCCAGGTGCGGCACTGGCGCGAGCACGTAATGGCTGGAGCAGCCGTCCGGCGCCATGTCCGGGTCGGTCGCGCAGGGCGAGTGCAGATACAGCGAGAAGTCTTCCGGCAGGTTGGGGCCGTTGAAGATTTCCTGCACCAGCTCACGGTAGCGCGGGCCGAAGCAAACCGTATGGTGACGCAGCTGCGGCTGCCGGCGCTTGAGGCCGAAATGCACAACGAACAACGAGTTGCTGAAGCGCTTGCTTTTCAACCGGCGTGCTTCGGATTGACCGCGCCGGTGCGCGCCGAGCAGGTCGGCGTAGGTATGCACCACGTCGGCGTTGGAGGCGATCGCATCGGCCGTCCAGTGGCGGCCGTCGCGGCTGCGCGCACCGATCAGGCGGTCGCCCTGGGTATCGAAGCTGACCACGTCGGCGTTCAGTTCGAGGGTGCCACCGAGGTCGGTGAACAGCCGCGCCATGCCCTCGACCAGCGCGCCGGTGCCGCCTTTGGCAAACCACACGCCCCACTCACGCTCCAAGGCGTGGATCAAGGTGTAGATGGCTGAAGTGGCGAATGGATTGCCGCCCACCAGCAGGGCATGGAAGGAGAACACCTGGCGCAACTGCGGGTTGCGGATGTACTGTCCGACCATGCTGTAGACACTGCGCCAGGCCTGCAAACGGGCCAGTTGCGGGGCGGCATGGAGCATGTCGCGGAAGGTCAGGAACGGCACCGCACCAAGCTTGATATAGCCCTCTTCGAGGACTGCTCGGGAGTACTTCAAAAAGCTCTGATAGCCGGCGACATCGGCCGGCTCCATGGCGTGGATCTGCTGCTCGAGCTCGGCTTGATCGTTGCTGTAGTCGAACTGCGTGCCGTCTTCCCAGCACAGCCGGTAGAACGGCGCGACCGGCAGCAGCTCGACGTAATCGGCCATCGGCTTGCCGGCCAGCTCGAACAGCGCTTCGATCGCGGTCGGGTCGGTGATCACCGTCGGGCCGGCGTCAAAGGTATAGCCCTGGTCGTGGTAGACGTAGGCACGCCCGCCCGGCAAGTCGCGACGCTCCAGCAACGTGGTGTGAATCCCGGCCGCTTGCAGGCGAATGGCCAATGCCAGGCCGCCGAGGCCTGCACCAATCACCAGCGCGGTTTTGCCTTGGGTCATGACTGCTCCTTGAAATGCTGTGGAGAATGGCGCAACGCCGCCCGTAGCGCTTGGCCGACGGGGACTGGCGGTTTGCCCGAAAGAATGCGCAGGCGATCAGCCGCAGAGCTTTGGCCTGCATAAAAACGTGCGATCAAGCCTTCCGGCAGGCGATAGAAGCGCTGCATGACCTGCCAGCGCTGCTGCGCGCTGCCAGCCAGGAACAGCATGCGATTGAGCAGCCGATAAAAGCCCTGGCCGCGCCAGCGCTGCGCTAGATACGTGCCCATCGCCCGGTGCAGTTGCGCACTGCTGTCAAACGGCTGCGTTGCCAGCCAGTCGGCCAGGCGCACCGCCTCCGGCAGTGAATAACCGGTCGTACAGTGGCACAGCCCGGCGCGTAGCCCGGATGAGACCTGGCCGTGCTGCTGCGCCCACCAGGCCGGAAAGTCTTCTGCCAGGGTGATCGGCAAGTCGCCTTGTTCTTCGCGCAGGCACTCGGCGACCCGCCAACCGTGCTGACGCAGATAGTCATCGATATTGCTGCGCAACAGCGCTGCAACTGGCGGGCTGTGGTCGACGTAGTGGGTGTCCTCGATCAGCAGGGTATCGGCGCTGAACGGCAACACGTAGACAAAGCGGTAACCGTTGCCCTGGGCGACTCGGGCATCCATCAGGATCGGTGCTTGCAAGCCGTGGGGCTGCTCAAGCCGCAGCACCTGGCCTAGAAACGCCTGGCGGCCAAGCACCCGGTGCGGGCTGGCCTCGGCGCCACGGCCATCGATGGTGACCCGCGCCTGCAGCACCTCGCCGCTGGCCAGGTTGACCTGCTCCGGCGCAAGCGAGGTGATCTCGCAGCCGGTACGCAGTGCCGGCCCCAAGGCCTGGGTGATGACCTCGGCAAAGCGCTCGCTGGTGATGCTCGCATAGCCACTGGCCAGCCGCCGCGACAAGTGCGGGAAGTGCACGTGGTAGGCCGGCCAGCGCTTGATCACCAACGGCTCCAGCCAACGCTGCTGGGCGGGCGTAAGGTCGGCATCATGGAACGACCAGGTATGGTTGCCACCCAGGCTGGCGTCACGCTCAAGGCACAGCAGTTTCAGCTCAGGCCGCAGTTGGCTCAGGCGCCAGGCGATCAGGCCATTGGCCAGGCCGCCACCGGCAAGGATCAGGTCGTAATGCATGGTGAATTCTCTGCCAGTATCGGTTGTTGACTGCACAGTGCAGCCTCGACGATGTCCGCCGCCTTGGCCACACCACCGGCTGTGGCCAGTTCGCGCTGCAGCGCAGTCAGCCTGGGCAGCGGTTCGCGCAGCAGGTGGGCGAGGGCGCTGCGGATGGCGCTGACACTGGCCCGTCGCGACAGCGCCACGCCCAGACGATGATAGGCAACCCGCGCCGCCACGCCCGGCTGATCGAATGCAATCGGCATGACCAACAGCGGCGTGGCCGCGGCGATGGCATCCAGCACGGTGTTCAGGCCGCCATGGCTGATGACCACGTCGGCGCGGCGCACCGCCCATTGCTGGGGTGCGAAGTCGGTCACGAAAGTAGCGCCCTGTTGCCGCAACTGCGCTTGCTGAGCGTGATCAAGGCCGCCGCAGTGGGCGATCAGCAGCTGCACATCCAGCGTCTGGCAGGCCTGGCTGATCTTGCTGAACAACTCGAAGCGATGGCCCTGCAAGGTGCCCAGGCTGGCAAACACCAGTGGCCGCGCCGGATCCAGGGGCAAGTCGGCGGCGTCCTGCTGCGCCGCCACCCGCAGCGGTCCAACTGCATGAAAGTGCGCCGGCAACGCCTGGCGCGGGAAATCAAAGCTGGGCACGGTCTGGCTGATTTGCGCCAGCGGCGACAGCCAGTCATGCAAACCCTCACGTTCGACCAGGCCATGTTCGCGGCAGGCTTGGCGCAGCACGCGCCCCAGTGGCTGCATCAACCAGTCGAAGACCTCGGTGCTGCCGCGGTACAGGCGCCGCTTGAAGCGGCTTTGGCCGTAGTCGAATGGCATCACCGGCAAGGGTATGCCGGGTTCGCGGTTGATCGGCAGCGCGCACGCGATGGATATCCAGGGAATACCCGCCACTTCCGCCGCCAGCGCCCCGGCCGGCTCCATCTGGTCACAGAGCATGGCATCCACCTGCTGCGCAGCGAGCGCCTCGGGCAGGCAGGCGCAGAGCATCGCGCCGGTGCTCGCCAACTGGTCGATCAAACGGCGCAGATGCATCGGCCCACTGGGGATGGCGGCCAGGCGCAAGGTCTGTTCAAGATGGTCGTCGGCAAGCCGCCCGTGGCCAACCGCGACAAAGCCGATGCGTGGGTCGCTGAGCCAGCGCTGCGCGGCAGGTTGGTGAAAAAAACTCACGCGGTGGCCGCGCTCGACCAGCTCCCCGGCCAGCGCCTGCAAGGCCTGGAAATGGCTGGGGTAGGGCGGGGCGACCACCGCAAAGTGACTCATGACAGGTCCAGCCCGGCCGCCAGCAAGCGCGCCCGACGCAGCGCTGCCAGGTCACGCGAGCCGGTGCAGAAGCACGCGACGCGCAGCTGGCGAATGATGATCTCGAAGTGCTCGACCACCGCCTCGGTCGACTCGGTGGCGGCCTGCAACACGCCGGCTGCCTGACCGACGAGATTAGCGCCGAGGCGGATCGCCTTGGCCGCATCGATGCCGTCACGAATACCGCCGGAGGCAATCAGCACGCTATGGGGCAAGGACCGGCGCAATGTCTGCAGACACAGCGGCGTCGGAATGCCCCAGTCCGCGAAAGCCATGGCCACAGCGCGATCGGCGTGGGTGCTGGCACGCTCGGCTTCAACCGCTGCCCAGCTGGTGCCGCCGGTGCCGGCCACGTCGATCACCTGCACGCCGGCCGCGAGCAGGTCGCGGGCCACGCTCGGCGAGATCCCGGCGCCGACTTCTTTGATGATCACTGGCACCGGCAGCGCTGCAGTCAGCGCCGAGATCTGCGCGAGCACGCCGCGCCAGTCGCGGTCACCTTCGGGCTGCACTGCTTCCTGCAGCGGGTTGAGGTGGATGATCAAGGCGCTGGCTTCGAGCATATCGACGGCGCGTCGGGCCAGATCCAGGCCGTCGGCTTCGCGCAGTTGCGCCGCGCCAAGGTTGGCCAGCAGCGGGATATCCGGGGCCAGCCGGCGTAGCTCGCGGGTCAGGCCCTGGTCGTCGGCGCTGCGCAGGCTGACTCGCTGCGAGCCGACACCCATGGCAATCCCCAGCGCCTGCGCAGCCTCGGCCAGATGGCGGTTGATGCGTGTGGCGCGCTCGGCGCCACCGGTCATCGAGCTGATCAGCAGCGGCGCGCGCAATGGCATACCCAGCAAGGAGCTGCTCAGGTCGATGCTGTCAAGGCACAGTTCAGGCAGGGCGCAGTGCTCGAAACGGACCGCGGCCCAGCCTGCATCGGCATGCGCGGTGGTTTTATCTGCGCCCAATACGATGTCAAGATGATCGTCCTTGCGCTGGCTCAACACGCTTTTTTTCATTCCGGCTCCGCTGGCAATGAATCATTGGGTGAAAATCATGGCCTTACCTTGTACAACGCTAGTAGCTTTGTACAGCTATGCTGGGAAACAGTACAGTTCTGGCAACGGCCCCTGATAGTCGTTCCGTCAACTCGCGGCCTAGACCGCACCACCGAAGAGGCCAGGATGACCACTATCGCCCGCACAACCTCGGCCACTGACGCCGACTTCGCTGTTTACCTTGCTCGCATGCGGGCAGAGCTGGACAGCCGCCTCAGCGCGCTGCTGCCAGAGGTCAGTCACGAACGCGATCTGCTCGCCGCCGCCATGCGCGACAGCGCCCTGGCGCCGGGCAAACGCCTGCGTCCGTTGCTGTTGCTGCTGACTGCCGAGAGCTTAGGTGGTTGTAAAGCGGCAGCGCTGGATCTGGGCTGTGCGACCGAGATGGTGCACGCCGCCTCGCTGGTGCTCGATGACTTGCCCTGCATGGACAACGCCGCGCTGCGTCGTGGCCGGCCCACGCTGCACCTGGCGTTTGGCGAGGACGTTGCCATCCTTGCCGCCATTGCCTTGCTGTCGCGCGCCTTTGGCGTGGTGGCGGCGCTACACACGGTCGAGCCGGAGCAGCGCAATCGCCTGATCGCGATCATGTCGCAAACCATCGGTGCCCACGGCCTGGTCAAAGGCCAACTGCAAGACCTGCGTGACGGTGCAACAGTGCGCAGTGCCGAGCAGATCGCCGAGACCAATCAGCTCAAGACCGGCGTGCTGTTTGCCGCGATCATGGACATGGCCTGCCTGCTCGGCCACGCCCATGAAGGCGTGCGGCAGCCTTTGCAGCGCTTTGCCAGCGAGCTGGGCCAGGCGTTCCAGCTGCAGGATGATCTGCGCGATTGTGACCCGGACACCGGCAAGGACCTGGGCAAGGACGCCGGCAAGTCGACACTGTTTGCCTTGTGCGGCGAAACCCAGGCTCGCCATCGCCTGCACAGTCACCTTGAGGCTGCCGAGCAGTGCCTGGAGCAGGTATTTCTTGCCGAGCAACCGATTGGTAGCCTGCTGCGTGCAGTGTTCGCCAATGTACGTTCACCCGTGGCCCAATCAAACTTTTGCGCCAGCGTGCGATCTGCTGAAGTACAGGTAGATATCTCAAGGAGCACGCCATGACCGACCACGACCCGCAACACACCGGCGACAAGGTGCCACGTCCACTGTCCTCCGAGCAGACCCAGCAAGGCCAGCGCGTAGAGGGCAAACCGCTGGAGCGGCCGGACCCGGACACCGAAACGGTCGACAAGGTGATTACGCCCACCTCGATCAAGGAGCTGGAAGAGCAGACCGCAGAGATCGAGCGGCGCCTTCGTGAGGCGCGGGAGAAGGGTTTGTAATTGCTTGAAGGCCAGCCTGCTGATTGCCAGCAGGCTGGGACGCTTGGCACCGCGCCTGCAAGGGCGCGGTTGATCAACGTCAGAAGGTATAGGCAACCCCGGCCTGCACAGTGCGTGGCTCACCTGGGTAGGCGTAGCGGTTGAACGCGCTTTCGTCATAGCCTTTGTTGAATACGTTACGCACATCCAGATTCAGCCGCACATGCTCGTTCAACTGATAGAAGCTCAGCAGGTCGACCACGGTGTATTGCTCCATGGTGTAAGTGCTGGCGGCCGTCTGACCCTGGCGGTCATCCACGTATTTGACGCCCATGCCCATACCGAAACCTTTGGCCAGGCCGTCCTGGAATTCGTAGGTGTTGAGCAGGCTGAAGCTATTGCGTGGGATGTTGGCCAGACGGGTGCCGGTAGGCAGGGTCGTGTCCTTGGTGACTTCAGCATCCACATACGCGTAGCCACCGATTACCCGCCATTCAGGTGTCAGGTTGCCGGCCACGTTGATATCCAGGCCACGGCTGCGGACTTCACCGGCGGCAATGCTGAAGGTGCCGGTTGGGTCGGCGGGATCGCGGGCCAGTACGTTCTCTTTGACGATGTGATAGATCGCCGCGTCGATGCTCAGTTGGCGATCCAGGGGCTCCCACTTGACGCCCAGTTCGTAGGATTTGCCCTTTTCAGGGTCGAAGCCGTTGCCCTGCATGCTCGCGCCGCTGTTTGGTTTGAACGAGCGTGCGGTGTTGGCATACACGGCGACAGTTTCGGTCAGGTCGTAGATCGCACCCAGGCGCGGGGTGACGGCGTTGTCTGCTGCGTCCCAGCCAGTGGTGCCTGGCAGGTAGTTTTCGTACTCGTGCTCGAAGCGCTCGAGCCTCACACCAGCCAGCACCTTGAAACGCTCGGTCAGGGCGACTTGATCTTGCACGAAAGCCGACCAGGTCTTGAGATTTTCCTTGTCATGCGTGGTGGTGCGGGTCAGAGCAGGGCGTGGCTGGCCGAGGACTGGATTGTAGATATCGATCGGGTAGGCGCCAGACCCGTTGGCGGAGCGCTGGATGATCGATTTGTAATCGTAGTCTTCGTATTCGATACCGGTCAGCAGCGTGTGAGCGAAGCCTGCAGTTTCGAAGTGGCCGGTCAGATTGAGCTGGTAGTCACGATCAGTCCACTCCAGCTTGCGATAGTTGAAGTTGCGCCCGAGGGTACGGCCATCACCTTGCAGGCTGTTGGCTTCGACGGCATTCCCTTTCAAGCTGCCCTCCAGCCACTGCATACCGCCAGCCAGGGTCCAATTGTCATTGAGCAGATGCTCAAAGCGCAGCTGGGCCATGTTGTTGTCGTTGTGCAGCAGGTTGTCGCTGCCTTTTTCCCAGACGTTGGTGTCACGCGAGGCGCTGCCGCGCTGGGTGTCATAGCGGGTCAAACCACGGTCGAGCGGGTGGTTGTTGCGCATGAAATCGCCTTCGAAGACGATCTTGGTGCTGTCGTTGGCCTGCCAGCTGAGTACCGGGGCGACGTCGTAGCGCTCGCTGTCAACGTCATCGCGGAAGCTCTCGCCGCCTTCGCCCAATACGTTCAGGCGATAGGCCAGGCTGCCGTCCTCGCTGAGCGGGCCAGTGGCGTCCAGTGTTGCACGGTGCATGCCCTGGTCATCGAACTGGCTGCCTAGGGTCACTTTGGACTCAGGCAGCGGCTGTTTGCTGACGATGTTGAAAGTGCCGCCGGGATCGCCACGGCCATACAGGCTGCTGGCCGGCCCGCGCAGCACTTCCAGGCGCTCGACGGTGTTGGCGTCCGGCGCGTTGGGGTAGCCGCGGTTGATCGGGAAGCCGTTGCGGTAGTAATCACCGGTGGTGAAGCCGCGCACGGTGACGTTGGTCAGGCCCTGGCCGCCGAAGTTGTTGGCCCGGCCCACGCCGCCGGCGTAATCCAGCGCGTCCTGCAGGCGGGTTGCGCCAGTGTCTTCGAGCACATCCTTGGGTACCACGCTGACTGACTGCGGGGTTTCATGCAGGGCGGTATCGGTGCGGGTAGCGCTGGCCGAGCGGGTGGCGCGGTAGCCGATCACAGGGCCATCGGCGCGTTCGCGCTCGCTGGCGGCATCGATGTTGACGGCTTGCAGCTCGACCGTTTGGGCCGGTTCGGCATCAGCCAAAGCCACAGGGGAGATACCATTGAGCAGACAAAGGGAAACGAACGCACGGCGCATGGACGATACGATCCTGGCAGGGGAAGATGCGCGGGATCATATCTGGAAACAATTCTCGTTTACAGAAATATTTTGCGTACTAACGTACCAGGTTTTGGCTGCAATCGTTGGGGTGATTGCCGAGCGAGCCGCAGCGCTGACAAAGCGCTGCGGCAGGCCGATCAGTGCGGAGCGCGGATGATCGTCTTGAGCAGGTCTTCCGGGCTGATATGCCCAACCACCTGCTGCACGCCGCCACTGCCTGGCGAAGGCAGGTCGATGATGTGCGAGCGCATCTTGCCGACAACATGCATCTCACACGGCTTGCAATCGAACTTCAAGGTCAGCACTTCATCGCCCTGGATCAATTGCATCGGTGCGACCTTGGTGCGTACGCCGGTCACGCCTTTGGCCTGTTTCGGGCACAGGTTGAACGAGAACCGCAAACAGTGCTTGGTGATCATCACCGGCACTTCGCCCAGCTCTTCGTGAGCCTCGTAGGCGGCGTCGATCAACTGCACACCATGACGGTGATAAAACGCCCGGGCCTTCTCGTTGTAGACGTTGGCCAGGAACGACAGGTGCGATTCCGGATACACCGGCGGTGGGTTGCTTTCGGCCTTGCGTGCACCGCGTGGGTGGGCAGCGATCCGTGCTGCGGTCAGCGCCTCGATGGCCTCACGGCGCAGGGCCTTGAGCTGCGAGTTGGGGATGAAGAACGCCTGCGGTGCATCCAGCTCGATAGCGCTGGCGTGGTACTGGGTGGTGCCCAGTTGGCCGAGCAGGTCATGCAGTTGATCGAGCGCCTGTTGCGGCTTGTTGGCCGGGCCAAACGGGCCGTCGAGGGCGACGCTGACGCTGATGCCTTCTTCACTGGTGGCGGTCAGCTGCAGACGCTGTTCGCTCAGTTGCGCCTGCCAGGCCACGCCGACCCGGCGTTCAGCGGAGGTGCGCTGCAAGGCCTGCTGCCAGTTGTGATCGAGGTTGCGCGACAGTGGATGGTTCGGCTTGAGCCGGTACATGCCATCCGGCATCTCGTTGGGCTCGACCCGGTAACGGTAGCGCGGTGCACCGTCTTCCTCGAACTCGCCCTTGAGCTCGGCGATGTTGGCGCGGAACCCCACCACTTCGCGCTTGACCAGCACGTTGAGGCCGTCACCGTTGCTCAATGGCACCTCGGTGACCACCTGCATGTCACGCTTGCCGACCTTTTCCACCACGCCTACCGGCAGGCCGGTAAAGGTGGGCGAGTCGAACGCGCCGATGTCGATCTTGCGGTCGCTGACGAAGTAGTCGGTGCTGCCGCGGTGGAAGGTCTTGTCCGGGTCGGGCATGAAGAAGTGTTCGGTGCGGCCACTGGAAGCTCGCGCCAGCTCGGGGCGGTTCTCCAGAATCGCATCGAGCTCTTTGCGGTAATGGGCAGTGATGTTCTTCACATAGCCCATGTCCTTGTAGCGGCCCTCGATCTTGAACGAACGCACGCCGGCATCGACCAGATCGCTGAGGTTGGCGGTCTGGTTGTTGTCTTTCATCGACAGCAGGTGCTTCTCGAACGCTACTACTCGGCCCTGATCATCCTTGAGCGTGTACGGCAGGCGGCAGGCCTGCGAGCAGTCGCCACGGTTGGCACTGCGCCCGGTCTGCGCCTGGGAGATGTTGCACTGGCCGGAGAACGCCACGCACAGCGCGCCATGGATGAAGAATTCGATGGCCGCATCGGTTTCGCTGGCAATCGCGCGGATCTCTTGCAGGTTGAGTTCCCGCGCCAGCACCAGCTGGGAGAAACCGGCCTGATCAAGGAAACGCGCCCGAGCCAGGGTGCGGATGTCGGTCTGGGTGCTGGCGTGCAGCTCGATCGGCGGGATGTCCAGCTCCATCACCCCAAGGTCCTGCACGATCAACGCATCGACGCCGGCATCGTACAGCTGATGGATCAGCTTGCGCGCTGGCTCCAGCTCGTTGTCATGGAGGATGGTGTTGATGGTGGTGAAAACCCGCGCATGGTAGCGCCGGGCGAACTCGACCAGTTCGGCGATCTCGCTGACTTCGTTGCAGGCGTTGTGCCGCGCGCCGAAGCTCGGGCCGCCGATATAGATGGCGTCAGCGCCGTGCAGGATGGCTTCGCGGGCAATCGCCACGTCGCGGGCAGGGCTGAGCAGTTCCAGGTGATTCTTGGGCAAGGACATGGCTTTATTTTTCGGGCTGTCACGGTTTAGGCGGGCATTGTAACGGTGAAACGCTCACGCGGCACCTGCGCACTGCCCGATGGTGAGCCGGTACTGGTCAATTAGCTTGAACGCCTGCGCTTGCCACCCGGTCGTACCTGAAAACATAGCCCGACCGACCGTGATGAGGCCCCGACCATGAGCGACACCCCGACCGACCCTAGCGGCCAGGCCATCAGCCTGACCTTGAACGGAACGCCCCGGCAGCTGCAGGTGCAGCCCTGGACCACCCTGCTTGACCTGCTGCGCGAGCAGCTCGACCTGACCGGCACTAAGAAAGGCTGCGACCACGGCCAGTGCGGCGCCTGCACGGTGCTGCGCAATGGCCGCCGGGTCAACGCCTGCCTGACCCTGGCGATCATGTGCGATGGCGACCAACTGACCACCATCGAAGGGGTCGCAGACGGCGACAGCCTGCACCCGCTGCAACAAGCCTTCATCGAGCATGATGCCTTCCAGTGCGGCTACTGCACCCCCGGGCAGATCTGCTCGGCGCTGGGCATGGCCAACGAAGGCCGCGTGCGCAGCCGTGACGATATCAAGGAAGCCATGAGTGGCAACCTTTGCCGCTGCGGTGCCTACAGCAATATTCTCGATGCCGTGGAAGCGACCTTGCCGTTGATTCATGGAGGGCCGCGGCCATGACTCCGTTCCAGTACAGCAAGCCCACCAGCATCGACGCCGCTTTGGCCCTGACCGGCCCACAGGCGCGGTTTATCGCTGGCGGCACCAACCTGCTCGACCTGATGAAAGAAAACCTCGACCAGCCCGAACACCTGATCGACATCACCGGCCTGCCGCTGGACCAGGTCAGCCAAACCGAGGCGGGCGGGCTGCTGATCGGTGCGCTGGTAAGCAACGCCGACCTGGCCTGGCATCCCCTCGTCGAACAGGGCTATCCGCTGCTCAGCCAGGCGATCCTGGCAGGTGCATCGCCGCAGCTGCGCAACATGGCCAGCACTGGTGGCAATTTGCTGCAGCGCACCCGTTGCTACTACTTCTATGACGCCAGCACGCCGTGCAACAAGCGCGAACCTGGCTCGGGCTGCCCAGCCCGTGATGGCCTCAACCGCATCCATGCGATTCTCGGCGCCAGTGGCAGCTGCGTTGCGGTGCACCCCTCGGACATGTGTGTGGCGCTGGCAGCGCTGGAGGCGCGGGTACATGTGCAGGGCAAGGCTGGCGTACGCCAGATCGACTTTGCCGACTTCCATCGCCTGCCGGGTGACAGCCCGCAGCGCGACAACCAGCTGGCAGACGATGAGTTGATTACCGCCATCGAGCTGCCGGCGCCGCAGTTCAGCCAGCACAGCCACTACCTCAAGGTCCGCGATCGGGAGTCCTATGCGTTTGCGCTGATCTCGGTTGCCGCCGCGCTGGAACTGGACGGCGACAACATCGTCAGCGCGCGGTTGGCACTCGGCGGGGTTGCGCACAAACCTTGGCGCAACCCCGCAGTCGAGCAAATGCTGCAGGGCCGTGCTGCCAGCAGCGAAAGCTTTGCCGCAGCTGCAGACATGCTCTTGGCTGATGCCAAGCCACTGGCGCACAACGCCTTCAAGATCAAGCTGGCCCACGCGGCCATCGTCCGCGCCTTCACTGAAGCTGCCGCAACAGGAGTTGCCTGATGAATACCTTGAAACCCGTTAGCGGCCAGCCCATGGACCGCGTCGACGGCCCGGCCAAGGTCACCGGTCAGGCCCGTTACGCGGCCGAATACCCCACCCCTGATTTGCTCCATGGCAGCGTGGTCTCGAGCACCATCGCTCGCGGCCGCGTGCGCCATATCGACTGCGAGGCAGCATTGCGCCTGCCAGGCGTGGTGGCGGTGCTGCACCATCAGAACCGGCCAAAGCTGGCGGGCGAAGATGAGCAGTACGAAGACGCTGATTCGGCCGATGGCTCGCCGTTTCGCCCGCTATACAACGACCGTGTGCTCTACAGCGGTCAGCCGCTGGCACTGGTCGTCGCCGACAACCTCGAACTGGCCCGGCATGCCGGCACGCTGGTGCGCATCGAATACGAAACCGACGCCCATCAGACCGATCTGCTTGCCGGGCAGGCCCATCCCGCGCCGGCTGAGCTACCCAAACCCCGCGGCGACTTCCAGCAAGCCTATGACGCTGCCAAGATCCGGGTCGATGCCACATACAGCACCCCTATCGAGCATCACAACCCGATGGAGCCGCACGCGTCCACGGTCATCTACCACCCAGGCGGCAATCTGGAAGTCCACGACAAGACCCAAGGTACGCAAAATTGCCGTGATTACCTGCACAGCGTGTTCGGCTTGCCCAAGGAGAAACTGCGAGTATTCGCGGCCTATGTCGGCGGCGCCTTCGGCTCTGGTTTGCGCCCGCAGTATCAGTTGCCACTGGCAGTGATGGCGGCGCTGCAACTGCAGCGCTCAGTGCGCGTCACCCTGACGCGCCAGCAAATGTTCACCTTCGGCTACCGCCCACGCACTGTGCAGCAGTTGCGCCTGGCCGCTGACGCGCAGGGCAAGCTGCAGGCGATCCATCATGCGGCTACCGGCCAGACCTCGCGTTTCGAAGACTTCACCGAGCACGTGGTCGAATGGAGCGGCATGCTCTACCAGTGTGACAACGTGGCCCTGGACTACCGCCTGGTGCCGCTGGATGTCTACACGCCGCTGGACATGCGTGCCCCCGGTGCGGCGCTGGGCTTGATCGGCCTGGAGTGCGCGATGGACGAGCTGGCAGTGGAGCTGGGCATGGACCCGGTCGAGCTGCGCCGGCACAACTTTGCCGAGAGCAACGGCAACGAGGGTAAACCGTATTCCAGCAAAGCCCTGCTGGACTGCTACAGCCAAGGTGCCGAACGCTTTGGCTGGGCCGCGCGCAATCCGCAGCCACGCAGCATGCGCGAAGGCCATGAGTTAATCGGCTGGGGCATGGCCGGCGGGGTCTGGGAAGCGATGCAGATGAAAGCCAGCGCCCGTGCGCGCCTCGATGCCCACGGCCAGTTGGTGGTGAGCAGCGCGACCACCGATATCGGCACCGGTACCTATACCGTCATGACCCAGATCGCGGCTGACGCGATGGGCATGGCGCCGGGCGAGGTGACCTTCCTGCTGGGCGATTCGGCGCTGCCGACCGCGCCATTGCAGGGCGGCTCGTTTACGGTGTCATCGGTCGGTTCAGCAGTGCGCCAGGCCTGTGAAGTGCTGCGTGGCAAACTGCTGATGGCGGCGCGCAGCTGCTACCCGGAGCTGGCCGGTCATCCGGCTGAGGACATGGTTATCAGTGAGGGTGAGCTGCACGCTGGTCGCCGCCGTTATCCGCTGGGCGAGATACTGCCGCGCAGTGGTCTGGAGGCGAAGGTGGTGTGCGAGCCCGATGCCCGCCGTGACGGCTATGCAACGGCAACGCACTCAGCGGTATTCGTTGAGGTGCGGGTCGATGAAGAGCTCGGTACGGTGCGTCTTGGGCGGGTGGTCAGCGCGATTGCAGCGGGGCGGGTGATCAATCCGAAGATGGCCCGCAGCCAGATTCTCGGTGGGGTGGTCTGGGGCGTCAGCATGGCGCTGCATGAAGAGACCTTGATCGACCATGAGCTGGGCCGCTACATGAACCACAACCTGGCTGAGTACCACATTCCGGTACAGGCGGATTTCGCTGACATCGATGTGCTGTTCGTAGATGAACCGGACGAGATCGTCAACGCGCTCGGCTCCAAGGGCGTGGGCGAGATCGGCATCGTCGGGGTGCCAGCGGCGGTGGCCAATGCGGTGTATCACGCAACCGGCAAGCGGATGCGTGAGTTCCCGTTGACGATTGATCGAGTGCTTGGTTGAGGCTGACTCCGGCTGCAGCGGCCTGGATCGAGGCTGCTGCAGTCGGGGCAGCGGTCAGAACT
The DNA here is from genome assembly GCF_052850745.1 of Pseudomonas sp. 1121_17. NCBI lineage: Bacteria > Pseudomonadati > Pseudomonadota > Gammaproteobacteria > Pseudomonadales > Pseudomonadaceae > Pseudomonas > Pseudomonas sp. 1121_17. The sequence goes on from NZ_VXCX01000002.1 coordinate 247,572, forward strand.
GGTATTCCATGCCGGCGCCGGCGTACCAGGAGCGGCCGGGGGCTGCTTCGTAGTAGCGCTGGTTGCCATCGCCGACAATCACCGAACCGACGTATTGGCGATCGGTCAGGTTGTCCAACCGCAGCAGTTGATGGAAGGTCCATGGGCCAAGGTTCTGCTCGAAGCGCGTGCGCCAGTTGAATACGGTATAGGCCGGCGCAGCAGTCTGTTGATTGCTATCCTCAACGTAGACTTTGCTGCGATATTGGCCCTCAAGGCCCATGCTGATCCCTGGATGCGGTTTCCATACGAGCTCGGTATATAGACTGCTGCGCGGTACGCCAGGCAAATTGTTGCCTTTCTCGATGGTGCTGCTGCCTTGGCTGACGGATTCGTCATAGGTTGCATCAAGCAGCGTGTAGGCGATGTTGGCCTGCCATTGTTCGCTCAGCTCCCGTTGTACACCAAGCTCCAGGCCGCGTCGCAGTGTCTGACCGGCGTTTTGGTAACTAGTGCGACCGTTGCTTGAAGCAAATACCACTACTTCGTCTTCGGTCTGGATCTCGAACAGAGCCAGGTTTATCCGGGTGCGCTCGTCCGGGCGGGCTTTAAGGCCGATCTCATACTGGGTGCTGGTCGCGGGTTTGAGGCCGAAGTTGAAGCCTTCCACGGCACCTGGCGCATAGGCCATCTCGGCCTGCGTCGGGGTCTCGAACGCCTTGCCAGCGCTGACGTAGCCGTGCAGCTCAGGGGTGAAGGCGTACATCACCGACAGTGTAGGCGTGGTGCGTTGATACTTTTTCGAGCCGCTGGAATCGCCATTGGCCAGGTACTTGTCGTTGACCTCCATTTCCATGCTGCTGCGGCGCACGCCAGCATCGACGGTCCAGCGGTCGAGTTCCCAGTGGGCTTGTAGATAAGGGTCGAGGCTGGTGGCGGTGTCCTTCTCGTCGCGACGCAGTTCACCTTTGACTCCAGGGGTGTCGCCGCTGAAGTTCTGGAAGCCGCGGCGGTCATCCGTGCTGCGGTCGTAATCCGCGCCGGCGGTGAGGGTCAGGGCACCGTAGGCGACTTCGATCGGTTGAATCCAGCGCAAGGTGCCACCGTGGAACTCCCGGTCGAAATCGACCACGCCGCCACCGCGCTGGTTTGCCGCAGTGATCACGCCGTTGATATCTCTCGGAATGGACAGATACTGAATCACACTACGCTTGCCCGCATACAGATTGAACTGCAACGTCGCGTCACCGAAGTAACGCTCGTAATTCATCCCAACTTGCTGGTGATGGATGCTTTTGCGCGTGTTGTATTCTTCGGCGCGGCTGATCACTGAGCGGGGATCATCCTTGTAACCTTGCCAGGTCTGTCCCAACGGGTCCTGGGTGCCGTTCTGCTCCAAAGTGCTGAAGATCAGTGCCAGGCGGCTGTCTTCATCAGGGCGTACATGCACCTTGGCAAAGGTCTGGTCGCGCCGCGCCGCACTGTGGTCGCGGTAGCCGTCGGTGTCCAGCCGGGAAGCATCGAGGACAAACCCGGCGTAGTCGTTGCCGCCCTCACCGTAGACATGGTTCTTGTTGAAGCCATCGCTGCCAAAGGTGGTGTCGACGCCGACCTTGGGCGCCCCAGCACCATCGCGGGAGAACATCTGGATCACCCCGCCGGCATTGCTGCCGTAAATCGCCGACGCAGGGCCGCGCAGCACTTCGATGCGCTCGGCCACATCGAGGTTGAGCGAGGCTGCCTGGCCCTGGCCGTCGGGCGTACTTGCCGGGATTCCATCGCTGAGCAGCTTGATCCCGCGAATGCCAAATGCCGACCGAGCGCCATACCCGCGAGAAGATATCTGCAGGTCCTGGGCGTAGTTCTGACGGTTCTGCACCACCAGCCCGGGCACGCGATTGAGCGCCTCGGACAAATTGACCCCCAACTGGCCATCAGCGATCTGCGCGCGCTCCACGGTATCGATGGAGTAGGGCAGGTCGAAGCTCTGGTTGGGTGCATAGGTGCCCGTGACCACCACCGGCTCGAGCAGGTTGAAGGTGGTCGCAGGCTCGGCATGGGCCAGGCTGCACAGGCCGAGGGTTGGCAGTAGAACGGTGAAATGGCGACGCATGGGGCTTCCTGCTGCTTCAAAACGGTGGTGACGGGTGGGCCAGGGTCAGGCCTTTGCGGCCATAGCGGTTACTTCGACGCGCATACCTTCTACCGCCAATGCCGCCACGCCAACGGCCGCTCGGACCGGCCATGGCTGGCTGAAGAAGCGCTGGTACACCTCGTTGAATGCAGGCCGGTCGGCCATGTCGGTGAGGTAGATGGTCAAGTGCAGCACACGGTCCATGGAACTGCCAGCGCGCTCCAGCGCAGTTTTCAGCGCCTGCAGGGTGCATTCGCTCTGCTCGACAATACCGCCCAGCTCCAGGCTGCCGTCTGCCCGGGTCGGGATCTGCGTGCTCACCAGCAAATTGCCGAAGCCGGTCACGTCGGACGAGATTGAGTCCGGGTCTGGGTCTGGAATGAAGGTGATGTCTGCATTTGCCATGGGAATAGATGCCTAGCACGGGAGGAAAGGCGCAAGCCTACGTGAGCGAGCCGGGCCGGTCGAGCCGCCGCTGGGCCATTGAAATTGAAATAGTAGGCATAGCCGGTCAGAATCGCGGCCATTTGGCCGAGCGCACAGCCTCGGTTATGCAGAAGGAACAGGGCTTGAACGAACACACACTGTCGCAGCGCCTGGAGCGGGTCGCGGCGAACGTGCCGGCATCAGCGCGGCTGGCGGATATTGGCTCGGACCACGGTTACCTGCCGGTGGCGTTGATGCTGCGCGGGGCGATCGAGTTTGCCGTGGCTGGCGAAGTGGCGCAGACGCCGTTTCACTCGGCGCAGCGCAAGGTGCGTAAAAATGGCCTGGAGCAGCGTATTGCCGTGCGCCTGGCGGATGGCCTGGCGGCGATCGAGGCGGGTGACCGGATCGATGTGGTCAGCCTGTGCGGTATGGGCGGCGAGACCATGTGCGAGATATTCGAGCGCGGCAAGCACTACCTCACCGGCACCGAGCAGTTGATCATGCAGCCCAACGGTGGCGAGCAGGAGCTGCGCACCTGGCTGATGAAAAACGGTTACCGCATCGAGCATGAAGAGGTGCTGCGCGAGAACCGCTTCGACTACGAAATCATCGTTGCCGTGCCGGCTGCTGACGTGGTCTACACGCCGCAGCAGCTATTGTTTGGCCCGTGCTTGATGGAGCAGCGCAGCGAGGCGTTTCTGGGCAAGTGGCGCCGCGTGCTGCGTCAGCGCCAGCAGACCCTGGCGCACTTCGAGCATGCGCAAGAGGTGCCGCAGGCCAAGGCCCGGCTGTTCAGCGAGCAGGTCGAGTGGATTACTCAACTGCTGGCCGGGGCCTGATCGATTACATCTGCGAGCAGTTGCCCATCTCGCGGAAGCTGATGTCGTGGCGCTGGCCTTGCTGGTCCAGATAGGCCATCCGCGCGGTGCCCACCTTGCAGTCTTCGATGTCGCTTGCCGGGGTAATGGAGATCACCTTGGCAATGTCCAACGGCATGCCGTAGTGGTATTGCTCAACCGCTGCGGGTGCTGGTTGTTGATTGCCCTGGTCCGCGTAGGCAACGGTGGTGGCCACTGAGCTGAGAACGGCAAAAATTGCGATAACGGCTTTCATGATGAGCTCCTCGATTACGTATGAGCCATGATGCATTGCTTGGCGATTCACAATAAATGGCCTGCAACGTGATAAATTGCTGCTCTTGATGTACGAATTAAACTTCAGGAGCGCGCTTCCATGGACATGCTGCATGCCATGCGGACTTTCACCCGGGTAGTCGATTGCGGCAGTTTCGCGGGCGCCGCCAATGCCCTCGACATCTCTGCCGCCCAGGTCTCACGCATCGTCGCCGAGCTCGAAAACCAGTTGCAGACTCGCCTGCTGCACCGCACTACCCGGCGCCTGCGCATGAGCGAGGCGGGCGAGCGTTTCCTTGAGCGGGCGCGGCAGATCCTGTTGCTCAGTGAAGAAGCCATGGACGAGGCGCGCGGTGCCCACCTGACCCCGCGCGGGCGGCTGCGGGTGCACTCCACCCATGGCTTGGGCCTGCTGATGATGCCGCTGGTGGCGGCCTATCAGGCGGCCTGCCCGGAAGTGGTGATGGAGCTGACCCTCTCGCAGCGCAATCCCGATCCGCTTGATGAGGGCCACGACGTGGTCATCACCATCGGCCGCGGCTTGCCGGATTCGCAGCTGATTGCCATCCCCCTGGGCGGCATCTACAGCATCCTTTGTGCCTCACCTGACTATCTGGCGCGTCACGGAGTGCCCGAGCGTCCAGAGGACTTGCAGCAGCATGTGTGCATGCGCATGGGCGACCCATTGTTCGAAGAGGACTGGGTGTTTGAACAAGCGGCCGAGAGCTGCGTGATTCAACCGCAGCAGACCTTCCTGACCAACGTCGCGGATGCCATGTTGCAGGCTACCGAGCTGGGTATGGGGATTGGCTTGATTCCGTATTTTTCCGCGACCAGAGCGATCGAGCAGGGACGGCTATGCCGGGTCTTGGCGCCGCATCGCCTGCGTCAGCGGGAGATTTATGCGATCTACCCGTCCCGGCACTATCTGGATGCCAAGGTGCGGACCTGGCTGGACATGCTCAAGGAGCAATTGCCGCTGATGTTCCAGGCGCATGAACAGATAGTCGAAGAACAGCGCCACTGGCGCTGATTGAACTGAAGCGCGGCGCTGCAGGTTTCCCCACAGCGCCCCTGCGATCAATGATCGTCTTGCTCGGCACTGCTCGAGTCGCTTGGCCCAGGGGTCTTGCCTTCTGCGCCATCGGAATCGGTACCGGTATCGCTGCTGTCATTATCCGGGCTTCCGCCTGGTGTGTTGACGCTGCTGCCGTCACCGGCGGTGCTGCCACGCGGTTGGTCGCCAGAGGACTGTTCAGTGGTGGACTTGCCGCTGTTCATGTCTGTGGCAGCAATGCTGACGGTAGAAGCAAGGCCCAACGACAGGGCAAGAACTAACGGAAGCGGGCGGAAGCGAACCATGGTGAATCTCCTATAAGGATGATCGTCATGTGTTCGGCCACGCCAGCGGGGGCAGGGTGCCCGTCGGGCGACGAGCGGTCATGCCCCCGGCGCGGGTCAGGCGTGTTCTGCAGCAGGCGCCGGCGCCTGGGTTTCAGCCATCGATGGGTGCTCCTGCACAGCATGGCGCAGTTCTTCGGTCACCCGCAGTTCGGCGCCACTCGGCGAGAACGTGGTGCTCGCAGCAAACGGCGCGGGATGCTCCGGTGCCGGGCGCTTGCCGCGGCGCCAGAGGAAGAAGCTGACCATGGCCAGGTTTATCACGGCAAATGCCCAGAACAGGCCGACTTCGCCGTACGAGGTCATCACCGGCGAAATCGCCAGCGGCGCCATTGCCGAGCCCAGCGAGTTGATCAGCAGCAGGCCCTGGATCATCGGCACCAGCGCATCCGCTGGGGCGCGGTCGGCAGCGCTGCTGACCGACACCGGGTACACCGCGAACACACAGCCGCCGAGCAGGAACAGCATTGCTGGCAACAGCACCGAGTTGGCCGGCAGCAGGCCGATCACCAGCGACAGCACGGTGCACAGCGCGGCCAGCGTGATCAACACATCCTGGCGGTCCTTGCGGTCGGACCAGCGCCCCACCGGATATTGCAGCAGCATGGCGCCGAGAATCACCCAGGCCATCATGGTGCCGACTTCACCCACCGCCAGACCGATACGCTGCAAGTACAGCGGCAGCAAGGTATACACCGCGGCGATTGCCACTCCCGAACCAAAGCAACCGACCAGGCCGGTAGGGGCCACGCCCAGCAGTTGCCGGGGTTTGAGCGGTTCGACCTGATCGAGCACCGGCGATACCTGCGGCAGGATCACGATCGGCAGCACCGACAGCGCCGCCAGCATGCCGGCAACCATGTATGGCGCGCTGGCGCCCAGGCCAGTGATCTCGCCCAACGCAGCCTGAGCCAGCACGCCAGCACCGTAGAAGGCGATCATATAAAGGGCCAGCAGGCGCCCGCGGATCTTCGCGTCGCCGGCCATCAGCAACCAGCTTTCAATCACCAGAAACACGCCGACGGCAGCCCAGCCGTTGATCAGGCGCATGGCCATCCACCAGGTGGTGTCGTAGAACAGGCCCTGCATCAGGCTGGTGGCGGCGATCAGCGCGGCGAAGCTGCTGTAGGCTCGGATGTGGCCGATGCGCAGGATCAGCCGGTCATTGAACAGGGCGCCCAGGGTCAGGCCGATGAAGTAGGCCGAAGAGACGATACCGATCATCGTCGCCGATTCGCCCGCCGTACCCAGTTGCAGTGTGGTCAACGAAGACATGAAACCATTGCCCAGGGCCATGATGAACAGCCCAAGCAGGGGCGCCAGCGCCATGGCCAGCAAACGCGGAGACATACATACCTCAAGAAGAAATCAGCAGATGTGTGCCTTTTTGCCGCGCAGGCTGGGCCGGGCCGTTGCGGACCGGTAGCGAGGGTGCCTGTAGCAGGGTGACTGGCGAAAAGGAGGCGCGATTTTAAGCGTTATCCTGGATTTGCCAAGGGGGCTGGCCCTGCGACCATCCGCCGCAGGATCAACGGTCGGGGTGTTGATGCAGCAGCCCGCGCTGTCAGGCGTGGCCATCAGCCAGCCGTGGCGGCTGAAACAACTGCCGAATCAACTCGCGCAACCAGCGATTGCCGCTGTCCTGGTGGTAGCGTGCGTGCCAGTGCTGCTTGACCGTGAAGCCGTCGACCGCAAGCGGGCAATCGGTCATCTGCAGGCCGTGCATGGCGGCCAGTGTCTGGCCGATATGCCGAGGGAGCGTCGCGAGCAGGTCGGTCGAGCCGACCACCATGCCCAAACCGAGAAAGCCGGGCAGCTCAAGCATCACCCGGCGCTCGATGCCGGCCCGGGTCAGAGCCGCCTCGAGCAATTTCTGGCCGGTGCCGGCACTGACTTGCACGTGTCCCTCGGTCCGGTAGCGGGTGATGCTCATGGGCTCGCCTTCGGTGGCATGCTTGGGGTTGCTCAGGCACACCCAGTCCTGCTCGAACAACACCTGCTGGTACATGCCGCCGCCCAGCCAGGGCACAAAACCAATGGCCAGGTCGGCTTCGCCTGATTCCAGCGCGCTTTCGGTATTGCCGTCGATGCGTGCCGCTTCCAGGCGGATGCCCGGCGCGTGCGAGCGCAGATGATTGAGGATGCTCGGCAGCAAGGTGATGTGGCTGGCATCGCTGACGCATAAGCGAAAACGCCGCTGCGCGGTCGCGGCGATGAATTGTGGCTCGGAGGCGGTCAGTCGGCGCAGCGATTCGAGCACCTCACGGCACGGCCCGATCAACTGGTCGGCCCGCGGCGTGGGCGCCATGCCGCCGGGGGTGCGCACAAACAAGGGGTCGTTCAGCTGCTCGCGCAGGCGTGCCAGCCAGATGCTGATGGTGGGCTGGCTCTGGCCCAGTTGCTCGGCGGCGCGGGTCACGCTGCGGCAGTTGTAGAGGACATCGAACAGGCGCAGCAGCTTGGGATCTGGCAGGGCATCCAACGACGTCATTATTGTAATTCTCAATAGTGCTATTGAGGCCATTGTATAGCCCAAATAAGCCCGCCTGCCTAATGTGGTCGCAAAGCACAGGAGGCTTGCGACGTGAAAATCTGCATTCTTGGAGCCGGCGCCCTCGGTTGCGCCATTGGCGCTGCCTTGAGCGAGGCGGGGCACGAAACCTGGTTGTTGAACCGCGGCCAGGCGCATGTCGATGCGATCAACCAGCACGGCCTGCACGTCGATGATGAGCGTGGCGAGCGCCACGTGCGGGTCAACGCCAGCATCGATGCCGAAGAGATCGGTACGGCCGATCTGGTGGTGGTGCTGGTCAAGTCGTTCCATACCGCTGAAGCGATTGCCGGCGCCAGTGCCTTGATCGGCCCGCAGACGCTGGTGCTGTCCCTGCAGAACGGCCTGGGGCACGAGGACATTCTAGCCGAGGCAGTGGGCCGTGAGCGTGTACTCGCGGGCAAGACCTACGTCGGTGGCGTGCTGCTGGCGCCCGGCTCGATTCGCGCCGGGGTAGTGGGCAAGCAGACCTTCATCGGCGAGCTCGACGGTCAGTTGACGCCGCGGGTGCAGGCCATTGCCGACGCCTTCAACGGCGCCGGGCTGGCCACCAGTGTCAGCGACAACATCCTCGGCACCATGTGGGACAAGCTGCTGGTCAACGTCGCCACCGGCGCGCTCAGCGGCATCACCATGCTCAGCTATGGCCAGCTGTACAGCGAACCGCTGCTCGAGAGCACGGCCAAGGCAGCGGTGGCCGAAGCCATCGCGGTCGCCGAGCGGGCCGGTATCCGCCTCAGCCTGACCAGCCCAGAAGCCGCCTGGCAACTGGCTGCCGAAGGCCTGCCGGCGAGTTTTCGCACCTCGATGCTGCAGAGCCTGGAAAAAGGCTCGATCACCGAAATCGATTTCATCAACGGCTCCGTTGTGCGCTGGGGCCAGCGCCATGGCGTGCCCACACCGGTCAACGCAACCCTGGTGGCCTGCATCAAAGGCATTGAACGCGCCATGGGCGACTATCAAAAGAGGGACTTCAAGTGACTGCCAAAGCCTACCTTGAACACGTTGCATTCTTCGTCAAGGACATCCACTGGCACATCGGCTTTTTCAGCGAGGTGTGCGGCATGACCATGCGTGAAGTCCAGGGCAGCCTCGAGCAGCCTGCGCAGTACTGGACCCTGGGCGGGTTGCAGTTCATCCATCAGCCGGACTTTGCCGGCCCGGAAGGACGCATGGCCCACCTGGGCATCATGTGCGAAGACCTCGAGGCCAGCCTGGCTGCTGCGCAGCGCTTCGGCGTCACGCCATTGCCGCAAGGCTTCAACTGGTTCCGCCTGCCGGATGGCCTGGCGATCGAGCTGATTCAGGCCCGTCCGGTCAGCTGCGTAGCCCAGGCATTGGCGATTGACCCACGTGCACAGGAGCAAGCATGAACGTAGTGGAAAAATTCTGGGACGATGCCCGTGAAGGCGACGAGTGCATCAGCCCAAGCTATACCGTGACCCGTGAGCGCATTCTGGCCTACGCCGACCTTACCGGTGACCACACCCCGGTCCACGTCGACGAGGCTTACGCCAACGCCAGCCACTTCGGCTGCCTGGTTGCCCATGGCTTGTTCGGCCTGTCGATTGCCGACGGCCTCAAGACCCAATGCGAATACCGCTTCGTGCCCGGCATGTCGCTGGGCTGGACCTGGGACTTCCTCTTGCCGATCAAGGTCAACGACGTGCTCCACGTGCGCATGCGCGTCGGCTCGATGCGCGCAAGCAAGAGCCGCCCAGGCTGGGGCATCGTGGTCTTGCCGTCGGAGCTGATCAACCAGCACGGCGAAGTGGCGCAGCGTGGCGAGCACCGGTTGATGGTCCCAAGGAGGGCGCAGGCATGAGTCAGGCATTACCACTCGCAGGCATCCGCGTCATCGATTACAGCCACTTTCTCGCCGGCCCGTATGTTGGCCGCTGCCTGGCTGCGCTGGGCGCCGAAGTGATCAAGGTCGAGCGCCCAGGTACAGGTGATGCTGGGCGCCAGCATGCCTTTACCCTCGACGAGCAGCAGAGCGGTTACTTTCTGCAACTGAACATGGGCAAGCAGGGCGCCAGCGTCAACATGCGCGACCCGCGCGGCAAGGCCTTCATGCAGCGCCTGACCGACTCGGCCGACGTATTCATCGAAAACTACCGCCCCGGTGCACTGGAAAAGCTCGGTCTGGGCTACAGCGAGCTGTCGGCGCGCAACCCGCGGCTGGTCTATTGCTCGATCTCGGCCTATGGCCACACCGGGCCTGATGCGCACCGCGCAGGCTTCGGCCTGATCGCCGAAGCCAAGAGCGGCATCATGCAGATGGTCGGCGTGCCGGGCGAGGCGCCGCCGTTGCTGCGTATTTCGCTGGGTGACATGTACACCGGCATTCATGCCGTAGCTGCAATCAACGCGGCGCTGTTGGGCCGGGTCAGCAGTGGCCGCGGCCAGCATATCGACATGGCCCTCTACGACACGCTGGTGTCGATGCACGAATACGCCGTGCAGTGCTACACGCTGTCCGACGGCATCGTGCTGCCCGAGCAGACTGGGCATGACATGCCGACGTCGACCCTGTACGGGGTCTTCCGCGCCGCCGATGGTAACCTGGTCATCGCTGCGCAGGTGGACGACGCCTGGCAGCGCTTCGCCGCCATGCTCGAAGCCAACGGCGGCCCGAGCGGCTTTGGCAGCGACAGCCGCTTCCACAGCCTGAACGGGCGCAACGCCAATCGCGAGGACATTCTGGCGGTGGTGCGCGAGTGGGTCGGCGCGCGGCGGGTGGCGGATATACTCGCTTTGCTCGACAGCATCGACATCCCCAGCGCCAAGGTCCAGCGCATCGACGAGGTGCTCGCCGACCCGCAGATCAAAGCCCGCAACATGGTCATCGAACAGGAGCACCCGCGCTACGGCACCTTGCGCCTGCCTAACCTGCCGTTTCGCTTCTCGGACTGCGATACCACCATTCACCAGGTCGCCCCGGACCTCGGCCAGCACAACGCCGAAATCGCCGCCGGGCTTGGTTTCAGCCCTGAACAGATCGCTGCGATGCAGGCAGATGGGGTCTTGTTCAGCCACGGAGATGCAACATGACTGACCGCTATGCAGTGATCGGGCGGCCGATCAACCACACCAAATCGCCGCTGATTCACGGCCTGTTTGCCCAGGTCAGTGAGCAGGTACTTGAATACGGCGCCATCGAAGGCGAACTTGACGGCTTCGAAGCGCAGGTACTGGGCTTTCGCGAGTCGGGCGGGCTGGGCATGAACATCACTGCGCCGTTCAAGCTGCGCGCGTTCGAGCTGGCCGACCGGCGCAGCGAGCGCGCCCAGCTGGCCGGGGCCGCCAACGCGCTGAAGTTCGAAGACGGGCGCATCGTTGCGGACAACTTCGATGGCATCGGCTTGCTGCGCGATATCGAAAGCAACCTTGGCCAGCCGCTGCGCAACCGCCGGGTGCTGTTGCTCGGCGCCGGTGGTGCAGTGCGCGGTGCGCTGCTGCCGTTTCTGCAGGCAGCGCCGCTGGAGCTGGTCATCGTCAACCGCGATATGTCCAAAGCCGTGGCGCTGCGCAATGAAGTCGACCACCCGCTGCTGCGCATCAGCCGTTACGAAGAGCTGCAGGGCGAGACCTTCGATATCGTTATCAATGCCACCTCGGCCAGCCTCAGCGGTGAGCTGCCGCCGGTGCCTGCTGACGTATTGAACGGTGCCCAGCTGGCCTACGAGCTGGCCTATGGCAAGGGCCTCACGCCATTCCTGCGGCTGGCCCGCGAGCAGGGCGTGCCGAACCTGGCCGACGGCGTCGGCATGCTGGTCGAGCAGGCGGCAGAGGCATTTGCCTGGTGGCGCGGGGTGCGGCCTGAGACGCGCACTGTGATCAACCAACTGACCATCCCACTCGAGTAGCGCCATGAGCGTCAATATCCTGATGCTGCACGGCGTCAACCACAACATGTTCGGCAAACGGGACCCACGCCAGTACGGCACGGCCACGTTGGCAGACATCGATCAGGCCTTACAGGCGCTGGGTGAGGAACTCGGCGCGCGCATCGAGAGCTTTCAGAGCAACTACGAAGGGGCGATGTGCGAGCGTATTCACCAGGCCTACGAAGAGCGGGTCGATGCCGTGCTGATCAATGCCGGGGCCTGGACCCACTACAGCTACGGCATTCGCGATGCGCTGGCGATTCTGGAAGTGCCGGTGGTAGAAGTGCACATGTCGAACATCCATGCCCGCGAGGCGTTTCGTCATCACTCGGTGTTCGCCGAGGTGGTACGCGGGCAAATTTGTGGGTTTGGCGTTGATACTTACCGGCTGGCGTTGCGAGCAGCGATGGGCATGCTCTGATTGCAGCTGATCTGTTTGCGTTTTATCCACCGCCAGAACGCCGACCGCGAGGCTGCTGGGGCATACTGGGATCTTTTTCGGGCGATCAGCGCTGATCGCTGGTGAGGGCAAGGCATGCTGGCTTCGTTGTTCGCTGTTCTGGCACCGGTGTTTATCGTCGCGGGCATTGGCTACGGCTGGGCCCGCAGCGGTATCGACTATCCCACCGAATTCATCGCCCGACTGGTGATGAACATCGGCACCCCAGCCTTGGTGCTGTCGACCTTGAGCCGGACCAAACTGGACCAGTCGGCCTTTACCAATATGGCGTTGGCCTGCGTACTGTGCATGGCTGGCATGGCCTTGGTCGGGCTGCTGGTCAGCCGCTTGTCTGGCCTGCACTGGCGCGTCTTGTTGCCGGCGTTCATGTATCCCAATACCGGCAACATGGGCCTGCCAATCAGCCTGTACGCCTTTGGCGAGCATGGCCTGGCGCTGGCGGTGGCGTTCTTTCTGACCTTGTCGATCTTCCAGTTCACCGTGGGCATTGCCGTGGCTGGCGGCGCCAGCTCGTTCAAGGCGCTGCTGCGCAACCCGATCGTGATCAGCCTGGCGGGGGCCATGCCGATCATCTTTCTGCAATGGGAATTGCCCAAGTGGCTGGCCAATACCGTCAACCTGCTGGGCGGCATGACCATCCCGTTGATGCTGCTGACCCTCGGCGTGTCGCTGGCCAGCATCCGCCTGCAGCAGGTCGGCAAGGGCATGCTGCTGGGCGGGCTGCGGATCGTTCTGGGTGGCGCGGTTGGCTGGGCAGTGGGTGAGCTGCTTGACCTGGAAACCATGGCCAGGGCCATCCTGGTGTTGCAATCGTCGATGCCGGTGGCAGTGTTCAACTACCTGCTGGCCGTGCGCGCCAAGCGCTCACCTGACGAGGTCGCCAACCTGGTGATGTGCTCGACGATCCTGTCGTTCGTCTGGTTGCCGCTGGTGCTGGCCTGGTGGCTGTAACCCGCAGCCCTAGTCGCTTGAATGCTCGGCGCGGGTATCTATGCCGACCACCACCGACATCCCTGGGCGCAGGCGCTTGGCGTCGGGCTGGTCCGGGTCGACGGTGATCCGCACCGGGATCCGTTGCGCGATCTTGACGAAGTTGCCGGTGGCGTTGTCGGCTTGCAGCAAGGCGAACTCGGAGCCGGTCGCGGGTGAGATCTGCTGCACGTGGCCGCGCAGTTTCAAGTGATCGAGCGCATCGACGCTGAAGGTTACCGGCTGGCCAATGCGTACCTTGGCCATCTGGGTTTCCTTCATGTTGGCGATGATCCAGTGGTTGTCCGGGACCAGCGGCATCAACTGCGCACCTGAATTGACATACGCACCCAGGCGCGTGCCGATCTGGCCGAGCTGGCCATCGCGCGGTGCTGTGACGCGGGTGTTGTCCAGGTCGATGCGGGCCAGTTCGACCGCGGCCTTGGCGTTTTCTACCGAGGCTTCCAGCGAGGCGCGGTTGACGATCACCGTCTCTACGTCCTGGCGCGCGATCTCCAGCGCGGCCTTGGCCTGGGCCAGGCTTGCCACTGATGCTGCATGATTGGCGCGGCTGACATCCAGCTCGCGGCGCGATACCGAACCGTCGCTGACCAGCGCCTGATTGCGGCGCAGGTCAGCCTGGCTCTTGTCGGCCTGGGCGGCAGCATCGGTGATCGCCGCCTGGCGCTGGACGATGGTCGCCTCGGCGCTCTTGCGCTGCTGCAGGTTGTTGGCCAGCGCGGCCTGCTGTTGCTGTAATTGCGCAACGGCCTGGGCCAGGCGCTGGGTGTAGATGCGGTCATCAAGGCGCACCAGCAGGTCGCCGGCCTTGACGTACTGGAAGTCCTGCACCGGCACTTCGACGACATAGCCGGACAGCTGCGGGCCGATCAGCGTGACCTGGCCACGCACCAGCGCGTTTTCGGTGCTCTCGATATCGCTGCCAAATGGCGGCAGTTGCCAGGCATACAGCACCAGCAGGATGCCGGCCAGGGCCACACCGGCAAAGGTCAGGACAGACAATACCCGCACTCGTCGCGAGCCGCCGGGGTTGCTCGGCTGCGTGGGCGGGGTCTGACCTTCCGGAGTTTCGGCAATGGCGTTGGTAGAGGTGATCGGTGTTTCTTCATTCATTGATTCGAAGCGCCGCGGTTTGAGTCGGAAAGGGCCGCCTGGCGGGTCGTGTGCCAGACCCACAGGCTGCGCAGCGAAATCCAGAGCATGGTCAGTATGGCAATCCCGGCGATCAGCAGGAATACATCGTTGTAAGCCAGCACGTTGGCTTCGCGGGTGGCGGCATTGGCCAACAAGCGGGTGCCGACTTCAATGCGCAGGGCCGGGTCGGCAATGACTCCAGCATAGCCGCCGCCACCGCTTTGGACCCGGGCGTTTACCAGGGGTTCGAGGCGGCTCAGCTGTTCGCTGAGGTTGCTCGAGTGGAATTTCTCGCGCACGGTCTGGAAGGTGCCGAGCAAGGCCGCGCCAAGCAAGCCGCCGAGGTTGTTGCAGATGCCGAACAGTACCGAAAAGCTGACCAGGTTGCGCGGGTTGGCGCGCACGTGGCCGATGCCCAACGCCATCGATGGGCCGAGGAAGAAGGTGCTGCCAAACGCCAGCATGAACTGGCTCAGGTACATCTGCGCTGGCCGGGTCAGGTTGCTCGAGCTGCTGTCCATGTAGGCGCCGACAGCCATCAGCGCCAGCGAGCCGAACAGCGGCAGCACCAGGTGCTTGGGGTTGATGGTCAGGGCACTGGTGACCAGCCCGGCCACGGCGCCCAGCAGCATCACCGCATACAGGCTGCGCAGCTGCTCGGTGCCCAGGTTGAGCGTTTGCAGAAAGCCCACCGCGCCGGTCGATTGCTCGGAGGTGACCATGCGGATCAGGATCACGCACAGGGCCAGGCGGATCACCGCGGCGCTGCTCAGCCAGCGGGTCATCAACAACGGGTTGCTGCGGTTGTGCTCGATCGCCAGCCCGGCGCAGATCAAACCGATCGAGGCCGCCAGCGCCATGCCGATCCACGGCGTGTCCAGCCACCATTCGATGCGCCCCAGCGACAGCGCGGCGCAGAGCAGGGCGGTGCCGCTGGCCATCAGGCCGAAAGTGAGAAAATCCAGCGGTTCGAAGGTCTTGAAACGGTCGCCAGGCGGCAACTTCAGCAGTAATACGCAGCCCAGCGCGGTCAGCGCCAGGCCCAGTTCGAACATGTACAAACCGCGCCATTCGGCAATCTGCAGCAGGTCTTCGGAGAAGATCCGCGCCAGCGGTATCGCCAGCTGCGAGGCACCCAGGCCGAGCACCATGGCTTTGAGTCGCCAACGCTCGGGGAAGGCCTGAATCATGTAGTACAGGCCCAGCGAGCTCAGCGCTGCACCGACCATACCGTGGGCTGCGCGCACGGCGATGGCCGAGTTAATGTCGTTGACGAACAAGTGGGCGAAGGTGACCAGTGCATACAGCACCAGAAACACCTCGGTGAACGCGCGCAGGCCAAACTGCTGACGAAACTTCACCAGCAGCAGGTTCATCGACACGTTGGTCATCACGAACGCCGCCGGCAGCCAGGCCATTTCGGCGCTGGTGGCACCGAGCGCGCCTTGCAGGAAGGTCAGGTTGGCGGTCACCAGAGCATTGCCCAGGCCGCCGGTGATCGCCACCAGCAGGCCCACCGCGCCGTAGGCGAGGCGGGTCAGCGGTGGATGCAGCGGGGTCGACGGCGAGCCGGGAATGGTCGGCTTTTCGTGGGGGAGCCACTGGCGTGGTGCGTACTTGTCCATCGGAAGGGCTTGGCCTTGGTCAACTTGCGAAACTGTACGTCAGATCAGTCAAGCGGGTGAAGCTGCTGCAGCAATTTTAGCGCTGCTCAACCGGCCAGCAACTCAAGCTCTTGCGCGCGTTTGGCTTCGGTAACCGACAGCTCGCCCGGCAGTTCGACATTGTTTTTGCAAGCGAGAATCTCCGCCATCACACTCACGGCAATCTCGGCTGGGGTCTTGCTGCCAATGTAAATACCGATAGGACCGTGTAACCGTTTGAGTGACGCCTCGGTTTCGCCAAAGTGCTCGATCAACCGCTCACGTCGTTGCTGGCTATTGCGCCGCGAGCCGATTGCGCCGATATAGAACGCCGGGCCGTGCAGGGCTTCGAGCAGGGCCAGGTCATCCAGCTTGGGGTCGTGGCTCAGGGCCAGAATGCAGGTGCGCAGGTCCGGCACGAACGCCCGCACCACGTCATCCGGCATGCCAACCACCTGCTCGACACCGGCAACACTCCAGCCCGCCATGTGTTCCGGTCGCGGATCGCACACGGTGACCTTGAAACCATTGAACTGGGCCATGGTAGCCACATACTCGGCCAAAGCGCCGGCGCCGATCAGCAACATCCGGTAACCAGGACCAAGGGTGCTGACCATGCGCGCGCCGTCGAAGCTGAATTGCTCTGGCGTCGAAGTGTGTTCCAGCGTCGCCGTGCCGCTGGCCAGATCCAGGCTGCGTCGGGCCAGGCCGCCCGCATCCAGCCGCTCCAGCAGCAGGCCAAGGGCTTGATGACAGGGATTGAATTCGAGCACCAACTCCAGGGTGCCGCCGCAGGGCAGGCCAAAGCGGTGGGCTTCATCGGCGCTGACGCCGTAGCACACCACCTGCGGCAAACCGTCGCTCACACCGCTGCCACCGTAGGCGCGGGTGTAGCGGTGGACCAGGTCATCTTCGATGCAGCCGCCGGAAACACTGCCGATCACCCGGCCGTCCTCGCGCAGGGCCATCATCGAGCCGACCGGGCGTGGCGACGAGCCCCAGGTGCGGGCAACGGTCGCCAGCAGCACCTGCTCGCCAGCCGCCAACCAGTCGCGGGCGGTGCGCAGGACCATCAGGTCAATGCTTTCCATCGGTGTTCCTTGATCTGTTTGTGCACTATGCAGTCATGCTCGCTGACGGTAATCGCCCCGCGAGCACTCCTGTCTTACTGAGCATCGCAGCAGGCTTGAGGTTCCTTTCAACGCATCTGCAGGATGATTGGGCTGCTGCTGGCCGGGTCGGTGTGCTCGCGCAGCTTGGCCACGTCCTTGGCGGGCACTGCAGTGCCGGTGTTGCCCCAACTGCTGCGGACAAAGCTCAGTACCTCGGCGATTTGCTGATCGCTCAGCTGCTCGCGGAATGACGGCATGCGGTAGGCATCCGGCACGCCGGCGGCAACCACCCGTTGGGCACCGTTGAGGGTGATGTTGATGGCCGAGGCGTTGTGCTCGGCCAACGCTGAGGTAGCTCCGGCGAGTGGCGGCATCCATTGAGCCTGACCGCGGCCATCCAACCCGTGGCAACTGGCGCAGGCGGTGACGTAGGTATGCGCTCCGGGCTTGTCCAGCTGCTGCGCAGCCGATATGGCTTGATATTGCCAAGGCGGGCCATCGCGTTTCGGGTCGCCCGGCAACGACTTGAGGTAGTGGGCAATCGCTGCCAGGTCTTCATCGCTCATGAACTGCGTCGAGTTGTTGAAGGCCTCGGTCATCGAGCCGTAGACCACCGCATGCTGGTTGCGCCCGGTTTTGAGGAAGCGGGCAATGTCGGCTTCGCTCCAGCGGCCCAGGCCGGTGTTGTGGTCATTGCGCAGGCTCGGCGCGTACCAGCCGTCGAGCAAGGCCCCAGAGACGAAGGTAGCGCCGCGCTCGCTCAGGGCTTTTTCATCAAAGGCGATGCCGCGTGGGGTATGGCAACTGCCGCAATGGCCGGGGCCCTGTACCAGGTAGGCGCCACGGTTCCACTGGGCATTCTGCTCAGGTTTGGCGGCGTAGGGTTCGGCCTCGGTGAACAGGCCGTTCCACAGTGCGATTGGCCAGCGCAGGTTCAACGGCCAGGGGATTTCCCCGGGCTTGTTGGGCTGGTCGGCTGCTTGCACGCCCTGCATGAAGAAGGCGTACAGCGCCTGCACGTCTTCGTCGCTGAGCTTGGCATAGGACGGGTATGGCATGGCTGGGTACAAGCGGCGCCCGCCGGGCGCGACGCCGTGGCGCACGGCTTGGTCGAACTCGGCCAGGCTGTACTTGCCAATGCCGTGATCGGGGTCGGGGGTGATGTTGGTGGCGTAGATTGCCCCCAACGGAGTCGCCATCTTCAGGCCGCCGGCAAACGGCGCGGCCTCCGGCAGGCTGTGGCAGGCCACGCAGTCGCTGAGGCGGGCGACGTACTCCCCGCGCTGGACCAAGGCCAGGTCGGCATTGCTCTGGGGTGTTGCGGTAAACGGCGACGCTGGTTCACGGGTGACGTACCAGGCCAGCAGGCCGGCCGCGATCAGGCACGGCACGGCGAACAGGGCCAAGGGTCTTGCAAGGCTTTTTCGAGTCATGTGCAGGTCGTCCTGGGCCAGCTTAGCTGAAGGTGTAGCGTGACAGTGGCATGCTGCGGATGCGCTGGCCGGTCAGCTGCGCTACCGCGTTGGCGACTGCCGGGGCGACCGCAGGCAAGGGTGGTTCGCCGATGCCGCCCATCTTCTCGCCGCTTTCGACAATGCGTACATGCACCCGGGCCATGCGCGCCGCCGGCAGGATCGGATACAGGTCGTAGTTGCGTGCGCGCGGCTTGCCATCGACGTAGACCGCTTCTTCGAGCAATGCTTGCGACAGCCCCAGCGAGACCGCGCCGTTGACCTGAGCCTCGACGATGGCTGGGTTGACGATGCTGCCAGGGTCGATGGCCTGCCAGATGTCATGCACTTTGACCTGGCCGTTCTCGATCGAGACCTCAGCGATTACTGCTGCATGCGAGCCAAACGGTGAGGCCATGGCTACGCCGCGGGCACGCTTGCTGCCGTCTTCGGCGGTGAACGGGCCCCGTTTCCAGCCACCAGACAGGTCGGCCACCGCCTTGAGCAGGGTGCTCAGGCGTTGGTTACCCTGCAGCAGGTGCATGCGCAGCGCATAGGGGTCCTGGCCGCCTTTGTCGGCCAGTTCGTCGAGGAACGCTTCATAGAAGAAGTCGTTCATCGAGTTGCCCACCGAGCGCCAGTAGCCGAGCATTGCCGGGCCCTTGACATAGATCTGCGCGACGCGACGGTTGGCGATCGCGTACGACTTGCCAGACAAACCTTCGAGTGCCGTCGGATCGCCTTTTTCCGCTGGGCTGCCGGCGATTGCTTCGGTCGGGCCTTCGGTAGCGCTGACTGCTTCAATTGCCACCGGCATGCCGTTGGCGTCCAGCCCGGCACGGAACTTGACCACCGCCATCGGCCGTAGCACGTCGCGGACAAATTCTTCTTCGCGGCTCCAGATCAATTTGATCGGCCGGCCGACGGCCTTGGCCAGGGCGATCGCTTGCGGATAGGGGTTGGCGCTGTCGTAAAGGAAATGCCGGCCAAAGAACCCACCGAGCAGCGGCGAGTGCAGGGTGATCTGCGCAAGATCGAGGCCGGTGCGCTTGGCGATGTCGGCGCGGAACATGTCGGGTGCCTGGTTCGGCAGCCAGACTTCGAGCGAGCCATCGTCGTTGTAGCGGGCCAGTGCTGAAGGTGGCTCCAGCTGCGCGTGGTTGACGAACTGATTGTGGTAAGTGGCCTCGACCTTGGTCTTGGCGCCTTCCAGGGCTTTACTGAAATCGCCTTCAAGCTCTTCTTCGCGCTGCGGCCCGGTCTGCGCCGCCAGGTGCTCGCGGAAGCCGTCGCTGGAGAAGTCCGCCGGCATCGGCCGCACCTTGGAGTCCGCAGTCGGCTCCTGCCATTGCACCTGCAGCGCTTCGGCAGCGCGCTTGGCGTGCCACCAGCGCTCGGCAACCACTGCCACTGCGCCCGGCAGCTGATGCACCGAGTGCACGCCCTTCATGGCCTTGACCTGCGCCTCGTTGCGCACATCAGCTACGGTCATGCCCAGGCGTGGCGCGTGCTGCACGGCGGCGTGGAGCATGCCGTCGACTTTCAGGTCGATGGCGTAGACCGCCTTGCCGGTGGATTTGTCGTAGGCGTCGAGACGTTTGACCGGCTTGCCGATCCAGCGGAACTGGTTCGGGTCGCGCAAGGTGATGCTGTCTGGATCGGGCACCGGCAGGTCCATGGCCGCGCCGGCCAGCTCACCGTAGCTCAGCGAACGGCCGGAGCTTGCGTGAATGACCCGACCCGGCTCGGTGCTCAGTTCGCTGACCGGTACGCCCAGCTTGGTGCTGGCGGCCTGTACCAGCATGGCCCGGCCGAGGGCGCCCAGGCGCCGCATGACCGGGTAGCTCAGGCGCACCGACATGCTCCCGCCGGTAATACGCATGCCGTTTTCCAGCACCACGTAAGCTTCACCGGGCGGCGCGGCTTCGACCATGAAGGTGGCAGGATCGGCATCCAGCTCCTCGCCGACAATCTGCGCCATCGCCGTGAAGGTGCCTTGGCCACCTTCCATGAACGGGCTGAGCAGGCGGATGCTGTTGTCCGGGCGGATTTCCAGGAACGCCGGCACCTGAGTGCCCCGCGCTGGGGTTGCCGCAGCAGCGGCTTGTACCCGCGAAGTGCCTAGCGGCAGGCCGAAGCCCAGCACCAGAGCGCCAATGGCGCTGCCGGCGAGAAAGCGCCGGCGCGACAGGTTGACCGGTTGATCGAGCGCGAGCAGATCGGCGGGGTAGACGACAGGCTTGGTCATACCACGTCCTCCCGCTTGGCCAGTGCATGCACGGCGTCATGGATCGCGTTGTAGGTGCCGCAACGGCAGAGGTTGATCATCGCCGCAGAAATCTGCTCATCGCTGGGCTTGGGGGTGTGCTTGAGCAGGGCAGTGGCGGCCATGACCTGGCCGGACTGGCAGTAGCCGCACTGTGCGACCTGTTTGTCGACCCAGGCAGCGACCACGCGCTTGCCGACATCGTCGGCCTCGATGGCTTCGATGGTGGTGACCTCCCGGCCAACCACGCCGGCAATCGGCGTTACGCAGGCGCGCACCACATTGCCGTCGACCAGCACTGAACAGGCGCCGCATTGGGCCAGGCCGCAGCCGTATTTGGTGCCGGTCATGCCCAGGTCATCACGGATTACCCACAGCAGTGGAGTATCCGCGTCGGCATCGACCTCGTAGGTCTTTTGGTTGATTCGAAGCTGCATGGCTCACCCGTAATCAGTCGGTTGGATGGATCTCTAGTTTTTATCAGGCCGCCAATGCCCCAGGCCCTGCGCACCCCATGCGGAAAAACTAGCACAAGGTGGTCAAGGCGCAGCCTGCGGCTGCTCAAGCGGTCGGCGGCGTTGCTCATTTCATTCAGTTCAGGCGCAGTGCTTCGATCACGACCTGCATGGCGCGTGAGGTCTCGCGCTGCGCCGAGTAATACAAGTGGTAGCCAGGAAAGCTGCGCCACCACGTTTCAAGCACGGGCACAGCCCGGCCAGCCGCCAGATGGGCGGCAGCCAGATCGTGCGGGACATAGGCCAGGCCATGGCCGTCGAGGGCGGCATTGAGCACCTGGTAGATGCCGTTGAACACCAGCCGGCCCTCGACCCGCACGCTGATTTCGCGCTCGCCTTGCTTGAGCTCCCAGGCATACAGGTTGCCCTGGGTTGGCAGACGCAGGTTGATACAGGCGTGTTGGCTGAGTTGCTCCGGGGTTTCTGGCGTGTGCCGTTCGGCGAAATAAGCGGGCGCAGCGATGATTGCCAGGCGCATGTCCGGGCTGATGCACACCGAGCGGATGTCCTTGCCCAGGCTGTCCCCCAGGCGTACGCCAAAGTCAAACCGGCCCTGGACGATATCGGAGAAGGCGTAATCGCTTTGCAGCTCCAGGTTCAAGCGCGGGTAGCGCGCCAGCAGGCTTTGCAATTTTGGCCAGAGCAAGCTGTCGATGGCATGGTCGCTGGCGGTGATGCGCACGGTGCCGCTGGGCATATCGCCGAGTTCGGCGACCGCGTGCAGTTGTGCTTCGATCAGCTCAAGGCGCGGTGCCACCTCGGCGATCAAGCGTTCGCCTGCCTCGGTAACCGAGACGCTGCGCGTTGTGCGCGTCAGCAGGCGCACACCGAGGCGCGTTTCCAGGTCGCGGATGGTGTGGCTGAGCATCGATTGCGACATGGCCAACTGTGCCGCGGCGCGGGTGAAGCTGCGCTCGCGAGCAACGACGATCAACGCCTGAAGTTGGCTGTAATGCTCTCTGGCCATTGCAGCAGTCCTGAAATCCAGTGGTGTGCGCTAATAATTGGCGCAGAGACGACACTGTAGGCGGGATGGGCGGCCCTAGAAACCTGCATAAACTGCATGCAGCTATGAGCCTGGTTGATAAATACCGGTGTAGCGTGCGTGGCTGTAGCACGTTTGGCGAGCCGGGCAAGGTAATTGACTAGACGCGCAGTGCCGCGATCAGCAGGGCCATCGCCCCTGACGGTTGCCGCCGACTGGGGTAATAGAGGTGCAGACCGGGCCACACCGGGCTGAAGTCTTCGAGCATCTGCAGCAGCTGCCCGGACTGCACATACTGCCCAACCAGTTCCGCAGGCAGATAGGCGACGCCAAGCCCGGCCAGTACGGCTTCCACGGCGTCGGAGGTGTTGTTGAAGACCAGTTGCCCGTCCACACGCAGATTGACTTCGCGGCCATCGACTGCAAATTCCCACGCCCATAAATTGCCCCGCGTCGGCAGGCGCAGGTTGATGCAGTTGTGCTGCAACAGGTCGCTTGGCGTCTGCGCCATACCGTGATGCTGCAGGTAAGCCGGGGTGGCGACAACTGCATAGGGCGCATCCGCAGCGATGCGCACGGCGATCATATCCTGTGCCACTGCCTCGCCGAGCCTGACGCCGGCATCGAAACGTTCGGCAACAATGTCGACGAAGCCGCTGTTGGTCGACAGCTCGACCTTGATCCCCGGATGTGCCGGCAAAAACAGCTTGAGCTTGGTCATCAGCACCGCCCGCACAGCGTGATCGGAGGCGGTGATGCGGATCGTGCCGGTAGGGCTGTTGCTCAACTCGGTCAGCGCCTGCAACTGCGTGTCGATGGCCTCGAATTGTGGGGCGACGTTCGCCAGCAGTTGCTCGCCGGCCTCTGTCATCGTCACGTTGCGCGAGTTGCGTGACAGCAGGCTGACGCCCAGGCGGGCTTCCAGGGCGCGTACGGCGTGGCTGACGGCTGTCTGTGACACGCCCAGCCGCGCTGCTGCTTTGGTGAAACTACGCGCGTGCGCGACGGCAAAGAACACACTCAGGCCGGAGAACGCATCGCGCAAAGTCTTGGGGTCCATGGAGGGCACTTCACTGGGGAACTGTCGGGCAAACTACAGGGATGGCCTGACGATGAACAGCGTTCTGGTTGAGCGCTGGAGTGAGCAGATAGAGCTAGGCGCTTTGCCTACGAGAAGCATGAGGATTCGGGCCGCTGGTTTCGCTCGTATGGCAATGAGAGATCGCTTGGCGGCCCCATGATCAGCGTTGCTGGCGTTGCTCCAGACGCTGGGCGAACTGGCCAATCACTTCAACCACCCGCTGCGCACCGCGCTGAATATCCTCGATCACCGCGCCAGCCTTGTGCGCCAGCTCAACACCTTGCTCGGTCTTCAGCGTACTCGCCTGCATGCTCGCCACAGCCTGGCGGGCCAGTTCGCGGTTCTTGCCGACCACTTCACTGATCGCCACGGTGGCCTTGCTGGTGCGCTGCGCCAGGTTGCGCACTTCATCGGCGACCACGGCAAAGCCGCGGCCTTGGTCGCCGGCGCGGGCGGCTTCGATCGCCGCGTTGAGGGCCAGCAGGTTGGTCTGCTCGGCGATGCTGCGGATGGCATCGACAATGGTGCCGATCTGCTCGGACTGCTCACTCAGCGCACTGATCGCCTGGCCCATCTGCGTGAGCTCGTCGGCAATGCTCTGCACCATGTTTACGGTCTGTTGCACCACTGCAGAACCCTGCTGGGTACACTCATCGGTGTGCTGAGACGTCTCGAAGGCCACCAGTGCAGCTTGCGATTCGGCCTCGCGCTGCTCGATCTCAGGGGTGATATCACTGGCAAACTTGACGATGCCATAGAGCTTGCCGTGCTCGTCATACAGCGGGTTGTAGGTAGCCTGCAGCCAGACGGTGGCGCCGCGACTGTCCAGGCGCGGGAATTGGCCTGCCTTGAACGTGCCACGATTCAGCGCTGCCCAGAACTCGCGATAGGCGTCACTTTTCGCTTCGCTGGCAGAGCAGAACATCTGGTGATGCTGACCGCGTACCTGATCCAGGCGATAGCCCATGACCTTGAGGAAGTTGGCGTTGGCATTGATCACGCGCCCGTCAAGAGTAAACTCGATGACGGCCATCGAACGTTCAATGGCGTTGATGACGCTGGCCTGTCCCTGGGCGTGCTGCTGGGCTACACCATGCTCGTCCTGGAGCGTGGCGACGGTCTTGCGCAGCGCAGCCACTTCAGCCTCGAGCGCGGCTTGACTGGCGTGTTCCGCATGCAACAACTGCTGGTGGGTGCTGGCGCGGATAAACATGGCGGCGGGCCTCGGGAACAGAATCTGCGTGTTGGCACGGTGCCCACACAGTAGGTGCCATTAAGCCACTACCGCCAATAATTGTACAAATATTTATTACTGTACAAGTATGAGAACTTAATTGTCCCGTTCGCGGTCAGGCTCACTTCCAGCCCAGCAGCCACCGGGTGGAGTCGCGCAGTTCCTGCCAGTCGAACACTTCACTGCGCCCGGTCAGCACCGCCTGCATCTCGACTTGCAGCGGTGTGCCTTCGTCATCACACAGCAATTGGGTGACGATGAAGTGCTTCTCGCGGTTTAGCGGCGCGCGAGCTGTCCATTTCGACAGCGCCAGTTTGCGGGGGTTGAACCTGTTCATGAGAGCTCCATGCGCGGTGGCTGCTGATATCTTTGCGTCTAGGCTATAGACTTATACACGTATTGCAAATTGTACAAGAATCGCCATTTTGTCACAGGGAGCTCCCACATGACCGACGCTACCCGCACTACCTCGATCACCTTGCAGCAGTTGCGCAGTCTTGCTGATGCGGGTTCAGTCGACGAGCTTGAACTGCTGTCTCTGGAGGGCGGCATTTACCTGCTCAGGGTGCATACCGCAACAGGCCTGCAGACTTTGGCCGGGGAGGGCGGCAGGCCGATGCACCTGCGCTCGTCGACGCACTTGCGCAGTTTGCTCGCGGGCTTCTCGGCAATGCGCTGCGTGCTCGTCCAGCATGTGGTCCACGATGAGATGTGCGGCCAGCGCGAAGGGCAGATCGAGCCATTGCGCCTGCCATTGTCACTGGAGCAGACGTGGTAGCCGCAAGTACTCCGCGACTGGGCCTGATACTCGGGGACCAGCTGTCATCCGACCTGAGATCGATCCAGGCACTGGACCCGCAGCGTGACATCCTGGATGAGGTGAAATATTGCTCTGAGCGCTGCCGCCGAGCGCGGCGCAGCGCCGTGGGCGAGGACACTCAGGCAGGTTGCTGAGCGCCACGCTGGAACTGTTCGATTATCGAGCATGATCCGCTTTTGAGCGCTCAATTTTGGCCAAAAGGCGCCGAACGTAATGGGTAGTGCAGCTCACCCTTCGCATTCGGAAGTCTAGCCATGTCCTTGCGCCACTTGAATATTGCCACTCGCTCTTACTTGAGTTTCAGCCTGATCGCCGCACTGGTGGTGATCCTCGGCGGGTTTTCCATCAACAAGATCTCCACCATGCGCGAAGCGGTGGTGTACACCGAACAGGTGACCAACGTCGGCACGCGCTACCTTGGCGAAGTGCGCAGCCACATGCTGGGGCTGCGTATCATCACCATGCGCATGGCCATCGCCCGTCAGCCTGCACAACTGGCGCCCACCCTGGCGCGCCTGGAGGAGCTCAAAGGCCTGCTGGACAAGGGCCTGCAGGGCTACAGCGCGGTGATGCCGGCGCAGGCCAAGCCGGTGTTTGCCGAGATGCAGCAATTGATCAGCCAATATCGGGTACTGCTCGACCAGTACAAGGGCTTGTCCGATCAGAATCGGCTGGAGCCGATGCAGGGCATGCTCAGCGGCACCATGCAGGATATCTCCACCCGCACCGGAGAGCTGTATGACAGCCTGGTCAAGCTCAGCAGCGAGGCGGCCGCCGCACATACCGCCGAGGCCCGCAAGGACTATCAGCGCGCCTTGTGGCTGACTGCGAGCGTGGTCGGCCTGGTACTACTCCTGACAATCAGCCTGGCCTGGCTGCTTACCCGCAGCATTGTCAGCCCGCTGCGTGCGGCGATTGCCGTGGCCCAGGACATCGCCGACGGTGACCTGTCGCAGGCGGTGGTGGCTAGCGGCAACGATGAAGCCAGCCAGTTGATGCGTGCATTGGCGGCCATGCAGGCGAGCCTCAAGGATGCGCTGCGCCTGATCGGTGACTCGTCCCAGCAACTGGCAGCAGCCAGTGAACAGATGTCGGCGATCACTCGGCAGACCTCCAATGACCTCAGCCGGCAAACCGACGAGATCCAGCAAGCCGCTACGGCAGTCACCGAGATGAGCGTGGCGGTGGAAGAGGTGGCGCGCAACACCGTCAGCACCTCGAGCATTTCACGCGAGTCCGAAGAAGCGGCCCAGCGCGGGCGTGAGCGGGTAGCTGAGGCCATTCGCTCGATCGGCAAGATGCGCCATGACGTGCACGAGGCCTCGGCGCAGATCGAGGCGTTGTCGGTGCAGTCGCAGGAGGTGGGCAAGGTGCTGGATGTGATCGGAGCGATTGCCGGGCAAACCAACCTGCTGGCGCTCAATGCGGCCATCGAAGCCGCACGGGCCGGTGAGGCTGGCCGAGGCTTTGCGGTCGTGGCCGATGAAGTTAGAGCGCTGGCCGCGCGCACCCAGAGCTCGACGCTGGAGATCGAGGAAATGGTCAATGCCATCCGCACCGGTACCGCGCGGGTGGTCGACTCGATGCTCAGCAACAGTCAGCAGGTTGCGCATACCCTGGAAGTGGCGGAGTTGGCCGGCGAGGCGCTGGATCAGATCACCAGCGGCGCCTCGACCATCCACGAGCGCAATCTGGTAGTGGCCAGCGCCACCGAAGAGCAGGCGCAAGTCGCGCGCGAGGTTGATCGTAACCTGCTGAACATCCGCGATCTGGCCCTGCAGACCTCGGAAGGCGCCGACCAGATCAGCGCAGCCAGCCAGGAACTGGCCAACCTGTCGATTGGTTTGAACGGGATGATGAAACGCTTTCAGCTGTGAAACACCCCCAGCCATTAAAATAAACCGCCCTCAGGCCAGCATTACATCGTTTTTCAGCGCTGCTGGCCTTCCCTATAGTCCTCGCATACCCAAACGGAGCACCGACGTGCTCCCTTGATGCGAGACTGGCTATGAACAACAAGAAAACCCTCGACGCCAAGGTCGGCGCCGGCACCCGCGTAGTGTGGGGCGGCGAGCAGGTCAGCCACCCTTACAACGCTACCCAGACGCCGATCGTGGCCAGCGCCGCCTATGGCTACGACGATATCGACACCTGGTATGACGTGGCGCTGGGCAATCAGCCTGGGTTTATCTACAGCCGCATGAGCAACCCCACCGTTGCCGTGCTTGAAGACAAACTGTGCGCGCTGGAGGCCGCCGAGTCCGCAGTCGCCTTCAGCTCTGGCATGGCCGCCATCAGTGGCGTGCTGCACAGCCTGCTGGCCTGTGGCCAACGGGTGGTGTCGACCCGCGACAGCTATGGCGGCACCAACAAGATCTTCGAAGAGTTCCTGCCGCGAATGGGCGTTGAGGTAACCCTGTGCGACACCTACGACACCGAGGCCATCGAGCGAGAGATCGCCCGTGGCTGCAACGTGGTGTACCTGGAAACCCCCACCAATCCGACCCTGAAGGTGCTGGACATCCGCCGCCTGGTCGCAGCGGCCAAGCGGGTAGGGGCGCTGGTGGTGGCGGACAATACCTTCGCCACGCCGTTGAACCAGAACCCGCTGGCGCTTGGTGTTGACGTAGTGGTGCACAGCGCAACCAAGTTCCTCTCCGGCCACGGCGATGTGCTGGGCGGTATTGCCTGCGGCGCTGAAACACTGATGAGCAAGGTGCGCCACTACCGCGAAATCAACGGCGCCGCGCTGGACCCGTTCTCGGCCTACCTGATCATCCGCGGGATCAAGACGCTGGCCCTGCGCCTGCGTCAGCAGCAAGCGAGTGCCCAGGCGCTGGCGGAGTACCTGTGCACCGAGCCTTTGGTCGAAGCAGTCAACTACCCGGGCCTGGCCGAGCACCCTGGGCATGCCATTGCCCGCGCGCAGATGCGTGGCTTTGGCGCGATTGTCAGCTTCGTGCTCAAAGGTGGCATGCGCGATGTAGCGCAGTTGCTGCCGCTGCTCAAGTACGCCCACCGTGCCGGCAACCTGGGTGCGGTAGAAACCATCTATGGCCCGGCGCGCACCACCAGCCATGTTGAAAACACCCTGGAAGAGCGTCAGGCACTGGGCATTTCCGAAGGCCTGGTGCGCATCTCGGTCGGTATCGAAGACACCGCCGACCTGCTCGCGGACCTGCGTGATGCCTGCACCGTGTTGCGCGAGCGACAGCGTACGCAACCTCAGTGCACTGCAGTGCACGCCTAGCGTGAGCTCAAGGCCTGGCGATAAAAACGTCGCCAGGTCGCTTCATGAAAACCGACAATAACAACAACTGCTGGCTGCCGGACTCACCGTGGCGTCATCGCGGCGGGGCGTGTTCGCCATCACTTTCATGAGAATAAAACCATGCACTCTGAGCACAATGACGCACAGGCCGGCAGCGGCCCTGCGTTCAACAAAGACATGCAAACCCGCCACATCGTCATGCTGGCGTTGGGCGGTGTGATCGGCACTGGCCTGTTCCTCACTTCCGGCTACACCGTCAACCAGGCCGGTCCGCTGGGCGCAGTGATCGCCTACATGATTGGCGCGGTAATGGTCTATCTGGTCATGGTCTGCCTGGGCGAGTTGGCCGTGCAGATGCCGGAAACCGGCTCGTTCAGCAGCTACGCCACCCGCTACCTGGGGCCCGGCACCGGCTACACCGTGGCCTGGCTGTACTGGCTGACCTGGGCGGTGGCCATCGGCTCGGAGTTCACCGCCGCCGGCATCCTGATGGTGCGCTGGTTCCCGGAAACGCCGGTGTGGATCTGGAGCGCGCTGTTTGCGCTGGCGGTGTTCATCAGCAATGTAGTGTCGGTGCGGCTGTTTGCCGAAACCGAATTCTGGCTGTCGCTGATCAAGGTACTGACGGTGGTGGTGTTCATTGCCATCGGCGGTGGCGCGATATGCGGGCTGTTCGATGTGCAGCATGCGCAGGGCGCGGGGCTGAGCAACTTTACCCGTGAAGGGCTGTTCCCGACCGGCTTCTTGCCGATCGCCATGACCTTGCTGGCGGTTTCGTTCGCGTTCTCCGGGACCGAGCTGATCGGCATTGCCGCAGGTGAAGCGGCCGATCCGCAGACCAGCGTGCCGAAGGCGATCCGCACCACCATCGTGCGCCTGGCGCTGTTCTTCGTCGGCACCATCTTCGTGCTCGCCACCTTGCTGCCGCGCGAACAGGCCGGCCTGGTCGAAAGCCCGTTCGTGCTGGTGTTCGAGCTGATCGGCATTCCGTACTCGGCCGATATCATGAACTTCGTGATCCTCACCGCGCTGCTGTCGGCGGCCAACTCTGGCCTGTATGCAGCCTCGCGGATGCTCTGGACCCTCAGCGATCAGGGCCATATGCCCAAGTGCTATGCCCGCCTGTCGCGGCGCGGCACGCCGGTCAACGCGATCATCCTGAGCATGGCCGGGGCCGTGGCCTCGTTGCTCAGCAGTGTACTGGCGCCGGATACCGTGTACCTGGCACTGGTGTCGATTTCGGGGCTGGCCGTGGTGGTGGTGTGGATGAGCATTGCCGCCAGCCAGATTGCCTTCCGCCGCCACTACGTAGCTAACGGCGGCCGAGTCGAAGATCTGCACTTTCGCGTGCGTGGCTATCCTTGGGTACCCTTGGGCGCGATCGCTTGCTGCCTGCTGGCCTGTATCGGTATTGCCTTTGACCCGGCGCAACGGGTAGCGCTGTACTTCGGCCTGCCGTTCATAGCGTGGTGCTACTTCGTCTACTGGGTGACCCGCAACAAACGTGCGCAACGCCTGCGCGCCGAGGCTGGCGTGCAGCGTCCGGCTAGCGCTGCCTGAGCCGCACAGGCGATAGTGCACGCAGTCAATTGCCGAAGAGGTTGCGCCGATGAATCAAAAAACCCTACCGCCGCTGAATTGGCTGCGGGCGTTCGAAGTGTCGGCGCGTTACCTCAACTTCACCCACGCGGCCGAGGAGCTGTGCCTGACCCAGGGCGCGGTCAGCCAGCAGATCCGCCAGCTGGAGAGCCACCTTGGGGTCGCGTTGTTCAAGCGCCTGCCACGCGGGCTGGGCCTGACCGAAGAAGGCCAGTCCTATCTGCCGGTGGTGCAGGACGCCATCAGCCGGCTGGCAGTGGGCACCAACGAGATCTTCGGCCACAACCAGCGCCGCCCGGTGAAGGTGCGTGGCAGCTTGAGTTTCCTGCAGTACTGGCTGGCACCGCGGCTGGCGGACTTTTGCCAAGAGCACCCGCTGATCGATATCCGTTTCATCAGCAACCTGTGGGTGAAAGAGCCTGACGGTGAAGACGATCTGGAGATTCGCTGGGGTGCTGGCAGTTGGCCTGGGCTGGTGTCGCAGCGCTTGACCTGGGATGTGCTGCAACCGGTCTGTTCGCCGGCGCTGCTCGCCGCAGCTCCGCTGCAGCACCCGTGTGACCTGGCCCGGCATGCGCTGCTGCATGTGCTGGGTTATGAAGAGGGCTGGGGCTATTGGCTCAAGCGAGTCGGTGCCGATGCCGTGGATTACTCGCGCGGTTTGCAGTTCGACACCATGGTTTCCACCCTGCGCATGGCCGAGCTGGGCCAGGGCGTGGCCTTGGCGCGCTCATCCATCGTCGAGGATCTGCTCGCGTCTGGCGCGCTGGTCGCGCCGTTCAGCCAGCGTATCGAAGCCAGCGAATCGTTCTATCTGGTCCGCGCCCAGGGCGAAACCCTGAGCACCGAGGCCGCCGCATTTTCCACCTGGCTGGTGGCACAGGCCCATCGTCATTTTTAGACCTTATCGCGTAGCTCTTATCAGGAGTCATCATGCATTACGTAAGCACCCGCGGCGCAGCTGGGCTGGCCGATTTTCGCCGGGTAGTGCTCTCTGGGCTTGCCGACGATGGCGGCTTGTTCGTGCCCCAGGCCGTGCCGCAATACACCCCGGAGCAGATCGGCAGCTGGTCGTGGCTGCCGTTCGACGAGCTGGTCTGGCGGGTGGTCTCGCCCTACGTGGGCGGAGCAATGGACGAAGCTGCGTTGCGCGCGCTGCTCAGTGACAGTTACCGCGACTTCGATCATCGGGCGATCACGCCGTTAAGGCAGATCGGCCATAACGAATGGATTCTGGAGCTGTTCCATGGCCCGACGCAGTCGTCCAAGGATTTTGCTGCGCAGTTGCAGGCGCGCCTGGTTGCGCACTTTCTGCCGCAACAACAGGGCAGGGCGCTGGTGATCGGTGCCACCAACGGCGAGACCGGGCTGGCCGCGATCGAGGCCTTTGCTGGCTGCTCCGACGCTCAACTGGCCGTGTTGTACCCCGAGCAGGGTGTGCCGCCGGCGCAGTTGGCGGCCTTGCACCAGGCAAACCCGCAACAGGTCGCGCTGATCCCGGTAGCGGGCAGTTTCGACGACTGTCAGACCCTGGTGTCGCGCCTGCTGCGCCAGTGGCCGTTGCCTGAGGTGACGCCGATCTGCTTCAACTCGACCAACTGGGTCGGGGTGCTGGCGCAGATCGTCTATTACTTTCACGCCGCGCTGCAGCTTGGCGGCGGCACGCGGCCGGTGGCCTTCAGCGTACCCGCGGCGAGCTTTGCCGAAATCTACGCAGGCTACATCGCGCAGAAGATGGGCTTGCCGATCAACCAGGTGATCGTTTCGACCAACAGCAACGACGCCCTCCATCACTTCATCCAGCGCAACCGCTACTCGACCCGGCAAAGCAGCCGCACCTCGTCGCCGGCGATGGACTTCTCGCTGTACTCCAACCTTGAGCGGTTTATCTGGGAGCTGTACGACCATGATGGCCATGCGGTGAGGGCGTTGATGGAGCACTTCGAGGCGTGCGGTGAGCTTAGCATCGGCAATCAGCAATGGTTGCGGGCGCGGGTGCTGTTCGACTCACATGCGGTTGAGGAGCTGCAGATTCGCGAAGAAGTCCTGCGCTTGTTTGCCGAGACCGGCGCGGCCGTTGATCCACATACTGCCGTGGGCGCGTTGTCTGGGCGGATTCAGCGACGCAGCCTGGGCGCGCCGATGGTCACCCTCGGGCAAATCGCGCCGAGCAAATCGGCTGGTCTACTGGCGGAGCTTGGGGTCTGGCCTGGCCCGGTTGCCGCCCTGGCCGAACCGGACGAGGTGCGCACGGGCCTGCAAACGGGGGATCTGGCCAGCTTGATCCAGGCGCTGCGCCAAGCAACGCAGGCGCGGCCATGAAGCGCATTCTTGATCCACTGGACGAACATATCCTGGCCGAGCTGACCGCCAATGCGCGGATCGGCCACGCCGAGCTGGGCGCCAAGGTCAATCTGTCGCGTAACGCGGTGCGCCAGCGGATCGAGCGGCTGGAGCGCGATGGCGCAATCCAGGGCTATACCATCCGCCTCGGCGATTCGCGGCGGGCCTCGTCATTGATCAGCGCGGTGATCTTTGTCTACCGCTATGACCGCATGCGCGGCGCCGATGTGCTGGCCGGCTTGCGCGGCATTCCCGAGGTAGTCCAATGCGAAGTGCTCAGTGGTGAGTTCGACCTGATGCTGCGGGTCAATGCAGCCTCGCCCGAGCGTGTGCACATGGTCTGGAAAGAGATCGCCGGCATGTCCGGGGTGGAAAACACAGTGACCTCGTTCGTGCTCTCGGCCGAGCACTGAGGCGAGCAAAACGACCAACAAATGCAGCATTCTGACCAATTCAACTGACTGCGGTGAACCCTTAGGCTGACTCCATCAAACAACGCCTGAGAGCAACGCAGACATGACTGAATATAAAATTGCATTGGTGGGTTTTGGTGGGGTCAACCGTGGCCTGGCGCAACTGGTTGCCGAGCGTAATGCCCGCTGGCAGGCAAGCCTGGGTTTCAGCCTGAAGATCGTCGGCGTCAGCGATATCTTCCTTGGCTCGATCGTCAACCGCGATGGTCTCGATGCCGCCCAGCTGGTGGCCCTGCCAGCCGAGAAAGGCGCCTTTGCCAAGCTGCACGGTGGCACCGCCGAAGCTTTCACCGAGACAGTGATCAGGCAATCCGGCGCTGACATCATCGCGGAGGCGACTTTCACCAATCCTGTCGACGGCGAACCCGCCACCACTTTCTGCCGCTGGGCGCTGGAAAGCGGCATTCATGTGGTCACCACCAACAAGGGCCCGATTGCCCTGCACGGCAGTGAGCTCAAGGCGCTGGCGCAGCGCAACAACGTCGCGTTCGAGTACGAAGGTTCGGTCATGAGCGGTACGCCGGTGATTCGCCTGGCCAGGCAAGCGCTGGCCGGTGCTGAAGTGCAAGGTTTCGAAGGTATCCTCAACGGCACCTCCAACTATGTTCTGACCCGCATGCAGGAAGGCCTGAGCTTTGCTACGGCGGTCGCACAGGCGCAGCAGCTGGGCTACGCCGAAGCTGACCCAAGCGCCGACGTCGATGGCTATGACGTGCGCCTGAAAGTGGTGATCCTCGCCAACGAACTGCTCAACGCCAAGCTGCAGATCAGCGACGTCGCCTGCTCGGGTATCAGCAACATCAGCGCTGAAGACATCGCCACCGCCAGCCGCAATGGCCAGTGCTGGAAGCTGATCGGTGCGGCCCAGCGCCAGGCCGACGGTTCGGTGCAAGCCAGCGTCGCTGCACGTTTGTTGCCACTTAGCCATCCACTGGCCGGCATCAGCGGGGCAACCAATGCGGTCTCGTTCACCACTGAGCTGGTCGGTGCAGTCACGGTGTCCGGCCCGGGGGCAGGCAAGATCGAAACCGCCTTTGCCTTGCTCTCGGACATCGTCGCCATCCACACCAGCCAGCAGCAGTAAGCGGAGAGCAGCCATGAGCGTAGCTAGCAAGGTCAATGTGCAACTGGTCGAAGCGCAGCAGATCGATGTGTTCAGCCCTTACGACGGCCGCCTGATCGGCAGCGTGCCGTGCCTGGATGCCAGCGCGATACCGGCCATCCTCGAGCGTGCCCGCCAAGGTGTGCGCCAGGCCGCGGCAATGCCGCGCCATCAGCGCGCACGTGTGTTGGAGGAGGCGGCGCGGCGGGTGCAGGAGCAAGCCCAGGCGTTTGCCGAATTGATCGTCGCCGAGGCCGGCAAGACCTTGCGCCAGGCCGAGAAAGAGGTCAAACGCTGCGTCAATACCCTCAAGCTGTCGGCTGAAGAGGCGCGGCGCAATGCCGGTGAGGTGGTGCCGTTCGAGGCCTATGAGGGCTCGGAATCGCGCCAGGGCTGGTTCAGCCGAGAGCCGTTGGGGTTAATCGTCGCGATCACCCCGTACAACGACCCGCTCAATCTGGTCGCACACAAGCTCGGGCCAGCGATTGCCGGTGGCAATGGCTTGATCCTGAAACCGTCCGAGCTGGCGCCGCTGTCTGCCCTGAAGCTGGTCGAATGCCTGCTGCAGGCGGGTTTGCCGGAAGCGGTGGTCACTGCCGTGACCGGTGGTGTCGAGTTGGGCAAGGCGCTGGTCGAACTGCGCGAGGTGCGCATGGTGTCGTTCACCGGCGGTTTTGTTACCGGCGAGTCGATTGCCCGCAGTGCTGGCCTGAAAAAGCTGGCGATGGACTTGGGCGGCAACGCGCCGGTGCTGGTGCTGGAAGACTGCGACCTGGAACCCACGGTCGAGTCGTGTGTCTCCGGGGCGTTCTGGGCGGCGGGGCAGAACTGCATCGGCACCCAGCGGATCTTGGTGCAACGGCCGATCTATGAAGCGTTCCGCGCACGCTTTGTCGCCCAGGCACGGGCCTTGGTGCTGGGAGACCCGGCCCTGCGTGAAACCGATGTCGGGCCGATGGTGACTGAACAGGCTGCGCGCCGCACTGAACAGTTGGTCAACGACGCGCTCAGCGAGGGTGCGCAGCTGCTCTGCGGTCACCAGCGCAAGGGCGCCAGTTACGCGCCAACGGTGCTGGAGCAGGTCAGTCATGCCAGCCAGATCTGGCAGCAAGAGGTGTTTGCGCCGGTGGTGATTCTTGAGCCGTTCGACCAGCTGGACGAAGCAGTGGCGCTGGCCAATGCTCCGGAATACAGCCTGCACGCCGGAGTCTTCACCCGTGACCTGGCCAAGGCGTTGAAGCTTGCCAGGCAGATAGAAGCGGGCGGGGTGATGATCAATGATTCGTCGGACTATCGCTTCGATGCCATGCCGTTTGGCGGCTTCAAATACGGCAGTCTCGGTCGGGAGGGGGTGCGCTTTGCTTATGAGGACATGACCCAGCCGAAAGTGGTGTGCATCAACGATCTGAGCTGACGGCAGCATGCTGTCCTGCGCCGGTTTGGCGGCAGGGCAGCGTGACATGCAGAGCAGATCCGACGAACGGTAGGTGACTTAGGTCTCGACTTTTGATGTATTGAAACCGGTTTCATAACCCGTCTCAAACAATAATCACAAGAGACCTCAGATGACTGATACAGCGTCCAGCCCGCGCGAGCGGGTCACCATCAGCCAGGTTGCACGGGTCGCCGGCGTATCCAAGGCGACCGTGTCGCGTTATATCGGTGGCGACCGTCAGTTGCTCGCCGATGCCACTGCGCAGCATCTGGCCGAGGTCATCGAGCGTCTTGGCTACCGGCCAAACCAAATGGCCAGGGGCCTCAAGCGCGGCCAGACGCGCCTGATCGGCATGCTGGTCGCCGACATTCTCAACCCCTATTCAGTGGCCGTGATGCGCGGTGTTGAAACTGCCTGTCGCGAGCACGGCTACAGCCTGGTGCTGTGCAACACCAACCGCGATGACGAGCAAGAGAGCCATCACCTGCGCGTGCTGCAGTCATACAACGTCGAAGGGCTGATCGTGAACACCCTTGGCCACCATCAGGGCGAGCTGCTGGCGTTGCACCGGGATATCCCCATGGTGCTGGTCGACCGCCAGGTGCCGCAGCTCAATGCCGACATGGTCGGGCTGGATAACGCCGACGCAGTCGAGCAGGCGCTGGACCACCTGCAGGCTCGCGGCTACCGCGACATTCTGGCAGTCAGCGAGCCGCTGGATGGCACCAGCTCGCGACTGGAACGGGTGCAGGCCTTTACCGCATCGATCAATCGCCGCCCCGGCATGCGCCAGCAGATCCTTGAGTGTGCGGCTGATTTGCCCGCATGTCTGGGCAATTTCCTTGGTGCCAGCGGGCATGGCCCGCAAGCGATTTTCACCTTCAACGGCGTGGCCACCCTGGCCGTCACTCGCGCCTTGCACGAGCGCGGCTGCAGATTGTTCGAGGATGTCGGCCTGCTCGCCCTCGACGAACTCGACTGGCACCCGTTGGTCGGCAGCGGCATTACCGCGCTGGCGCAACCAACCGAACGCATCGGCGCAATGGCTTTCAATTGCCTGCTTGAGCGGTTGCGTGGCGGTAACGCTGCTGCGCAGCGCATCGACCTCAAGGCCGAACTGATCATTCGCGGATCGACCAACCCCCGTATTTGAACAACGGAGTCACGTCCGTTTGCTTTGCATCGAAATGAAACCGGTTTCATAAGGACAATAACAATGCGCTCGAACCCCGTTTCCATCAGCCTTTCCAGCTACGGCGCCGACTTGGTCCGCCAGCGTGGCCAGGCTAGTTTCGTGCCGATGCTGGCTGCGGCCGGCGTCAATCGAGTCGAGCTGCGCGAAGAACTGTTCGCCAGCCCGCCGGACTGCCCGCAGCTGTCTGCCGCAATCCGCACGTCAGGCATGGAATGCCTGTATTCCTCGCCGCTGGAGCTGTGGCTGGAGGACGGCCAATTGAACCCGGCGTTGCCTGCCAGCCTACAGACCTCCAGGTCCGTGGGCGCGGTGGCACTCAAGGTTTCCCTTGGTCACTATCAGCCGCGCTGTGACCTGACGGCGCTGGCTGCGCAACTCTCGGCGGATGGCCCAATGCTGCTGGTTGAAAACGACCAGACTGCGCACGGCGGGCGGATCGAACCGATGCTGCAGTTTCTTCTGCGCTGTGAATCCATTGCACTGGCGCTGGGCATGACTTTCGATATTGGCAACTGGCGCTGGCAGGGTGAGTCGGCAGTTCAAGCCGCTCACGAGCTGGGCCGCTGGGTGCGCTATGTGCACTGCAAGGCGGTCGAGCGCCAGGCTAATGGGCGCCTGGTCGCAGTGCCGCCACGCGCAGCCGATCTGCTGGCCTGGGAAGCGCTGTTCGCCGAGTTCAGACCGGCTGTGATGCGCGCGGTCGAGTTTCCTCTGGTCGGTGACGACCTGCTGGCGGTAACCCGCGCCCAGGTCAACAACCTGGCTCGGCTTGCGCTGACTGCGGAGGTGAGCCATGCCTGACCATGATGTGTTGTGCTTTGGCGAGACCATGGCCATGTTCGTCGCCGAACAAACCGGCGAACTGGCGCAGGTCGGCCAGTTCGGCAAACGCATTGCCGGTGCCGACAGCAATGTTGCGATCGGTTTGTCGCGGCTGGGCTTCAAGGTGCGTTGGCTGAGCCGGGTCGGCAATGACTCGTTGGGCCGCTTCGTGCTGGACAGCCTGCTCAAGGAGGGCCTGGATTGCTCGGCGGTACAAGTCGACCCCGTGCATGCCACCGGCTTTCAGCTCAAGGCCCGCTGCGATGATGGCAGCGACCCCGCCGTCGAATATTTCCGCCGCAACTCGGCTGCCAGTCATCTGTCGCCGCAGCTGCTGAACGCACAATTGATCAGCGCCGGGCATGTGCATGCCACCGGTATTCCGCTGGCGCTGTCGGCCGGCTGCCGGGCGTTGTCGCATGCGCTGGTCGACGCCATGCGCAGCGCTGGCCGGAGCATCTCGTTCGACCCCAACCTGCGCCCATCGTTATGGCCTGATCAGGCCAGCATGATCCGCGAGGTCAACGCGCTGGCAGTCAAAGCCAACTGGGTGCTGCCAGGCCTTGAAGAGGGCCGTTTGCTCACCGGTCGACAAAGCCCAGCTGATATCGCCGCGTTTTATCTGCAGCAAGGCGTCGAGCTTGTCGTGATCAAGCTGGGCGGCGAGGGCGCTTATTTCTGCAGCGCAGACGCTGAGGGCTGGGTGCCGGCATTCGCTGTTGCGCAGGTGGTCGATACCGTGGGTGCAGGCGATGCCTTTGCAGTGGGCGTGCTCAGTGGCCTGCTCGAAGGCTACCCACTGGGTGAAGCGGTTGCCCGCGGCAATTGGTGCGGCAGCCGCGCGGTGCAGTCGCGCGGGGATATGGAAGGCCTGCCGCTGCGCAGTGAACTGGAACTGTACAACCGGCGCAGCTGCGCCTGAAACGCTGATCGCCGGTTAGCCGGCACCTGGTGCAACAAAAACAACCAAGCTCAGGAGCACACCTCATGCAAACGACCAGCCTTGCGCGTCGCCGGTGGTGGTACATCATCCCGATCGTGTTCATTACCTACAGCCTGGCCTATCTGGACCGCGCCAATTACGGCTTTGCCGCAGCTTCCGGCATGGCCGACGACCTCAAGATCACCCCAGCCTTGTCGTCCTTGCTCGGTGCGTTGTTCTTTCTCGGCTACTTCTTCTTTCAAGTGCCCGGGGCGATCTATGCGGAAAAGCGCAGCGTCAAGAAGCTGATCTTCGTCAGCCTGATCCTCTGGGGTGGGCTGGCGACGCTGACCGGGATGATCAGCAATGTCTATTTTCTGATAGCCATTCGCTTTCTGCTCGGGGTGGTCGAGGCAGCAGTGATGCCGGCGATGCTGATCTACCTGTGCCATTGGTTTACTCGCGCCGAACGCTCGCGGGCCAACACCTTCCTGATGCTCGGCAATCCGGTGACGATCCTGTGGATGTCGGTGGTGTCGGGCTACCTGATCAAGCATTACGACTGGCGCTGGATGTTCATCATCGAAGGCCTGCCGGCGGTGCTCTGGGCGTTTATCTGGTGGCGCCTCGCGGCGGACAAACCGGCCCAGGTGAGCTGGCTCAGCAGGCATGAGAAGGACCAGTTGCAAGCGGCGCTGGCGGCTGAGCAGCAGGGCATCAAACCGGTGAAGAATTACCGCGAGGCGTTCCGCTCGCCGCAGGTCATCGTGCTGTCGTTGCAGTACTTCTGCTGGAGCATCGGCGTGTACGGCTTTGTGCTGTGGCTGCCGTCGATCCTCAAGCAGGCCGCCAATGTCGATATCGTCACCGCCGGCTGGTTGTCATCGGTACCGTACCTGGCGGCGGTGCTGGCCATGGTCGGCGTGTCGTGGGCCTCGGACCGGCTGCAGAAGCGCAAGCGCTTCGTCTGGCCACCGCTGCTGATCGCCGCGCTGGCGTTCTACGGCTCGTATGCGCTGGGCAGCGAGCACTTCTGGTGGTCGTACTCCCTGCTGGTCCTGGCCGGAGCCTGCATGTATGCGCCATACGGGCCGTTTTTCGCGATCGTGCCGGAGATTCTGCCGAGCAACGTCGCAGGCGGGGCCATGGCCTTGATCAACAGCATGGGCGCACTGGGCTCGTTCGGTGGCTCGTGGCTGGTGGGCTACCTGAATGGCGCCACCGGCGGGCCAGGCGCCTCTTATCTGTTCATGTGCGGTGCACTGCTGACGGCGGTTGCCCTCACGGTCGCACTGCGTACCCCTCAGGGTCAGCCCAAGCGTCGCGCTGCGGGCCTGGCATTGAATCACTAAGGAACTGCCATGAAAAAGACCATAGTCCTCTACAAGCGCTTGTCCGATGATTTGCTCGGCCGCCTGCGCGAGCAGGCCGAAGTGATCTTCGTCGACACCGCGCAGGCGGATGGCCTGGCCCGCCTGCGCGATGCCTTGCCCCACGCCCATGGCCTGCTCGGGGCCAGCCTGCGCCTGGACAGCAGCCTGCTGGACCTGGCGCCGCAGCTGGAAGCGGTGGCCAGCGTCTCGGTGGGGGTCGACAACTACGACATCGCTGACCTGACCCGGCGCGGCATCGTCCTTACCAATACCCCCGATGTGCTTACCGAAACCACCGCCGATACTGGCTTTGCCTTGATCCTGGCGACGGCGCGCAGGGTGGTCGAACTTGCCAGTTGGGTGCGGGCAGGGCACTGGCAGGCCAACCTGGGGCCGGCTCACTTCGGCACCGATGTGCACGGCAAAACTCTGGGCATCGTTGGTATGGGACGCATTGGCGAAGCGTTGGTCAAGCGTGCGGCGGCGGGGTTTGGCATGCGCGTGGTGTATCACAGCCGTCAGCCCAAGCCCGCGGTCGAGGCGCTTTATGGCGCGGCCTGCCGCAGCCTTGATGGATTGCTGGAGGAGTCTGACTTTGTCTGCCTGACCGTACCGTTGAGTGCTGCTACAGAAGGGCTGATCGGCGCGCGGGAACTTGGCCTGATGAAACCCGAAGCCATCCTCATCAACATCTCGCGTGGCCGGGTGGTGGATGAGACCGCGCTGATCGAAGCGCTACGTGAACAGCGCATTCGTGGGGCAGGGCTGGATGTGTTCGTCAAGGAGCCGTTGGCGGTTGATTCGCCGTTGCTGCAATTGGACAACGTGGTGGCAACGCCGCACATCGGCTCGGCAACCCACGAAACCCGCCAGGCCATGGCCCGCTGCGCGGTAGATAATCTGCTCTGTGCGTTGGCAGATCAGCGGCCGCAGAATTTGGTCAATCCGCAGGTGTGGGCTATGCGCTAGTCGGCATTGCTGGGGGCGCTTTGCGCCCCTTTCGCGACACAAGGCCGCTCCTGCAGACCGCGCACGATCGACTTACGCGGTCCCCGTAGATACAAGGAGCGGCCTTGCCGGGGCGCCGGACCGGTCGGAAAGGGCTGTAAAACAGCCCCGGCGTTCTCGAGCAAAACCCACCGTCGCGTTGAAATCAATTGACATATGTTATTTGTGATCACATATTGAAGCCATAACAACGCCAATATGTGAGTCTGTCCATGACTGATCGCCCAACCCTCCTGCCGGTAATGCGCCAGGTGTCGCGCGACACACTGCAGGACCAGGTCTACCGCCAGATCCGTGAAGCGCTGATGAGCGGTCGCTTTCAGCCCGGCCAGAAGCTGACCATCCGCGGCCTGGCCGAAGCCTTGGGCTCAAGCCCGATGCCCGTACGAGAGGCGCTTAACCGCCTGAGTGCCGAAAACGCCTTTGAAGTCACCGAAACAGCCCGCCTGCGGGTGCGCATGATGACTCCAGAGCGCCTGCGCGAAATCCGCGACGCGCGGGTGGCGCTCGAAGGCCTGCTGGCCGAGAAAGCCGTGGTGCTGCTGACCCAGCGCGACCTGACCGATATCACCCAACTCTGCGAACAGATGCAGCACGCCGCCGACAACGTCGATGTGGCGCGTTATCTGTGGACCAACTTTGCCTTTCACCGGCGCATCTATGCTGTGGCCAACGCCGAGTTGACCGTCGCTGCGGTGGAGAACTTCTGGCTGCACATGGGCCCATGCTTTGCCCTGGTCGCGCCGGACAAGGCCCACCTGCAACGCTCGATGGAGGCGCACAACCGCATCGTCGAAGCCTTGCAGGCCGGTGATGGCGCCGCTGCGCGAGCGGCGGTCACCGACGACATCATGCAGGCGGCCGACTCGCTGGCACGCCTGATCGTCAAGAGCGACCGTTCCAGGTCGCCTGCTTCAGGAGTTAAAAAAGCATGAGCGTTCTGAACCGACTGATCCCCTACAGCGGCCTGCGCGTATTGATCTCTGGCGGCGCCGCCGGCATCGGCGAGGTGCTGGCTGCGGCGTACATGGAGGCCGGCGCCAAAGTGCATGTCTGCGATGTCAGCGAAGCGGCCCTGGCGGCGTTTCGTGATCGCTACCCGAATAGCCTGGCAACCAAGGCTGATGTCGGCGACCCAGCGCAGATCGAAGCCGTGTTCAAGCTCCAGCGCGAGCAGTTCGGCGGCCTCGATGTGCTGATCAACAACGCCGGGATCGCCGGGCCGACGGCGGGCATAGACGCCGTCACCGACGAAGAATGGCAGCGCACCGTCGATATCAACCTGACCGGGCAATACCGCTTCGCCCACCATGCGGTGCCGCTGCTCAAAGCCTCGCCGAATGCCCACCTGATTCACATCGCCTCGGTGGCGGGGCGCCTTGGCTATGCCTGGCGTACGCCTTATGCCGCAACCAAATGGGCGATCGTCGGGCTGATGAAGTCCCTGGCCAGCGAGCTGGGCGAGAGCGATATCCGCGTCAACGCCTTGCTCCCGGGCATCGTCGAAGGGCCACGCATGGACGGCGTGATTCGCGCCCGGGCCGAGCAGTTGAACGTGCCTGAGGCGGCGATGCGTGACGAGTACCTGCAGAAGATCTCGCTCAAGCGCATGGTCACCGCCGAAGACGTCGCCGCCATGGCGCTGTTCCTGTGTTCACCGGCGGCACGCAACGTGACCGGCCAGGCCATCAGCGTGGATGGCAACGTCGAGTACCTGTAACGGCTCGACCCCTCATGCAGTAACGGCGGGGCTGCAGCCCTGCTGCTGACGTATTCACTTTCTCACCAAGAACAAGAATGGAGAAATTCGCATGTCCAGAAAACGCCCGATCATCATTACTTGCGCGGTCACTGGCGCTATTCACACGCCGTCGATGTCGCCGCATCTGCCGATCACCCCGCAGCAAATTGCCGATGCCGCCATTGGTGCCGCCGAAGCCGGTGCTGCCATCGTCCACCTGCATGCACGTGACCCGATCGATGGCCGGCCCAGCCAGGACGTCGACCTGTTCCGCCAGTTCTTGCCGCAGATCAAGGCCAAGAGCGACGTCGTCATCAACATCACCACCGGCGGTGCGCCAACCATGGGCGTTGAAGAGCGCCTGCAGCCGGTGGCTCAGCTCAAGCCAGAGCTGGCTTCACTGAACATGGGTTCGATGAACTTCGGCCTGTACGAAATGCTCGAGCGCTTCACCGAGTTCAAGCATGACTGGGAGCGGCCATATCTGGCAGAAAGTGACGACCGGATCTTCCGCAATACCTTCCGCGACATCGCGCACATACTCAACGCCTGTGCCGAGAACCGCACCCGTTTCGAAATCGAGTGCTACGACATCGGCCACCTGTATACCGCCGCGCATTTCCTCCAGCGCGGCCTGCTCAAGGC
Source organism: Pseudomonas sp. 1121_17 (assembly GCF_052850745.1). Lineage (NCBI taxonomy): Bacteria > Pseudomonadati > Pseudomonadota > Gammaproteobacteria > Pseudomonadales > Pseudomonadaceae > Pseudomonas > Pseudomonas sp. 1121_17. Next base: position 290,709 of record NZ_VXCX01000002.1, read on the forward strand.
ACCGATATTCATCCAGTCAGTGTTTGGCCTGCGCGGCGGTATCGGTGGCCACCCGGAAGACCTCGCGCACATGCGCCGTACGGCTGATCGGCTGTTTGGCGACGCTTATCAATGGTCGATCCTGGGCGCCGGGCGCAATCAGATCCCGCTGGGTACCATGGGCCTGGCAATGGGCAGTCACGTACGGGTTGGCCTGGAGGATTCGTTGTGGGACGGCCCAGGCCAACTGGCCGCGTCCAATGCCGACCAGGTCAAACGCATCCGGACAGTGATCGAAGCGCTCGGCGCGCGAGTAGCAACGCCGGATGAAGCCCGCGAAATGCTCGACCTCAAAGGCAAGGACAAGGTCGACTTCTAGCCCCGGCGTGACCTCGCGGATTCTGCGCAGCGGGGCGTCGGGCCCGGCTGCCAGCACCTTCAGCATTCACCGGCTACTCAAGCCATGAGGTTTGTGCGATGACAATTACAAGAAACATCGATAGCGCTGCCACACCCCGTGATTCAGCCACGCTGAACAAGGTTATCTTCATCAAGCTGATGCCGTTGCTGATTGCGGCGTACATCCTGAGCTTTCTCGACCGCACCAACATCGCCCTGGCCAAGCATCAGCTGGATGTGGATCTGGGCATTTCGGCGGCGGCCTATGGGCTGGGCGCCGGCTTGTTCTTTCTGACCTATGCGCTGTCGGAAGTACCCAGCAACCTGATCATGCACAAGGTCGGCGCGCGCTTCTGGATCGCCCGCATCATGGTGACCTGGGGCCTGATCTCGGCCGCGATGGCGTTTGTTCAGGGCGAAACCTCGTTTTACATCCTGCGTCTGCTGCTGGGCGTGGCCGAGGCGGGGCTGTTCCCCGGCGTGATGCTCTATCTAACCTATTGGTTTGGCCGCGAGCAACGTGCGCGGGCGATTGGCTACTTCCTCCTGGGTGTGTGCTTCGCCAATATCATCGGCGGCCCGCTGGGCGCGTTGCTGATGCAGCTGGACGGCGTGTGGGGCTGGCGTGGTTGGCAGTGGATGTTCATGCTCGAAGGCCTGCCGGCAGTGTTCTTCGCCTATGTCGTATGGAAGAAACTACCGGACCGGCCGAGCAAGGCGCCATGGCTGAGCCCGGCTGAAGCCGAGCAGATCGAACGCGGCCTGGCGGCTGAGCAGGACGAAGGCGCAGGGCAGGGCGGCCATTCGCTCAAGCAGTGCCTGACGCCGCAGATCTTCCTGGCGATCCTGGTGTACTTCTGCCATCAGATCACGGTGTATACGGTGATCTTCTTCCTGCCGGGAATCATCGGCAAATACGGCGAGTTGACCACGCTGCAGATAGGCTTGTTGACCTCGTTGCCGTGGATCGCCGCAGCCGTGGGTGCGATGGCGCTGCCGCGCTTTGCCACTACCCCACAACGGGCACGGATGATGCTGGTGTGCGGGTTGCTGACCATGGCCGCCGGGCTGGGTATCGCCTCGCTGGCAGGGCCGGTGCTGAGCCTGATGGGCTTCTGCCTGTCGGCGCTGATGTTCTTTGTGGTGCAGTCGATCATCTTCCTGTACCCGGCCTCACGCCTCAAAGGCGCGGCCCTGGCCGGTGGGCTGGGCTTCGTCAACTCATGTGGGCTGTTGGGCGGCTTTGTCGGCCCGTCGGTGATGGGTATGATCGAGCAAACCACCGGTAACGCCATGAACGGGATGAAGATCATCGCGGTGATCCTGGTGCTCGCCGCGCTGGCTGCGCTGCGCCTGCGTCAAGGGCATGAGCGCAAGGTCCCCAAGGCTGAAGCGCATGGACGCCGACAGGTAGTTTGAGTCCACGCTGGTCTGCTCTGGCTGACGTTGCCGGCCAGAGCAGCCCTTTTGCGGTTGTAACCTTGGACTATTTGTTGTTGACCTGCTCGAACGACTTGGCCATGTCTCTGGCCCAGCCATCGAGTACCGCTTTCACATCCTTGGTCTGCATGACCTGGTCGGCGTTATCCAGTTCGGCGCCCGCACCTTTGCGCACCACCTGCGCCACCACTTTGTTGTTGCCCGCGTCGATGAAGGCCGCTTCAGTGGCGAGGCTGGTGTCCTGATCACGGATACCGGTCGCGGTGCTCACGCCGGCTGCGATCAAGGCAATCGGGATCACTTCATAGGCTTGCAGGCTCTTGGTGCTCGCACTCACCCCGGTAATCGCCGGCCGCACGATCAACACCCCCGGGCCTGGTCCCTTGGCCAACGGCATGACCTTGGCCATTTCCCGCTGCAGGGCCTGATCGTAGTACTGGGTAATGCCTTGCAGGGTGCTGGCGGGAATCTTGGCCGTGGGCTGCGGCTTTGGATACAGCTGGCTCGGTTCGATATAGACCATGGTGTAGCGGCGTGCATCGAGCTTCGGATCGACCCAGCGCATCACCGGCGCACCGGAAGGTGAAGTCTCCTGCTTGAGCAAACTGTAATCCTTGAGGAATCCAGAATACTGGTTGGACTCGACGTACTTGCTGGCACAGCCAGACACTGCAAGTGTTGCCACGCACAACGCGGTCAGCAGTAACTTTGACTTCATGTTGTTGCTCCTTGTGGACCGATCTCTGCCGAGATCGCACTGCCGAGGGGGAATCGCCACGTCGCGCGGCCTTTCACACTATCCAGCTGCAGCGTTGCGATTGGTGTCAAACAGGGTGGTGCTAGTTGCCCTGTGGGCCCGCATTGCTCATGTAATGAGCCCAGCCGAGTCCAGTACATGACAGCGCTGTTACTTGGCACACCTGGGCAACCGTCAATCAGCATAGTCCAGCCATGTGTAAGTAAAGAGTTGGGCTAGGATTAGCTGGAACAGACGCGGCGGGCATTCGAGCTGCGGACTACAACGAATGCCAAAGAAGGTCCAGACCCTTGAACACCTCACGTCGCGGCTTCTCCCTGCAAGTGCTGATTGGCCTGGCAATCATGTTCAGTACGCTGACGCTTGGGGCAGTGCTGGCCTACCAGGGCTACCGCAGCATCGAGCATACGTTGCTGGCTGCGTCGGCCGACACCAGTCGCCAGTTGGCGCGCACCATCAACGAGCGTGCGCAGCGCTTGATCAACCCGGTACTCAGCTCGATCCGTCTGCTTGCCCATGACTCGCTTGCCGAGGCCGTCACGCTGCAGCAACGGCTTGATCGTTTGCCCTTGCTCGCGGCCAGCCTGGACGCCAACAGCATGCTCAGCGCGGTGTATGTGGGCTATGCCAATGGCGAGTTCGTGCTGTTACGGGCGCTGCGCGACGAGGCCGACAGCCAGAGCGTGCATGCGCCCGCAGGTGCCGCGTACCTGTTGCAAAGCATCAGCCTGGACGGCAGTGGGCAGATGCTCGGTGAGTGGCGCTTTTACGACCGAGGTCTGACGCTGCTGCAAACCCAGGCCAAACCGGACTACCACTTTGACCCGCGGACGCGGCCCTGGTTTGTCGAGGGCCTGGCCAGCGCGACTACCCAGTTGACCAAGCCATATGTCTTTTTCACCACCAAGGAGATCGGCCTGACGGTTGCCCAACGCAGCATCACTGGGCACGCAGTGCTGGGCATGGACGCCTCGGTCAACGACCTGGGCGGCGAAGTGGCTGACCTGCGCACCACCCCCGGCACGCAGATGGCGGTGGTGGGCAGTGATGGCGAGGTAGTGTTTTACCCAGATCTGCAGCGGGTAGTGGTCCAGGACGCTGCGGCGCTGCGTTTGTCGCGCCTGGACGAGCTGGCGGTCGACAGCCTCAGCTGGCTGTTCGTCAACAATTACCAGAGCGCAGACCCGGTCCACTATCAGGCGGCCGGCCAGGACTGGTACGGCGTGCAGGTTCCGCTTTCGTCATTCACCCAGCACGACATCCGCCTGCTGATCGCAGTACCCGCGGCTGAGCTACTGGGCGGCGCGCGGCAGATGCTGATGGCCGAAGCGCGCTGGGCGATTCTTCTGATCGGGGTCCTGCTGCTGATCGGCTGGGCCCTGGCGCGGCGTATTGGCCAGCCGCTGCAGGCGCTGACCGAGCAAGTACAGGCTCTGGCCAGTTTTGACTTCAGCCGGCGCGTCGGGGTCGAATCACGGATCAGCGAGGTCAGCGCGCTGAGCGAGGTGCTCGGCGGCATGTCGCGCACCATTCACAACTTCCAGGCGATCACCCTCAGCCTGAGCCGGGAAACCAATCTGGAAGATATGCTTCGCCAGGTGCTGGGTGAACTGGTGGAGGCGACTGCCGTAACCAGCGGTGCTGTCTATCTGGCCGGCGAAGACAGCGAGGTATTACGCCTGGCAGCGCACTATCGCGATGAGCGCTATCCCGCTGACCTACAGCTTGGCGTGCACGAGCCGCATCAACTGAATAGCGCAGTGGAGCAGGCGATGCCTGGCCAGACGCCGACCATGGCCGTGGCGCTGAATGACCGCAGTGGGCAGCGCCTTGGGCTGTTGGTGTTGCAACTGGGCCCGGCGCAGCTGCACTCGGGCGGCATTGCACCGGCATTTCGCCAGTTTGTCGAGGAGCTGTCCGGGGCGGCCGCAGTGGCCATAGAGACACGCCAGTTGATCGAGGCCCAGCAACGCCTGCTCGATGGCATCATCCAGCTGCTCGCTGATGCCACCGATGCCAAAAGCCCCTATACCGGGGGCCACTGCCAGCGTGTGCCGGTGCTGGCGCAAATGCTCATGGACAGTGTCATTGCCGCAAACAGTGGGCCTTACGCGCAGTTCCACATGAACGCACTGGAACGCTATGAGTTCAGGATCGCGGCGTGGCTGCATGACTGCGGCAAGGTCACCAGCCCGGAGTACGTAGTCGACAAGGCGACCAAGCTGGAGACCTTGAACAACCGCATCCACGAGATCCGCACCCGCTTCGAAGTGCTCTGGCGCGATGCCGAGTTGCTCTATTGGCAGCGCCTGGCTGAGGGTGGCGAGCAGCAGGCGCTGCAAGCAGCGCTGGAGGATGCCCGGGTGCAGTTGCAGGAAGAGTTCGCCTTTATCGCCAATGCCAACATCGGCGGCGAGTTCATGTCCGATGCTGATATCGAGCGCTTGCGCACCATTGGTTCGCGCCCGTGGCTGCGCAACTTCGATAACCGCCTGGGCTTGTCCCGTGACGAGGCAGAACGTCTGGCGCCAGTGGCCTCGGCATTGCTGCCGGCGCCTGAGCAACTACTGGCTGACCGTGTCGACCACCTGGTGCCATGGGGTGAGCGCAAGCCGCCAGTCGACAAGCACGACCCACGCAATATCTGGGGCTTTGACATGCGCCTGCCGGCCCATGCTTACAATTATGGCGAACTGCACAACCTGAGTATCCGTCGCGGCACCCTGACTGACGAAGAGCGCTTCAAGATCAACGAGCACATCGTGCAGACCATCATCATGCTCAACACCTTGCCGTTGCCCAGCCACCTCAAGCGCGTACCGGAGATTGCCGGCAACCATCACGAGAAGATGGACGGCAGCGGCTACCCACGTGGTTTGAAGAGAGACGACATGAGCATCGCCGAACGAGTGATGGCGATTGCCGATATCTTCGAGGCACTGAGTGCGGCTGACCGGCCCTATAAGGCGGCCAAGTCGTTGTCGGAGTCAGTCAAGATTCTCGGCTTCATGGCCCGCGACCAGCACATCGACCCAGGGCTGTTCCGCCTGTTTTTAAGCAGCGGCGTGTACCGCGAGTACGGCGAGCGTTTTCTGCGCAGTGACCAGCTTGACGACGTCGATATCGAGCCTTATCTGCGCGCATTCGCAGGGTCTTGAGGGCGTCTGGAGGGTGCCTGCCGACTATCGATTGCGCTCATGAAAGTTTGACCGATGAGTCAAATCTGCCTAGGGTAGCCCGCTCTGTTTTTCTGTTTGAGCGTGTTATGACTACCCCGTACAAGCTGCCGGCAACCGTCTACCTGCTGGGTTTGACCATCTTCACCCTGGTCACCGCCGAGTTCATGGTCGCCGGGATGATGCCGGCATTGGCTGATGCCTTCTCCGTCAGCCTGGCCCAGGTCGGCAACCTGATTGCTTTCTATGCATTGGGCATGGCCCTCGGTGGGCCGCCGCTCACAGTGCTGTTAATTTCTCGCGGCATCGGTAACAAGCGGGCGTTGATCGCCTTGTTGGTCGTCTATTTATTGGCCGCCGGGGTGTCCGCCGTGGCGCCGAGCTACACCATCCTGCTGGCGGCGCGGGTGATCATGGGTGTGGCCAGTGCAGCCTGCATCGGCCTGTGCATGACTCTGTGTGCCGGGCTGGTACCGTTGGCCGCGCGGGGCAGGGCGATTGCGGTGGTGCTGGCGGGGCTGATGCTGTCGCCGGTGGCCGGCGTGCCGCTGACCACGGTGATCGAGCAGGTCGCCGGCTGGCGCGCCAGTGCCTGGATGATCGTTGCCCTGGCGCTGCTGTGCACCTTACTGGTCGCACGCCAGCTGCCGCAGGACGTCGCCGGCCAGCAGCCCAGCCTGCGTCGGCAACTGGACGACCTGAAAAGCCGCAGCCTGTGGGGTGCCTACGTCACCAGCGGGCTGATCATCGGTGCGACCTTTGCCGCATTCAGCTACATCACACCGATCTTGATCAACGAAGTCGGCATATCGCCCGCTTACGTCGCACCGCTGCTGGCGCTGTACGGCGTCGCCAACGTGCTTGGCAACCTGTTCATCGGACGTATCGCCGAGCGGCACACCTTCCGCGCCTTGGGTTGGGGGCTGGCGTTGTTGGTGCTGGCCATGGCCGGCTTTGCGCTGGGCGGCGAGCATCGCTGGTTGAATTTGCTGTGCTTTATCCTGATCGGTTTTACCGGCGTGGCGCTCAACCCAGCGATGGTCGCGCGGGTGATGAAGGCCGCCGAGCCGGGCGCGTTGGTCAATACCCTGCACACCTCGGTCATCACCGCTGGTTTGGCCTTTGGCAGTTGGGCGGGGGGCGAGGCGATCGATGCGGGCTTTGGCCTGCGTGCGCCGCTGTGGGTTGGCGCGGCGCTGGCCGGACTGGGCCTGATCAGCCTGGCGCGGCCACTGCTCAATGCCCGCACGCCTGCGGCAAGGCCGTATGCCTGATTGAAGCAGGGCGCAACAGTCAGTACTGTTGCGCCCACGTGTTTGCTTAGTGGCCGCCCTTCATGCGGCGCGCCAGCAGATACAGGCCCAGGCCGACCAACGCGGTCGCGGCGCCGATGTAACCCGTGCTGGTCCAGCCCAGTCCAGCAGTAATCGCCATGCCGCCCAGCCACGGCCCCAGCGCATTGGCCAGGTTGAACGCTGCGTGGTTGGATGCCGCCGCCAGGCTCGGCGCCTCGTGAGCGATGTCCATCAAGCGAATCTGCAGCGGCGCTGCCAGGGCGATCATGCTGCCGACCAGGGCGATGCCGAGCATGACTGACCACAGTGCATGGGCGGCGTAGGTGAAGAACAGCAGCACGCCGATCGACCAGAGCAACACCAGGCCTACCGCACGGAACTGCAGCCGATCAAACAGCTTGCCACCGGCAATATTGCCGATGATGCCGCCGGCGCCAAATGCCGCCAGGGCAAAGGGGATCATCTGTGCCGAAGTGCCGGTCACCTCGAGCATGGTGGGCGCCAGATAGCTGAACACGCAGAACATCCCTGCAAAGCCGACTGCGGCAATGCCCAGCGCCATCCACACTTGCGGCAAGCGGAACGCCTGCAATTCCTTGCGCGGATCGCTGCGTGCTTCATCGTCACGCTGCGGCACGTAACGCCAAACCAGGGCAATGGTGCATAGCGCGATTACGCCCACCAGCAAGAATGCCGACCGCCAGCCAAAGTACTGCCCCAGCAGGGTTGCCACGGGGTTGCCCAGCAGCATGGCCAGGGTCAGCCCGAGCATCACTCGCGCCACCGCCCCGGCCCGCTGGTTACTCGCGACCATGCTCGAGGCCACCACCGCCGCGATACCAAAATAGGCGCCATGGGGCAGGCCGCTGATAAAGCGGAACGCCACCAGGCCGCCGAATGATGGGGCCAAAGCTGTCGCCAGGTTGCCCGCGGCATACAGCGCCATCAGCAACAGCAGCATGTGCTTGCGCAGCAGCTTGGCGCCGAGAATCGCCAGCGCCGGTGCACCGACTACCACGCCCAGGGCGTAGGCACTGATCGCGTGGCCGACTTGGGGTTCGCTCAGGTGCAGGTTGCGGGCAATGTCGGGCATCAGGCCCATGATCGCGAACTCGCCAGTGCCGATGGCGAAGCTGCCCAGGGCCATGGCGGCCTCCATTTTCGCCACGGTGGCTTTGGAGGCGGTTGGGGAAGGGGCTTGGTGAACTGACATCGGGATCCTTGTTGAAATACGCTGAAACGTTTAACTGTGCAGTTTATGGATGTGAACACGCTCCGTCGAGGCGGTTCATCGCTTGGCCAGGCGATGCTGAAAATGCCTGAGGAGTACAGATGTACTCCGCATTGAAAAAGCTCATCTCAACCAACTTTGCGCCTCTTCCAGAAAATGCATGACTGCCCGTGAGCGCTCGTCCACGCGGGTGATCAACGACAGCTCGCTGTGCATGTCGGCCTGCTCGAGTTCGAGCGTACGGATGCCCGGCATGCTCAGTTGGGTGAGGGTTTGCGGGAGAATGCTGATGCCGATACCTGCTGCAATCAGGCCAGGAATGCTCATCAACGAAGGCACTTGCATGACGTTGGCAGGGTGCAACTGATACTGCCGACACAGCTGCAGTATGTGTGAGGTCAGGCCGATGCCGAGCGGGTCCTCGAGGAAGATGAACTTCTCTTGGCGCAGGCTCGCCAGATCGCCGTTGAAGGTATCTGCCAGGGGATGGTTGTCAGGCATCAGCAGGACCAGCCTGGATGTACTGAAGCAGTGGGTGCGCAGGCGGGCGGGCAAATGGTCCTTGAAGATCCGGGCGAAGCCGATGTCGAGCGTGCCTTCCAGCAGTTTGTCGAACTGAGCCTGAATGCGCGCATCGAGCAGGGTCACCTTGACTTCCGGATAGCTGCTGAAATAGTGCCGAATCAACTGGGGCAGATTGGCCTCGAGCAGTGCCGAGTGGTAGCCGATGGTAATTTCACCGATCTCTCCGCGCCGAGCGCGCTTGGCGGCGGCCACGGCCAGCTCACTGGAATGCAGGGCATCCCGCGCATGCGGTAGAAACGCCGCGCCAGCGGCGGTCAGTTCGACGCCGCGATTGGCCCGGCGAAACAGCGTGACGGCCAGCTCGCTCTCCAGCGTCTTGATCAGCTGACTCAAGGCAGGTTGGGCAACCTGCAAGTGCTCGGCGGCCTTGCTGAAGTGCTGAAACTCGGCGGCGCAGACGAACGCGCGCAGATGACGTAGCTCCATGATTCGACCTGTATAAGGCTAGCTTATGAATTTATCCGGTTTTCGATAATTATCTTGCAGGTAAAAGCGCCTAGAGTCGACTCACATGCACAACCGTCCGCTACGGGCGCTCGATAACAATAATGATTGAGACACTCATGAAAACGACAGATGCCTCTGCTGCAGACAGTCAGATGTCCAGAAAGGCGGTCACCGCCGCCACCATCGGTACCGCGCTGGAGTGGTTCGACTTCACCCTTTACGGCGCGGTAGCTGCAACGGTCCTGCCCAAGCTGTTCTTCCCGGCCATGGAGCCTACCTCCGGCTTGCTCGCCTCGTTGGCGACCTTTGGCGTCGGGCTGGCGGCGCGGCCACTGGGCGCGATCACCTGCGGCTATCTGGGTGACAAACTCGGCCGGCGCAACCTGATGCTCGCGACCGTCAGCTTGATGGGCCTGGCCTCGGTGCTGATGGGGCTGCTACCGACCTACGCGCAGGTGGGGATCTGGGCGCCGATCATGTTGGTGATCCTGCGCATCATCCAGGGCTTCGCGCTGGGCGGCGAGTCGACTGGCGCGCAGCTGATGGCTCTGGAACATGCACGCTCGGATCGGCGCGGGTTCTATTCAGGGCTACTCGGCTTGTGCTCGCCACTCAGTCAGATACTTGCCAACGGCGCATTGCTTGGCCTGGCCGCGTTGCTCAGTACCGAACAGTTCGAGTCGTTCGGTTGGCGGATACCCTTCCTGATGAGTTTCGTGCTGGTGGTGGTCGCCATCTTCATCCGGCTCAAGGTCAGTGAAACACCTGCCTTCGTTGCCCTGCAAAAGACCCAAACGCCCCATGCGGGCAGCCCGCTGAAAGATGTCCTGAAGACCCACTCACGGACCATTCTGCGCTTGATGCTGTTCTTCTGCTCGCCGGCGGCGTTGTTCTACCTGATCGTCATCTTCAGCCTGAGCTACCTGGTCAAAAACCTCGGCATGAGCCAGTCCATGGGCTTCATGTCACTGATGGTGGCCAACGTCTGCGCCATCTTCGGTGCGCTGGCCGGCGGCTACCTGAGCGATCGTTGGGGGCGCAAGAAGGCCTTGGCGTTTGGCTCCTGCATGACCCTGGCGATCCTGATGGTCTACTTCCCGATGCTCAATACTCAGCAACCGGCAATGATCATGGCGGCGATGGGGCTGTTCCTCGGTTTCACCCAGTTCCAGAGTGGCATCCAGCCCGTCGCCTTTGCCGAAGCGTTCCCGACCAACGTGCGTTACAGCGGTTCGGCCCTGGCCTACACGGGTGCCAACCTGCTGATCGGCGGGCCGATGCCTATCCTCGCCGTGTGGCTGATGAGCCAGACCGGCAATTCACCCTGGCTGCTGGTGGCTATCTGCGCCGCGATCAACCTGGTCTCGCTGGCGATGATTCTGATCGGCCCGGAAACCCGCGGCATCGATCTCGACCAAGCCGACGGCGACGCCACTGTGCAGGCCAACGCGTCACCCCAGTACCTCAAATAAATGCAGAGTCCGACCATGAATCGTTCAGTCTTTATCCTCAACGGCCCCAACCTGAACATGCTGGGCCGCCGCGAACCCGAAATCTACGGCACGACGACTCTGGCCGAGGTGCAGCACGATTGCGCGCAACTGGCCAACAAACTGGACCTGTCCTGTGAGTTTCGCCAGACCAATCATGAAGGGATCATGGTTGACTGGTTGCAGGAAGCCTTCGAGCGCGAGGCGGCAGTGATCATCAACCCCGCAGGCTTTTCGTTCCATTCCATCCCGGTGCTGGATGCGATGAAGTTGATCAAGGCGCCGTTGCTGGAGGTGCATATTTCCAACATCCATGCACGCGATGAACTGCATCGCCATTCGATTACCTCGACGGTGGCCAATGGCGTGATAGCAGGCCTTGGGGTTGAAGGGTATCAACTGGCACTGCGGGCGATAGCTCGTCGGCTGGGCTGAGGTCAAGGTCGGCACTTGGCTCTTTAGGGACTGCTGCGCAGCCCTTTCGCGACACAAGGCCGCTACGGGGACCGCGTTGGACTTGCCTGACGCGGTCGCGTAGGAGCGGCCTTGTGTCGCGAAAGGGGCGCGCAGCGCCCCCAGTTTTGCCAGCCGACATCAATTCAGAAGAATTAACAATGACCAGGAGGCGCTAGCTTAAGGCCAAAGCACTTCCCACCCGCACTCACCAAGCAGGGTAGAATGCGGCTCGATATGAGCGCATTGAAGGTAGTGATCTTGCTTAGCGCAGGCCCGGTAAGTCGTCCGTTGTTCATTGCCTTCGATGGCCCCAAAGGCACGGGTAAAACCACGCTTCTGGAAACCGTGACTCAGGCGTTGCGCGTAGAGGGCAACAAAGTCATCCGCCTGTGCGAGAAAAAAAGTGATCCGTTTCGCGGCCAGACCATGGCGCTGGTCAACCAGGTGGCGCGAACGCCGTGTGCGGACCTTGAGTTGCAAATCTGCCAACGCCTGGCCGACAGCCGCGCCTGGATTTCACAGCACGTCCTGCCCAAGCAGCCCGCCGACAGCATCATCCTGATCGACCGCTGGTATCCCTCCGATGCTGCCTTTCGCCGCCTGGTGCCGTTTGCGCAGATCCTTCAGCTGAACCTTGAGCGTGAAGTGCAGGTACCCGACCTGCACGTTGGCGTCGTCACCGCCCCGCACATTTCATGGGCCAGGGCAGCGGCACGTTCGCGTGGGTTGAACAGTACCGTGATGCACACGCTGCAAGAGCACGTCGCCTCCAGCGAAGCATTTGAGCAAGCGGTTGCCGAGCACGGCTGGGTGTTGTGCCGTAACGAGGCAACCGTCGAGGAGGCGACGATGCAGGTGGTTGCCGAGATTCAGAGGGTGCTGGCCGGCGCCTCAGGCAGGAAATGACTCATCAAAGTCAGGCTCTCGATTGCATTCATGTACCCCGCGAATCGCGGATCAGCATCGCTGAAGGCTTTGGCAACTTTCTGCGCATCCTCCAGGCTGTCCCAAGTCGCCAGGTCTGCGAACACTCGATCAGTGCCGAGGGGGCTGTAGGCACGGTATTCAATCAAGCCAGGAAAACCTTTCAAAGCCCTTCACGCAATGCCGGGTATAGCGATAGATCGAACGCACCGAAACGCCAATTCTCTAGCCAGACGCCAGACTGGCGTGGCAATTTGCTGGTACCTGCGCTCAAGGAACGGGCGGTGGGTCGAGTATTGCGCAACGGCCGCCAAGTGGTCGGGCAGCAACTGCTGCTGGCAGACCTGAAGGCGCGGATGCGCGATGTGAGGGTTGCACCGGACGGTTCTATCTACGTCCTCACCGACGGGCCTGACGCCAGGCTATTGCGCATCGTCGAACCCTGAGCCGGATCAATCGGCCATGAACTCACGCGGCGGCGGCTGCAGATCGGCCAGCAGATTCTTCAGACCATCGCTCCATTGCCGGCGAATATGGCTGTAGTACGGGTCATCCTGATGGATGCGCACCGGCGCCTTAGCGGCAAAGCTGTCCTTGGCATACACCAGCAGATCCAGCGGCATGCCAACTGACAGATTGCTGCGGATGGTCGAGTCGAACGAAATCAGGCCGCAGCGCAGCGCCTCGTCCAAAGGGGTGTGGTAGGTCAGGTTGCGATCAAGAATCGGCCGGCCGTACTTGCTCTCGCCAAGCTGCAGAAACGGCGTGTCCTGGGTGGCCTGGAAGAAGTTTCCCTGGGCGTAGACGTTATAGATGCCCATCTCGGCGCCGGCGATCTGGCCGCCGACCATGATCGTGCAGCTCAGGTCGATCAGTGCGGTCAGCTTGCTGCGGTCGCGGCTCATGACTTCGCGCAGCGTATCGGCAACCAGCACCGTGGCGTCGTACAGCGAGGTGACATTCAGCAAGTGGGTGCCGCTGCCGCGGCTACGCTGATCGAGCAGGCTGACCACCGATTGCGAAGTGGCCAGGTTGCCTGCGGTCTGCAACACGATCAGGCGTTCACCTGGCGCGCTGAAGACGAACAACTTGCGAAAAGTGGAGATCTGGTCGATGCCTGCGTTGGTGCGTGAGTCGCAGATGAACACCAGTCCGTCTGCCACGTGCATGGCGACGCAATAGGTCATGCTGGTTACCTTGTGCTGTGGGAATAGAGGCCCCGTCCTGGCGATCTTGACGGGGCTTTCATGACGGGGCTTTGTCGCTACTGGCGATGCACGTGAACGCTGGCCTGCATCGATTCGGTGCCGCCACCGCGACGTACACCGCGGACCGGGCAGGCATCAAGGTAGTCGAGGCCGATTGCCAGCTTCAGGTGACGCTCGGGGCGGGTGATGCGGTTGGTCACATCGAAGCTGTACCAGGCGTCATCGATCCAGGCTTCGGCCCAGGCGTGGCTGGCCAGGTGGGTTTCGTCCTCGGTGCACAGATAGCCGGACACATAGCGCGCTGGAATGCCCAAACTGCGGGCGCAGGCGAGAAAGGCGTGGGTGTGGTCCTGGCATACGCCGGCACCGCCGTTGAAGGCTTCGATGGCAGTAGTGACTACCGAGGTTGTACCCGGGCTGTACGGCATCTGGTCGGCCAGGCCCTGCATCAGTGTGGTCAGTGCGGCGCGGTCACGGTGTTCACCGCAGTGCTGGCGGGCAAAGGCCTTGAGCGTGTCATCGGCCTGGGTCAGGTGACTGGTGCGCAAAAACGGCAGGGGCGACTGCTCGCCGGCTTCGTGCTCGCATTCGGAGTCGATTTCGACCTGGCCGCTGGCGGTCAGGGCCAGGTGGCCGTGGGGTTTGTCCAGGGTCAGCACATGCAGGATATTGCCGTAGGGGTCGATCTGGCTGTTGACCTTGCGCGGCAGCTCCAACTGCCAGTCGAGGATGCGCTGGCGCTCGCTGCTGCGCGGGGTCAGGCGCAGCAGCTGGATGCTGTTGCTGACATCGCTGGCGTAGCTGTAGGTGGTGTCGTGACGGATAGACAGTTTCATACGACCTCCAGGTAGGAATTGTGCACGCTCTGGCCCAACTGGTGGATACGGCCGATGAAATCGGTCAGCCACAGGTGCAGGCCGGCGTCGAGGATTTCGTCGATGCCGGTGTAGCGCAGGCGCGCATTGAGTTCGGCGGCCATGCGCTGGGCGGCGCGACCGGTGTTGCCCGGCAGGCCGGCGAGGATCTGGTCCAGCTCGTCGATACAGGAATGCAGCGAGCGCGGTACGTCGACCCGCAGCAACAACAGCTCCGACACCGGTCGTGCGCTGGGCGCGTTGCGATAGATCTCGTTGAACGCCTCATAAGAGGTCAGGGCGCGCAGCAGGGCGCTCCACTGGTAATAGCCGCGGGCCGAGTCGTCACTGACTTCTTCGGAGGTTTCGCCGAACATTTCATAGCGCGCATCGAGCAGGCGCAGGGTGTTGTCGGCACGCTCGAGAAAGGTCCCCAGACGGATGAAACTGTAAGCGTCGTTGCGCATGATGGTGCCGGAGGTGGCGCCACGGAACAGGTGCGAGCGCTCCTTGACCCAGTCGCAGAACTGGCTGATGCCGTAGCGGCCGAGGCCGTTGCTGGCGATGTTGCGCATTTCGATCCAGGTCGCGTTGATGTTTTCCCACATGTCAGCGGTGATGCGCCCGCGCACGGCGTGGGCATTGGTCCGCGCTGCCTGTAGGCAGCAATAGATGCTGCTCGGGTTTTCGGCATCGAGGGCGAAGAAGTGCAGCATGCGCTCGGAGTCGAGCTCGTTGTGCTTGCGCAGATAGTCGTCCAGGGTGCCCGAGGCCAGCAGCGACATGGCCAGTTCAGCATGCCCATCGGAGCGGCCGGCCTGGGGCATCAACGACAGCGAATAGCTGACCTCAAGCATGCGCGCGAGGTTTTCGGCACGTTCCAGGTAGCGCGACATCCAGTACAGATCGGAAGCGGTTCTTGAGAGCATCGGTCAGTCCTCCACCACCCAGGTGTCCTTGGTACCGCCGCCCTGCGACGAGTTGACCACCAGCGAGCCTTCCTGCAACGCCACGCGGGTCAGGCCGCCAGGCACCAGGCGGGTCTCGCTGCCGGACAAGACGAACGGGCGCAGGTCGATATGGCGCGGGGCGATGCCTTGTTCGATGAAGGTCGGGCAAGTCGACAGGCACAAGGTCGGCTGGGCGATGTAGGCATGCGGGCGGGCTTTGATGCGCGCGCGGAAGTCCTCGATCTGCGCTGCCGTTGCCGCCGGCCCAACCAACATGCCGTAACCGCCGGAGCCCTGGGTCTCTTTGACCACCAGTTCAGGCAAGTTGGCCAGCACGTGGGACAAGTCGGCAGGCTTGCGGCATTGCCAGGTGGGGACGTTCTTGAGGATGGGCTCTTCGCTGAGGTAGAAGCGGATCATGTCGCCCACATAGGGGTAGATCGACTTGTCGTCGGCCACGCCGGTGCCGACGGCATTGGCCAGCACCACATTGCCGGCGCGGTACACCGAGATCAGGCCGGGCACGCCAAGGGTCGAGTCCGGGTTGAAAGACAACGGGTCGAGGTAGTCGTCATCCAGGCGTCGGTAGATCACGTCGACCCGCTGCGGCCCGGCGGTGGTGCGCATATACAGATGCTCGTCACGCACGAACAGGTCGGCGCCTTCGACCAGTTCGATGCCCATCTCGCGGGCAAGAAACGCATGTTCGAAATAGGCACTGTTGAAGCGCCCGGGGGTGAGCACCACGGCGGTCGGGTTGTCCAGCGGGCTGGCGCTCTTGAGTGTGTCCAGCAGCATGTTCGGGTAGTGGTCGATCGGTGCGATGCGCTGCGCGGCGAACAGCTCGGGGAACAGGCGCATCATCATCTTGCGGTCTTCAAGCATGTAGCTGACGCCGCTTGGGGTGCGCAGGTTGTCTTCCAGCACGTAATAAGTGCCATCGCTGTCGCGCACCAGATCGACACCGGCGATGTGCGCGTACAGCCCACGGTGCAGGTTCAAGCCCTGCATTGCGACCTGATAGCCCTCGTTGGCCAATACCTGTTCGGGCGGAATGATGCCGGCCTTGAGAATGCGTTGGTCGTGGTAGATGTCGTGCAGGAACAGGTTCAGCGCCTGCACCCGCTGAATGCAGCCGCGCTCGACAATGCGCCACTCACTGGCGCGGATGCTGCGCGGGATAATGTCGAAGGGGATCAGGCGCTCGGTGTCCTGCGCGTCACCATAGAGAGTAAAGGTGATGCCCGCGCGGTGGAACAGCAGGTCGGCCTCGCGTCGACGTTGTTCCAGCAATTCCAGCGGTGTATTGGCCAACCAGCGCGAAAAAGCCTGGTAGTGGGAGCGGCAACTTCCGTTTGCCTCATACATTTCATCGAAAAAAGCCCGGGACATACCCACTCCTTGCTACGCATCGTCAGCAGCGTTGTCGCATACCTGATCAGCGTTGCAATGAAGGTGCCGAAACGGGCAGGGCAGTGAGTGAAGTCTCGAATTGATGCAGAAATTGCGATTGCGCGCTGTTTAGCATCAGAAAAACGACGCAGTGAAGGCTTTTACGCTCAATCCCCGTCAACGGCGGGAAGGCGTGGCGCATCAAACAGGTGCACGATGCCAGGCTTTGCCGAAGTTGCCCCAAACGGGGGCGCTCAGGCGGTGGTGCGAGCGAGCTCGACCAGTTCAACCCGGTTGCGGCCGGCGGCCTTGGCGCGGTACATGGCCTTGTCGGCGCAGACCAGCAATGCGTCCAGATCACTTTCGGCAGTTGTGGCACAGACCAGGCCGATGCTTGCCGTCACGCCGTGCTCACTGCTCACGTTGAGTTGGGCGATCAATGCCCGCAGGCGCTCGGCAATCTCGACGGCCTCGGCCTGGGGCGTGTTGGGCAGCAACAGTGCGAACTCTTCACCGCCGAGCCTGCCGGCGATGCCATCGTCGCGCAGGCAGGCACTGATGACCGTGCCGATGCGTTGCAGGACCCGATCCCCCGCCGCATGGCCGAAGGTGTCATTGATCTGTTTGAAATAGTCGATGTCCAGCATCAACACAGCGACCAGCCCGCTCTGCTGCTTACATAAGGCATGCTGGGCCGAGGCATGATCGAAGAACGCCCGGCGATTATTCAAACCGGTCAGGCCGTCTGTGCAGGAGGCAATGATAGCCAGCCGGTGAGCATGTTCCATCTCATGCTTCAGGCGCCAAGCAGTCTCCAGTGCTGAAGACAGACTGCGGGTGGCACTGACGACAAACGAGGCAAACACCAGCACCGCCAGGGCTATGCCTTGTTGCAAGGCAGAAGGCTGCAGTAACAACCAGATCGTGCAAGGCAGCAGCACCAGAGCAATGGACACCAGGGTCATATTGCGAAAGGACGAGTAACACGACACCGCGCTGACCGACATGCCTACTGCAAACAGAATGATCAGCGTCTGCCCGACCAGATCACCGACCGGCATCACCGCAAGCGCGCCAAGGCCCCAGATGCCTGCCGACAATGCCAAGGTCAGCCAGTAGCGGCGCTCCCACTGTTGCGGCGAGCGCTGGTTGGGCGCGGCGCGGCGGTAGGTGATGAACATCACGGTACGCAGCAGCGTGGTCGCGGTCAGCACGCTCATCCAGGTGATCACCGCTTCGTGATCAAAGCGCTCCCAGCCCATCCAGCACAGCATCGCTGCAGCCAGGTAGCTGCCCAGCACCGCCGGCGCCGATTGCACGAACAGCTGCTTGAGCCGATCGGTCCTGACGTGCTGGGTGATCTCGGGGCGAAGGTCGGGGGCGTTCATGGCGTGAGGCCGCAGCTCTGGATACGGGTGCGGCATTGTGTCATTGCGCCAGCGCCGCGCAAAGCGCTCCAGGCGAACGTTCATTGCTGCCATGCGTCATACCCTAAAGCCTGCGTACATTCACTTTTGCCTTGTGGGGAGCTTATGACAGATCAGGACGAGTACATTAAATGGCTCGAAGCGCGTTCCATGCTCAAGATTTCCCAGGACCGGGCCAAGCTCTACGGCGGCCAGTCGCGGCTGTGGATGAACGCCTATGCCGAGTCGCAGCCGCGCCGGGCGATTGAAATATCCTCGGTGTGGTTGACGGTGTACCCCGATGCGATTGTCTCGCCTGAAGGGTCTTCGGTACTTCAGGCGCTGGGCCATGAAGCGCTCTGGAAGCAGTTGTCCGAGATTGGCATCCAAGGCATTCACACCGGTCCGATCAAGCAGGCCGGCGGGATCAGCGGTGATCAGTTCACACCAAGCGTGGACGGTAATTTCGACCGCATCAGTTTTGACGTCGACCCGCTGTTCGGTACCGAAGAAGAATTGGTGCGCATGAGCAGGATCGCCGCCGCGCACAACGCGGTGACCATCGATGACCTGATCCCCGCACACACCGGCAAGGGCGCGGACTTCAGGCTGGCCGAGCGGGCCTATGGCTTGTATCCGGGCTTGTATCACATGGTCGAGATTCGTCAGGAAGACTGGCACCTGCTGCCTGACGTGCCCGCGGGCCGCGACGCCGTCAACCTGTCACCAGCGGTGTGCGACGAGTTGAAGGCGCGGCATTACATTGTCGGCCAGTTGCAACGGGTGATCTTCTTCGAGCCGGGGGTCAAGGACACCGATTGGAGCGCAACACCAGCGATCACCGGCGTCGACGGCATCGAACGGCGCTGGGTCTATCTGCATTATTTCAAGGAAGGGCAGCCGTCGCTGAACTGGCTCGATCCATCGTTTACCGCCCAGCAGATGATCCTCGGTGACGCGCTGTATGCCCTCGACTGCCATGGCGCACGCGGTATCCGCCTGGATGCCAACGGCTTCCTCGGCGTCGAAGCCCGCGCCGAAGGCCCGGCCTGGTCCGAGAGCCATCCGTTATCGATCACCGGCAACCAGATCCTCGGTGGGATGATCCGCAAGGCCGGCGGCTTCAGCTTCCAGGAACTGAACCTGACCCTGGATGACATCGCCCAAATGTCCAAGGGCGGCGCCGATCTATCCTACGACTTCGTTACTCGGCCAGCCTACCAGCACGCACTGCTGACTGGCGATACCGAGTTCCTGCGCCTGATGCTGCAGCAGATGCACGCGTTCAAGATCGACCCTGCCTCGCTGATCCATGCCCTGCAGAACCATGACGAGTTGACCACCGAGCTGGTGCATTTCTGGACCCTGCATGCCCATGACATGTTCATGTACAAGGGCCAGACCATCCCCGGCAGCATCCTGCGCGAGCATATTCGTGAAGAGATGCATGAGCGCCTGTCTGGCGAGCATGCGCCGTACAACCTGCGCTTCGTCACCAACGGCATCTCCTGCACCACCGCGAGTCTGATCACTGCCACGCTGGGGATTCGTGACCTGGAGCTGATCACTGAGGACGATATTGCCCAGATCCAGAAGATCCACCTGTTGCTGGTGATGTACAACGCCATGCAGCCTGGGGTGTTTGCGCTGTCGGGCTGGGACATGGTCGGCGCACTGCCACTGCCGGCCGAGGCTGTCGCCGAGCGCATGCTCGATGGTGACACGCGCTGGATTCACCGCGGTGGCTATGACCTGGCGGGGCTGGCACCTGAGGAGCAAGCATCCGTGCGGGGTATCCCAAAGGCCCGCGACCTGTATGGCAGCCTGGACAGCCAGCTGCAACGCAGCGATTCGTTTGCCAGCATGGTGAAAAAGATCCTCGCGGTGCGTCAGGCCTATGGCATCGCCAGCAGCAAGCAGATTCTGGTGCCGGAAGTCGACAGTCCTGGCTTGCTGGTCATGGTGCATGAACTGCCTGCCGGCAAGGGTATCCAGATCAGCGCGCTCAACTTCAGTGCTGAAGTCATCAGCGAGGAACTGACATTGGCCGGCTTCACTCCGGGGACCGTGGTCGACATGATCAATGAAACGGTCGAAGGCGACCTCAGCGAGGACGGGCGCTTGATGATCAACCTGGAACCTTACGAAGCGCTGTCGCTGCGGATCGTCAACAGCAGCGGGCATTTCTGAAGCCCGGCCTCGTTCTGTGATACCAGGCCAGCGACCGCGCTGGTCTGGTTTTCCTGAGCGTGGCTAGAAGCCAATCGAACCAAAAAGCTGTCTCTCTGATCAGGATAAGGGTCTAGTCCAGCACATGAGAATCTGACCATGCATACCTTTACCTTGGAATACCTCTTCAACGGCGAGCTCCGCACTCACCAGCTCGAGCTCAAGCAAGATCACCTTGCAACCCATGAGGCCGCGCTACACCTGATCATGTTGCACCATGGTGATGGGGAAAACAGCCTGGTCATGCCTGCCGCCGATGCGACCCCTGCAGAAGTTCTGGAACAAGCGGCGTTGCTTGGCATAACTGAAGTCAGCGTAGTGTTTTAAAGTCCATCAACTGGTAAAAGGACCTTCCGCTGGGCGCCATACAGTACCGGCGTTTGAAATAGCTGAAGGGACTCGTCATGCAGAAAACAATCAGGCTGGCCAACAGCGCTGATATCGATGCGATTTTCCACATCCGTACAAGCGTTCGAGAAAATCACCTGTCGCGTGAGCAACTGACGCAGATGGGCATCATCCCGGAAGCCATTCAGCAAGCACTCGCTGATGCCCCGTGCATCTGGATTGCTGAAGTCGAGGGTGTCCCGGCAGGCTTTTCAATGGCTGATAGCGGTGATGCTTGTGTGTTCGCAGCATTCGTACTGCCCCAGTTCGAGGAGCAGGGCCTGGGTCGCTCCCTTATGGAATGCGCAGAGTGCTTCCTTTTTCAGCAGCATGAGACGATATGGCTGGAAACTGCGGAGGCCAGTCGCGCCAGCGGTTTTTATCGCAAGCTCGGCTGGCGCTGCGTGGAGCAGTTGCCTGGAGGCGATATTCGCATGGAGAAGCGCCGGCAGCAGGCTGATACATAGTTTGCCGGCACCCCTGACTTGATTCCTACGGCTCGACGATGTTGTCCAGCAGTGTCGTTCCGTAGGAGTTGTCGACGGCGCATAGCCATTGGTCCGCGATAAATCGAAATACGTAAGTTGCTCTGCGCGAAATCTCGGTTTTGCCACCTGCCTTGTCAGTGGCTTGCAACAACGTTTCCATGACGACGAGGGCGACATCAGCGCCTTGAATGACTTGCATCTCGCCCTGCGTGACAACAATGCTGTGATTGAAGTGCTCCGCAATAGCGACAAATGCGCGGCGGATGCTGTCTTTGCCGGTGACCGTCAAACCCGGTTTGACCACCAGCGTTGCGTCGTCGGCATAAAACTTCATTAACTCGTCGAAATCTTCGGCGGTGATCGCGTGATCAGCGGCCTCAATTGTCGCTTTGAGCGTTCGGGTAAGTGCATCCATTGCTGTGCTCCTGCGTGAAAATGCTGTAGACCGCCAACCCGGCGCCTGTGATCACGGCGATAAGCCCTGACATCTCTATGGACGTTGGCAGCCTGGCGTTAAAGAGTAAGCCGAGCAGGGCGGCAAACAAAGACTCCGGTGAGATCAGTTGACCTGAGAGCACCATCGGTAGCCGCCGTGTCGCGGCGTTCCAGGCCCAGGCGCCAATCACCGAAGACACAGCAGAGGAGCGGTAATACCCGCGGGGTGGCCCCGATTAGTGTCAATGGGTGCGACTCCCTGGCCTGTCCAATCATCCAGCATGGATGCAAAGCCAGTACCCCACCTGGCGTGTACATAGTAGCGTTGCACATTCGACGAACTGCCACGGTCCGTTGTCTGTCTGCCCACGGATCGGGCCACTCACGAACTAGGATGTCAGCATGGAACGTGTTCAAGCGGTAAGCCAAGCGGCGATTGATGAGGCGCTGATCGTCTTTGCTCGTTATAAGATTGGAGCGATCAGGATTTTCGACCTGGAGCGCGCCATGAGTTACGAAGTTGGCGAAGCGTTGGCCAAAAGTGATCTGGTGAGGTTTTCGATTGCCAAGATGGCTTCCGGTCGTTATCGCATCAGTGATGAAGGGGAGAACGCCATTACCGAAGCCGGTCGCGCTCGCCTAGAGCGGCTGCGGGGGTAAGGAGACAAGGCTTCCTGTGAGCAGCCGATGAGCATACGCAGCCTCGTAAAAAACTTGCCGGCGGACCCTGCCAGACCAGGCTGGGTGCTGGGCTGGGGCGTGCTGCGCGACCGCCATCCGTGGCATCTGGTCGATGTATATGCTGACCTGACTACCGCCAGGATAGAGGCCGAACGCCGCGGCGACAGTTACGTCGTGGAGTTCGGCTCACACCGCATCGGCTCAAGCGAATTCATCTGCGGCGTCAGCTTGCCCGAGGGCTGACGGGCAACCAGGCCGCGGGGGATGTTAAAACCGATAGCCAGCACGCAGCGACAGCGCATCCGAGCGCGACTGCTGCCCCAGTGCCCGCGTGCCTTGGTAGCCAATCCCTGTGCTCAGCCCCGATCCCCACAGCAGATCGAGCCCGAGCGATGCAGCCAGCGTGTCGTCACCGAAGCCTTCGGTAGTGATCGTGTAGGTTGAATTGCCAACATCGGCATAGCCAAGGCGGGCGCTGGATTCGGAATTGAAGGTGTGGCTGAACTCCAGGCGCGAGCGCAGCGTCAGGTAGGCCCAGCTCAATGGAATCCCGTACTGCCCACGCAGACCGGCCACGCCCGACACCAGTGAAAAGCGCTGCTGGGCGTAATCGAGGTTGTTGGCATCCGCATTCGACTCCTGATAGCCGTGCAGCCAGGTCGTAGAGGTATCCAGGCGGCCATAGGGCGATACCAGCCAGTTCTGGCTTTTCAGCTCGTAGCCAGAGCTTAGCGAGGCGAACAGCTGATCGCCATCGCGGCTGCCTTTGGCGTAGCCGCCGGAGTCAGTCACGAAGCGCTCACTGTCGAATTGCAGGCGGCTGTAGCCGAGCAGTGCATCGACAAATACCGCGCTCGGGTGATAACTGGCATAGGCAGCCACGCTGTAGGACTTGCCGCGGTTAGTGCTGCCGGCAGAGCCGATATCACTCTTGTCGCTGCCATAGCCAACCCCCACTCCGGCTGTCAGCGCACGGCTCAAGCGAAAGTCGATCCCGCTGCTGACGCCAATCAGGGTGCTGCTGACCTTGCTGCCGCCGCGCTCGGTATTGCCGAAATCAACATAGCCCCCTGTCCATACCGATACATTGCCGCTGGCAGGCGCAGTGAGGTCCTGGTCGGTTGGATCTGCATGCATCAGTTGCGGCTGGTCGTCGGCCAGCATCTGTGTGGCTGCGAGCAGATCGAGATCGGTCTGCTCGCTGTCGGCCGCCTGGCCTGGCTTGTTCCGTGCGTGTGCCTGCGTGGGGTTGAAGCGCAGATTGAAGGCGTTGCGGTGCCCGTCCGGGCTATGCAGTTGCTCAAGACGGTCAGTGAAGTTGGTGACCTGCGCCCGGGCGAACTGCTGAGCACTTTGGGTCTGCGCATTGAGCACGCCGATGACTTCGGCGTCCTTGCCTGGGTCGGGCCGTGCATTGATCTGCAGGGTCAGTGTTGCAACCTGCGAGACACCCCAGGCGTTTGCCAGGGTGAAGCGCAAGGTGACGGTGCCACTGGCCCTGGCCGCTGCCGTGAATTCAAGGGCGGTCTGGTTCAGGCGTACGCTGCCCAACGCCTGTGACGGTGTGTCGAGCAGGGTTGCAGAGGTGAACGGGCCACCGGTCGCGCCCGCAGTCAGGTTCAGGGCGACACTCTGGCCGGCCGCAACCGACGCACTGACATCGGCTGCCTCGGGGGTGACGCCGTTGCTGAGCAGCGAGTAATTGGCCGTCATCTGGGTGCCGTTGGCATCGGTCACGCTGATCGAAAATGAGCCACTGCCGGTAGCAGTCGGCGTGCCGAACAGGCTGCCGGATACCGGGTCCAGCGTCAGCCCGGCCGGCAGCCCGGCCGCACTGAAGCGATAGGGGCTGACGCCGCCGCTGGCACTCACATTCTGCCGGTAGATGCTGCCCACGGTGGCAGCGGGCAACGCGCCGGCTGCCGGAGCCAGCACCAGGGTAGCAGGGCTGACCGTGATGGAAACGCTGGCAGCAGCCGAAGTGCCACTGGCATTGCTGGCACTGTAGCTGAAGCTGTCACTGCCCGAGAATCCTGCTTGGGGCGTGTAGCGAATGCTGGTGCCACTGGCGACCGCCGTGCCATGCAACGGCAACGATGTGACGGTCACGGTGGTAGCAGCGCCACCCGAGAGTCCCAAGGCAATGAGGTTGTTCGACGAGTTGGCGGCGACCACTGCGGATACCGCCGCGACTGTGGGCAAGGCGGTGCCAATGGCCAGCGTGTAGTTGGTACTGCCGGCATTGCCAACATTATCCGTGGCCGTGACTGCAACGCTATAGGCGCCGGCCAGGGTAGGTGTGCCGCTGATCACTCCGCTGCTGGTGTCGAGGGTCAAGCCGCTCGGCAAGCCGGTCGCGGCATAGTGATAAGGCGCAGTGCCGCCGGATGCCAGCAGCGAGGTGCTGTAACTGGACGCGACCGTGCCGCCGGGGAGCGGGCCGCTGGCCGGGCTGAGTGCAAGCGCCACCGCCGTGACGGTAATGGTTACAGTCGCCGGCGCAGAGGTGCCGGCCGCGTTGGTAACGGTATAACTGAAGCTGTCGACCCCGGCGAAGCCCGCTGCAGGCGTGTAGCGCAGGGCGAGGCCAGACGCCGTGGCGGTACCATGCATCGGCTGGCTGGCGATCGCCGCGCTGTCGGCAGGGCCGCCGGACAGGCTGAGGGTGAGCGCGTTGCCTGTGCTGTTGGCGGCAACGCTTGCCGATACGGCGCTCGCCACCGGCGCCTGCGCCACGATCGAGAGGGTGTAGTTGGTGGTGACGGTCGCGCCGTAGGCGTCGGTGACGATGACCGATGGCGTGTAGCTGCCGGCAATGGAGGGCGTTCCGCTGAGCACGCCGGAAGTGGAATTCAGCGACAGCCCAGCTGGTAGTCCGCTGGCTGCGTAGCCATAGGACGCCGTGCCCCCAGCACTGGTGATGGTCTGGCTGTAACTGCTGCCGACCTGGCCTGCGGGCAAAGCACCGGCAGACGGAGTGATGATCAGTGTTGGCTGCGAGACGCTGACAGTGACTGTTGCCGGCGCAGAAGTGCCTGAGCTGTTGCTCGCGGTATAGGTGAAGGTGTCGCTGCCTGAATAGCCCGAGATAGGCGTGTAACTGATGCTGGTTCCGCTCGCGGTGGCGGTGCCATGGCTGGCTGGGGTGGCGACGGCGACCGAACTGGCTGTGCCGGTGATGGCCAGGCTGATCGGGTTGTTTGCGCTGTTGGCACTCACGTTGGCCGTAACCGCACTGGCCAGTGGCGCGGCTTGGGCCCTGTCGACGGTGATGGTGTAAGACTTGCTAGTGACTCCATCCGCAGCCGTGATCAGCAGCGTGAAGACGTTCGAACCCACTGCGAGGCCGATGGGCGGGGAAGCGCTGCCTGAGTTTACCGGTGTGCCATTCACTGTGACCGTGCTGTTGTTGTCTGTGGTGGTCGGTGTGAGGGAGAGGGTGGTTGTAGCGTTGCCGACCGAAGCGGTGTAGCTGGTGGTGGCCGTGCTGAAAGCTGGCGTCAGGCTGCCTGTCGAGAGCGTCAGGCTGGATAGGGTGGCATCCGTGGATACTGCGCTGAGGCTGGTGCAGCTGAACACCAGATTGCTGATCTGGCCATTGGAGGTTGTAGCCCGAATGGCTACACCATTGGCCTCCAGACTGCCTGCGGGGACGGTCATACTGACCGTGTGCGGCGTATTGGTGGTGCTGTTCGCTGCGTTGTAGGTCTGAAAACCGGCAAGGTTGTAGCGCGCGAGGCTAATGCTGTCAGCAGCGGTTGGATTGCCCTGGGACGCCGTCCCGCTATCACTGAACGTCAGCGTCAGCGCGTCCCCCGGGAGAAAGTCCGAGGCGGGGTATCTGCTTGCACCGAATGACAGCGCAGTCGAACCGGACAAGTTGTTTATCGCCGTGCAGCCGTTTGACAGCGCAAATGCCGGAGCGACGTTGAATACGGTCAATGCGGCCACGGCCACCCCAGCGCGTAGCCACTGGCCAAACGATATACGGCGCATTTATCACCCGGATTTTAAGCTTTGATCAAGCAGTTATTGGTAGCTGGCGAAACGGATAACGCCCGTGTCTTGCCATGAATACTCACTACAGCCTCAGAGCTGATAGATAGAGCAGGGCGCTGATAGGGGCCAGGATGGCGTTTGGTCAGTCGCTCTGAGGGATATCGGCACGTGCGTGCCGAACTTGACGCCTTCCCGTTGAGGAACGCGATGACCCGGATACCTTGCGGCTTCATTTTCACCGTTAAAGCGAAAGTATTGCCGGAATGCGGGGTTTTTTCTGCGGGGTTTGCCAGGTGAAGATCATCGCCAAGGACCAAGTGGGTCCCCAAGCTCATTGTTCTGGAGAACTATGATGGATGCGTCCGCCAAATTCGCAATATGACCGGTGCGCATCGACGTTGAACTATTCATGACACCTGTCACCCTAACCTTGTGCAGCTATCTACGGCTCAGGCAGACCCTGAGCCTCCCCACTGACACACGAAGGTTTGACGAACATGAAGAGTGAACAGGTTGAAGGCGTAGTAGAACAAGTTGCCGGTAAAGCCCAAAGCGCTGTCGGGAAGCTGTTTGGTGATTCCAGCCTCGAGGCAGAAGGTGCGGGCCGCCAGGCATGCGGTCAAGTGACCCAGGCCTACGGCGATGCAATGAACAGCGTGTCCACCTTCGTCAAAGAAAAGCCAGTGACTGCGATGGCTATTGGCGCGATTGCCCTGTTGGTGCTGGATCGCGTTCTGCGCCGCTGAGTCCAGGCAGGAGCGTCTAGTAATTCTCCCGGTTAGCCGTTGAATGCGAGAGGCACTGCTTGAGCCTCCGCGAGCTCCAGCATTGAACACAATCTGTACTACTGTTGGGCCTCCGTCTGATTAGCTGGAGGCTCAATTGTTTCCGCATCTCCCTGGACTATCCGTTAGCACGCCGCAATCTGCTGTCCTGCTGGAAAGCAGGCCATGAGCAAAAGGGATATGATCCGGTGAGTTCCGAGGCCGCTCGCGCTGACAGTGTTAAGGGCTGTGGAGTAGGGCAGTAACACACACCATCGGATAACCTGCCGGAGCGGAAGGTGCAGTAATGTTTTTAAGCCTCGAAGTGCGCAGCTATGAGCGGGACACCCCTCACCATCACCACGAGCATGCTCAATTGGTCCTGCCGATTCGCGGCCGTATGGACATAGACGTAAACGGTCGCGGCGGCTGCATCGATCAGTCATTGGCGGCACTTGTGGAACCTGGCTCAGAGCACTCGCAACACTGCGATATCGATAGCCGCTTTTTGGTCCTTGACTGCGCGCCTTCCACGCTGGAAACGCTCCACGTCGAGCGCCTGGCTCGAAACATCTATGTGCCGATTCCCCCCGCAACGCGTCGGCTCATCGAGTTCGCCGAGTTGATAGGTCATGCGCAACTCTCCATCGCGACGTGCCAGCTGGGGCCCTTGTTGTTGTCCTCCCTGAGCCCGGACGCTGCCTGTTTTACCGACCCTATAGAGCGGTTGATCGGTCGTCTTCGGAGCAATCCTGGAGCCCATTGGAACAATGAAACCATGGCTCGGTTTGCCAACATGAGCGTGAGCCAGCTGCATCAGCGATTCCGGCAAGTGTTCGACATGAGTCCGCAGGCCTGGTTGACCGAGTTGCGTGTGCAGGAAGCGCAGCGATGGTTACGTGGAACCGCCTTGCCCATTGCTGAAATAGCCTTGCGTGCGGGCTTCAGCGACCAGGCATCGCTGACACGCACCATGCAGCGCCTGAAAGCCACGACCCCGGCGGCCTATCGTCGTGCGCAGCAACAGCCCGGGTAAAGAATTGCGCAGTTAGCGACAATATTCACCGAATCAGCTGCTCCAGACTTCACACATCAAGTTTGGAGCGCGGGTGAAATGGGTGCAGATCGATTATTGCTGAAAGGTATCCTCTACGGGGTGTGCGCGGGTCTGTGCTGGGGGGTGATCTTCCTCGGCCCGCAACTGACCCCCGAACTGAGCGGCCTGCAATTCGCCGTGCTGAGGTTTCTTTGCTATGGCGTGATTTCAGGGGCGCTGCTCGCACCTCGCTGGAAACGCGTGTGCGCCAAGCTCAGCAAGGCAGACTGGAAGTCGCTGTTCTGGCTCAGCCTGATAGGAAATCTCATCTACTACACGCTGGTGGGCACCGGTGTGCAGTTGGTTGGCATAGCTACAACATCGCTGATTGTCGGGCTGATTCCGGTGCTCATCACACTGGCAGGTCGGCATGACGAAAATGCCGTTCCGCTGCGCAAGCTCGTTCCTTCACTGTGCTGTGCAGTGGGCGGGGTAACGCTCATCAGTTGGCATGCAATTACCAACGGCGACCGAACCGATATTCTCACCAACATCGCAGGGATTCTGTGCGCGGCGGGCGCGTTAGTATCCTGGAGCTGGTTCGCGGTGAGTAACGCTCGGCGTCTGGTTCAGGTCGCCAGCGTTTCCTCCAACGACTGGGCACTGCTGACAGGGGTCATGACGGGCGCTCAATCATTGCTCCTGGCGCTACCTGTGCTGGGGTGGCAGACCGGAACGTACGGCAACACTGAATGGCTTGATTTTCTTCTGGTAGCTGGCGGAGTAGCTTTTCTGTCTTCCGTGGTGGGCGGCGCATGCTGGAACCAGGCGAGCCGGCTCCTGCCCTTGGCACTGAGTGGGCAAGTGCTCGTGATAGAGACATTGGCTGCGCTGCTTATTGGCTTTTTATGGGAGCATCGGCTTCCTGACCCATACGAAATTGCAGCAATTGCGCTGCTGGTTACAGGTGTTGTCTGGTGTCTGAATTGTCACCGGACTCAGCATCACGGGGATAGCCGGGTCATGCCGCTTTAGGAAGCGCACCGGGTGAGCAGGTGGCAGCTACTGCCACATGACTGATCACGCTCAATGTCGCACTGACTGTTAGATACCACCATGGCTTCGCCAGCCCAAGCCGTATCGATGATCGCCAAGCGGCTCCTGGCCGGTGCGTCAACCTAGCCGAGGAGTCGCTCAAGCGCTCGTTCGATATCGAGTTTGGCCTGCGACGTAATCGTCCCAGGGTGTTGGTCGAACATGTGTGGTGCCCCAGGGTAAACATGAAGTTCTACCGGCACACCGGAGCGAGACAACCTCATCGCGAAGTCGACGCTCTCTTCCATGAACAAATCCAGCGCACCTACCGAGATAAAGGTGGGAGGTAAATTGTTCAGGTCCTGCTGCATAGCTGCTGAGAAGTAGCCAATGCGCTCGTCATCAAGACCGTAGTTTCCACGCAGGGCTTCCCAGCAAAACTGATTGGCTTGAGGCTGCCAGCCAATTTTCCCTGTGGTGATATTGGTAAACGGCGATTCGGCACGCCCTGAGCGATAGTCCAGCATCGGATAGATCAAGACCTGCCCCATGAGCGGATACTCACCCCGGTCGCGCGCCAATATTGCCAAGGCTGCAGCTAGCCCGCCGCCGGCACTGTGCCCCATCACAACTAGTCTTCGAGTGTCGGCCTTGAGGTCTTGATGATTGCTGAATATCCAGGCCAGTGCTGTGTAGCAATCTTCAAGTGGAGCAGGGAATGGATGTTCAGGTGCAAGTCGGTAATCAACAGCGACGATCACCGTATGCAGGTGTTGCGCCAGATCGGCCAGATAATCGTCCGCCATTTCAGGCTGACCGAGTACGAAGCCGCCGCCGTGAACGTAGAGAATCACTGGACAGGTTTTGCCATCAGTTACCGTCTCGGGTCTGTAGAGACAAAGGCGCAATTGTGCACGGTCCAGCCCATCAGCCCAGACCGTCTGACAACGCGCCTGGTTTCGGGGCTTGAAAGTCGCATGGACACGCTGTCTGATGCCAGGCAGCGCATCCAGCGACCAAATCTCAGCGCCGCTGGCTAAAAAGCTGCGGAAATCGGGGTCAAGCAGTTCATGTGGTTTCACTGTTGCGCACCTTTTCCCGTCGTGATGAGGCGCTTCTGATCGAAGCGCCCTGAAGATTACGCTACAGCCACGCTTTGATTTGCGCACAAACGGCTGTGGTGGAGATGCCATATCGATCATGCAGCGTCGGCAGCGCACCGGCGTCGAGGAAGGCATCAGGCAGCGCGATCTGCCTGAAAGTTGGCGTCACGCCATTGCGTAGCAGCAAGCCGGCAACCGCCTCACCCAAACCGCCGATGATCGAGCTGTTTTCTGCGGTGACGACCAAACGTCCAGACTTGCGCGCCTCGGCGAGGATGGTTTGTTCGTCCAGCGGCTTGATTGTCGGTACGTGCAGCACGGCGACGTCTACGCCATCGGCTTGCAGTGCCTTGGCTGCTTCCAGCGAGCGCATGGTCATGAGCCCGGTGGAGATGATCAGGACATCTTTGCCAGTGCGCAGCGTCTTGGCCTTGCCGATCTCGAATTTATAGCCGTATTCATCCAACACCAGCGGCACGTTGCCGCGCAGCAGGCGCATATAAACCGGGCCTTGATGCGCTGCGATCGCAGGCACTGCCTGTTCTATCTCCAAGGCATCGCACGGGTCGACGATCATAAGGTTAGGCATGGCACGGAAGATCGCCAGATCGTCAGTCGCCTGGTGGCTTGGGCCATAGCCGGTGGTGAGCCCAGGCAAGCCGCAGACGATCTTGACGTTGAGGTTCTCTTCGGCGATGGCCATGCAGATGAAATCATAAGCGCGGCGTGAAGCGAACACGGCGTAGGTGGTGGCAAAAGGCACGAAGCCTTCGCGGGCCATACCGGCCGCGGCGCTCATCAGCAATTGCTCGGCCATGCCCATCTGATAGAAGCGATCGGGGTGCGCTTTGGCGAAGATATGCAGGTCGGTGTACTTGGACAAGTCAGCGGAGAGGCCGACGATATCCGCACGTTGCTCGGCAAGCGCCGCCAGGGCATGGCCGAACGGTGCCGATCTGGTGGCCTGGCCTTCAGAGGCAATGGAGGCAATCATCGCCGAGGTGGTCAGGCGCTTCTTGGCCGGTGCGCCAGTCGAAGTAGGGGCGGCGTTGCTCATTGGTGTTTTCCTTCTTCAAGGTTGTTCAGGGCCAGATCCCATTCGTGTTCTTCCACGCGAATGAAGTGGGTTTTCTCTCGGGTTTCCAGGAACGGCACACCCTTGCCCATTTTTGTGTCGCAGATGATCACGCGGGGCTGTGCGCCTGGGTGGCTGCGGGCAGCATCGAAGGCGGCGACCAGTGCATCGATGTCATTGCCATCGACCCGCTGGGTAAACCAGCCAAACGACTGCCAGCGCTCAACGATGGGTTCGAAAGACAGGATTTCACTCGAATAACCGTCGGCCTGCTGGTTGTTCACATCGACAATGGCGATCAGGTTGTCGAGCTTCCAGTGCGAGGCCGACATCACCGCTTCCCAGGTAGAGCCTTCATTCAGCTCGCCGTCAGACAGCAGGTTGTAAACGAAGGAGGCTGAATCTTTGCGCTTGAGCGCGAGGCAGGCGCCAACCGCAATGCCCAGGCCTTGGCCCAACGAGCCACCGGTAATTTCCATGCCAGGGGTGTAGGCGGCCATGCCCGACATCGGCAGGCGGCTGTCGTCGGCCCCGTAGGTTTCCAGCTCTTCGAGCGGGATGATCTGCGCTTCGATCAAGGCTGCATACAGCGCAATGGCGTAGTGCCCAATCGACAGGTAGAAGCGGTCACGCTGCTCCCACTCGGGATCTTCGGGGCGATGGTTCATTGCGTGAAAATACGAAACCGCAAGCAGATCCGCAGCACCGAGGGCTTGGCCAACATAGCCTTGACCCTGGACTTGACCCATTTTCAGCGCATGCCGGCGGATGCTATGTGCGCGTTCGACAAGGGTAATTGCGGCTGCGGATGAAGGATTGTTAGTCATGATGAAACTCCATTAACTCAACGATTGACCAGGGCGGCAGGGATGCGCAGTACCAGCGTGGCGCCGGCAAACAGCACGCCGGTAATCAGGTACATGCCGATGGCGCTGGAGCCGGTCACTGTGGTGATCCAGCCAATCAAGTAAGGCGAGCAGAATCCAGCGAGGTTGGCGAAGCTGTTGACCGCCGCAATACCCGCCGCCGCAGAAACGCCACCCAGCAATGTGGTGGGCAGCATCCAGAACAAGGACGTTGCGGACAGGATTCCGGAGGCAGCAAGGCAGAGACTGAGGATGGACAGGGTCACATTGCCACCCACCATCGCGGCCAGGCTCAGGCCGATAGCGCCGGCGATCATGGGCACGATCAGGTGCCAGCGCCGCTCGCGGTATTTGTCACCACTGCGCCCGACCAGCAGCATTGCCACGATCGCGCAGAGATAGGGCAGGCTGGTCAGAAAACCGATATGCAATGGATCGGTAACTCCCGCGTTACGTACCAGGGTCGGCAACCAGAAGGTGATCGCGTACTGGCCCATAACCACGCAGAAGTAGATGGCGGCCAGCAACCACAGACGGCGGTCGCGAATGAACTCGCCGACGGAGGCATGGGTGACTTTCTGCTGGTTGTCTTCTGCCAGTTCACGGGTGATCAAGGCCTTTTCTTCGTCATTCAGCCAAGTGGCTTGATGCACCCCATCTTTGAGGTAACTCAACACCAGCAGGCCGACAACGACTGTCGGAATCGCCTCCAGGACGAACATCCATTGCCATCCCGCCCAACCATGCACGCCGGCAAAGTGGTTCATGATCCAGCCGGAAAGAGGGCCACCGACCATGCCCGAGAGTGGAATGGCGATGAACCACAGCACGGTCATGCGAGCACGACGATAAGACGGGAACCAGTAGGTGAGATACAGCAATAGCCCGGGCGCGAGGCCGGCTTCGGCGATGCCGAGCAAGAAACGCAGCGCGTAGAACTGCCAAGCTGTCTCGACGAAGGCGAACAGTGCAGAAATGATGCCCCAGGTGATCATGATCCGGGCGATCCACATCCGTGCGCCAACCTTGTGCAGGATGATGTTGCTCGGTACCTCGCAAAGGAAGTAACCGATGAAGAACATGCCGGCGCCAAGCCCGTACACCGTTTCGCTGAGGGCCAGGTCGTTCATCATTTGCAGCTTGGCAAAGCCGACGTTGACGCGATCAAGGTACGCGCACAGGTAGCACAGCATCAGGAACGGCATCAGGCGCCAGGCCGTTTTACGGTAGGCGGAGGCACGCACGGTCGAAACCGCTTCCAGCGACAGGGTAGTCATGATGGTCTGATCTCTTGTTTTTATTGACTGCCAGGCCAACAGACCTGGCTATGTCATCGATCCAGAACCGCACGGGCCGCGCAGGCCCGCCAGGTGTGATCAGTGAATCAGCATGCCGCCGTTCACATCCAGCGTGATGCCTGTGAGGTAAGAGGATAGGTCGCTGGCCAGGAACAGGGCAGCGTTGGCAACGTCCTGCGCGGCGCCTAGGCGGCCCAGCGGAATGCCTTCGATGATCGCGTGGCGGCGCTCGTCCTGCATCAGCCCGCCAGTGATATCGGTGTGGATCAAACCAGGGGTGATCGAGTTGACGCGAATGTTGTCAGGCCCCAGTTCACGCGCCATGGCTTTGCCCAGGCCCAGAACGCCGGCCTTGGCTGCGCTGTAGTGCGGGCCGCCGAAGATACCGCCGCCACGCTGGGCAGAAACCGAAGACATGCACACGATGCTGCCGGCAGACTGTTGACGCATCAGCGGGATCACGGCTTGGGACATCAGCAGCGTGCCACGCAGGCTCACATCCAGCACCTTGTCGTAGTCTGAAGGGCGGATGTCGAGGGTCTTCAGCGGTTGGGTGATGCCCGCATTGTTGATGAGCACATCGATGCGACCGTAGTGCTCGATGACCTTGGCGACGGCCTGCTGAACCTGCGCTTCGTCGGCAACGTTGGCAGCGAGGCCGAGGTGGCCTTCACCGAGCGATGCAGCGGCATCGCGGGCAGCGGATTCGTCCAGGTCAATGATCACCACATGAGCGCCGTGCTGGGCAAACGTGGTAGCGGTAGCGCGGCCAATGCCACGGGCAGATGCAGCACCGGTGATGATTGCGACTTTGCCTTGAAGAAGCATGGTGGTTTACCTCGAATTGTTTTTATTAAGGTCGATCTGCGAAAAATCGATGGGCTCAGCTTGTTCTCCACAGGTGGCCTGAGCAATAAGCCGAATGTCACTCGATGCTGAAAAAAATTCAGCACTCGTCAAGGCCGCAACGTGGTGATTGAATGGAAGTAGTCCGATACCTACAAGAAATGCCATGGAGGTGCCATGCGCACTGATGCCGATGCACCGATCATCCTGCCACCGCTGAGAGCAATTCAGGCCTTCGAGCAAACGGCTCGCTTCGGCAACGTCGCCAGGGCAGCGGAAGTGCTGGATTTGACTCCGTCAGCGGTCAGCCATCAACTGGCCAAGCTCGAGGGCATGATCGGCAGGCAGTTATTCGTCCGGGCCGCACGCGGTGTTTCTCTAACGCCGGTCGGGGAGCAATACCTCAAGGAAATCTCCGGCATCCTGCATAGCCTTGCGGTGGCCACCGAACGCGCCGCCAGCGATGTCAGCCTCGACTGTTTGCGCCTGCACTCATCGCCCAGCTTTGGCCTGCTCTGGCTGATGCCCCGACTGGAAGCTTTTCGCGCGAGTCACCCAGATATTCAGCTCAATCTTTCCTGCTCATACGAGTCGCTGCACTTCAGCCGGGACAAGATCGATGTGGACATCCGCCATGGCACGCCCAACTGGCCCAGTTACGAGGTGCGTACCGTGCGCAATGAGAATTTCGCTGTGCTGTGTTCGCCTAAGCTGCTCGCGCAGTGGCCTGTTGGAGCGGCAGCGGATCTGCTGGACCGCGATCTGGTGCTGTCGGAAGCCACGCTGCTGAAGTGGCCGCAGTGGTTTGCCCAGCATGGTTTGGCTCGGCCTGAACGGCCTTACGCGCTGAGTTTCGATCGGTCTTACATGTCGCTGGAAGCCGCCAGCCATGGGCTTGGGTTCGCACTGGAAAGCACCCTGCTTGCGCAGAAGTACCTGGCGGCTGGCACGTTGGTCGAGGTTGCGCCGCAATCACTTAGCGCGCCGGTGGCGGCGCATCATCTTGTGTTTCCGAAGGCCCACTCGAACTTTCCACGCGTACGGCGCTTTCTGGAGTGGATGGAAAGTGAGCTGGGGCATGAGTTTGCTTATTGAGGCTGCCGGCATCCGGTGGGAGCGAATATTCAGCCTGCGCCGATTTGTTTCAACAGCGCCGCCACAATGGCCTCGGGCCGGTCTTCTTGCATGAGATGACCGCAATTCTCGACTCGAATACAGGGCTGCTGGGCAATCAGCTCGGCAAGACGCTCGCCCTGCGCATACGGAATCCAAGCGTCTTCAGCGCCCCACAAAACCGACACCGGGCAATCAAGGCTTGTATATAGCGGCTGAATCTCGTCAGTGAACGCTTGATCCATCTGCGCGATCTGCCGATAGAACGCAGGCTGACCAACTTCACCCACCCAAGGGGCACTGTAGATGCGCAGGGCTTCTTCACTCAACGGGTTCGCTGCTGAGGTTTGCAGGTAAGCAGCCAGCAGCGCGCGGTGCATGTAATCGGGCATTCCAGCAAATGCTGCCTCGTGTTGGCGGACATGCTGGACGAACGGCGAGCCCCACGGAGCCAAAGCGACTGCGTCGAACAGGGTAAGAGACGCGTAGCGCAGGCCGTTCAGGTAGTACGCTCGCAGGGCAGTAGCACCGCCAAAGTCATGTGCGAGCACGTCTGGCCGGTTCAAGCCCCATTCTTTGAAGAGCGCAGTGAGCACGTTGTTCTGGACGGCCAGCGAAACGTCTTGACCCGCCCTCATCTCAGACTGGCCATACCCGACCAGATCGAAGTAGTACACGGTGCGATGGCCAGCTAGCAGGGGAACGATGCGCCTCCAGACCTGGGAGGAAAAAGGCGTGCCGTGGATGGCTACCAAGGGGGCGCCTGACCCCATCTTTCCCCATCTGACGGCGTTGCCTTCGATGATTGACGTGTAGGGTAGATCCAGCATGGCTCACCTCATATTGTCATTTAGCTAAATGACTATATGATGCCGCAATGGACAGATCAATACAGATGAAAGCGATGAGCAGCGCGGTTCGGGTAATGATACTTCGATTGCTTGCGAAGCCTCAT
Source organism: Pseudomonas sp. 1121_17 (assembly GCF_052850745.1). Taxonomy (NCBI): domain Bacteria; kingdom Pseudomonadati; phylum Pseudomonadota; class Gammaproteobacteria; order Pseudomonadales; family Pseudomonadaceae; genus Pseudomonas; species Pseudomonas sp. 1121_17. The sequence continues at coordinate 327,008 of NZ_VXCX01000002.1, forward strand.
GAACACTTTGCAGATCAGTGGTCGGCAGATCCTGCTGAACTCGGCGTTTGCATGACGCTAATTGCCAAGGCGCTGGGTGTCGCTCAGCCGACCGCAAGCCGGCATTTGGAGATTCTTGTGCAGGCGGGGTTTGTAACGGTGGCCAAGAAGCACAGATGGTCGTATTGCGCGCGTAATGAGCCGATGATCGCCGAGTATCTAGAGTGGCTGGCGCGGGAATTGGCGGTAGGGAAGGGCTCACAGGGGGCGGTGTGAACCCTCAACAGCAAACTCGGTTTTTCGCAGCTTTGGAGGAGGGTATTTCGTGGGTAATGGTCGTGACCAATACCGTGATGCCTATCCAACACATAGTACATTTTCAATGGCTAGGCACATCGAGTCGGCATTAAGTTGAGAGAGCTGCGAGTGGCAGGCAGGCTCTCAGTCTTGTGCGTTTCGAAAACCACGTGGTTTCACACTGCTCTTAAGCGTCGGTGGAATTCATAGAGCGTTCTCGCTGATACACTGCTTTTTGTTCTGACAATTGCCAATCGGCTGGAGTGAAATGGATATCAGAGATTTTGCCTCGCTCATAAATTTGATATGAGAAAGTGTTCGGTCATGTCAGGCGGTGGTAGTTTTGGATTGGCTGACCTTTAGACCTCACCGGTCGAGTTTTTATCGCTGGCGGAGGACGATTTTGAGCGGGGCGGACTGGCGGCGCTAGTCAACGCTACAGCCAATGCAAAACGTGCCATTGTCAGCCAGCTAGATCAATTGTTGACCTCTTTTGGCTATCCGTCGTTCAGATGGAACGTGCCGAAGAAGATTGAACGGCTGGCTCTGAATGTTGACTTCGCTCAGGCGTCCGGAGACCTGAAGGTTGCCGGGGAAACTGGTTACGTTTAGCAGACGTAGCTTGTGCTAGCCAGTTTTCAGCGCCAGGTGTAGAAACGGACATTCGTGACAGGTAAACCTAAGAAAGGATGTGGGGATGGTAACGCATGAGGCTGATTTTTCACCGTCCGGGGTTTTGTGTAAAACCGACAGGGGTTAGTGGAAGTGGACACAAGACCCGCAGCGCGGAAAATAATACTCTATTTAACTTATGGGCGATGACCGATGTTCATAAGCCGTCCCGAGCCCAGTAGTAGTGTGAGCTGTACGGTCAAATACAGGTGCGGTTGTTCACAGATTTATGTTCATGATGTGTCTGTTTGAATTGTTAAGTAATGAATTTCGAGACTGAAATCTCCAAAAAGGTGATCAGCCTTGCCCAAACCGAGCGCCGAACCATTCTCGGCGCTACGGGCATTGGACTACAACGTCACGCGCACCGCGGCAGCGTTGGGTATCACGCGGCCGACGCTCTGTAAAAAGCTTAAGTAGTACAACGCGAATGTGTGAGAAGCCCGGGAAAGGAGGCTCAAGCGTCCACAGTATTGCGAGCGAGATCAAGTACGACGATTTTCACGCGCCCTTGTGCAACTGCCTGGCAACGTGCTTGTAGCATCTGGGCCATTTCTTCCGGGGACGAAGGCGCCGCGACACCTCTACCTGGCCCCTGAAGTCTGGCGTGCTTGCCGAACCATAGGACGAGATAGATACCTAGGCCGCCAGCCTTATGATCGGTCGTATAGAGCCTGTCGAGCTGTCGATCCGCTGCATCCCAGACTGCGGGATGCCACTGGCCCTTGATCTCGATAGGCAGGCTTGCGCTTGGGCTTTGGGTCGAGCACATGATGTCGACCTCCTTGTCAGCAGCTATATGTTTCTCAGGATCATACACAACGCCTGCGGAGCCCTGGCGAAGAAGTGCGAGAAGATAATCCCGGCAACGGTCTTCCTTTTGGTGATTTATCTGATCATCGAGGTAGAAACCTCTCCAGGAGTCTATATCGTCACTCTTGATCATGGCCTGTATGGCTCTGAGCTCCTCTATTACCCAGGCTTGCAAGTCAACAGAACTGCGGGGTGGTTCGTCCCTTGTGATAGCAATCAGATCCCCCAGTGTTGGAGGGGTGAACGTCGATTCGTGGCAAAGGCGCTGCTGCCTGGACTTTGCGTCGAGTAACAGCGTTGTATAGGTATCGCGTGGAGCGTCGCTGAGTCTAGTCAAAGCGTCTATTGCTTCGGGAGTTGTGAGGCTCCCCAAGGTATGGATGAGCTGGGCGAGCCCCCCTTCGTTGCTGCCAAACCACGCCGGTTCGACGATTTCGCCAATAGGGGTCTCGGAGTGTGGCCACGACGAGCGGAAGTTGGAAATTGTCCACTCGACCAGCGAGACGTCCAGTTTGATCGTGTGTCCATCGGTGCCGTGGTAATACCCGATCACTAGGTAGCGAAGGTAATCCAGCAATTGCTCTTGCACCGGAGCAGCAGCTAATCGGTCAGCTGTCTTTTCAAAGTCGATCGCCAGTTCGACAACGTCCCAAATCAATTGGTGCTCCGAAGGCAGTGAGCGGCGAGTCTGGGTGAGCGTTTTCAGCAGATCATACTCACCGGCGTCCAGAAGCATTTTTACAAGCTGTTTCTCACGAATGCAGGGTATCGATGGTAATCGGTGCAGCCATTCTGCAGCCAAACTCGCAGCTACTTCGTTGGCTTTTTTGTAATGCAAGAGCTCGTCCAGTGCGTCGCTGCCAGCGTCCGTCAGGACTCGGGGTTCGTAAGCTAATCGCAGTGCCTCCCGCCACAACCCTCTCGTTTGCAGCTCAGCGTCGAGCACCAAGCGCACAGGCTGTGGATCATGGGAGATCCAGAGACGAAACGCTAACGATGCAGTTATTAACTGAAGGTCTGTGAGATCGCTGAAGCCCATTCCTATTCTGTGGCGTTCAGAGATCGCCGCTATGATGACCAGCGGTGAAATCCCCTCCGGTCCGCCGATTTCAGGGGGATCAAAAAACCAATCCTGGGTTGAGTAAAACCCGGCCACCTCTGAACTTGAAAGCGTGCAAGGAATGCGCTGCAGGTAAGCCTCGAATCCGCTCAGCGCATCTTGGGCCAGCTCTTTGTCCAGCCACTCAGCCAGGCATTTGTCAGCCGTAGCTTCAGAGCTATAGTCCCGCGCTCGGCCCAAATAGACCATTGCCGGTCGTACCAGGTGTTCAAAGCGTCCATCCCGAAGGAACCTGGCGTTGCGCTGATAATCTAGCAAAAGTTCGGCCCGTTTCCGCTCACGTTCTTGATCGTTGATCCGGGTTGTCGTGCTGATGAGTTCAGCAATCGCCTCTTGCGTCGGCCCGAGTGGTAATTGGTCGAGCCATTGCAGCCGCTCAGGATAATTCGATGCAAAAGCGCGAGCCGCCACGCGCAAGTCAGCGCCCTGATCGTCGCTGTGCGACATCAGTGTTACCACCGACCGCCAACGCTCATCGTTCAGCTCATTGGGGTCGAGGACATCGAGCAGCGAAATGGCATCGGCCTCTGTGCACCAAAGAGCGTTGGATATACACCCCAAGTCGTAATGCCGACTACCCATGGTTGATTCGCCATCGTCCCTCAGCAAGGCAAGTTGTTGCAGGGCGCGTCGCAGACCATGATCGTTTTCGAGATAGTCGTGAACATCGCTGCGTGGAAATTGAAAGGCCCCATGAGAGGTTGCGAACTGTAGCCAGCGCAATAGATCGCTTGCGACGATGGCGGGGCTGTGAAAATAACTGGAGGTTAAGCGCATCACCAGATTTGCAAGCTCCGGTCTTTGTGGTGACTCGGCAGGCAACTCCAAAGCGATCGCAGCTTCTGTCAGACAATCAAGAAACCTGCTTATCCGCTCCTTGGGAAGGTGATCAATCAATGCATCATATTTGTTGTCTGCTTCACCCACGCGAAAGTCCTGGTGCGCGCAGGCGATCACCCATTTCACAATGTCGGCATCATCGAACGAGGCGTAACCTTTCAAACCAGCCAGATCCAGCCCCAGTCGTGCGCCGTCATCAGTATCTTGTGACGTGAGTAGCTGAATCAGCTCGTACGACTGTTCCGTCGACAGTGAATGGTACAACCCCTCAAGGGCCGCACGTCTGGGTGCAAAAAACTCTGCACAGTTGCGTACAATCGTTTGAAGCGTCGAGACCAACTTGTCCGCGATGCCAGTCCCCTTGATCGATTGAAGCAATATCAGCCGAAGCGTGAACGATTGCTGTGGCTGTTCCAGCAACGTCACCACTTCGCTTTCCATTCCCGGCCTGATCAAGCCTCTTAGTGATAGGCCGTGGGGGGGCGGTATAAATCCCGGATTGCGCGATGCCAATTGGCCCAGCGCAAGCAAAAGGGCGCGTACCTGAGGTAGTGCCAAGCGTTCGGGGTCACCGTATTCGATGACGCCTATGGGGTCTGTCGAGATCACCTCCGACATGAGATTAGGGTAGAGAGCCAGCCATCCATGCACACCACGCAAGCTTGCGGGGACGAGCCCGGTTCTATGAAATAAAGCGAATAAGCGTCGGCGTTTGCGCGGTGAGTCAGCCTGTCTTGAAAGCCAGCGAGCGGCCAGGTACTCGCCTAGGCTTCGATGGGTGTAGTTGAAACTATCCACTCCAACTGAATCGAACAGCCGTGTTCCAAGTACCTGCGAAAGGCAACCGCCGCCTGGTAACTCGCTCGCTTCTTTCAGCGGTAGCGCATGACGGCGACCAGATGTGCGACTGATGGAGTCGAAGTCACCTAGGATTAGTGCGGTGCACGCAGCTCCCGCAGCATCGAGTGCATCTCGCTCTGTGGGTGCTACCGCTGATTTGCTGGGCTTGTGCTCACTGAGCGACTGCGAAATCGCAAGTTCGAACAAGCCAGCGCGTCCCTCTGGAAGAGGTGATCCCGACGCGGCCGCGCCCATAATCAAGCCAAGAGTGTGCGGGTTCCCAAGCCAGTCATCGAGCCGACGGGCCCTAAGATATGCAATGAGATTGCATGCGCCCGTTTCGCCTAGTCGCTTGCGGAGAATCTGTTGAACCTGTTCGTCAGTAAGCGCCTTCAGATGCAGCTCTAAATGGGGTTTGTCGTAGAGCCCAAGACTTTCAAAAAGCTCGGCGCTCTCGGCATCCCGCCAGTCCGATGCGCGACATGACAGAATGAACCGGGGATAACCGAGGTTGGCCAGCGACACAAGCGTTTTTAACAAAGCGTCCGTTGAGGAGGAGGCCGCCAGCTCATCGAGGGCGTCGATCACCAGCACTTGAGTGGTGTCCAGGGGGTGTATTGGAGCGAGAGGAAGGCTCAAATGCCGCGTTGTGACAAACCGATAACCATGAGTGTCCGCTAACCACTTCAGCAGTGCGGTTTTTCCCATTCCGGCTTCACCCAGAATGATCAGTGGTCGATGGTCTTTGCGAAATAAAGAGTCGAGCTCGGAGTGTTCAAACTCGACTATTTCATCACTTTGGTGACGCCAGAGGGTTCTGGGGAGAAAATCTGAGTCCATTCAACGATTGGCCGTAACAGAAAGGGATGGAATTTCCGAGAATCTTATCAGTATTCCCCCCTAAGACAGAGCGTCTCGCTGTCAGATCGCCACCAGCCTGTAGTGGACTAATGAAACCAGGCACCCATTTAGGCGATTCCAGCTACGAGCTATGAGTCTGAAATCGCCACACCTATTAGGGCTCACTTCTGTATCACGACGAATTGGCCCTTAGAGGCTTAATTCTTGACCACGGGTACGCGCGGACAGGTTGCTCCGGACGACTTGGTTATTCTCCACCGGAGCCGCGTCATCACCCGATCGAAACTCGCCCAGGTCACGTTTGCTGGTCTCTGGCGAGAGTACAAGGCGATAAAGGTGATCCCCCTCATGCCAATTGCTAAACAAGCCACAGGCCACGACGCTCCTCTCGCCCACACCGACAAGCTCACAGCAGTTATGGGAGCTAACCCGCGCGCAAGTGCAGCGCTGATTTCTCTACCCAAAGCCAGGCTGCTGAAGTCCCTGGCGAGCGGCGGAGGCAGCGCTACATAGAATGCATCCGGGGAAAGGGTAGGTACTCACGCGCCCGACTGACATACCCCTTCCGAGGGCAACGTCACCTCATGCATGAAGGAGGCGCTCACGCAGACTGCCTGGACAGCCTCCCTAGGTCTATCGGTGATTACTCTCCATTGAGCCGCGGCCGAGATGATGCAAAAGCCGAGTCAAAACGGAGTCCCCTGTCTCGCTCCGCCCTGCGCTTCTCACTACCAGGCTCGATGAGAAGGAGGACTATAACCAAGGCGATCTCCCATAAGATTTCGATTGAAGAAACTGCAGCATATGGCGTTTAAACCGATACCCCAGGAAAAATCTGAACACACGGCTACGTTCCTGAACGCCATACTGCTTCATCAGCTGAACAGTTAGCTTCGGAAACGGGATGAGGAACTCTCCTTCCTTCAGCCTGAAAGGAGCATCTGCGCCGCCTGAAATTTGGTTTGCGCTTGAACATTGGAGTAACCAATGATTGGAAAACCAGACTTTCCGGATTGCTAGCGTGCTGGCATCTAACATCTGACGCGTCTGGTTCTGAGCCAGATACGGAATGTTATGTGCTTGTGCTAGAGACACACGATTCTTGCCTTCGCCTGCCTGAATAAAAGGGAAGGGCTTATACCAGTGCGCCAGCGCCCCGATACGCGTGCTATCTTTCGCTGTGTCTTCATTAAACTCTGCAAAAAGCTCGAGCGCTTCTTTGCGGCTTTTTTGAGCGTGCCCTTGCCATGGGGCACCTGCGACCAGATTTGCAGATATTGATATTAGTTTCTTGTCATCTTTCGTAAATTCATAAAAAGGGCTGACCAGTAACTCGGCAAAGGCATCTGCCATCAAGACGTAGTTTCCACCAAGAGATTTGTTCCTTGGCACAGGGATGCCCAATTTGATGAGATCAGCTGTTGCAGGATGAGTTGCCCAATTGCTGCCGGCCTTTTCGATTGAAGCCTTGAGAGCGATAGCGTCGCGGATAACAGCTTCTGCTTCTTTCGCCGCCTTATCCAGTTCCATTACGTAAACTGGCGCACCAAGCGCTTGGCTTTGCTTTTCGTCCTTTACAATTGAGACTTTCACATACTGCTCCAAATCAACATTTTCTCAAAAACTCCACACGTATTGATAGACGCACGAAGAACAAGTGCTACACGATTCATTGTGATAGATAGGCTTCAGCTACAGAGGCGATCAGGCCCGGTTACAGCCCGGGCGCGGTCAATCAGGACGTACCTACTCGCTCACCGACACTTGGATTCTGCCCGGCCATGGGGTTTCCTGCGCGGTCACGCCCTCAGGGGTGGGAACAAGTGACCATATGCGTGCTTCGATCCCATCATTCTAAAGTTTTCGCATGAAGTAGCGGGCCTGAAGGGCATCGTGGGTGGCGATTACTACCTGGAAGCCATGATCAATGATGTAGTCCTGAAGCACATCAAAGACTGACGCCGCGTGCGCCAGGTCATGATGCGGGGTAGGGTCGTCCAGAAGGAGTCCGCGCCACGGAGACCACTGATGCTCTAACGCCATTGCAGTCACGCAGAACATCAGCGGCCTTTTTTACACGTCGTTCGGCTTCGACGACATTTGGGTCGATAGCCGCCAGAGCCTTGGCGACACGCTCATGTAATGCGACCGCGCCATGCTCTTCGCCACACAACGGGCAATCACCGCGGTTGCTAGGCAAGCAGGCTGGCCAAGTCACCTACCTGAATCGCGTGCCAAGACCGATAAGGGCAATAGTGTCCACTTATTTTTAAGCGGACGTCATCGCCCTTATCGGAACGCCAAATGCGCCAGCGGCAACAGGCTCATTTTCTCCAGTGCCGTCAGGCGGTCTGAAAGTTCCTGTTGGTACTGGGCCCCATCGCTATGCTTTATAGCCAGTCTTGCGTGTTCTATCGCGTCGGGTATGTTCCCGAAGTGCCTTAAACAGCGGCTCACCATGTCAAAGTACGAAGCAAGATTCTTGGCTGCTCGCTCATCACCCTGAGCCCCAGCGAGAGCGGCCCGAGCCGTTTGAAGGGACTCTGGGAGTTGTAGGGCCAACTCTGCCTCCGCACGGCGGTAGAGGACCCAGTGGTTGACGTCTTTCGATGGTAAGTCATCAATTAAGCGCAACGCACGATCCGGCTGGCCAGCAATTGTGAAAACTTTTGCAATGCCGCGAGTGGCATACGAATCCGGTACCTTGTCCGCGAGAAGTGTTTCAGCGTAAACAACGCTTAAGCCTGACAATCTTCTTGCCAGCGCCTCATCTCCCGACCGTTGCGCACTCTGCGCCACATTGGCTAACGACTCACTAACGCTGAGCAAATGCTTCTTGCCAATCGAGGCGGGTGAGACTTCAAACATGTCTCCTACGGCGCTAACGAGCGCGAAGCTGACACTCGGGTGCCGGTAGCTGAATTTCGAGGTAAACGCAAAAAAGGCATCATAAAACTGGTCGAGCCCTTCGAGCGCTGCTTGGCTGATCACCTCGCCAAGCACCTTGATGGTGTTTTCGTCTCCATTCAATTGTTCAATCAGTACAGGGTAGGATCGTAGACTACTTAACGCTGCCATCGCCACACGCAAGGGCACGGCGGCTGGATCGTCTAACATTTGCGTGACCAGACGATGTAATGACCGCTGCCCGGCCGCCTTGGCCTGCGGGGTGGCTTCGTATTGCGTGCCCAAATGCGCAATTTGACCATGCGTCGCATGCCAAGTGGGCTCCAGCTCCAGCAACTGCTCGAACGTTGATAATGCTTGGTCAACCTTACCGAGGCGGCGATATGTCTTGCCCAGATGATGCAGAAGCTCCGCTTCGTTTCTGCCCACAGCGTTGCCCAAGGCATGCTCGTACTCCTTAGCGCAGACCGCGTAGAAGTTAGGCCGATCCTGGTGGTTTAGGGTGTAAGCGTACTGCTCACGCGCATCAATCGTGGCCATAAGCGCAGCCAAGCTTCCGTCAGGAATAATCGGCTTGCTTGCATAGCTTCCAAAGACCTCATGCTTGGTCTCTTCGATCTGCAGCAATGCGTACAGCAACCAATCGGGGGCACGCTCTCCACGTCGATTATGCTCCGCCAGTAGTTGGGCTCGGGACAAATGAATCTGCCGCAGCGCGGACGGAGACATCTCTCCTTGAAGTTTATCGATGTAGCGCTCGACTTCGCTGACCATATCTTTTGAACTGTCAGCCGTTCGAACGGCTTGGCACACCAGATCATGGACAACCAGAACACCAGGTACACTCGCCGGTGATAGGAACGCCAACTTCTGAAGCTCCGACTTTGGCACGTTACGAATGAAGTGGTTAAGAAATCCGCCGTCATGCATTGCCAGGCCAGAATTCGCAATCTTCTCCAGAGCGGCTAGGGGCGCACCATTCAACCGTCTCAGAATGCCTCTAAGGATTGAAACGCCGTCGTTGCCGCTAAGCACCTCCGGAGACGCCAATACGTCTTCGTAGAACTCATCGCGTTCTATGCCCTGAGATTCAATGACGCTTCGGGCCGTGGCTAACACCAAAGGCAAAAAAATACACGCATCCACAAAGCGCTGGCTAATTTCACGTGGTTGCGCAGGATCTTCGCCGAGAATACGCATAGCCACTTCCCTGGACAGCCGGGGTAGGGGCACGTGCGACCGCGCATCAGGAACGGCGATCTGCGATGTCACGATCACGACACCACCTTTTCCGAATCCAGTCTGCAGCTCCGCGAACACAGTCGGATCTACGGCTTGATCAAGACGGTCGACTACCAAGATGGTCTTGGCCGAATTAAAGCTGCCTACCACGTTCAGCGGCTTTCCGCCGCGCACACGGGTTACCGCAGAAAGCGAGGTATCGGGATGCCAATCGCCGCTGGCGAGCCAGATGTAGTTATCAAAGTTCTCTTCTTCATGGTGCACGAAGTCGATAGCTGCCTGTGTCTTACCCGACCCACTCAAGCCATGCAGTACCGCTACTGAACGACCTCCGGCAAAGTGATTGCGCAGAGCGGCAAGGGCAGACTCATTTGACTGATGATTAGCGCACTGGGCAGGGAGGCGGCCAAAATATTCGAAGTTGTCGAGTGCTTGGCCGAACTCGGGAAAAAAGGCTCTGAAAAAGGTCGCTGCGTCCGGCCGCTCGCCGGCGAGGTCGTAAATTCGTCTGGCGATCTCCCGCGCATCGAGGATGATGAGCGCGTCTCCCAGCTCTTGCGCTAAGGTGGTGCTGTTGAACTTTGCCCTGAAAGAAGGAATTTCTTCTTCGGTAGACATTAAATAGATCTTGGTTGCACCGGTGCGAGGACGATGCTTTTCTGCGCTTCGTACATCCTGCTCAATTTTCTGGTACACCGTTGCATTTCCGATGCCGGTATCCTTGAAATAACCAGACTCGGTGCTGTACTGGGCAATGATCGTCGAATCATCGGAGAACGAGTCAACGGTATACCCGACAAACTGGTAGTCCTTGTTGATCCCGTGATGCACGAGTCTCTTATTTTCCAGGAGCTCGACCAATCCATGTCCGACCAGCTCCAGATGCATAGGATCCAGTGCCGAAATCTCGTCAATCAATCGACTGGTAATGCGCTTCTTGATTGATTCGAAAAGCATCGGCAACTCCATTCCTGTCTGAATTGCGCGAATCTTACCGCCGCTCGGTGCGTGATTGCGGTTTATTTGCATCAGCTTGAATCGCCCAGAGTTTCCTGGACGCTCCCAAGGGCCCACACAGCGCGCCAGCTGGCTAGCGGACGCCTTGATCCTGATTCAGTCTATAGGGACCCGCGCGCCCATGAACTGTAGCCCATTCACCGTACCCACCACCTTCAGTGATTGGTTAGCCAGTGTGGCTGAGTTCTGACCGGCGCACGGAATGTAACGGGTGACGCACCAGGACAGGTACTGCTTCAGCAAGCGCAGGTACTGATCACGGGTACCCGGATCGACATGCGGAAAAAGTGCCGTTTCAGCTTTGCCGATTCGGGCGACCAGGTTGTCGGCTTGACGGCTGCTTTCGAACTAGATGGGCAATTGAATAAGGTGTCGACATCTACAGAGCAGATTTTGCAAGCCCTGCGACGACTGATGACAAATTTTCCCCTCCCGAAGAGATTCTGATTAGTGGCATAATGGAAGCATAAGCAGCTAAGGGAGCTAGCATGAGCACCACCATTCAGATCCTCCACGCTTCACATGGCGACTGCATTTTCCTGCGCCATGAACAGGACGGAAATACATTCAACCTTCTGATTGATGGCGGCCCCCCTGATACATTTGGTCAATTATACGGATACGCTAAGCCCCTTCGCTTGCTTCTTGAAGAATTAAAGGCAAGAGGAGAGTTTATTGACCTGGCTGTAATCACTCATGTCGATGACGATCATATTGGCGGCTTCCTAGAGGCCATGTCATTTGATGATTATCTGCCTTCTCTAGTTAAAGAATTTTGGTTCAACTCATATGGACTTATATCTTCTGAGTACGGTGAATTAGATACTAATAAAAATGAGGTTAAAGGTGTTGCCGGAACAGAAAAAAAGACTAGCATCACCCAGGGGGTGACACTAGAGGAAAAGCTCAGCCGGCTTAATTGGTATAAGCAGGTGATTCATAATGAAGTTTCACCGATTACCAGGTCAGGGTTGGAATTCACAATCCTATCCCCTTCAGTAAAGGCACTCAAAAGGCTTGGTAGAGCATGGGAGAGAGAATATCCTCCGGCAGAAAAAAAGACTGCAAAAAAAGAAAGCGATCATAAATTTCCCTTCTCGCACTTCTTAAATGGGGATCGTTTTAAGTCTGATCGGTCCATCCCGAATGGCAGCTCAATAGCGTTCATTTTGAGAATTGGGGATGTCAGGCTTCTGCTTTTGGCGGACTCATATGCAAGCACCGTACAGCGCAAACTGAAGTTGTTAGGATATAGCCCGAACAACCCACTGAAATGCAACCTTGTGAAAGTTTCGCATCATGGGAGTAAAGGCAATACAAGCCAAGGGTTACTCTCACTTATTTCCTCGAAAAAATATGTTGTTTCAACAGATGGCTCGATATTTGGGCATCCGGACAAAAGAACAATTGCAAGAATATTAAGCGCCCAGGCAGATAGCAATGTATATTTTAATTACGAATCTGTAATAAGAGGCATTTTGCAACCTGAAGACGCAGATTATGCGAACAGACTACATGTTTGTGAAGGAAAAATGGTAATTTAAATGTCCATTTATGAATTCATCAGAGAGCAAGCAGTCAAGGTGAACGGCGGAAGTGGTGCATTGGTTCACTGCCTCTCGGAGGACTATTCTTATGTGCTCACTGCGAAGCATACCCTGAAGCCACATAATAGAGTTGAAACTTGGAGTGGCAAAATTCTCGATGTTATAGGTGTATATTCTCATGCGGATGATTGCGCTTTATTAAAAATTCCACTTATTGATGATTTGCCACTCAATCGATATAAAAATAATAGGCTTGATTATAAGGCTGAAGCGGTTTTCGCAGGATTCCCCGACTATCGCGCTAACGAAGCAACGCCTGAGGCGAAATTTCAAACCTATGATGGAAAAATAAAGCAATTTGAAAAGGGATTTTATTTAACGATAGATGGCCTACCAGCGAGAGGTCTCATAGAAGGAGCTTCTGGTGGAGGAGTATATCTTGTCGTAGGTGGAACGCCGTATCTAATTGGTATAGAGATCGAGATGGCCGGCCCTCAGCCTCAAGAACCTGGGGTTGTGCGGTGTTACGACCTGACAAGATATGATGAGATTGTTAACGAATACAACTTATCACCAATACTTCCTTCGTTCTTATCTTGTTTCAATAAAATAAGAGCTAGTACGTTCAATTACACTCTCAATAGCCCCAGAATACTCCAAGCCTTACGCCGGGAGCTCCACCGCAAGGCGTACAGCTTAGTTCAAGGGGGGATCCCTAAGCCCTATGAATTGCTAGCACTATATGACAAGTGCTTGATTGTTAATGGGCAGGAAGATGAGGCAATGTATGATTTAGAGCTTTGGTCTGCTTATGCCGAATACTTAGTTTTACATTCTTTATTGAATGATGCAGACATAATGGATCTCACCTATCTGAAAGGAATGGAGAGAGTCAGTAGGTTTGTTTATTCGAGAAGCAAAGATGCTTGGCTTCAAGACCTTAATAACATCATATCCTCTGCTCGAAAGTTACTTGATGATGGGGGTGTGTTGGTCGTCTCAAGTGGCGATGTGGGAAGCCCGCCGATCGCAGATAAAAATTTCATAAAATATTTAGTTGAAGATATTGCTGCGCCCGCTGCTGAGTATGATGACGATGATGGAGCACGCATTGATATGGGGATTGAGAGTGGCGATGTACCCTTTAGTTTTGCGCTATTAGGCAGCCTCCATCGGGAGTGTATAACGAGAAATGAACAAGCATTTCTGGGGCTAAACTCACTCCAGTTAATGGAGCTTTTTAAGGATAAATACTCCAATGAATTTAACAAGTGCAAATAGTGATCGTATCTCGGAGATTAAAGATAAATTCCCGGACTTCGCCTTTAATTTGTTTACGGCGGGAAATTCCGAGTTCATCAGTTGCATCGCATGCTGGGCCGAAAACTCGCAAAAACTTGAGCAAAACTGGAATGCAATTCAAAATGTGCTAGCGCTAGCTTACAAAGCGGAGAGAAAGGTTGCTAGATGGAATGTCTACATAGCATTCTTTTGCAAAGATTCAGTGAGTCGACCACTCAAGCTATTGATTGAAAATGATAAATTTACAGCTAGAAAATTAGTATTCGACTCATGCACTGATAGCGAATTTTGGCTGAAAGAAGAATTTGCTCTAAAGCGCCTAAACCATGAAATTTTTGAGGTCGATTTGGCAGTCTCAAAGAACTTTGGGACGTTAGTCGAGTACAAGCCCTCATCGCTTGTTTCGCACCTAAAGGATTACACTCGCGCGACTGCAGAGGGCAAAGTACAGATGATTGAACAGTTGTTAGCGGAGCATTGCGATCATGAAAATAAAGAAAGTTGAGGTTCAGGCATTCAGAGCATATCTAGAGAAAGCCAATGGAACATTTGATTTCATGGTGCCCGACCAAGATGGCGTTGATGTTCCCGCAAACTTTATTTCGCTCTATGCTCCGAATGGCTTTGGGAAAAGCTCTTTTTATGATGCAGTAGAGTGGGCTATGACCAATGGGTCAGAGCGTTTCAGTGATGGGGTATATGAGGCTGCCGCTCGCGGATCGAAGTTGGAAGATGAGGCACTTCGCATTCTGCGAAACACCGAAGCGCCAGACGATCTCGAAACTTTGGTCTCAGTCTCGACCACTGTTCAGGATTTTGTGCGCAGCCCAGGCATTATCCGGAAAGACAGTATTGATGTCGACTTTAAGGAAAAGAAGCTGGCCGAAGGGGCTGAGGCCTATCGAACAATATTCCTATCACAAGATGCGATAGATCATTTTATCCGTGGAGTCAATCCGGAAAGCCGTTACCAGACATTCATCGACGTCTACGGTGAAGAAAGCGAGCTGTTACGCCGGGAGGTACAGGCAGCATATTTGGGCGTGGGCGAGCAAATTGAGAAATGCAAAGCCACGGAAAAAAAATTATCTGCTGAAATAGAAGCCCCTTTAAACAATCATCTCGTTGAAACTTTTATTGAAGTTACTAATGAGTTAAGAGTGTCTGGAGTTTGTCTTCGAGCACTGCAAGAGACAATCGGCGATACGAAGCTCGACGAGCTAGCGGAGGAGTTGATTACATCGAGTTCGAAAGCTCAGCATGATCTAGAGTTATTAGCTGCGAGGGAACTGGCATTAAATGAGCTAGCAGAAGGGCTCATAAACAACATTAGTGATTCAGATGAGTTGGCTCGCCAGCTGACCAAAGAGCGAAGCTTGTTAGACGCGCTAGGGGAAGTAGGCAAAAGAGATGCTTTGCTGCAGGCGCAGGCCGAATACGTAACAGAAATTAACCGCCGTACAGACGAGCTTCAACGACTTGAGTCCGTGATCGCAGTTAGCGAAAAATATCGCTCGTTACACGGTAAAAAGTTAGCACTTGGAAGTGAGCTAGGCGCTCAAAACCTGGAATCTAAATCGCTCGAGTTGAAGCGTGATCAGTTTACCGCTCAGAGGAGGGAGTTGCTGAAGCGCCTTACGGATCTTCAGGAGCGAAAAGCCACATGGGATATACTCCGCTCTAACTCGATTAATATATACGAAAATATTGAAAGGTCGACAAAAGACCAAGTTGAGCTTGATGTTGGGTTGAGGGATTCTACAGCCAAAATAGCTTTGCTCATAGCCAAGTTGGCCGATCAGACGGATTCGCTTTCAGCTATAAATCAAATGCCTGAAGATGTTTTTGAAATGGGCATTAAGGACTTGGCATTGCTTGGTCTTGACGCTGATCACCATTCTGAGCTTCGAGCCGCTAGAGCTGAGAACGTGCTCATTGAGCGGAAGCTCGACACTATCAATCACGTGATACAAGATCTGGAATCTCAAGCTAACGCATTTGGAAAGCTTGCGGCAGTTGCGGGAGAGATTTTATCAAGTCATCCCGGCCGTAATTGTCCCCTATGTCAAAAAGATCACGGTTCTTTCGAAGCTCTTCAGGCTGCGATAGACAGTAATGGGAAGTTGCAAGGAGTTCTCAAGGAAAATTCCGATCGAAGAAGTGTAGAAACTGACAATCTTGCGAAATCTAAAAAACTGCTATCGGATATGGCAGCAGTGCTATCGAATCACAGGGAAAAAACAATTAGGCAGCTCGAAGTTGAGATACGAAGCACAACAGACGAGGAGTTATCTGCGAAGCGAAAAAAATCCTCGATTGAGGCAAGGCTAGCTTCGTTGAAGCAAGAGATGATCTTGAATAAAGCCATTGTTTTGAACTTGGCTCCGGATCAACTTTCAACTAAGATAACTGAGGAACTTAAGGGCTTTTCGGCTCAAATCGAAGCGAGCCAAGCAGAGTTAGACACAGTGGATAAAGAACTTGAGTCGCTCAGCTCGATAAAGGTCTCCACTTTTTCAAAAGCTTCTGACATTAACACGCAATTGACGCAAATTGATGCCGATCAAGATTACACTTTAGTCTTCTCTTTTCTTGAAGAATACAAATGTGATCCTTCAGGCACGGACAAAGACCTCGAAATTTTTACCGCCGAGCTAAGAAGTAAAATAAAAGATTTTGAAACTTTGTGGTCAGAGGCAGATGATGTCGTTAAGTCTATTAAAGAGAGTTTGGAGAATGCCAATCTGCCTGCAGATAGCCTATTAATTGAGAATGATCTTGACCTGTGCATTGCAAGGCTGTCTGAACTGCGCGGGAGAATAGAGTCTTACAGCTCGAGGTTCATAACGCTTTTAGGTGTGTCGCAAGCTGATCATGCAGACTATGAAGAACGTTTAGGTGCAGCAATAGAGGAAACGCTTGCAGGTAAACAAAAGGCAAATGACTCCTCTGTCAAATTAGGTGAGTTGCGAGCTTTGCTTGACTCTATCAGTCCTGTGATTAGCAGGGAGGTTGCCAGGAGGGAGATGGGCTCTACCATTCAGCGACGTGTCGAATATGAATCATTAAGAGAACAGATTGGGGCAGAACTCACCGTCATTAACGAAGTGCTAGAGCGCCAACTCGACACGGTTTTCCAAACGGATCTGATAAATGAAATATATAGAAAAATCGACCCCCATCCTAACTTCAGTAAAGTAAGATTTTCTTGCGGGTTTGGACTGAAAAATAGACCCACCTTGAATGTGATGGTAAGGGACAAGGAGTCGGAGAAAGAGATTTCTCCTTTGCTTTATTTTAGTGCGGCTCAGCTGAATATCCTGAGCCTGAGTATTTTTCTGGCGCGGGCGCTGAACGCCAAATCTCCCACGGGAGAATCGCTTGACCTCATCTTGATTGATGACCCAATTCACTCGATGGATTCTATTAATGTGCTATCGACTATTGATTTACTTCGAGGCATTGCGATCAATCACGACAAGCAGATAGTCATATCGACTCATGATGAGAATTTTTACGAGCTGTTGAAGAGAAAGGTTCCTGCAGGGTTGTGTCTATCAAAGTTCCTGAAGTTGAAGAGCTTCGGTCGAGTCGAGGTGGATGATTAAACAGTAATTTAGGATGGGATTCCGGGGCTTTGCCGTTGCTCAGAGCCGTGGTGCCTAACATAAGCGAGCCCACAGCCTGCAAAGCTTGGCTGCACCAGGGTGACACCTTTTGATTGCCTGCGGTATGAACTTTGAGAGTGATGGCCGGCGCTCAGTGGCCTAATGAAAACCTGAAGGATTGAAAGCGGCGCTCGAAGATCTGGTGCCTGCCGAACTGGCTGCCACGACGTCCGTAGTAGTATTGGATGTTTCCAATGCCACGCGGGCAGCGAAAGTGCGTAAGAATGGGGAGTTAGATAAGGCTGAAACCGCCAAACCAATGGCATCGAAGCACGTACCGGAGTCAAAAATTGAGTAACAATTCCGAAATAGATACTCAGCGCTTAGATACTGAGGCAGGATTCAAGCAGCTTCTAAAGACGGCGAGACGGATTGCCGAGATCAATCCGCGTGGCCTATCCGACCTCGTTCGAGCGATCCTCAGGCCGCTTCAGTCGGAGTATCTGTTATGTGTCGCCGAACGTGGTCAAGATGCATTTGAGAATATAGAGTCAATGTGGTTTTTTGGCGAAGCAATTCGTGACCGATTGTTTTCTGCCGACGGAATGTCCTGGCGGGGTGAGAGCTTGCCCAGTCAATCATTCCTCATCAAACTAGCAAGTCATATAGTGCTTCCTTGGCCTTGGAGTATGAACAGCTATGTCAGCGCGATCGCTACTATTGGGTCTGGCAAAACGTCTCACAATCGACAGGAGGCCAGCCGAAGGTGCCTTCGCGAATCACAGGGCGCCTGGGTGCAGGATGACAACCATCGAATAGAACTATGGTTGCCCTGGGGAATAGGATTCGTGAATGGGGGAAATCATTCAATTACCGCTGGTGTCCTAGCGGGTGAAGGCGAGGTGATACCCGACAAGGTCTACGACATGAGCTTTTTGCTTGATGATCTTCATTGCGACGGCCGATTTTTTTACGACACCAACACTGGGCTCGTAGCCTCGGCAGTCAAAGACGCAAGAAGGGCGGCCGTTTTTGAAATAGGCCGGATGATGAGAGAATTTGACTGTCCTGCTTTTAACTGCACGTAGGGCCACGTCAGCTCAATCGCCTTTACGTGGTCTTCATTCGAGATGTGTGCCGGTAAGGAAGATGTGGCGAACGACGAACTAGCCAAGTGAGAATACTACTCTGGTGATGTTACCTTGCTCCATTTCCAGTCCAACATCACTTGAATTGGTGTATACCGCACCTTCTTTGACCCTGAAACGGTAGTGACGGGCAGCGCCTTTTGACGTTGGGATGTAGGTTATCTCCGTGAGTTGCTCCATTAGCCATCTGTCCTCGCCATTCATGGCGGGCGGCGTAGCTAGCTGAATTGACTCGATTGTTATACTCGCAGATTCGGCCAGGCTCAGCTCCTCGAGCGTCTGCACGTCGGAAATCATCAACATGTGTCGCGAGCTGGGATCGCCAGATTTGAAGGCCGTGAGGTAAAACCACGGAAGCAGGATTATCTGCTCTACACGCGACCACAGCTGGAGGTCCGGCTCCAGCTTGGAAGACAGGATCATTGCATCTCGCTGGTAGGTTCTAAACATGAAAATACCCCCGAAATGAACACTATAGGTTGTAGCCCTATAGAGTGCAAAAAAGGCCTTATCTTCCCATTTGCGAGTAAAGCAAATGGAAGTAAAAAAAGCCTTCGGGTTAGCGCTTCGCGCCTTGCGTATCAGCAGGGGGTTAACCCAAGAGGATTTTTCTTTAGTGAGCAGCCGTACATTCTTAAGCTCGCTGGAAAGAGGTATCAAAGGTGCGACCTTAGAGAAGGTCGACGAGCTGGCGGGCACAATGGGGGTGCATCCGGTTTCGGTCATCGTGGCCTGCTATCTTGAAAAAGACCCGGACATCAAGCTGGAAGATATCTTTGAGCAGGTCCGTAGCGATCTTGGGTAATACGAAACGCCCATGCGGGGCTATAATTTTCTGAGGCAGTGCGCCGTGCCAATAGCCAATCCCGATAGGGCTGTAGGTCTGCGGCTCGTGATGATAGAAACGACGCTCCCCAAAGCTAATCAAAATTTCCGTCCTAACCTGGATCGCCTGCTTGATCAGGCTTTACCAGACAAATGCGAACAACCGTCTGCCTATCGCTTTCGTAAGGAGTCCATCACGTCTTCGACATCCACGCCTTTCAACAAGCACGTTTGTGCGATCACGGAGAGGGCTTCGTAGAGCCTGTCGCGCTGTGTAATCAAGGTGGCATTTTCAGCCTGTAGATGAGCAATGCGCTCTTCGAAGCTTCTCCGCCGGCGGGCACCGTCCGGATCTATTCCGCTTTCCTTCAGTTGTGCGATACGGGCGGACTCGATCCGCCGACCACGATCACCTACTAAGGTCGCACGGCTTGTCAGGCCCAATCGACGCTGCACTTCGGCGCGTGAGATCGGCGCGAGCTCCAATCCCAAGCTAACCATTTGGGCGAGGAGGGCGTCGATTGCCTCGTCCAACGTGCCGCCCCTCAGTGTCTGTCTTTGCGTCATGATCGCCCCTAGTCATCTGAAA
This sequence comes from Pseudomonas sp. 1121_17, assembly GCF_052850745.1. Taxonomy (NCBI): domain Bacteria; kingdom Pseudomonadati; phylum Pseudomonadota; class Gammaproteobacteria; order Pseudomonadales; family Pseudomonadaceae; genus Pseudomonas; species Pseudomonas sp. 1121_17. The sequence continues at coordinate 346,615 of NZ_VXCX01000002.1, forward strand.
CCGAACTGTGCCGTTTATCCGTGTCCGCAAATGTCATTGGATGACCATTTGGAAACACGCGTTGCACACCTGCATTGGTATCGCGTTCAAGGACCGATTTTAAATTGTTGAGCTTGTCCTCCTGATCCGCCAGCCATACATCGCTGCCTGCCTCTCCGGCGCCGGCATCACGCATGATAGTAATTGCGGTCGTAAGATTCTCGGCTTGTTTCACAAGGTTGGCCCGTTCCGATGGAGTGCCCATCAGATGGAGATGCGAGCAGCCATTCCAGCACTGAAGATGCTTAGGGCAGGGCGCTTGGGAGAAATCGTGAATGCAACCTCCGAAGGGTGTCACATGCAGCGCCGTGGCATGTACGGTGAGGAATGCTTCTGCTGTGGCGGTGCCTTTATCTGACAGCAAAGCATGGTAACTGTCGGTCAACGCACCCTGAATGCGCTTGTCTCTTATGCCTGTATGTAGAAAATCGATGCGCTCGTGATGGCTATTGAACGCCAAGAACTCCTGATGGGCGGCGGTGTTTTCTTCAATGCTCGTGTGTTGGTAATAGACATTCTGGTCGAGACGTTTTCGCCCCAGGGCCAACGCTTGCTGAACATCGCTCATACCGGTCAGGTCGTAAATGGTATTTCGCCAGTGTCGAGGTTGGTGACTTGTTAGCCTAATCGGAGTTCCATCAGACTCGGTCAATGACCGACGCGAAAAAATGGACGGATACTTTTCATCATTACCCAGCGCGCGATTGATATCCACGAGGGTTACCCGACGCGGGATTGCCCGAAACACATTTGCTTCCCGCCCACCGAGGCGGAATTGACCATCAAACGCGATGGCTAATGTTTCGCTGGTTTTTAGGACAACACAGAGCTTACCTCCAACATTTTCAGTAAGCGCTGCATGACCCCGAAGTTTGGGAACGAGAAAACGTTCAATATCACCGGCCAAGTATCTGTTCAGGCTTGTCCTACGGCCGGGCTCCCTGTAGGGGTCGATTCCGTTTCGGGATAAATACACATTTAGGTTCCTGTAGGTGTCTCGGTTTTGGCTTAATCCGATCCAATGCAGAACTTCATCTTGTGACATCGAGGTCTGCGGTGAGTAATCCCAAAGACGCCCTGGATGGGCTTCTTGCCACCTAGCGAGCTCTCGCTGCTCTTGGGTCAGCATCTTCAATCGTTCGACCGCGCGCCTAGCTAAAGGAACGTCGCTTTCTGCGAACCAATGAACTCGGGATTGAAATTGCTTTTCCGCAAAGTACCTGATTCCGCATTCGACTATGGGTTTACCATTGGCATCCACAACCACCTTTCCTGCCGTCCCTTTGATCGGCCTTTCGACCCAACAGTCATAGGGAATTACTGTTACCTCATTACCCCGTTGCCCAGTCACGATCAACAAATCGATCACACGCAGCAAAATTTCTTCGCCCTCACTGATCGGGTGGTTCGAGCATAAGGCGTAGGCTTCCATCGCCTCACGAGAAGGCAATCTGTCATCAGATTTACGCTGTCTTACCGCACGATCAGGATCGTGCAATGAAATGTAGTCGTGGCGGCGTTTCTCTGGTTTTGCATCATGCTCGAAGTGGATGGCGATCTCGGTTAATTGCAGATTATCAATCGCATCCGCTATTACTTGAAGATGAGAGACCGCGTCATAGAGATTCTTGTAGCCACTTTCGCGGAGAAAGCCTACGACGCGATCAAAATCGCCTCGCGTCAACTGTGTGGGGTCGGATACGCCGCGTTCAAACAAAGGGTTGTACAGCCGCCGGACAGCAATATTGTAGGCCGCAACCATCGAAAACTTCAGACTCCGGGTGCGTTGCAGATACACAATCAAGGCCTTACTAAAATCCTGGAAAGTGAAGGGGAGTGGCCCCTTAGGCGGGGCGGGATAGCCTGTCTTCTCAAGGGCTTGCCGATGCGTTTCGAAGGTAAGAGCATGCTGGTTATCTCGTTGTGGTAACCAACTTCCGACGCCCCACACCGGTGACGCCCACGGCGTTGAAATTGGTAACGACTGAAAAATCGCTTGTTCCTGTGTAATAAAGCCATCGAGGCTCTGCCTTGCCCTAGACTGCGTCATCTGCGGCATCCTCCGTGTGTTTCCGGCAGCGCTCGATCGTAGCGCTTACCGCCAGGATGGTTGTCTGATGCTGGGCGAGGGGCCGGTTGTGAATGAGATCTCCGGCTTGTTCTGCCATGTCTATGAACCGTTGCGCTTCTCGTTGCAGCGCCTCTTTTACCTGCTCATGGCGGCCGTCAGCGAAGGGGTGAAACTTCTTGCAGGTGTAGCAGGCGTAGACGGGATTGTAGGGGCAGTGCGTATGAACCGGGAGGGCGCATGCACCGATGTCCCCAATGTACTGTGTGTCGATCACGCCACGGATCGCTCTTTCGGCAACAGTATCGCGGCGTTGTACGACTTCCCCCGTCAAGAGACTGCGCATAATGCGTTGATAAGCGGGACTCTTGCCGAGTGCTTTCTCTTTGATCCGGGCAATGTTGGGGGTTGCCGTTACGTAAGCACGCGCCGCAACCGTGCTGTTGTGGCCGAGCAGTTCGGCAATCATGTCTGCCGGAGTTCCCTGGTCCGCCAAACCTTGCCCGAGGTGATGACGCAGCAACATGGTTACCTGGTTCGGCTTGTCTATCCCGGCTTCACACAGCTCGTGTTTTAGGCCCACACCGATTTCGGTTACAGACATGCGTCTTCCGTTAGGACTTACAAACAATGGTTCGCAGTCGCCGCCAAAGCGGCGTCGCATTTCCGAAATATGCTGCGAGATTTTCTCCCCCAGCCGGGTGGTTATTTTGCGGGGCCGTCGCTCAGGTCTGCGTTGACCGACCTTTTTGGCCATGGGTAGCCAGAGGGTGTAGTACCTTTCATGATCAGCGCTTTCGATGAACTCAAAATCCGCAATGTCAAGCGAATGGAATTGAATCGAACGCGGGCCTAGTTCGAAACTTAAGTGGAGCATCATGTTGAGCTGAGCTTCACTCCAGTCTTTGGTCTGGATATCGCGTTCAATTCGCTGCAGTAGCCGGATCTCTTCATCAAGGGCTAAACCGGACTGGGATAGAAATATACGTTCGTACGGATCAAGGCGGCTCGTCTTGATTTCTTTAAGTGCTAGATATGTTTCTTTGTCAAAGCCCAATATTCCTCGATTAAGGGCCCAGCGATAAAACGTTCTGAAAAAAATAGTGCTCTCGCGAAATTTCGCCCAAGTACTTATGGTCGTGACCACCTCTTGTCGCGTCCAAGGAAACTTGGCTGAAATATCGCTCTCAGCTAGTCGCCCGAACACCCCGGATGCTTTGAATGCCGTTACCGGTGCATACTTTTCCAGTGCATAGGCCACGAACGCTTTGGCGATTTGCATGAGGTTAGGATTCAGGTGGAGCGCAGCCCAATCTATTTTCATAGCCGTTCCGCCGTCGTACCACGTCCAAACGCTCAATCGAGTATCGACGTATCTTGGCTGGTCATTAGTGCGAGTTCGAATCGCAACCTGAGCCGGGCCCTCGAACACGTAGGCCGGAAAAGAGGAGGAGGGTGAAGCGTGTTCTTGATCGGCTGATTTGGTCACGGCGAACCTCCTTAACTGTCAAGTCGGCTCCAGGCTGCCGAGGCACGCTGGGCGTTGTGGAGGTTGGCCGACTCGGCTAGATAACGACTTGCATAACGGCGTGGCATCGTCGAAGTGTCAGACCAACCGCAGACTCGCCGGAGTTCGTCGGTGGCCCGCTCGAGGTCATACCCAAGCTTCTCGACCAGGTAAGCCAAAAACCGGTCGGCAAAGGTGTGGCGAAAGTCATGCGCGGAAAGTGTAGGCAACAACCCCGGATGAGCCAGTTCAATGGTCAGAAACAGCCGATCAAGGACGTTAGACAACGCGCGGATCGACAGCGGAAGGCCTCGGTCAGAGATGAACAAATAGCGGTACAGCAATTTCATTGGTTTGCCATTACGCAGGGGGCGTCGCTCGCCTTGGATATAACGCTCGTAGACCTCATACAACTGCGCGGAGATACCTACTGTCCGTCCGTGTGTTTTCAGCGCAGGCTCTTCAGCGCGCGGGTCGCCGGGATCATGTTCGCGGTCATTGATGCTGACATAGGCATGCTGAGAACCCTCATTGATATCCGTGGTGTAAAGCTTCAGAAGCTCTCCGCGACGGATACCGGTCTCCAGCAGCAATTCAATCATTAGCCAATTTCGCAACTGCATTCGGTCCGGAAAAGGATTCTCCGCAGCGCCCGGGCGAATCAGTGTGCGAATGATCTGTAGTTGCGTATCTGTCAGGCTGCGGTAACGAGTGCGGTCCGGCTGAGCATTGATGATGTGGCTTTCAAAGCGCCGTTCAATGACGTCGGCAACATCTGCAAATACGACCTCAATATTAGCCAGAGCGATTGAGTTCTGACGGGCGCGGGGGATGTAACGGGTGACGCACCAGGACAGGTACTGCTTAAGCAACCGCAGGTATTGATCACGGGTACGCGGATCGATCTGCGGAAAAGGTGCCGTTGCGGCTGTGCCAATTCGGGCGACCAGGTTGTCGGCTTGACGGCCGCTTTGGAGCCAGATGGCGTAACCATCCAGCAAAGCCAAAATCGCCTCAAAGTGGCAGGCCATGATGGCCTCATCGATATTCAGATCTCGGGCTTTGGCATAGGTGTAGAAAGCCTGGATCGCGCGCAGATGTGCCGCAGCTGTGTTGTAAGCGCGGTACCTTAGCTTGAGTTGAACGTAGATGAACGGGACAAGCATGGGCAATGGCGCCGCATCTCCGGTCTGCACGAGCAGCGGTACACGCTGACCTGAAGAGAAACGGCATTGAATCAGCTTCATCGGCAGCCACCTTATTCAATGACTCGCCATGAACACGAAGTACATGGCCCGTTGAGAGAGTGGACGTCAGAAGCGGGTTTGTCGAATCAGTGTCTTATGAGCCTCATGAACATTTCTAACATGGCATCTGGTTTAACATAATATACATTATGCGTACATTCATATTGAGCTGCCGGGGCATGGGTTGGCCAGATTTGAAGCCTGCATTCGGTCTTGATCACTGCGCTGCAGATCGAGCTTGGACCTCCGCGATGTAGCCCAGCACGAACGAATCCCGCGAGCCTCGCTCCTTGGGATAGCCAACCACGCTGCCCAACGTCCACCGCAGCAACCTCAACAATATTGGATCGGAAAAATCCCAGCTGGCCGACTCGTACTGATACTGGCTGCTGGTGAACACATAGCGATACCCTTCGAATAAGTGTTCCTGACTGTTCAGGGCCAGGCTCTCGCGAATCGCTCCAGGCATAGCGTGAAACAGCGTAAGCAAATCGTGAGCGTCACGCTTCTGTTTGGGTGGAATCTTGCCGATTGACTGCAACCTACTGATGAGCCGTTTTGAGTGCATCGACGTCGAGCTTGTAGATTTCACCGGCCGTACCTTGATGCTGATCTGGCACGGAAATAAAGCTTTTCAACAGTATTTCCAGGCCGATCTCTGCGTTGACCATGGCAACGCTGGAGAGATTTTGGGCGTCCAAAAGCTCAGAGGCTTTGAGGTATCTATGGGCGCTTTCAAGCATCCAGCCAGGAAAGTGACTCATTGAAAGGTAACTCTTGAGTGTCATGCCAGCTGAAGGTAGCCCACCAGGTGAGCTACCCTGCCCTTATTATATGACTCTAAAGAATAACTACGCTAAATAGTCATTTAGTTTAGTTATATAGTCCTTTCCTTTCACCAGGCCTGCACGCCTTTCACTGCGTCACCTCCCGCAACACCTCGTCCTTGGCCACCTCCCCACCAATCGGCGCCTTAAGCAGCAGGAAGTACGCCACCGCCGAACACAACGCCACCACTGCGCTGATCATGAACGCCGTGTTGAACGACCCCGAGTACTGAATACTAAAGCCCGTAACGATCGGCGCGACCGACCCGGCAATATACCCACCAAAGTTCTGGATCGAACCAAACGAGGCCACCCGCGGGCTGTCGACGATGGTGTTGACGATCATCCACGCCGTGGCACTGGCCATGTTAATGCTGAATAACGCCAGGCACAGCAGAATCACACACCCGGTAAGCCCGGTGACGTACGACAGCGGCAAGGTAAACAGCGCTGCCAGCACCAGGCCGGTGATCACGCTGAACTTGCGGCTACCGAGAATGCTCATGCCCCGCTTCACCAGCCGATCACAGAAGCGGCCGGCGACGATGGTCCCTACCGCACCAAAGCCATAGGCCAACGACACCACCCAGGCAGTCTTGTATAAGTCCAGGCCATGCTCGCGCTCAAAGTAACCGGGTAGCCAGGTCAGGTGCAGCCAGAGCATGTAGATCACGCCCATGAAACCCAGCACGGCGCCCCAAGTGCTGCGATGCTTGAACAGGTCGAGCCAGCCGGCAAAGTACGACACCTTGGGTGCTTGCGGGGCGGCGGCAGGTGCCACGTACTCGCTGGGCAGCGCTTTGCCTTCGGCCGCCAGCTCGGCCAGGTACTGCGCCTTGCTTTTGTAGAAGGTCAGCCAGCACACCGCCAGCACTACGCCCAGCAACCCAGTGATGATGAACATGCCGCGCCAGCCGTAGTTGACCATCAACAGCGTCAACAATGGAGGTGCCAGGCAAGGCCCGAGGCAGGTCGACGACCAGACGATGCCGGTAGGTGTGCCGCGTTCGTTGGCATCGAACCATTCCGACAGCGCCTTGGCTGCCGACGGGAACATCGGCGCCTCGCCGATCCCCAGCAGCACGCGCAGGCCCATGAAGCCGGCGAAGCTGTTGACCAGGCCGAAGGTGGTCTGGGCGACCGACCAGGCCAGCAACGATGCGCCGAGGGCGATCTTGCTGCCCAGGCGGTCAATGATCATGCCCATCGGTAACTGGGCGAAGGCATAGGCAATGGAGAACGCCGACAGCAGGATGCCCATCTGCGAGGGGCTGATCATCATGTCTTTCTGGATCGAGGTGTTGGCGATCGACAGCGCACTGCGGTCCAGGTAGTTGACGATACCGATCAACAGCAGGAACACCACCGTGATGCTCTGGTACTTCTTCAGTTTGTTCATTGCGTGGCCTTTATTATTATTGTTGCAGCGCGTTCAGCGCCCAGGCGATCCGTCATTGCTGTCGCGTTCATCCATGGTCGGTTACGGTTGGATCAGGGTTGCCGCGCGGTCACTGCCGCGTCGAGCAGGCCGCGGCGGCTGAGGCTGTCAATCAGCGAGCGCAGGCCGAAGTTCCACTGCGGCGCCTGGTCGCTGGTGGTCACCCGATTGCTCAAGGCACCCAGCTGTGCGCTGCTGATGGTGACTACGTCGCCAGGCTTGTGAGTAAAGCCATTGCCCGGTTGGTCGCGGTCTTGCTTGGGGGCGAACAGGGTACCGAGAAACAGCACCAGGCCGTCCGGGTACTGGTGGTTTTCGTTGAGGGTCTGCTGCACCAGGTCGAGCGGGTCGCGGCTGATCTGCTGCATCGAGCTGCGGCCCGAGAGGATGAAGCCCTCCTCCCCTTCAACCCGCAGGTCGACTTCGGCGTTACGCACGTCGTCGAGGCTGAAACCTTCGTCGAACAGACGCAGCAGCGGGCCCAGCGAGGTCGAGGCGTTGTTGTCCTTGGCTTTGGACAGCAGCAAGGCACTGCGCCCTTCGAAGTCACGCAGGTTGACGTCGTTACCAAGCATGGCGCCCTTGATGCTGCCGTCGCTGGACACTGCCAGTACCACTTCCGGTTCCGGGTTGTTCCAGCTTGATTTGGGATGGATGCCGATGTCGGCGCCGTGGCCGACTGCCGAAAGCGGCTGGGCCTTGGTGAAGACTTCGGCATCCGGGCCGATGCCGACCTCCAGATACTGCGACCACAAGCCCTGCTCCACCAGCACGGCGCGCAACGCCTCGGCCTGGGCCGAACCTGGAACGATCTGTGACAGGTCTGCACCGATCCGGCTGGCCAGCGTGTCGCGGATCGCATCAGCCTTGGCCGGGTCGCCCTTGGCTTGCTCCTCGACCACACGTTCCAGCAGGCTGGCGGCAAAGGTCACGCCGGCAGCTTTGACGGCCTGCAGATCAATCGGTGCCAGCAGCCAGGGTTTGCTGATGTCACGTTGGCGCGGATCGCTGTTGGCAAGCAGCGCCGGCAGCTCGGTCAGCGCATCGGCCAACGGCAGCGAGCGCAGATAAGCCACCGGGTCAGCCACTTCGAGCAGCGCCGAAACCGTGGCGACGTGGGCGCTGATGTCATGCACTGCGCCCTCCTTCACCAATACTACTGCCGGGCCTTGCTCGGGCAGCCATACCCGCCCTACCCAGCTGCCACTGTTACAAACGGCGGCATCGTGGCTCAACGGCAACGACGGCTTGCTGTTCGATTGATCTGTCATGTCTCTACCTTTTTTGTAGTTGTCTATCAGTGACCAAGCGCGGCCACTTGCAATTGGGCGGCGAGCTGGTTGAGGTCTGCGACCAGAGTCGGCGCCAGGCTTACGCCCTGGGCCAAGGCCTTGCTGCGCAGGGCCAGGCCGGCTTGCCCAGGCAGGCGCACCGGGCGCTCCGGATCTACTGGGCGGCTGGCGAGGATCAGTTGGCCGAGGAAGCTGGTTTCGTCTGTAAACGCCTGTAGGCCGCCAAAGAAGCGCGGATCAATTACTACCGCAGTGGCCGACGCGCCCCATTGATCAGGGCAGTCCTTGCGGCCATGGCCGGCCAGGCCCGAGGTCAGCGCTTCGACCAGAATCGCCAGAGCGAAGCCCTTGTGGCCGAAGCCCTGGCCACCCAGCGGCAAGATGCTGCCCTGCGGGCTGGTGAAGAAGTCCGCAGGGTCGTCACTCGCCTTGCCTTCGTTGCTCATCAGCACCGGGTGCGCCAGTTTGCTGCCGTTATCCCGGCATTGGCTGACCATGGCCATGGTCACGGTGGACATGCTCACATCGAGCAGGATCGGTTCGCCGCGGGTTGGGATACCGGCAGCAATCGGGTTCGGTGTGTAGATCGGGTCAACGCCGCCATGGGCGCAGACCAACCCCACAGAGGGGTCTGAGGAATACACCAGCGCGACCAAGCCACGGTCGGTGTATGGCTTCAGGTAGGCCGCCAGGCAGCCAATATGCGCAGCGCGGCGGACCACGGCGATGCCGATGCCCTGCGCGCTGGCCCCGCTGGCCGCACAGTCCAACGCACGGCTGACGCAGTACGGGCCAGTACATAGTTGCCGTCGAACAGGCTGGCAACACCGCTGTCGGAGACCTGCTCCAGCGCTGCCGCCTGAGCCTTGACCTGGCCACTCAACATGCCGCCAATGTAGCGGCTGACCAGATTCAGGCCATGGGTGCGATGGCCGAGCAACTCGCCTTCGAGCAGCACTCGGGTTACCACTTGGGCGACCTCCGCGTCGGCGCCGGCATTTTCAAACAGGCGCTCGACAAACGTGCTGAGCGCGTTCACTTCATAGCGGATGGCTTCGCTCATACGCTCAGCTCCCGGTTTGGTTGAGCGCTGCCGAGCTCGGCTGACCATCCAACAAGCGCTGAATGCCCAGCGGGTTGGCGTTCTGCAAGGCCGGCGGCAGCATGGCGTCAGGGATGTTCTGGTAACACACCGGGCGCAGGAAGCGGTCGATGGCCAGGGTGCCAACCGAGGTGCCACGGGCATCGGAGGTCGCCGGATACGGGCCGCCATGCACCATCGCATCGCACACCTCGACGCCGGTCGGATAGCCGTTGAGCAACACTCGGCCGACCTTCACTTCCAGTGCGCCAAGCAGCGAGCCGTGGTCAGCCAGGTCTTGCTCATCCGCCAGCAACGTTGCTGTCAGCTGGCCGCGCAGAGCGTTCACGGCTTGCAGGAGTTGCTCGGCATCATCGACCCGAACCACCACAGTGCACGGACCAAACACCTCTTCCTGCAGCAGCTCGTCCTGTTCCAGCAGCAGGCTGACATCTGCCTCGAACAGCTGCGGCTGGGCCTGATTGCCCTGTTGCCGGGCACCGCTCAGGTGCTCGATACCAGGGTGCGCGAGCAACGTCTGCAGGCCTTTGTCGTAGCTGCGCAGGGTGCCGGGGTTGAGCATGGTTTGCGCCGGCTGATCAGCCATGTGCCCGCGCAATTGCTCGATAAAAGCAGTGAAGGCTGGCGAGCGAATGCCCAGCACCAGGCCGGGATTGGTGCAGAATTGCCCGCAGCCCTGTACCACCGAGGCGGTCAGGTCCTTGGCTAGCTGGGCACCGCGACTTGCCAGTGCCTTCGGCAGTGCCAGCACCGGGTTTATGCTCGACATCTCGGCAAATACCGGGATCGGCTGCGGTCGCGCTGCCGCCATATCGCACAACGCCCGCCCGCCTTTGAGCGAACCGGTAAAGCCCACCGCCTGGATGCCCGGGTGTTTGACCAGTGCTTCCCCCACGCCGCTGCCGAAGATCATGTTGAACACGCCCGCCGGCATGCCAGTGCGCTCGGCGGCGCGGATCAACGCTTCGGCAACGCGCTCGGCGGTAGCCATATGGCCGCTGTGGGCTTTGAACACGACCGGGCAGCCGGCGGCCAATGCCGCAGCGGTATCGCCTCCCGCGGTGGAGAACGCCAGCGGGAAGTTGCTGGCACCGAACACGGCCACCGGGCCAACGCCGATGCGGTATTGACGCAGGTCGGGGCGTGGCAACGGCGTGCGCGCTGGCAGCGCTTGATCAATACGAGCGCCATAGAAATCGCCACGGCGCAGGACCTTGGCAAACAGACGCATCTGGCCGCTGGTGCGACCCCGTTCGCCTTGGATTCGCGCGCTGGGCAGCGCGGTTTCCTGGCAGGTCAGGTTGACGAAGTCTTCACCGAGGGTATCGAGCTCGTCGGCGATCGCCTCAAGAAACTCTGCGCGGCGCACTGCCGGCAAATTGCGAAACGTTGGGAACGCAGCACTGGCCGCCGCCACGGCGTTGTCGACCTCGGTCAAGGTCGCTTGATGAAAGCCGCCCGCTAACTGCTCGCCGGTATGGGCGTCGATGCTGTAGACCAGGGTGTCGCCAAGTGCGCTGCGCTGGCCGCCGATGAAGTTGAATCCGTTAACGTGCATAAAAAATTGCCTCGAAAGATGAAGGGGGCTGTCAGTCAGGTCACGGCACCGATCTGCCAGGGCACGAACTCGTTCTGCCCATAGCCGTGCTGTTCGCTCTTGCTGCGCTCACCCGAGGCGATGCGCAGCATCTGTTGAAAGATGTAGGCACCACGTTCTTCGATACTGGTGGAGCCATCGGCGATGCCGCCGCAGTTGACGTCCATGTCCTCTTCCTGGTGCTCGAACACCCGGCTGTTGGTGGCCAGCTTGATCGACGGCGCGGGCGCGCAGCCGTAGGCCGAGCCCCGGCCGGTGGTGAAGGCAATCAGGTTGGCGCCGCCTGCGACCTGGCCGGTGGCGGAGACGGGGTCATAACCTGGGGTGTCCATGAACACCAGGCCTTGAGCGCGCACCGCCTCGGCGTATTGATAGACGTCGACCAGATTGCTCGAGCCGGCCTTGGCCACCGCTCCGAGGGATTTCTCCAGAATGGTGGTCAGGCCCCCGGCTTTGTTACCCGCCGAAGGGTTGTTGTTGAGCTCGGCGTTCATGCGCTGGCAGTAGTCTTCCCACCAATGAATGCGTGCGATCAGTTTCTCGCCGACCTCACGGCTCACCGCCCGGCGCGTCAGCAGGTGCTCGGCGCCATAGATCTCCGGTGTTTCCGAGAGGATCGCTGTGCCGCCTGCCGCGACCAGGCGGTCAACTGCATTGCCCAGTGCCGGGTTGGCGGTGATCCCCGAGTAACCATCGGAGCCGCCGCATTGCAGGCCAACCACGAGGTGCCGAGCGCTGACCGGCTCACGTTTGACTCGGTTGGCGTCGGCCAGCAGCGTCTTGACCTGCTCGATGCCGGCGGCGATGGTCTTTGAGGTGCCGCCAATGCCCTGGATAGTAAAGGTGCGCAGTTGCTCGCTGGCTTTCAGGCCCTGGGTTTCCAGCAGACTCTCGATCTGGTTGGTTTCACAGCCCAGACCGATGATCAGCACAGCGGCGAAATTGGGATGTATCGCATAGCCTGCCAAGGTACGGCGCAACAGACCCAGCGCTTCGCCACTGGGGTCCACTGCGCAACCGGCACCGTGGGTCAGGGCGACCACGCCGTCAATATTCGGGTAGTCGGCGAGTGCCTCGGGGTGGATATCGCGGCGGAAATGATCAGCCACTGCCCGGGCGACGGTTGCCGAGCAATTCACCGAGGTAAGGATGCCAATGTAGTTGCGTGTGGCGACGCGGCCGTCGCCGCGCACAATCCCCTGAAATACTGCTTCAGTAGCAGCCAGGCTGCGTGCATCGACGCCAAAGGCATAGTCGCGGGAGAAGTCACCCATCTGCACGTTGTGCACATGGACGTGATCGCCAGGTTCGATGGTTTGCGAGGCGAAACCGATAATCTGGCCGTAACGGCGCAGTGGCTGGCCCTGCTCCAAACGCTCGGTAGCAACTTTGTGCCCCGACGGGATGGGTTGGCGCACGGTGATCGCTTCGCCGTCCAGCTCAAGGCCTTCAGGCAGCGCCTGGCGTGCAATCACGACGTTGTCCAGCGGGTTGAGGCGGATGACCGCAGGGTCGGCGCAGCGGGCAATCAGTTCCATGGGACCTCTCAGGGTACGGCTGACTTCTTGTTATGGCGTCGCCCGTTTGCTGCTGGGCGAATCTGCCACCACTGTATGAAGCCTTACCGATAATTCCCAATGAGATGAACCGATCAGCCGATAACCAGTAGTTATCAATGCGTCAAATCGACCCTCGTTTAGAAATCGCTACCGCTGCCCTCCTCCATGCGCCGCTGCTGGGCAAACTCCAGCAGGATATCGATGAACTCCCGCGCAGAGCCGGTTGGCGGCTGATCCTTGCGGGTGATCACGCCGTACTCCAGCGGCGATAGATGCAGCGGGCTCTGCAGCTCCTTGAACAGGCCGCTGCTCAGCTGCGCGGCAACCATCGAGCGCGGCAGCATGGCGATCATCGGTGCCGACTGCAGCAGTTGCAGGAACATCGGCATTGAGATGGTTTCAACGCTATCGGCGGGTGTGGCAATGCCGGCCACCTTGAAGGCCTGCTCCAGCCGCCCGCGCAACGGCGTACCCAGCGGGTACAGCACCCACGGCCACTCCGCGAGCGCCTCGAGCGGCGTGCTGGCCAGCTGATTAAGCGGGTGACTGCTGTTGACCACCAAGGCAAACGGTTCAGGTTCCAGCGGCTGAAAGTCGAACACCTGGCTGAAGCGCTCCTCGGTGAAACGGCCGATCATGATGTCGAGCTTGTTCTGCTCGAGCATCGTCAGCAGGTGGTCACTGGAATGCTCCACCACCTCGATCGACAGCAACGGGCTACGTGCTTTGATCGCAGCGATGGCCTGCGGCAGCACCCGCGGCGTCGAGGCAAAAATCCCGCCCACCCGGATAAACCCATGGCCGCCCTTGCGCAGGCGGTTGAGCTGGTCGACAAACTGCTGCGACTCGGCCAATGCGCCCTGGGCGTACTTGACCACGTATTCGCCAAGCTCGGTCGGCGGCATGCTGCGCGGCAGACGCTCGAACAGAGCAAAGCCAAACTGCTCCTCGAGATCGCGCAGCATCTTGCTCAACGCTGGCTGGCTCAGGTTCATCAGGTTGGCGGTGGCGTGCATGTTGCGGGTACGGGCCAGGCTGTCGATCAGCACCAGGTGCTTGAAGCGCAGCCAGTTGCAAAAGCTGGAGTGGATGATGTCGGACGGCATCAGAAAACGGCCTCAGGCAGGTAGACAAACATGGCTATTGTGGGGCTCGCAGGTACTGCAGCAACGTTTCCAGTGCCACCGAGCGCGGCCGTGAACGCAGCGTCAGCAAACCCAGGTTGGCCAGGCTGATCGGCAGCTCCACCGGCAGGATCGCGACCATCCCGTACTGGGCGTAATGCGCGGCGACATCGTTTGGCACCACGGCGATCATGTCGGAAGCCTCCAGCATGGCGGTGGTCGCCAGAATCGAGGCAGTCTCGACGATGTCCAGCGATTGCACCATCCCCCCGGCCTGCAGCGCACTCTCGACCCGCCGCCGCATCGGGCTGCCGATCGGGTGCAGGATCCACGTCAACGCGACCAGATCAGCCAGCTGCAATGTGCTCGCTGCAGCCATTGGGTGGCCAGCGCGGGCGATCACGCGCATCTGTTCACCGCCTTCGAACAACTCGATGTTGAGGTCCTGGCTGTCGCTCTGATCCGGCAAGCGCCCTACCACAAGGTCGAAGTCACCGCGCAGCAACGCCGGCAGCAAGGTATCGCTGGTACCCACTTCAAGCGAGATGCGCACCTTGGGGTGGTCGCGCTTGTAGGCCAGCACGGCCTTGGTCAGCAAGCCCGGCACCGGCCCCATTACGCTGCCTACCCGCACCAGCCCGGCGGCGCCACGCGCAAGCTCGGCTATCTGCGCCTGGGCGTGCTCGAACTCGTGCAGCGCACTTTGCGCGTAGCGAATCATCACCTCGCCGTACAGGGTTGGCTGCATGCCACGCGGCAGGCGCTCGAACAAGCGCACTTCAAGGCGCTCCTCGAGCTGTTGCAGCAGCAGGCTCGCAGCAGGCTGGGTGGTGTGCATGGCCGCAGCAGCGCGGCGCAGGTTGCCGAACTCGCCCAAGGCGTTGAGCAGGGTTATCTGACGGCTGGAGATCTTCAGCGGGCCAAGACTGCGCGGCGCCTGCGAGGTGTCTGCTGGGGTCTGAGGCATATCAATTCTGATATCCATAGTTAGGAATTGGCGATTATGCCTGTATCGCTCAGCAACCTACAGTCAGGTCTCCAGAGGTAACCCAGAACAAGAGACCGCCATGAGCATACGCATTACCCATCTGAGCGTTCGCGACATTCGCTTTCCGACTTCGCTGTCACTGGACGGCTCCGATGCCATGAACAGCGCGCCTGACTACTCAGCCGCCTACGTCGTGCTGCACACCGATGCCGGCGAGCTCGAAGGCCATGGCTTGACCTTCACCATTGGCCGCGGCAACGAGATCTGCGCCGCTGCGGTGCAGTCGTTGGCGCCGCTGATCGTCGGCCAGACCCTGGAAGAGATCACTGCAGACATGGGTGGTTTCTGGCACCGCTTCACCGTGGGTGACAGCCAACTGCGCTGGCTCGGCCCGGAAAAAGGCGTCATCCACCTGGCCACTGCCGCCATCGTCAACGCCGTGTGGGACTTGTGGGCCAAGCATGAAGGCAAGCCAGTGTGGAAGCTGCTGGCCGACATGAGCCCCGAGCAACTGGTCGCGTGCCTGGACTTCAGCTACGTCACCGACGTGCTCACCCCGGAAGAAGCCATCGCCCTGCTCCGCCGCCAGGTGCCGGGCAAGGCCCAACGCGAGGCGCAGATGCTTCGCGAAGGTTACCCCGGCTACACCACCGCGCCCGGCTGGCTCGGCTACAGCGAAGAGAAGATGCGCCGCCTGGCACGTGAAGCGGTCGAGGACGGCTGGACCCATATCAAGCAGAAGATCGGCGCCGACCTGGAAGAAGACATTCGCCGCGCCAGCATCCTGCGTGACGAGATCGGCTGGGAGCGAACCTTGATGATGGACGCCAATCAGGTCTGGGGGGTCGAGGAGTCCGTCAGCAACATGCGCCGGCTGGCAGCCTTTGCCCCGCTGTGGATCGAAGAACCAACCAGCCCCGATGACATCCTTGGCCATGCCACGATCCGCCAGCGCATCGCGCCGATTGGTGTCGCCACCGGCGAGCATTGCCACAACCGGGTGATGTTCAAGCAGATGTTCCAGGCCGGCGCGCTGGACTTCTGTCAGCTCGATGCAGCACGCCTGGGCGGCCTCAACGAGGTACTGATCGTGCTGCTGATGGCTGCCAAGTACGACGTACCGGTGTGCCCGCACGGCGGCGGTGTCGGCCTGTGCGAGTATGTGCAGAACATTGCCCTGTTCGACTACATCGCCGTTTCCGCCTCGCTGCACAACCGGGTGCTGGAGTACGTCGACCATCTGCATGAACACTTCATCGACCCCGTGGTGATCCGCCGCGGCCGCTACATGCCGCCGCAGCGCCCGGGCTACAGCATTGAAATGCACGCCGAGACCCTGGAGCGTTACCAGTATCCCGACGGCGCAGTCTGGCTGGACATCCAGCGTGGTTGATTGACCTACCGCAGCGCGACGCACCACCGCTGCGCGCTGTTACTCATAGCTTTCGGGGAAAAAACAATGACAATCCTCACGCAACCGACAGCGGCTGCCGCGCCTGCTGTTGCGGCTGATCAGCGCCTGAACAGCCTGCTTCTGCGCAAACTGATGCCACTGCTGGTCATCGTCTATGTAATGAGTTTTCTCGACCGCACCAACATCGCCCTGGCCAAGGCCAGCATGGGCGTTGACCTCGGCTTGTCGGCTGCTGCGTATGGGCTGGGCGCGGGTCTGTTCTTCCTGACCTACGCCTTGGCCGAGGTGCCGAGCAACCTGATCATGCAACGGGTCGGCGCGCGCTTCTGGATTACACGCATCATGATCACCTGGGGCCTGCTGTCTGCCGGCATGGCTTTCGTCGAGGGTGAGACTTCGTTCTACGTCATGCGCCTGCTGCTGGGCGTCGCCGAGGCGGGACTGTTTCCCGGCGTCATGCTCTACCTGACCTACTGGTTCGACCGTGAACAACGCGCCCGCGCCACGGGCTATTTCCTGCTCGGCGTGTGCCTGGCCAACATCCTCAGCGGGCCGCTGGGCGGTGCCTTGCTGGAAATGGACGGCGTGCTCGGCTGGCATGGTTGGCAGTGGTTGTTCGTGCTTGAAGGCTTGCCCGCCGTAGCGCTAGCGTATGTCGTCTGGAAAAAGCTGCCCGATGGGCCGAGTTCGGCACCGTGGTTATCGCCCGCTGATGCGCAGGACATCGAGCGCCGGCTGGCGGCTGAACGTGCCGCTGCACCGCAGCAGAGCAAGCTGTCGCAGATGTTTCGCGACAAGCAGATCTGGTTGGCGATCGCCGTGTACTTTGTGCATCAGATCACCATCTACACCGTGATCTTTTTCCTGCCCGGGATCATCGGCACTTACGGCGCACTGTCGCCCTTGCAGATTGGCCTGCTCACGTCGGTGCCGTGGATCGCTGCTGCAATTGGCGCGGCAACCCTGCCACGCCTGGCCACTTCACCAAACCGTTGCCGCACGCTGCTGTTCTTCGGCCTGCTGACCATGGCCGCCGGGCTGCTGCTGGCTTCAGTAGCCAACTCGTTCATTGGCCTGATCGGGTTCTCGCTGACGGCATTGATGCTGTTCGTGGTGCAGTCGGTCATCTTCGTCTTCCCCTCCAGTCGCTTGAGCGGCAATGCGCTGGCTGCCGGGCTGGCATTTGTCACGACTTGCGGTTTGCTCGGGGGCTTTGTCGGCCCATCGGTGATGGGCTTGATCGAGCAAGCAACCGGCAGCACCCGCAATGGCTTGTGGATCATTGCTTCGATGCTGGTTCTGGCTGCGCTGCTCAGCATGCGCTTGCGCCAGGGTCAGGAGCCGTAACCGCCATTGGTCGGGGAACCTCCCTTTGCAAACGACTGCTACCTGCCCACAGCGCTCATAACTACTGAGGGTGGTGCAACGGCGTCACCCCTCACTCCTGTGCTTGGCCTGCCTGCTGGCAGGCCTTTTTTTCATTCAGCCGAGGGAATGATCATGCGCGAGCAACTGATGATGGGTGGCGGCAGTGTTGAAGACGATTGGCCAGAATTGGTCCCGGACCGCCCCGATGGGCAAGCAGACGACCCAGATGCTGACCCTAACCTGACTGACCCGGACGAGCGCCCTGGCGTCCCCGCCAGTGATCCTGAATCAGGCGCCTGACCTGGCCGTAGGCTTCCAGCAGACAAAACAAAGCCGCTCCCAATCAGGAGCGGCTTTGTTCACACAGCCCGACAGTAACTGCTGCCTACCGCTTGTTCAGGCAGTAGGCAGCATCGACTGGTTGGCACCGGCACTGGAGGTAGGTTTGCTACCCGATGGCCTCCAGCTCACTTCACTGATCCCGTATCGTTCGGCCATGGGCCTGCTGACCTTGCGAATTTTTTCACGACCAAACTTGGGAATAATGCCAATACCGGCGTCACAACTAGCCCAGTGCCAAGCCTCGGCGTTATCCATCCGATCCAGCCGGATGATGAAGCTGCGCGTTTCACCGTGCAGCTTGTAATCGACGATATAAAGCTCTGGGGTAGGCATCGCAGGGGGCCTCCTCTTCTCCATGGATGACAACTAGTGGAACCGGTGCGATCGCGAAGATTCAAATTTTTGTCGAACAATGCACATCAACGGCTTGCGGCGCCCCCGCGCGCTTCAGGCACCGGCAGGGTCGAGCTGCAGCAGCAGGCCGAATCCACCCAGCAAGACCCAGAAAATCAGAAACAACCACGGCGTACGGATCGAAAACAGCAGCGATTTGCGGTAACCACGATGGGTTGACTCAGACTCGCTGAACAACGGCCAATCATCGTACGCAAAACCCATGCTTGGCTCGTTGTGTAACAGGTGACTTTGCTTGAAATGCCAGTGGTCGATGATGCCGTACGAGGCGCGAATTCCAGGCCACGCATTGAGTGAGCTGATGATGCCCAGCAACGCCAAAAACGCAGGCACAACCAGCGTAAAAAGCCTGCCCCAGCTGGGATTGCCGTTGGCCATGCAGGACGCATAGGCAATTACCAGAAAAGACTGTGCCGACAGATAAGCATCTGTGCGGTTGGCAAGAATCGTGGTCTCGAACTGGATTTCTCGGCGGTAGAACTCCAACCGCTCGCGGGGGGTTTCGAATGTTACCCCCTGCGGCGGCGGAGCAAGATCCTCGCTGGTGATCGATGTGATGATGCGTTCCGTCATTACTACTCCTCTCAGCTGCTCGCAGCGGGTCCAAGCCGCCCATTGGTTACCGGGTCTGTGGCAACACCTGGGGTCAATACGACCTTGCGGCAGCGTTCTTGCTGTTCGTCGAACATCTCATAACCGCGCACTGCATCTTCCAGGCTGAGGCGATGGGTGATGATTGCTTCGGGATTGAGCCGTCCTGCTTCGATATGTTCGAGCAGTTCAGGCAGGAAACGTTGTACGTGGGTTTGGCCCATCTTGAAGGTCAGGCCTTTGTCGAATGCATCACCGAACAAGAAGCCATGGATGAAGCCGGCATATACGCCGGGCACACTGACTACGCCACCACGGCGCACTGCTGCCATGCACTGGCGCAGCGCCTTGCCGTTGCTCCCTTCAAGCTTCAGCGCAGTCAGTACCGATTCCGCAGTACTGCCCTTAGCCTCAAAACCCACTGCATCAATGGCCGCGTCAACGCCGCGCATGCCTGCGGTCTGGCGAATGATGGTGTCAGCAGGGTCGTCGTCATGATCAAAATCGATCGGAATCACACCGTAGGCGCGCTTGGCATAGTCCAGCCGATAAGCATGCTTATCAACCATGAAAATCTGCTCGACCCCGAGCATGCGTGCGCACGCAGCACTCAGCAGTCCTACCGGACCTGCCCCATAAATAGCCAGAGAAGAACCCTGGCCAACTCCTGCATTGGTCACTGCCTGCCAGGCGGTGGGCAGAATGTCTGACAGGAACAGGACTTTGTCATCGCTCAGCGTGCCTGGCACCTTGAACGGACCGACATTGGCCTTCGGCACCCGTACATACTCGGCCTGGCCGCCGGGAATGCCGCCATACAGGTGGCTATAGCCAAACAACGCCGCACCGGAGGGGATCAACTTCTTATTGAGGATCGCCCCGCGTCCGGTATTGGTCGTCTCACAAGCGGCAAACAGGTCATTTTGGCAAAAGAAGCAGCTGCCACAGGCAATCACGAACGGGATGACAACACGATCTCCACGCTGAACCGCGGTGACTTCGCTGCCAACCTCTTCAACAATCCCCATGAACTCATGACCGAGAATATCGCCCTCTTCGAGCGCAGGTATCCTGCCGTGATACAGGTGCAGATCGGAGCCACAGATGGCAGTGGCGGTTACTCGCAGCAGAATGTCGTCCTTCTCTTGAATGCCAGGGTCAGCAACAGTATCAACCCGGACATCTCCAGCGCCGTGAAAGGTCAATGCGCGCATATTTGTCGCCTCCAAGTGCAGCTGCTCAGTAGTTACGAGCCGGCCCAAATGGGATCGGCTCCATCAACATTCGCTGCGACTGACCAGCGGCGCCAAATACCGCCCTGCAAGATTTCAGGCGTGAACGCTCCATTGAACCGAATCGATACTGATCGGCAGCTCATCGATAGTGTGGATCAGGCCGCCCGCAATTGCCTCCTCAGCATTCAAGATGCGTGGTTTGGCCAGCAAATAGTGCTCTGTATCCAATGGTTGCTCAGCGCCAGCCGTGCGCTCTGCGACTATTTGCGCGTAGAACTGCAAGTCGTAATCAAGGCTCATGGCGTACTCGGACATACGTGCGTGATCGACTGAGCCGTGCAGCGTCCAGTGGAATGGGTGAAAGAGGAACTTGCTCATGCGACAGGCCGTGCGCTGTTCACCCGCCAGAAACAGGATATTGCCCATCGATTCGACCGTGCCGAGATTGTGCGTATGGACCAGTACCGGCAACGAGCGCAGGAAGTTGTACAGCGTGAAACCGTAACTGCAGTCGCCGCCCATGGTGGCGATGTTCAACTGAAGTGTTTGCGCGCCTTGGTTGAGGGCTCGCGAACAGGTGTTGATCAGGTTACCGCAGGTCGAAGAAGTGATCGGGCCGGTGAAGTGAATGATGTGACGGGCCATGCGTGCCTCCTGAGGTGGTGGGCCTTGGATGCCGGTGCATATATCAAGGTGGAATCTTCAAGCCAGGCAAAGTTCAAAATTGCTGGTGGCGCTGCGTAATAGGGCGCCCACTGGTCAACCCACGCTGAACCCTGACGCTCACGCAGAGGTCGCAGTTAAAGACTGATTCTGCACAAGGACTCCACCGTGAGCGACATTCGCATCGGCATATCCGGATGGCGTTATGGCCCCTGGCGCAAGGACTTCTACCCGGAAGGCCTGCGCCAGAAGGATGAACTCGCGTTTGCGTCACGAGCAGTCAACAGCATTGAAATCAACGGCTCTTTCTACGCGCTGCAAACCCCAGCACGATATGCGCAATGGCGCGATGAAACACCAGACGACTTCATCTTCTCGATCAAGGCCCCGCGCTATATCACTCATACCCGCCGGCTCAAGGATATCGAAGAGCCGTTGGCGAATTTCTTCGCCTCCGGTCCACTGATGCTGGGTGACAAGCTTGGTCCGATGCTGTGGCAGTTCCCGGCCACGATGAAGTTCGATGAAGAACGCTTCAAGGCTTTCTTCGAGCAGCTCCCTCGCGATCGCCGGGCCGCCTGCCGCTGTGCCGAGCAGTGCGCCGAACGCCTGCGCGGCAATGGCGCGACCGCCATCACCGGTAATGCCCCCTTGCGCCACGCCATCGAGATCCGTCACGAGAGCTTCCTCTGCGCCGCATTCATCAAACTGCTTCGCAAACACAACATGGCTCTGGTGGTCGCCGACAGTGCCGGCAAGTGGCCCTATGTCGAAGACGTGACCGCAGATTTTGTCTATATGCGCCTGCATGGCGATGTCGAGCTCTACAGCAGCGGCTATACCGCACGCGCCCTGCGCCGCTGGCGCCAGCGCATCGAAGCCTGGAGCCAAGGTGGCCAGGCGGAAGACGCCCATCTGGTGGTGCCCGGCGCACCGCGCAAGCGCGCCCAGCGCGACGTCTACTGCTACTTCGACAACGACCAGAAAGTCCATGCCCCTTATGACGCACGGCGTCTGTTATCCAAGCTCAAGCTCGATGGCGAACTGGTCACCGAGCCTGGCGTCGAACCGCAGGTGGACCTATGAACCAACCGCTACACGAAGCGCGCTGCAGCGTCGGCAGCGTTACTGCCGTGCATGGCATTAACGTGCTGACGATCAACGTGCACAAAGGTTTTACCTTCTTCAATCGGCGCTTCATCTTGCCCGAGCTGCGCGAAGCGGTACGCAGCACCGGCGCCGATCTGGTGTTTTTGCAAGAAGTACATGGCACTCATCTGCAACATGCCGAGCGCCATCCGACCTGGCCAACCACGCCGCAATACGAGTTTCTTGCCGACAGCATGTGGTCGCAGTTCGCCTACGGGCGCAATGCGGTGTACCCCCATGGCGACCACGGCAACGCGTTGCTGTCCAAATTCCCCATCATCGAGCACCGTAATCTGGACGTCTCGATCGACGGTAATGAAGAGCGCGGCCTGCTCCACTGCCGCCTGCAGGTGCCTGGCCATGATCAGGTGCACGCAGTGTGTGTTCATCTGGGCCTGCGTGAGGCTCACCGGCAACGCCAGGTGCAGCTGTTGCTGGAATTGCTCGACAGCTTGCCGGCCAAGGCACCAGTGATCGTCGCCGGCGACTTCAACGACTGGCGCCTCAAGGCCGACAGCGTGCTCAGCGAGCACCTGGTCGAGGCCTTTGGCGACCGCTTCGGCATGCCTGCGCGCAGCTTCCCGGCACGCCTGCCGCTGCTGCGGCTGGACCGCATCTACCTACGCAATGCCCTGCCGCGCTCGGCGCAGGTGCTATCCAAATACCCATGGTCGCATCTGTCCGACCATGCCCCCCTGGCCGCGGAGATCAGCCTATGACGTTATCCTGGACTGAAGGCAACACTGTGCAGTTGCTGATCAATGGCGAGGAGTTTTACCCCCGTGTCTTCGAGGCAATGGGCGAAGCGCAGGAGGAAATCCTGCTTGAGACGTTCATCATCTTCGATGACAAGGTTGGCCAGCAGCTGCAGCGGGTGCTGATCGAAGCTGCCCAGCGCGGCGTGCGTGTCGAGCTAGTGGCTGACGGCTACGGCACCGGCGAGCTGCCGGATGCGTTCATCGCAGCGATGACCGAAGCGGGTGTGCGCTTCCACGCCTTCGATCCGCAGCCGAAAGTGGCTGGCCTGCGTACCAATCTGTTCCATCGCCTGCACCGCAAGATCGTGGTGATCGACGCTGAGCGGGCGTTCATTGGCGGGATCAATTACAGCGCCGATCACCTGGGCGACTTCGGGCCGATGGCCAAGCAGGATTACGCGGTGGAAGTCACCGGTCCCGTGGTCGCCCAGGTGCACGCTTCGAGTATCAGGCTGATGAAGCCGGTGCTGGCCGGACCCAAGCGGGTCAAACCGGTGACAGAGCCGGCGGGGTCGGTGCGCGCCGTGCTGGTCGAGCGTGACAACCGCAAGCACCGCAACGATATCGAAGAGCAGTATCTGCAGGCCATACGCGGTGCGCGCAAGCGCATCATCATCGCCAATGCGTATTTCTTCCCGGGCTACAGGCTGCTGCGCGAGCTAC
The DNA here is from genome assembly GCF_052850745.1 of Pseudomonas sp. 1121_17. Lineage (NCBI taxonomy): Bacteria > Pseudomonadati > Pseudomonadota > Gammaproteobacteria > Pseudomonadales > Pseudomonadaceae > Pseudomonas > Pseudomonas sp. 1121_17. The sequence continues at coordinate 370,000 of NZ_VXCX01000002.1, forward strand.
GCAATGCCTCTCGCCGTGGCATCGAGGTAACGCTCATTCTGCAAGGGCAACCAGACATGCGTTGGGTGCGCGCGCTGTCGCGACTGCTCTACAACTACCTGCTACGCGACAACGTACAGATTCACGAATACTGCCTGCGCCCATTGCACGGCAAGGTTGCCCTGGTCGATGACGAATGGTCGACAGTCGGCTCGAGCAACCTCGACCCGCTAAGCCTTGCGTTCAATCTGGAAGCCAACCTGCTGATCAAGGATCGTGCGTTTAACCAGCAACTGTACGAGCACCTCAGCCAACTGGCCGGCAATCACTGCAAGACCGTCACCCTTGAGCGGATGATTCGTGGCTACTGGTGGCGAGCGCCATTAATTTTTGCCGGCTTCCACCTGACCCGATACTTCCCGCGGATTGCCGGCGTGCTGCCAGCCCATCGGCAACGGCTGAAATCGCTGCAACCTGAAGTCAGTACCCAAGGTGGACTGCGTGAGGGCAATACCTGATGGAACGGAAAACCTGGCTCACCTGGGGCAAGCGCCTGTTCACCCTGCTGTTCATGTTGATGATCCCGGTATTGCTGTATTACCTGGCGCGCAACCTCGACTGGAATGAAGTCCGTCAGTCGCTGCTGGCCTACAAGCCTGGCACGTTGATCGTCGGCCTCGGCCTGGCTCTTTGCAGTTATCTGGTGTTCGCCAGCTACGATCTGCTCGGGCGCGCCTACACCGGCCACAAGCTGCCTGCCCGGCAGGTACTGCCGGTGGCCTTCGTCTGCTATGCGTTCAACCTCAACTTCACCACCTGGGTCGGCGGGGTCGCCCTGCGCTACCGCCTGTACGGCCGTCTGGGCCTGGATAACGCCACCATCACGCGCATCCTCACCTTGGGTCTGTTGACCAACTGGATGGGCTACATGCTGCTGGCCGGTAGCGTGTTTGCCATGCGCCTGGTCAAGCTGCCTGAGAGCTGGTCGGTGGGTGCCACCGGGCTGCAACTCATCGGTGTCCTGATGATCGCCGTATCGGTCGGCTACGTGCTGGCCTGCGGTTACGCCAAACGGCGCACCTGGCATATCCGCAAGCACGAGATCACCCTGCCCTCCCTACGCCTGGCGCTGTGTCAGGTTGCCTTGGGCGCCAGCAACTGGGCGCTGATGGCAGTGCTGATCTATTGGCTGCTGCCGGGTGATGTGTTCTATCCGTCCATTCTCGGTGTATTGCTGATCAGCTGTGTAGCGGGCGTGGTGGCGCACATCCCGGCCGGGCTCGGTGTGCTGGAAACGGTGTTCCTGGCCCTGCTGCAAGGCCAGCTCAGCCAGGGCAGCCTGGTCGCCGGGCTACTCGGTTATCGCACCCTGTACTACCTGATACCGCTGGTGCTGGCGGTGATCGCTTATCTGATTCTGGAGAAACGCGCCAAGGCCCTGCGCCAGCAGGACAAGGCGCAATTGCACAAAACCTGAGCATCAACAAAAGCGGCCGACCGTAAAGGCCAAGGCCCGGGAGACAAACCATGTGTATCCGTGCCTTGCTTTTACTCGGTGCATGCCTGGCCAGCAGTCACGTGCTGGCTGAGGCCTGCGACGTCGTGACCCGCTCCTCCAGCGACGCAGTCAAGCCTGTTGAAGGCCACACCTGCTACAGCTACAGCAACATGCCCGCCGAGGCCATCAACTGGTCGTGCAGCAACGAGAGCAAGGAGATGCTCAGCACCGACAAGCGCAAGGTCGCGAAATGCGCCGAAGGCAGTGTCGGTAGCTGTATTGCCCAGTTGACCCAGGAAACCCTGGCCAATCCCAAGTCGATGGGCCGCGATGAACCCGCCACGCGGCCAGCGATCGGCAAGGACGCCCGGGTGATCACTTACTACTACGACACGCCAAGCCTGGGCCAGGCGCGCACGGATTGCGACCGCAGCAACGGTATCTGGCAGACCCACTAGAAGTGGTCCGACACAGGTCGGCCCCGGCCTGGCTCGAAGCTGCTCAACCTGCAGCAGCCTCGAGCCACACCGGGGCCGATTTCAGGACGGCTCAGGGCGAGATGGGATCGCTGGCCGGGAAAGTCTCATCAAGGGCGTTGTCGACATTGCTTTCATTCGGTTGCGCAGTCTCGCCGCATTTGCAGTCGCCCATGCGGCAAGGCTCGCCATTGCGGTGACCGCTGGCGCAGGCTTCGCAGCAGTAGCCCTTGCCGTCTTGCAGGAGGGTATTGGCGTTTATCGTGCAAGCGCAGTCAAGGCATGCACAGCGTAGTTCGGTCATGATTCGCGGCTCCGGTTGGATGCTTCATCGTCTACAGGTGAGACCTCATCGGTCCATGGCTCGCCATCTAGCGGCGCTGAGCGCGCCAGCTCTGCTTCGTCGAGGCCAAATCCGCCGCCGATTTCCTCGACGTCTACTTCACGCAAGACCTGGTCGGCCGGGTCTCCACCATCACCTGGCTCGTGCGGGTCGCGAGCGCCGGTCTGATCGAACAAAGTGTCTGGGCTCAGGTCGTCCAAGGTCACGTTGTCTTCGTGCAGGCTCTCGGTCAGAGCCTCGCCACCGGTCATGCCGCTCTCGGCCACACGCTCTGGCGGGAAGTCATGTTCGACTTCAGCCAGTGAGCGTTCGTCGCCGGCCCGGCCCTGGCGCTCATCGTCGCGGTCGCTGAAGTCCAGCTCGTGCACACTGCCCATCCGATCCTGAATGTCGTCGATCTCGGCAGGCGTGCGGGTTTTCGGGTCGTTAGGCTGAGCCATGTGCTGCTCTCCATCAGGTGGGTTCATAAAGTCGACCACCCCGGTTCGCAGATGACTCAAATTTGTTTATCAGGTGCAGACCAAATCCTCGCAGCCGTTGATATCCCCGCGCCCGTCACAGATGGAACTCCCTGCGCCGCCCTCGCCTCCCAAGTTCATAGAGCCTGGGATTTGAACAGGAGCCCGAGATGAGCGAACCCCTGCAGGAATATCAACGCAAACGCGATTTCAACGCCACACCCGAACCCGCCGGCAAGCCACGCCGCAGCAAAAAGCCACAGGCATTGCAGTACTGCATCCAGAAACACGATGCCAGCCACCTGCACTACGATTTCCGCCTGGAACTGGACGGCACCCTGAAAAGCTGGGCAATTCCCAAAGGCCCTTCACTGGACCCAAAAGTGCGCAGGCTCGCTGTACATGTCGAAGACCATCCGCTGGATTACGCCGAATTCGAAGGCAATATCCCCGACGGCCACTATGGCGCCGGCGACGTGATTGTCTGGGACCGTGGTGTGTGGGAGCCCGAAGGTGACGCACACGCAGCCTACGCCAAGGGCAAGCTGCGCTTCCGCCTGCAGGGCGAAAAACTCTCAGGCGTGTGGAATCTGTTTCGTACTCGTCTGGTAGGCAAGAAAGAACAATGGATGCTGGTCAAATCGCATGACGGCGATGCGCGTAGTGAAGACGAATACAGCATCGTCGAGGCTCTGCCTGACAGCGTGATCAGTGACCGCACACTGGTGCCGCGCAAAGCAGTAAAGTCTCCCGCCAAAACGGCCAAGAAAGCAACGCCTGCTGCCAAGCGCAGCGCCAGTAAAACCAAAGCCGAGCTACCTGAGAAACTGCAGCCTCAGCTGGCCACTCTTGTCGATGCCGCGCCTGCCGGCGACTGGCGCTACGAGGTCAAGTTCGATGGCTACCGCATCCTTGCCCGGATCGACGGCGATGATGTGCGCCTGTTTACTCGCAATGGCCACGACTGGAGCGCGAAGATGCCCCACCAGGTGGAGGCGCTGCGCACGCTCAAGCTAAAGCAAGCCTGGCTCGATGGTGAAATGGTGGTGGCCAACGAACAGGGCGCTGCAGACTTTCAGGCATTGCAGAATGCCTTCGATACGCAGAACGACGAGCAGATTACCTATTACCTGTTCGACCTGCTGTTCCTGGGTGGCGAAGACCTGCGTCAGGTGCCGCTGCAAGATCGCCGCGAAGCGTTGCACCAGCTGCTTGAGCACAATGAGCGGGATTGCCTCAAGTACTCGGCCGACTTCGACGAGCCGGTCGAATCGCTGCTGCAGAGTGCCTGCAAGCTGGAACTTGAAGGGCTGATCGGCAAGCGAGCCGACAGCGTCTACTCAGGCCGACGCAGCAATGACTGGATCAAGCTCAAGTGCCAGCTGCGCCAGGAGTTCGTGATCGTCGGCTATACCGATCCTAAAGGCAGCCGCAGCGGGTTTGGCGCCTTGCTGCTGGCCCTGCACGACAAGCCCAGCGGTGAGCTGCGCTATGCCGGCAAGGTGGGCACCGGCTTTACTGCCACGACGTTGGCCAGCATCCATGCACGCCTGAAACCTCTCGAAGTCGCCAAGCCGGCGCTCGCCAAACCTCCAACAGGCGCAGATGCGCGTGGCGTGCATTGGCTCAAACCGAAACTGCTGGCCGAAATTGCCTACGCACAGATCACCCGCGACGGCATTGTGCGCCATGCGGTTTTCCACGGTCTGCGTGACGACAAACCGGCCAAGGCCATCGACCTGGAGCGTGCAATGCCAAAAACCGCCGTTGCTAAAAAATCCTCTAACAAATCCAGCGATGAAGAAAACCTCGGTGAACTGCGCCTAACTCACCCCGACCGGGTGATCGACGCCAGCAGCGGCGCCACCAAGCGGCAGGTCGCCGAGTACTATGCCTCGGTCGCCGATTGGCTCATGCCGCAACTCAAGGACCGCCCAGTGGCACTGGTACGCGCACCGGATGGTCTGGAAGGTGAACTGTTCTTCCAGAAAAACGCCGGCCAGCTGCACCTGCCCGGCGTGCTTGGCTACGACAAGGTCGAGGCTGGCCAGGCGGCCATGGTCATCAACAGGCCTGAGACCTTGCTTGGCGCGGTACAGATGAACACGCTCGAGCTGCACACCTGGAACGCCACCAACAAGGATTTCGACAAGCCAGACCGCTTCGTGCTCGACCTCGATCCTGATCCTGCGCTGCCTTGGAAAGCCATGCTGGAAGCCACCCAGCTGACCCTGACCCTGCTCGATGAGCTTGGCCTCAAAGTATTTCTCAAGACCAGCGGCGGCAAGGGCATCCACGTGGTGGTGCCGCTGACCCGCCGCGCCGGATGGGACGAGGTCAAAGACTTCAGCCATGCTTTGGTCAATTACCTGGCCAAGCTGTTCCCCGAGCGCCTGAGCGCCGTGTCCGGGCCAAAGAACCGCGTCGGGCGGATCTTTATCGACTACCTGCGCAATGGCAAAGGTGCCACCACTGCCTGCGCCTACAGCCTGCGCGCACGCGAAGGCCTGCCGGTGTCGGTACCGATCTGGCGTGAGGAGCTGACCGAGCTCAAGGGTGCCAACCAATGGACGATCAATAACCTGCACGAGCGTTTGGCTGAGATTGAAGATCCATGGGCCGATATGGCCAAGACGCGGCAGTCAATTACCGCTGGCATGCGCAAAAAGATGGGGCTCAAGTGATGGTGGACTGGATCGACCTTCTGCAGTGGCCGGCCATGCTGCTTACCGTAATTGCCGCCTGGTGCATCGGTTCACGCCGACCCCATCGGCGGCGGATGGGTTTCTGCTGCTTTATCAGCAGTAATCTGTTGTGGGTGATCTGGGGCTGGTCTATCGAGGCCTGGGCGTTGATTGCACTGCAGTTCTGCCTGGGCGCGATGAACCTGCGCGGCTGGAAGAAAAACCTGGAGGCCGAAATGACTCACTGACCGTACAAAGGGGTAGCCGCGCAACCCCTCGTCGGTACGCCTCAGGAGGCTTTGCGTGTGCGCTTGGCGGGTTTCTTTTGTGTAGTCTTGGCAGGCTCGGGCGCTTTCTTCTTGGCTGCACCGGGCTTGCCCCCGAGGCTGCGTTTGAGCAACTCGGTAAGGTCGATAATATCTGCGCTTTTCTCGCCCTTGTCGCCCTCGGCCTTCTCCACCACGGCGATCTTGCCCTTGCTGGCCTTCTCTTCGACCAGGTCCATGATCGTCTGCCGGAACGCATCATGATATTCGTCCGGCGTCCACGGCCCGCTCATGTCTTCGACCAGGCGCTTGGCCATGTCCAGTTCACGCTTGTCGACCTTGATATCGGTTACGCTCTTGTCTAGCTCCAGCGTATCGAGGCCGCGCACTTCTTCTGGCCAGCGCAGGGTGATCATCACCAGTGCATCATCCAGCGGGCGCAACAGCGCCAAGTGCTGGCGGGTATGCAAGACCACCGTGGCCAAGGCCACCTTGCCGGTGCTTTCCAGGGTTTCGCGCAGCAGCGCATAAACCTTGCCACCGCGCTTGTCCGGGCTCAGGTAGTACGGCGTATCAAAGTGCTGCAGGGGAATATCGCCGGCCTCGACAAATGAGAAGATATCGATGGTCTGGGTGGCCTCAGGGCGCGCCTTGCGGATCTCGTCTTCACTGATCACCACATATTGGCCTTTCTGGTATTCCACGCCTTTGACGATGTTGTCCTTGTCGATTTCCTTGCCGGTGACCTTGTTGATGCGCTTGTAGCCCACCGGCTCCATGCTGCGTTTGTCGAGCCAGTCGAAATCGACCCGTTCGGTACGCACGGCGGTATTGAGTGAAACGGGGATGTGCACGAGGCCAAAACTGATCGCGCCTCTCCAGATTGCCCGGGCCATGGTCAGCTCCTGAAATTGCTAGGGTTGTCCAGGCTGGAATGAGCGCAGCGCACCGCAGCGCTCGCAACATTGGCATTCCAGCCCGGCTTGTCGGTGATTGAGCAGAGTCCGCCATTGGCAGCCCCGCAGCAGGCAGTAAAACTTCATCAGCCACCTCCACGGCCTGAACCACTTCAGGCCCTTAATGTAAAGGACTGCGTGGCGAGATGAAGGTTTGATCGGGATGCCGCACGGCCTGGCTCAAGCGCTCTGAACCAATCATCAGGACCAAGCGTCAATCGCAAAAGACACTCAAGGTGCCCCGTCATGTCGCAAGCTCAAGTCCAGGCTGTACTCGATTATCTGAAGCAGCAACACCTGCTGCTGACCACTGCCGAGTCCTGCACCGCAGGGCGCATGGTTGCGTTGCTGGCCGAAAGCCCAGGCACCGGTGAGGTGCTCGAGAGCGGCTATGTGGTGTACTCGCCTGAAGCGAAAAAACGCCTGCTGGGGGTGAGCGATATCACCATCGAGCGCTATGGATTGACCAGTGAGGCGGTAGCTTGGGAAATGGCGATGGGTGCCCTGCGCGACAGCACCGCTACCGTTGCAATCGCCACCACCGGAGTTGCCGGGCCAGAGTGTGCCGACGGTATAGCGCCGGGAACACTGTGCTTTGCCTGGGCCTTCGCCGGCGAGCCGCTGGCGGTTTTCACCCGAACCCAACGCTTTTTCGGAACTCGCACCGAGGTGCTGCAACAGGGCGCGCTGTATGGATTGACACGCTTGAGCCATTACCACCAACGCTGGTTACGCGGTGAGCGGGCTTGATCCAGATCGGCTCAGGGCTGAGTAAGGTTGAGGTTACTCATCGACCAGGCACCTTGACCTTCTGCAACGACCATTTCAACCACCTCGCGCAGCCCCTGGCGTTTATCTCGCCTGGCCAATCTCGCATGTTCAAGGCATTCCAGCTGCCGATCAGCACTGGTGCCTTCAGTCAAAATGCGCTGCGCCTGCATGAATGCCCGTTCGGCATCGACCGAGTCAGGCGGGTGCTGCCCTCGTAGCTGCGCCAGCCAACCCAACGCGGATACCGGCTGTTGCTGTTCAAGCCCGATGAACTGCCCATGGCGACCATGGCGCATAGCCCGCCAGTAGTTCTCTTGGGTAATCCAGTGGGTTTCGCGACTGGCCGGCGCCGGAGCGTAATGAGGCATGACGCAACACTCCACCAGATGGCGAAACAAACCTGCAATGCACAGCGCATCTTCCAGCCGAGGGCAACCATCGCTGATACGCAGTTCCACGGTGGCAAAGCGCTGGGATGGCCGCAGCGCCCACCAGAATGCGCCATCGCTAGCCAGCGAGCCGGTCCGCTGCAGCAACCCGCGATAGCGTTGATACGCAGTCCAGTCTGCCAGCGGCTCTGGCAGGCCCATATGTGGCCACTCGCCGCAAATCGCCCGGCGGTAGCTCATGTAGCCGGTGTTCTCCCCGCTCCACAGCGGTGAAGAACTGCTCAGCAGCAGGAACATCGGCAACCAGTACACCACTTGGTTGATCAGCTGAATGCGATCGCAGCCAGGTGGCACGCCGACATGCACATGCAGCCCCGAGAGCAGACTACGCCGCGCCACGTGCTGGTAATCATCGAATAATTGCCAGTATCGCGGGGTGGTCCTCGGACGCTGGCGTTGCCACTGCGCGCTGGGGTGACTGCCAGCACAATAGAGGGCAGCGCCCTCCTCGGCCAACGCTTCGTTCAGGCGCTGGCGGCTATCACCGAAAAACTGCTGGGCCTGGCGCACGTGATCGAATATCGGCGAGGCGACTTCGATCTGGCAGCGGAACATTTCTTCGGCGAAATACTGCCCCATGACTTCGCGGCACAGATTACCCACCACTGGCGAAGGTGTAGCCAGCACCTTGCCGGTGGCTGTTTCTACCAGCAGGTATTCTTCTTCGATGCCGAAGGTACAAGGCTTGAACATACGCTCATCCGATTCGGGTAACGCTTAACGCAACTGCTGCAATCCGCTCGACCTGCTCATAACCTGGTTCACTCAACTGTTCGCCGAACACATCCGGATCAAGCTCGCGGTAGACCCAACTCCAGCGTGGCCCGGCCAAAAGCGCACGTGCCGCTTCAAGCAATGGGTCACGGCCGTCGATCATGGCCACTCCGGTATACAGCAGCAGCGTGCCCCCCGGGCCGAGGCGCTCACAGCCTTGTTCGATGATCTGTAATGACAACTGCGCGCCTAGTGAGCCGCCGCCGTGGCGATACTGGCGCTGCTGGGTGTCGAGCATGTAGGGGGGATTGGCGACGATCAGGTCGAACGTGCCAGTGACACCGTCGAGAATATTGCTGCGCTGCACTGAAACATTGGTCAACCCTGCCAGGGCGGCATTAACTGTGGTGTAACGCAGCGCCAGCGGGTTGATATCCACCGCACTGACCTGAGCGTGCTGGGCAGCCCTGGCGATCAGCAGCGCGCCAACCCCGCTGCCGCAGCCAATATCTACTGCATGCTCCACGGGCGTTGTGCAGCGCTGCAGATGCTCGTGGATGACCTGGGCAAATCGGTAACTGTCCGGGCCGAAGAATACTGCATCGCTGGCCTCGGTCGGATAGGCAGAATGCACCAGGAGCAGATCTTCCAGAGTCGACCAGCGCACCTTGCTGCGCAGCGACTCGCCGTGCTCGTCCAATACTTGAGCCTCGGCCAGCTGCTGCAGTTGGTCCGCCGACAAAAGCCCCGCAGCAAATGGCCTGCTCCAGCCAAAAACGTCGCGCAGTGTGCAAGCGCGCTGGGCCTCAGGTCGCGCATTGTTACGCGCATGTGTGGCTGGGCTGACGCAGGTAAACCTATAGCCGTCAGCACGCAGGCGCTTGCCTAATTGCAACAAGGCCTCGTCAGCCTGAATCTGTTCTTCGCTGGCTGGAATCAATGAGCGTTCTCCTGGATAAGACCGGTAGCGCGAATAAACGCTCGGGTAGCTTCCAACCCCGCCGGCAAGGCATGCCGGTTACCTGCCATACGGGCGATGAGCGTTTCCAACGGTGCGGTCGAATGCTTCTGCACACTGCTTGGCGCGTCAAGCTGCAGCCCAGTCTCCCAGCTTCCGGGGGCAACGCGGCGGATTCTTGGGCCTTGCCAATCAGCGCTGATCCAGTCGTACCACAGCTGCTTTTCATAAGCGCTGAACACGCCGAACATAGGTGCAGTGGGGCCCTCCATGACGCGCCAGAAGCGGCTCTCGGCCGGGTCCTGTCCGCGCACAACCCACTTTTGCGCTTGCAGCGCATCGAGGAAGCCGGCCATGCCGTCTGGTTCAGCCAGCCATTGATTGATGGTGCGGCCCTGCAGGCGGCAATGGTCGGAATGCATGAACTGGCCGAACAGGCGCTTGCGTTCCAGCGAGCTGATCAGTTCCTGTTCAAGATCGAAGCTGGCGATAAGCGCGGTGGCAGATTCACCGAGCTCGTTCAGCCGATAACCCTGACGAACCCGTTGGTAGTAGGCCCCGGCGTCGCTTTCCGGCAGCAATTGCAGCAGTGCCTGAATCGATTTGTGCGCGTGGCCGGTTGCAGCATTGTCGATGGTGACGTGCAGCTGGAAGTAGTGGCCGTCGATGCCCAGTTCTGCCAGTTCATAGGTGGTGATCAACAGGTGCAGCGGCGGTTGCTCATAGCCCAAGTTGTAGCCAATAGCCTCGGCCTCGAAGGCATCGCCGTGCGCGCCCAGGGCCAGTTGAACATTACCTTGCAGATAACGCTCATCGACAAGTGGCAGCAGCTCCAGGCAGCCAAGGCGGCTGAGCAGGCGCTGATAGATCAGTACGTGGTTGCAACGCGGATCACCGTCACCCAGCTCTTCTAAAAAGGTACGGATAAGGCCGTGATAGCGAGGGTCCTGCCAGTGCTGCAAAAAGCCATGCAGCCAGGCACCATCGACCGCTTTGGTCGGGGCCACTTGCTGGATGTACCACAGTGCCTGGGCGCGGTTGGCAAAATAACGGCGTGGCCCGCCTTCGCGGCGCTGGGTCAGGTAAGTCGCGAACTCCGCAGCCACCTGAGCACTGTGGCGCACCGCCCAGCCGCTCAGCTGAGCAGGCGAAGCTGGCAGATCATCCGCCAGTTGCTCGGCGCGCTTGAGCTGCCTGGCAAGCCATTGCGCGCTGTCGACGCTGTGGCCGTGCAGGAGTGCCTGGTAGCGCTGTTCGAAGCTGTCTTCCGTGGTCAAGGCCGGAACCATGGGGGCGGCCTTGCGGGTCATCACCGTCATGACTCATTCCTCGTGCACTTATTGGTTTTTGTTGTCCTGCGGCATGGGCTCTGGCCCTGGCGCGGGTTGTGGAGCGGGTGTCTGGTGCTGCTGCATCTGCAGTGAGGGCTTGCTTTCATCGGCATCTTTGGCTGGGTGGCTGTCGTCGCGGTCGAAACAGCCGGTCAGTACTGCCAGGCTGCCGAGCAGGCAAACGGTAGGTGCTATAGACCGTGGGCGCATGATCTGTCTCCTTCAGCAACGCCGCGCCGGCGGGACCGGCGCGGCGTCATTTCACTTACGAACGTCCGCCCTTGCGGCCGGAATCACTGGACTCACCACCACCTGACTTCTGTCCGCCCTTACGGCCGGCTTCAGAAGCTTTTTCGCGATCATTAGCGAAGTTGCCCGGGTTTTTCGTTCCACCCTGGCTACCGGTCATGTTGGTGTCTTTCTTGTCCATGGTGCGTAACCTCTCGTAGCTACTGGAATGCACGGTGATGAGCCGCACATAGCTGGGAGTGCCGCGATAACAGCGGATTCGCTTTATTTCCGAAAAGTTCGGACCAATGGCATTAAAAGCCCGATCAGGCGTTATTTAGCGCGCAACGCTTGGGCAGGTTGCTCGAGCTGGCGTTGCCGACGTCCTAGCCAGCCGCCGACCCCGGCCCAGCTCAAGGCAAGAGCTGCGCCGATCAGCATCGCCAGCTGCGGATGCTCGCCGAGGAGGTCCAGGCCGCGCTTGAGCCAACCACTCAAGGCGTCGCCACCGCGATAGACCACAGTGTCGATAAAGCTCTTGGCCTTGTACTTGGCTTCGGCCGGTAGCACCGTAAAAAGCATCTCGCGACCGGGCCGCACCAGTGCGTACTCGCCAGCACGGCGTATCACCATCACCCCTACAAACACGGCAAAGGTCGGCGCCAGGGCCAGCCAGACAAAGCCCAGGGCCATCAGCAGCGGTACGCCAATCAGCAGCACGCCGACACCCAACCGCCGCGCGAGCCTGCCAGTGATAAACAGCTGGGTGAGGATCGCCAGCGCTTGCACCACGCTGTCGATAAGACCGAACACCTGCGTCTGCTGAGTCCGATCAGTGAAGGTTTCACTAACAATGCGGGCCTGTTCGAAGTACAAAAAGGTGCTGACACTGGCAAGCAGCACCACGAACAGGGCAATGCCCAGCAGATAGGGCGAACGCAAGACTGCCGTCGCCCCGGCAAATGGATTGCCACCCAGCGGCTTGTTCGGCGGCAGTTCAGCAGTCAGCTCCAGAGGATGCTGCGAACGCCAGTGCAGCAGGTAAGCGCTCGCGGCGATGCTGCCGAGCAGCAGCAGGCTGGCCAATAACAGCAATCCGCTGTGGCCCAAGGGTGCGACCAGCAAGGTTCCCAGCACTGGCCCAGCCAAACCACCTGCGCTGGCTCCGGCAGCAAGCAAACCGAACAGGCGCTTGCCCTGTTCTGTGGAAAATAGGTCCGCCAGTACGCTCCAGGCCAGGGAAATCGCCAGCAGATTGAACACAGATAACCAGATGTAGAACGCACGGGCTGTCCACAGCGCCTGTTGGTCGACGGCAAACAGCCCCGCAAACAACATCAGGTTGCTGACAAAGAAGCCGTAGGTCCACGGCAGAATGCGCTTGCGTTTGACCCGCGATGCCAGCCAGCCAAACAGCGGCAGGCACATCAGCGTGGCGATGAAGGTGCCGGTGAACAGCCACTGAAGATTGTCGATGCCGCCGGCGATGCCCATGGTTTCGCGCACCGGGCGCAGCATGAAATAGCCGGTAAACAGCAGAAAGAACATCACCAGGCCGGCGGCCACTGCCGGCCCTTCGCCAGGTTGCAGGTTCAGGCTGTTGCCCAGCCGCTCACGCCAATGGCTCATGAGCCTAGCCAAACAGTTTAATCAGCGCGCGCTGTTGCGCCTCGCTCAGCAACTGACCTTGGCCGGCTTTGAGCTGGTCGATCTGGCGATCGGGGCGGCCGGTGGCGGGGATCACCGCCGTCACGGCCGGGTGGCTGATGGCGAACTTCAGAAACAGCTGCGCCCAACTGCTTGCGCCTACCTGTGCCGCCCAGTCTGGCAAGGCCATGTCCTTGACCCGGGCAAACAGGCGGCCATCGTCAAAGGCACGATTGATCAGCACCGCAACGCCCTTGTCCTGGCACAACGGCAACAATTGGCGAGCGGCCTCGGGCGCATTTACCGAGTAATTGATCTGGACGAAATCCAGCGGCTCCTTGCGCACGATCTGCGCGACCTGTTCATGACTGCTGGACAGGTAATGGGTGATGCCGACATAGCGGGTCTTGCCCTGCGCCTTCAGTTCACGGGCATAAGGCAGCTGCCGCTGCCAGTCGCGCAGGTTGTGGATCTGCAATAGGTCAACCCGATCGGTGCGCAGGCTGCGCAAGGTGCCCGCCCACTGCGCCTCGGCAGCGGCCTTGCTGTCAGCGGCAATTTTGGTCGCAAGGAAGCACTGGCGATGCCAGCCGCCCTCCTCCAGTAACTGGCCAAGAATGGCATCAGCACCGCCGTAATTGGGCGAGGTGTCGATGATTCGCCCGCCGCCAGCAAAGAACGCCTGCAGAACCTGCTGGAGCCGCTGATACTCGGCACTCCCTGCTTCCACTTCGAAGCTGCCAGAGGTGCCGGCGCCAATCACCGGCAGCGCCTCGCCAGTGCCAGGCACCTTGCGGGTCAGCAAGCTGTCGGCGGAAGCTGCCAGCAACCAGGGGCTGCTGGCCAGCAAGCCCAATGCTGCACCAGTGCGTAGGACATCACGACGCGCATACATGGAAAAGCCCCTGTCATAAACCGGAAACTTTCAAGGCTAGCCGTGATGGCGCAAGCTGTCGGGGCATTCTGTATCTGGATGTTTGGCCGCTTGGCCAGGGTCAGCCGAGCAGCAGACGCAGGTCCAGCCCCTGTTCAGTCATCGGCGGGCACCAGTAATAACCGCCAGTCAACGGCCGGCTGAAGCGATAGAGGGCATCCACCACGCCGTCTTCCAGGCCGCTCATGCGCCGCAGCTGGACATCGAAAGCGTCGAACGAACGGCCAAGCGCGACAAACGCCAGGCCTGCGCCGCGGTCGTCAGCCCACGACACCGAACGACGCACCATGAACGCTTCCGGCGCGTAGCTTTCCTGGGCAGTACGTTTGACGTGCGCCGATTCCGGCGCATCGTCGAGCTCTTCGTTATCTTGAAGCCGGCGGCCAATGATGTCGTCCTGCTCGGCCTGGGGCAGCGACTTGAAGTAGCCGAGGTCATGCTTCCACAACTGGAACGCTGCGTAGCTCGAACCCGCCAGGCCGGGCTCAGCGTCGGCGACGATGGCAGCCTCGACCGCAGCGTCGTCACTTGGATTTTCAGTGCCATCTTCGTAACCGGTAAGGTCTCGACCGCCCTGGTGCAGGAAGCCGTCGATGCTGTCGACCAAGTGCAGCGCCGGCGCCAGCTGAGCGATCAGCGCCTGGCTGCGCAGATACAGGTCACCACGTTCTTCGCCACGCAGCCACAGCCACAGCGCGTGCTGGGTGCTTGGGTTGTGTACCACTGCATCGAGCTCAGGAAACGCCTGCAAACCCGGAATTGCCCGGCCCAGCGCGGTCGCCATTGGCAGGCCGACGCCAGCAATCAGGCTGCGCCCGTCGACTTCGGCGAGCAGCGCATCGAGTACGCCAGGCAGGGCTTGCGCGCTGTGCAGGGTAAAAAACAGGTGACGGGCATGAACCGGCACCGGGGTGGCAAGCAGACCTTGCTGGAACGGCATGACGGGCGAATCCTCGGCAAAAGCGCGAATCCTACTGCGCTGATGGCTCGACCGCAACGCGGCCAGATCGCACAGCGCAGGCTGATTGCCATGGATCCGTTAACAAAACTTTACCAAGGCATGGCGTATTGCGATTACCTCTCATCAAAAGCCACCTACACTGCTCGCAATCCATTGTTCGAGACTGCCGCCATGACCGCCTCACCTTTGCTCACCGCCATGCTGCCGATCGCCTTGGGGATCATCATGCTCGGCCTTGGCCTGTCGCTGACCCTCGCTGACTTTGCTCGGGTAGCCAAGTACCCCAAACCGGTGGTCATAGGCTTGGCGTGCCAGATCCTGCTGCTGCCATTGGTGTGCTTCCTGATTGCCAATGGCTTTGGCCTGGAGTCGGCACTGGCGGTGGGCTTGATGCTGCTGGCAGCCTCGCCGGGCGGTACTACCGCCAACCTGTTCAGCCACCTGGCACACGGTGATGTCGCGTTGAATATCACCCTCACTGCGGTCAACTCACTCATCGCAATCCTGACCATGCCGCTGCTGGTCAACTTGTCGCTGAGCTGGTTCATGGCCTCTGATCAGGTCATTCCACTGCAATTTGCCAAGGTCATGCAGGTGTTTGCCATCGTTCTGCTGCCGGTGGCGCTGGGGATGATGATCCGGCGCTGGGCGCCAACCTTTGCCGGGCGCATGGAGAAGCCGATGAAATTGGTGGCGGCCTTGTTCCTGGCCTTCACCATCGTTCTCGCGCTGACCAAGGATTGGCAGACGGTGCTCGAGTACGCGCCCGTAGTGGGCGCGGCGGCGTTGCTGTTCAACCTGCTGAGCCTGGGGGTCGGCTACTACCTGCCGCGCTTGCTGAACATCCCCAAGCGCCAGGCGATCGCGATCGGCATGGAAATCGGCATCCACAACGGCACCCTGGCGATTGCCTTGGCGCTGAGCCCGTCACTACTTAACAACCCCACCATGGCGGTGCCGGCGGCAATCTACAGCCTGATCATGTTCTTTACCGCCGCAGGCTTTGGCTGGTGGGTCAGCCGTGGTCACCAGGCTGAAGGGGTTAGCGAAGGACGCCGCGAAACGGTCGGCGACTGAAACGGTTATTTGAGCGCAGTTTTGCTGCGCTCACACAATTGACGCCTGAGCACGCGCAGGGGCGGCGCATAGAAGAAGCCAAACGACACGCAACCCTCGCGTCCCTTGACTGCGTGATGCAACCGATGCGCGCGGTGCAGCCGCTTCAGGTAGCGGTTGACCGGCCGCAGCCGGCGCGGCCAGTGCCGGTGAAACAGCCCATCATGGGCCACTACATACAGCAGGCCGTAACCTGCCACACCCGCGCCAACCCACTGCAACGGCGCATGCCCGGCCTTGCCCAGCGCCACCAGCGCTGCGGCAATCAGCGCCAAAGCCACCAGGTAGACATCATTGGTCTCCAGCACGCCCAACTGCGGCTGATGGTGCGAGCGGTGCAACCACCAGCCCCAGCCATGCATGATGTACTTGTGCGCGAGCGTGCCGACGCCCTCCATGGTCACCAGGGTGCCGAGCAGGACGGCCAGATTGAACAGCATGGGAGAATCCGCAGTGAGTGGGCAAAGCAGCAAGGTTACCACTGCCCGCTGTAGGCTTCAGCCTGCCAGACGCAGAGAAACGTCGTTATGAAGCCATTGTCATGTTACTGCCGTTGACCCTCGCCCAGGTGTATACCGCAGCAACGCTATGGTGCACGGCGGCAATCGGCGTGCTGTGCAGCGTTGGTCTGTTGCTCGAGGCGACGCTGGGCAGCCTGATGCTGCACAGCCTGAGCGACCCAGGGCTGCGCCTGCAGTCGCTGCACAGTGAAGACCTGCCCGACTCGGTACGCCTGGAAGTACGCGCGCAGTTACTGGGCAACGCTCAGGCCGCTGCCCAGCTGGAGCGTCTGGTCAGCCGGGTGAGTCTGGAAAAAGGCGTGAGCGCGGTGCGCTGGCAAGTTCGCGAGTCGGCAGCTGACTGAACGCTGATCAGCCCTGCGCCTGGGCCATGCAATAGCGGTCCCGGCCCTGGCGCTTGGCTTCGTAAAGCGCGGCGTCGGCTTCAGCTACAAGCGCTTGCGAACTGATTGGTTGCTGCGCCGGATGAGCCACCGCGATACCGGCGCTGGCCGACACTACGCCAAACGGGCTGCCGGCGTGCTCGATAGCCAACCGGCGCAACTGCTGCAATGTCTCCTGCACGATCAGGCCGGCCCCATGGCCATCGGTGTCAGGCAGCAACAGGGTGAACTCTTCCCCGCCATAGCGCACCGCAAGGTCCGCGGGCCGCTTCAGCGCCTGCCCCAGCACTTCCCCGACCCGCCGCAAACATTGGTCGCCTGCCAGGTGGCCATATCGGTCGTTATAGGCCTTGAAAAAATCCAGATCCATCATCACCAGCGCCACCGGATAGCCTTGCCGCCGCGCCCTGGCGATCTCGACATCCAATACGGCGTCGAGCCGGCGCCGGTTGCCGAGCCCGGTCAGGCTGTCGGTCAGCGCCAGGTCCTTGAGCGTCTGGTGCGCCTGGTGCAAGGCGCGTTCGATGACAATGCGCTCACGTAGCTGACGCAGCACCACCCAACCGAACAGCGAAAGCCCGAGCAGCAACACCAACAAGACGCCGATCGACTTGATCACATCCTGGCGCCATGCCGCCAGGATCGCATCGCGCGACAGGCCGGCCTGCACCACCAACGGGTAACTGGTCAGCCCACGGTAGGCATACAGCCTGGGTGTGCCGTCAACCACCGCTACAGTCTCGACCATGCCCTCGTTGGCATACGGCAGGTAGTTGCGAAACACTTCGCTGTCTGCCAGGCTGCTGCCCAGCACCTGCTCGACAAACGGCCTGCGCACCAGAATCGTACCGTCGCGCTTGGCCAGCACCAGCGCGCCGCTCTGGTCGATCTTGAAGTCGCCGTAGTAACGCACGAACCAGTCGACCTTGATCGTGCCCAACAGCACCCCGGCAAAGCTGCCATCGGGATAATTCAGACGGCGCGAAATGGGGATGATCAATTCTTCGGTAGAGCGGCTCTTGACCACCGAGCCGATCCTGATCTGCCGGCCCGTATGCTCACGGTGATAGATGAAGTAGTCGCGGTCGGCATTGTTGGCCTTCGGCGCTGTGACCGTATGATCGGTTGCCAGCCAGGTGCCATCCGCGCCGTACACGAACAGGCCATGCAACTGCGGCATTATTTGTACTTGTTGACGCAAGAGCGCGTGCAGCCGCGGCCGATCGAGGTTGGTGAAGCCATCGCCCTCGAGGCGTTCAGCCAATGCGGCGGTAATCGCATCCACCTGCCGTATCGAGTCCTCGGCGTGCTGAGCACTGGCTCTGGCGAGGTTGACCACCGAGTTTTCAGCAAAGATGAAGGCTGCGCGATAGTCACGCCAGATCCGCCAGGCCTCGGTCGCGACGAATACCAGCATGACCACGGCCATGAACGCCAACACCAGGCGAAACATCGCCACGGCGCGGCCTTCACTGCTGGCAGCGAAAAGGCCGTGCTCATCAGGCTTATAGGTAAAAGGCATGCAAATCCCTTACGCTCGCTTGGCCTTTGACTATAGATCAGCGATGTTTGCGCGTACCCAGTTCGATCCAGGTCGGCGCGTGGTCACTGGCCTTGGGCTCATTACGGACCCAGGCATCGACGCCCGCGTTTTTCAGATACGGCACCAGCTCGGCATTGAGCAACAGGTGGTCGATGCGCAGCCCGGCATTGCGTTCCCAATGCTTGCGAAAGTAATCCCAGAAGGTAAACACCTGCTCATCCGGGTACAGATGCCGCAACGCATCCGTCCAGCCCTGATCCAGCAGGCGTTGGTAGCAGGCCCGGGATTCGGGCTGGAGCAAGGCATCCTTGCGCCATGAGCGCGGGTCATAGATGTCCTTGTCGGTGGGTACCACGTTGAAGTCGCCGGCGAGCACAGTTGGGTGGCCGCTGTCGAGCAGCCCTTGGGCATGTTCGATCAGGCGCTCGAACCACTCCAGTTTGTAATCGAACTTCGGCCCCGGCTGCGGATTGCCATTGGGCAGATACAGGCACGCCACCAGCACGCCGTGGACAGCGGCCTCGAGGTATCGGCTCTGCGGATCATGTTCCATGCCTGGCAAGCCGCGGCGCACCTCCAGCGGCTCGGCGCCGCGGGCCAGAATCGCCACGCCGTTCCACGACGGCTGCCCCTGAAACAGGCAGCTGTAGCCTGCTGCTTCGATGGCCTGCAACGGAAACGTCTGATCTGGCGCCTTCAGCTCCTGCAAGCAGGCAATGTCCGGCTGCTCCCGCTCAAGCCAGGCGAGCAATGCCGGCAAACGGCTGCGGATGCCGTTGATATTGAAGGTGGCGATCTTCAGCGCTTTCATGTGTCAGGGTCGTTGACGTGGGCCTGCACGGCTTCCTGCAGGGCGTTGACATGGGCCTCGTCGGCCAGTTGTTTCAGCGCCAACCAGTCGTCCCAGTCCAGCCCGCCGTCATCGCGCAAGGCTTCAGCCGTGCGGATCAACTCGTGGTGATAGGCGTCGGGCGACTCGCGCCGGTAGCTGACGTCATCATATTGCGCGTACCAGGCCGCCAGTTCGGGAATGCTGCGTTCAATGCTCATGCGTTTACTCCTGCCTGAACCTTTGAATGTCTGAACCCTGCTCGCCGCGCATCGTTCCCATTAGTGCGCCAGCTAGTGCGCCAGCGGCACAACGACAACAAAAAAATTAAACCTTTGCTGCATGCCAATGCTCAACCTTAGGCGACATTGACGTCGCGCCAACGCAAAGGTGTGAGAAATGAACAATCTGTTCCTGAAACGAATCGGACTGTCCGTCGCCCTGGGCATGGCCTCTTTGCATGCAATGGCGGCAAGCTCCGACGACTTCGTTGACGCAGCTGCCGAGTCCGGCATCGCTGAAGTCGTGACCAGCAATCTGGCTCTGGAAAAAACCCAGAGCGCCGACATCAAGACCTTTGCCCAGCAGATGGTCGCAGACCATACCAAGGCTAATCAGAAGCTCGGCGACATCGCCAAAAAGCATGACATCAGCGTGCCTGACGAGGCCGCGATGACCGACAAGGTCAAGAAAGTCATCCTTGAATGGCGTGACGAGTCGTTCGACAAGTCGTATGTGAACAACCAGGTCGCAGCGCACGAAAAAGCCGTCGAGCTGTTCAAGAAAGAGGCTGCTTCAGGCGACAAGCCAGACCTGAAAGCCTTCGCTGGCGAGACCCTGCCGGCACTGGAGAAGCACCTGGAGCATGCCAAACAGCTGCAGGCTAAATACGACAAGTAACCCGAATTGGCGAGGCTAAGTATTTATGAGTAACGACCCACTTCGTGATGAAGTTCTAACCCGCCTCTTGCACGCGCACCCGCAAGGCCTGGGCAAGGAAGTGCTGGATAACTATCGCGGCGAGAAAGTCGTGGCCGGTATGCTCAAGACGCTGCAGGACGACGGCTTGATCCATGATGGTAGCGTTGAGGTTGATGCCGAGCATCAGATCAGCGTGCAGTATCCGATCAAACTGTCCAGCGCCGGCGTCGAAGCCGCCAAACGGGTCGAAGCCTAATCGACTCGTTCGCTCCTGCACCTTGTGCAGGAGCAGCTCGCGCCGCCAAGGCGCGAGCTTCCCTTCTTGAATTCCTGCCTTAGTGCTTCTTCTCGATATCGCGCGGCGGAACTGCTGGGCCCTGTGGGTCTACCTGCGGATCGTCCAGGTCTGGCGAGTCCGGATCAAAACCCAGGTCGTTATTTTCAGTGGCCTCATCTGAAGAGTGCGGGCCCCTATTCGGGTGCTCGTGCTCGTGGCTTTTCTCGTTGGACATGCGCAGATCTCCCATGAATGTCTATGGAAGAACCCTGCACAGCGGTAAAGTTTGATTTATTAATCCGCGCCCACATCACCGCGCTGCAAACTGGCCAGAGCATCGCTGCGGCTGACCAGCTCTGCCTTTAGAAAATCGAGCTGGCGGGCCTGCTCGGCGCAAAGTTCGCGCTTCTGCTCCAGTTGCTGCGTCTGCCCTTCCAGCTGGCGACGCACTTCATCACTGGCCCCCTGCGCCTGTGCCAGAATCGTGCGCAAACCCTGCACTTGGGCGTCGCGCTGCTCCAACTGATCATTGATGACCTTGAGTTCAGCGGCGGCCTGGCGAGCCTCGGCCTGCAGCCGCTCGTTGTCGCGATGCAGGCGAGTGGCCTCCTCCTGCCTGACGATCAAGCTCTGCTGCAACTGGCGCAGCTCTACCTGCAACTGCTGTACCTGCCCCTCGTGCCGGCGCTGCTCCTGCTCACGCTGCTCGCGGCTGGCGGTGCGGTAGTGTTCAAGTGCGTCGCGAGCGTGGCGATGCTTGTCCTCAAGCGAAGTGATCTGCTCATCCTTATCGGCCAGGCGCAGCTGCTGCTCGCCAAGCGCCTGATTGAGGCTGGCGCTGCGCAACTGTTCGGTTTGCAACGTGCTCTGGGTGGACGCGAGCTTTTCCGACTCGGCCTGCAGGGCATTGGTCTGAATCTGGATTTGCTGCTGCGCCGCAGCGAGTGCCTGCTGGGCGATGCTCAGCTGAGCCTGGAGCTGATCACGCTGCTCGGTGAACTCGCTTTCAGCTGCTTCGATGCGCGCATCGCTCTCCTCTCGCAACTGATCCGCCAGTTGTTCGACGAGCCGCGCCAAAGGCTCACTCAGGTTACCGGCAGCCAATTGGGTCGCCGCAGGATGCTGGCTCTCAAGTTCCTTCAAGTAACGGTGAATGGTGGTCTTGGAGCCGGTATTACCCATTTCGATACGTACCGCATCAATGCTCGGGCGCTCGCCACGGGCAATCAAGGCCTGCCGCGCCTGCTGCACTACTGCCTTGTTGATTCCGCCCCGGGCCATGTCTGCTCCTACGATTTCGTAATGTGGTACGTACTATGTAATTACATATTGATTATGTGCCCGCCGACGGGCTTTAACAAGCCGTTGCTAACGTTCAATAATCACGGCTTATCGCATGTGATGGCATTTAATCTGCGCTGCTCAGTGAGTGGACACAGCCGAGCTGTACAAACAGTCGAAATCGCAGTCTTGCAGGGTGTACAGCCGTGAGTAGCAAATCGCCACTAGTCATAAGGTTGTCATTCAACTGTCGTATTTTCAGGGGACTACTCAAGGCCGGGAAACGAACAGCAGTGATCCGCCTAACCCCCTCCTCTGCAAAGCTCCTGCCGCTGCTTCTACTGATGCTGTGCGCAGTCACTCTCACCTTTCTCTGGGGGCTGCATGCAACCCAGAAGAATGCTGCGCACCAAGAGGCGCTTGCGGCCAAGGCCGCCGAACATCTGAACCTGGCCAGCGTTGTCGCACAGAGCCTGCGCCAGTTGGTTGATCGTGCTCAGGCTGTGGGTCGCAGCACTCTGCAAGACGTGACGAAGCCGGCTCAGGATCGCCTCAGCCTGGTGAAGATCCTGGCCGCAGACCCGCTGCTCAAACGCATGAGCCTTTACGACAGCAACGGCGCACGGGTCTTTTCCAGTGATGCTGACGAACCGCAACGCCTGCCCAGTGAGTGGCTCGACCAACTGAAAATCCATGTGGCGCGCTACGGCTTCAAACCCTTCCTGGCACAAGCGCTGCCCAATGCCAGCGACACGTCGGAGCGACCCGTGCCGTTTCTAGTGCCCCTGTCCAACCTGCCTGGGCGCCAGATCGACAGCGTACTGTTGGTGCATCTGGACATCGGCTACCTCGCGCTGCTGTTCCAGCACATCGATCTGGGCGCCAGTGGCTTCATGCGCTTGCTGCAGGATGACGGCCAGGAGCGCCTGCGTATCGATGGCAGCGGCGTGGTGGTGACCGGCGAGGCGCTGCTACCGGTGCCGCCAGACACTGGCGCAGACGCCGGCAGCCTCACTCAATTCGCCGCGGATGGCACCTATCAGAGCTTGTATCGGCGAGCCGCAGATCGTGGTTTCAGCGTTGTCGTCAGTCAACGCCACGAAGAAATCCTCAAACCGAGCACAGCCAACTTCGCCCGCCAGTTCTGGCTGAACCTGTGCATGACCATCATGATCCTCGCCAGCCTGGCCTGGAGCCTGCGTTTACTGAGCAAGCGCCAGGAGGCGTTCAGCGCCCTGGAGCAGGCGCAGCAGGTCAACCAAGAACTGATCGAGCGCCTCGAAGAGGCCCATCGGCGCAGCAGCCACGCAGCGGCAACCGATCACCTCAGCGGCCTGCATAACCGTCGCCAGTTCGTCGAAGTAGCCAGCAAGACGCTGACCCGCCAGCGCGGCAAGCGCCGCTTGATGGCGATCCTGTTCATTGACATGGACCGCTTCAAGTCAATCAACGACTCGCTCGGCCACCGCATCGGCGACCTGCTGTTGCAGGCCGTCGCCGGGCGCATTCAGCGCATGCTGGAAGACGGCGACGAGGCTTCGCGCTTCGGCGGTGACGAGTTCGTTGTGCTGCTCGCTGGCGAGCGCAGTGAAGACCAGCTGGACAACTGGGTGCGCGCTCTGGTCGAAAAGCTTTCGGCCACCTACGCGCTGGATGGCCAGGAGGTCAATACCAGCCCCAGCGTCGGCGTCAGCATCTGCCCGCGCGACGGCCAGGACATCGACGCACTGATCCGTAACGCCGACGCCGCCATGTACTCGGCCAAGCAGGCCGGGCGCGCTCAGTATCGCTTTTTCGACCCGTCGCTGAACGTCAGCGACCTTCACGCGTTCAACCTTGAGCAGGCGTTTGGCAGTGCCCTGGCCGAGCGTCAGTTCGTTTTGCATTTCCAGCCGCAGATCCGGCTCGACAACCTGCAGGTGGTGGGTTACGAGGCCCTGGTGCGCTGGGATCACCCGGAGTTCGGCCTGCTCTACCCTGACCGCTTCATCGGCCTCGCCGAGCGCAGCGGCTTCATCGTCGCGCTGGGTTGGGAGGTGCTGCGCATGGCCTGTGAGGAACTGGCCAGCTGGACCGCACGCGATCCGCACACACGGATCGCCGTCAACGTCTCGGCGCTGCAGCTGCGCCAGGCCGATTTCAGCGAACGATTGTTGAATGAGCTGGACCAGCTCGGCATCGCTGCGCAGCGCCTGGAACTGGAGATTACCGAGACCACCGTGCTCGATCCGGAAGGCACTGCGGTCGATCACCTGCAGCGCCTGCGCGCCGCGGGTATCGGCATCAGCCTGGACGACTTCGGCAGTGGTTACGCCGGCTTCGCCCATCTGCACGCGCTGCCCCTGAGCAAGTTGAAGATTGACCGGGCACTGATCGCGCCGCTATGCAACAGCTACGATGACAGCCCGATCGTGTCCTCGACCATCATCCTGGCCAAACGCCTGGGCCTGGAGGTAGTTGCCGAGGGCGTCGAAACCCGCGAACAGGTGGTCTGCCTGAAGCTCGCCGGCTGCGACATCGCCCAGGGCTACCACTTCAGTCGGCCGTTATCGCCTACGCAACTTCACGAGTATGCGCCCTTCAAGGCCATCGAAGAGCAGCTCTGCCTGGAGCACTGAGGCTGTACTGACGCTTGACCAGCCCCCACGTTGGTCAGCAGCCTGCGGCTGGTTTATTGTGTGGGCTTCTGTTCACCACAATCCTGCCCCCATGACCGACATCGAGCGCTACGTCCGCGCCGCCACGCGTGACAATACCCGGCGCAGTTACCAGGCCGCCGTCGAGCATTTCGAGGTGCGCTGGGGCGGTTTTCTGCCGGCCACCGCCGACAGTATCGCCCGCTACCTGGTCGAGCACGCTGAACAGCACGCGGTCAGTACGCTGCGCCTACGCCTGGCGGCCCTGAGCCAATGGCATATCAGTCAGGGCTTTCCCGATCCGACCAAGGCACCCTTGGTGCGGCAGGTCCTGCGCGGCATACGCACCTTGCACCCGGCGCCGGCCAAACAGGCCGCGCCGCTGTTGCTGCAACATCTGCAGACCGCCGTCGCACGCCTTGAACAAGAAGCGCAGCTGGCGCGTGAACGAAATGACATGCCCGGCTTGTTACGTGCGCGCCGGGATGCGGCCTTGCTACTGCTCGGTTTTTGGCGTGGCTTGCGCGGCGATGAGCTGGCACGCCTGCGCGTCGAGCATATTCAGGCCCAGGCCGGTGTCGGCCTTACCCTGTACCTGCCGCGCAGCAAAGGCGACCGCGAGGCACTTGGCGTACAGCACCGCACCCCGGCGCTGAAAGCGTTGTGCCCGGTGACGGCGTACCTGCAATGGCTGGAAGTGGCGGGCATTGCCCATGGCCCGGTGTTTCGCAAGCTCGATCGCTGGGGCAACCTGGGCCAGGCGCCACTGAACAGCAACAGCCTGATTGCCGTGCTGCGTGGCATGCTCGAACGCACCGGGGTGCCCGCCTCACTGTATAGCGGCCACTCATTGCGACGCGGTTTCGCCACCTGGGCCACAGCCAATGGCTGGGAGTTGAAGTCGTTGATGAGTTATATCGGCTGGAAGGACGCCAAATCCGCGCTGCGCTACATCGATGCAGCGCAGCGCTTTGGCGATCTGGCAGTCCTGCCCATTGCTCAGGAGCGCTTGCTCATTCCTTGAACGGATGGCGGGCAATCCCCGCCACTTCCGGGCGGATCATGTACAGGTCACCTGCATCCGGATAGTCGAGCAGCTGCGCCGGGGTCATGCCAAAGCGGGCGGTGGTGATGTACAGCGTGTCCAGCTCCGGGCCGCCAAAGCAGCAGCTGGTCGGCCGCGGCACCGGCATTACCACCTGGTCGCTGAGGTGACCGTGGCGGTCATAACGCAGCAGGCAGCTGCCGTTGAACTGGCACACCCAGATGCCGCCTTCCTTATCTAGCGCAATGCCATCCGGGCGACCCAGCTCGGCCGGGGTTTCGGCAAACAGGCTGATCTCGCCCAGCACGCCACCGGCGAGATAATCAGCACGGTAGATCGAACGCCCCACCGAATCGACGAAGAATAGCGTCTGGCCGTCTTGCGACCACGCCAAACCGTTGGGCAAGGACATCTCGCGATGGATCACTTCGGCATGCATTTCGTGATCGAAGCGGTACAGTGCGCCGGTCTTGCCGCTCGGGCCTTCGTCCATCAAACCGGTTACAAAATAGCCTTGGGGATCACAGGCGCCGTCGTTGAAGCGGTAGCTGGAGCGGTGATGCACGGGCGCCGAATACTGACGCACCTTGCCTTCGCCAAGGTCCAGCAGCGCAGCACTGGCATCCTCGGTGAAGATCAGATTGCCTTGGTCGGTCAAGGCCAGAGCGCCAATTTTCGCAGCGGATTCGTAAACCCGTTCGACATCGCCCTGCGGCGTCAGCCGGTTGATGCGGCCGCCGGAAATATCGACGAAATAGAGTAAGCCGCTGTGCGCATCCCAGACCGGGCTTTCACCAAGGTCGGCACGGGTACGGGCGACTTTGACTGGCGCGTAATGGCATTCCTTGATGCGACTCCAGCGCTCGGCGACTTCGCTGAGGCTGGCGGCTTCTACCCGGGCCAGATCGCGAGGATAGCTGACGCCGCTGTTCTCGCAGAAGCGTGTAGCGGTGAACTGGCCGTTGCTGGCGCGCAGGATGTAGCCGGTGTCGCGGCACAGTTCACTGGCCAGGTAGAGCAGGCCTGGGGTCACCCATCCAGGTTTGAGGTCCTCACTGGGCTGGCTCACTCCCCACATGCGGGTCTTGGCCACAGGCGAAATCGCATTGACCAGGATGCCGTGGGCCAGGCCTTCCATGCTCAGCGCATTCATGATCCCGACCTGGGCCATCTTGCCTGCGGCATAAGCCACTAGCCCAGGCTGGGCATAGCGCTGGTACATAGCGCGATCAGAGGTGGTCAGGACCACCCGCGGCGCCGCCGAGCGCTTGAGGTGCTTCCAGGCGTGCTTGGCCAGCCACACCGGCGCATGCACGCTGATGCCCAGCGCACGCTCGAGAAATGCCTCCTCTTGCTCTTCGATGTCCTGATAGCCGACCCAGCCGGCGTTGTGAATCAGGATGTCGAGTTGGCCGAACTGCTCGATGGCAAGGTCGATCAACTGCTGGCAGCCGGCCTCATCGTCCAGGCGGCCAATGTGCGCAACCGCCTCGCCACCCTGGGCCTTGAGAGCCTGCAACGCTTCAGTTACCAGTGCCTGATCTTCGCCTTCGCCGGCGCGATCGGTGCCCAGGTCACTGATCACTACCCGTGCGCCCTGAGCCAGCAGTGCCTTGGCATAATCCAGGCCAAGCCCCTGGCCTGCACCGGTAATAATCGCGACTTTATTTGTGAATGGCATCGACGAATCCCCCCGATTCTCATCCACAAACGATAACAATAAAAAAATCAATGACTTAATACTAAAAGCATGCAACCTTGATATCTAATAGATATCACCGGGACCCTGCAAGCGGATGGCTCCGCCCGGCCGGGTTACTCATATAGATAGCGCCAGTACTGGCGTCCAGGCTTCTGCGCCGCCCAAGCACACATTATGATGGCGCGCTTGCAGAGGGCCTGCGAGCCCACGCCCCTGCACCCGTTCGCCTCGATGAAGGAAAGTAGAATGATCGAGACCCGTTTGCTCAGGCAGTTCATCGCCGTGGCTGAGGAGTTGCACTTTCACAAGGCAGCTATTCGTCTGCACATGGCGCAGCCGCCTTTGAGCCAAGCGATCAACCGCCTCGAGGACAAACTCGGCTTCAGCCTGTTTCTGCGCAACAAGCGTGGGGTCAAGCTGACCGCCGCTGGCATGGCATTTCTGGAAACCGCTTATCGCACCCTCAAGGAACTCGAGCAAGGCATCGAGTACGCCCGCAATGTCTCCGAGGGCGTGTGCGGCAAGCTGACCATCACGGCCATTTCGATTGCCTACTACGAGTCGCTGCTGAACTCGCTGCGGCGCTTTCGCGAAAGCTACCCGAACGTGCGCCTGACCATCCGTGAAATGCCGTCGGCGTCCCAGGCCGCCGCCTTGTTGGCCGGCGAAGCCGACATCGCCTTCATGCGCAAGCTGCCACTGCCGCCAGATATCATCGAATCACGCCTGATTCTCAATGAACAGATCGTGATGGCCTTGCCGGCCCATCACGAAAAGGCTCGCCACGCCAACGTCGACCTGCGCGAATTCGCCGAAGAAGACTTCGTATTCACCCCGCAGGCATTGGGTAATGGCTACTACAGCCAGCTGATGGCGCTGTGCGAGTCGGCAGGCTTCTATCCCAAGGTGGTACAGGAAGCGTCGCAGATCCACACCTTGATCGGCTTGGTGGCCTGTGGCTTCGGTGTGGCCCTGGTGCCTGAATCGATCGCCAACTCGACGCTGCGTGATCGGGTCCTGTTCCGCCCGATCAAGCCCATTGGCGATCAGCCCAACGCCAGCATGGGCCTGTACATGAACTGGAACAACCAGAACGCCTCGCCGGCGCTGGGCAGTTTCATTTCGATGCTCGACCTCGGCGCACCCAAGCGCTTCAGCGACACCCTCCTCGACCTCGCGGCCCAGGAAAGCATCCTCAAACGCGACCTACACCGATAGCTGGTTGTGCCGCAGCCAGGTATCCAGCGCCAGTGCTGTTTCCAGGTTGTTACGGCGCAGCTGCGAGTTGAAATAGCCCTCGGCGTGATCCAGTTGCGTGTTCAGCTGAGCTCGATCGATGACCGCGAACGCCGGGCTGTCGGCCGTCGCCAGCAGCTGCCGGGTACGCTCGCGCAGAAAGCGCTCGTAGGCCAGGTTTGCCGAGGTCGGATAAGGGCTTTTCTTGCGCGCCAGCACGGCGGGTGGCAGTAGATCAGCCGTCGCCTGTTTGAGCAGCCACTTTTCCTCGCCTCCTCTACCTTTTATCGACCACGGCACGTTGTGCACGTACTCGACCAGCTCATGATCGGTATACGGCACACGCACCTCGAGGCTGGCGGCCATGCTCAAGCGGTCCTTGCGGTCGAGCAGGATCGGCAGCCAGTGGTGCAGGTGCAGGTGGCTGATCTCGCGCATGCGCCGCTCGACAGCGTCGTCGCCCGGCAGATGCTGCACTTGATCCAGTGCCTGGTGATAGGCGCTGTCCTGATAGCCGGCAAAATCGCAGTGGCGGTTGAAGTCCGGGTTTATCAGTTCTGCCTGCAGCAGTTGCATCCGTGACAACCAAGGCATCCGCGCCGCAGCGATGGCCTGCGGATCGCGACACCAGGCATAACCGCCAAACACCTCGTCCGCGGCCTCGCCTGAGATCGCCACCGTCGAGTGGCCACGGATGGCTTTGAACAGCAGATACAGCGAGGTATCGACATCGCCAAAGGTCGCCGCTGAATCATTGGCCAGGTACACCGCCTGCCTGGCTTGATCGGCAACCAGCTCGCGGTTGTCGATCAGGATGGTCTGGTGCTGGCTGCCGATATGCGCGGCGGCGGCCAGGGCATACGGCTCGTCGCGCTCCGGGCGGAAGGCATCGGCCTGGAACTGCTCGGCCTGGCCGACAAAATCCACCGAGAACGAATTGACCGTACCGCCCTGTTCGGCTTGCAACTTGCGCTGGGCCATCGCTGTGAGAATGGTCGAGTCAAGCCCGCCGGACAGCAACGAGCATACCGGTACGTCGGCATACAGCTGCTCGCCCAGCGCTTTACCCAACAGTTCGCGGGTGCGCTCAATGGTGCTTTGCAGGTCGTCTTGATGCTCACGTCGTTGTAACTGCCAATAGCGCTTGAGCTTGACCTGGCCGTTCGGCCGCCACGATAGCCGATGCCCCGGTGGCAGCTCACGAATGCCGCGCAGCGCCGTGCGCGAGCTGCCCCGCGACAAGCTCAGGGCATCGACCAGCCCCACCACGTCGAGCCGTTTGCTGAAATCCGGATGGGCCAGAATCGCCTTGATCTCCGAGCCGAACAGCAGGCCCTGGCCATGTTCGGCGTAGTACAGCGGCTTGACCCCGAGGCGATCGCGTACCAGCAGGAAGTGCCCGTCCCGCTCGTCGAACACGGCAAAGGCGAACATCCCCGACAGCTGCTCGCTGCAATGCTCACCCCATTCCAGGTACGCATGCAGCACCACTTCGGTGTCGCTGCGGGTCTGGAACTGATGCCCGGCCAGACGCAGCCGCTCGCGCAATTCGTTGTGGTTGTAGACCTCGCCGGTATACACCAGCGCCACTTGCTGGCCATTGCCGAAGCGGTAAATCATCGGTTGTACGCCGCCAGCAAGGTCGATGATCGCCAACCGCCGGTGGCCGAGCAAGGCATGCCGGTGGCGCCAGCTTCCGCTGGCGTCCGGGCCGCGCAGGGCCAGGGTGGCGGTCATTGCCGCCAGCAGCGGCGCGTGTTGCTCCAGGTCGCGACTGAAGTCGACCCAGCCTGTAATTCCACACATGGTTGCCGCTCCTTATTGACCAGCCTCAGCGGCCGGCACCCGCCCGACCAGCGCTTGCAGGCGCTTGGCAATGTCCAGCAACTGCCGCTCGCTGTCGCGTCGGCCCATGATCTGCACCGACAGCGCCGCCTTGCCATCCGGGCTCAGGCAGATCGGCACGGTGATGGCCGGAAGGCCGCTGAAGCTGGCCAGCGGGGTGAAGCTGATTTTCTGTGAGTAGTCGCCGTCGGCAGGTGATGGGATGGTCGAGTCGCCGGGCTGCGGATCACGCCGGTCGAACGGCCGATTGGGGTCCATCGGGAATACCACGAAGTCCACCTGGGCGTTGTCGAACCAGCTGTCGATACCCGCTCGAACGCTGTCCATACGTTGCTGGATGGCGTTGTACTCTTCCTCGCTGACACCGGCACCGACGGCCAGTGCGCTCTGCGTCGACCAGTGCAGTTCGCAGTCGAACACCTGCTGCCACGCCGCAGAGGCTAGCCACGCATCACGGGCGCAGAGTTGCCAGGCGTCGCCGCGGCACGCCCACAGTTCAGGCATGTCGACATCACTGTCGGCCATTTCAAGCTGCACCACGGCGCTGCGCGCCTGAGCAAGCATGGCGAGCATCTGCGCGCTGGTCAGGCCCGGTTCCTGCATATGGCTGAGGAAACCGACCCGGTACTGCTGCTTGAGCGGCAGCTGCTCGCCGAGCAGACCATCGATGCCAAGCATCGGTAGCAGCAGGTCGAGGTCA
Organism: Pseudomonas sp. 1121_17; assembly: GCF_052850745.1. NCBI lineage: Bacteria > Pseudomonadati > Pseudomonadota > Gammaproteobacteria > Pseudomonadales > Pseudomonadaceae > Pseudomonas > Pseudomonas sp. 1121_17. Next base: position 400,688 of record NZ_VXCX01000002.1, read on the forward strand.
TCGGCGCTGCGCGCGACCCAGCCAAGGGCGTCCATGCGCGGAGACAGGGGGAATACGCCGGCCAGATTCCCGGCCTTGTGCGTCATGCGCAAGCCGACCATGCCGCAGTGCGACGCAGGCCAGCGGACCGAGCCGAGCACATCGGTGCCCAGCGAGATATCACACAGCCCCGCCGCCACCGACACCGCCGAACCGGTGCTCGAACCCGAAGGGTCGATGCTCGGGTAAAGCGGGTTGCGACAACCGCCACCAAAGGCGATGTTCAGTTCTGTGGTGGTCACCTTGCAGGTCAAGGCCACCCGTGGGTCCAGCCAGGTCAATGCTTCGGCGCTGCGCGCTGGGTAGTGGCGGTAGCTACGCAGGCCCAGTCGGGTCGGCAAACCCGCAACGTCAACGGTGTCCTTGACGCCCAGGCGGAACCATGGCGCCTCGGCCGGGCGGGTGCTGATCAGGCAACGGTAGTGGCCGTCGGCATGCACCGCCCATTGCTCATACTGCCCTGCCCAATCGGCCGCCAGTGCTGGGTTGGCCTGCAGTTGCGCATAGCGCTCACGCAGGGTCAGGGCCAGGTAATTCGGCACCTGTTGGCCAACTGCTGCGGGACCGCAGTTGGCCAGGTAGGCGTCGATAGCATTTTCGGTTTTAACGTATGACATCGGTGTATTCCTTGACAGTTGATGCCGCCGCCCAGGCTTGTGGCTTGCCTGTGGCAGACAGCGGTAAGTGATCAACGTGATGGATATGCAGCGGCCGCGGCGTGCCGGGCGTGAGGTGAGAAAACGCAGCCAGTACAGCCCCGCTGCTGACTGACGAATCGCCCAGCACTATGGTGTAGGCCTCGCCACGCAAACCGTCGCGTAGCGGCACACAGGCCAGGCTTGCGCAGCCCAGCAGCATGCCCAGTTCGGCGCCTAGCCGGGCCAGGTCGAGGCGAACGCCATTGACCTTGATCAGGCTGCTGACCCGGCCCAGCCACTGCACCCGGCGCGGGTCGAGCACCTGCACCAGGTCGTCACAACGGTGGCTTGGCGCTGCGCAGGCCTGGCCCTGCTCACGGGCAATGCGTGGGCTGGCAATTTCCAGGGGCGCGGGCTGGCCTGCGGGCGTCAGTAGCTGAACGTCGTCAAGCAAAGTCCACGGCTGCTCCGGCGTGCTACTGGCATCCAGTTCGCGGACGGCAATCGCGCCGGTTTCGGTCGAGCCGAGCACCTCGATGAAACGCACCTGCGCACCGGCAAACTGCTGGACCACAGCCAGTGCGCCGGGTGGCAACATTGATGCGCTGTGCATGACCAACAGCGGGCGCTGGCCAGCCAGGCGCTTGAGCAGTGCTGGCAGCAGCTTCCAGGTACTGGCGATGGCCAGGATCACGCACTGGCCGTTTCCAGCCAGCATTGGCAGTTGCTGTTGTTCGAACGAGCACAGCTGTAGCGCCGCCCCATTTACGCGCGCACCGGTTTCGCCGAGGATCTGCCCGTAGCTGTGGCTGACCGGGGCAAAGCTGATGATCTCGCTGACCTCCGGCGCCCAGCGCTGATAGATCAGCCGCGCCTCCTGCTCCATCTGCGCGCAGCTGCGCAGCCACTGGCGCGGCGCGCCGCTGGAGCCGGAGGTATGGAACATCTGCTCGGCGCTCACTCGGCGGCCTGCAGGGTGAGCTGGTCTTCGACCTTCTGCGCAACGAAGCGCTGCATCTTGTCCAGGGTCTCGAACCAGAAACGCACATCGTCGCTGAGGTAGTCCACCTCGATGCTGAAGCGGTCCTCGACGGCAGTAATCACCTCGACTGCCATCAGGCTGTCGAAGCGCTCACCGAGAAAGTCGCGAAAGCTGGCCTGGCTGTCGATGCCGAGGACCTCGGGGCCGAGCAATTGCGCAAGCGTCTGGCGGATCTGGAGTTCGATGGAGGGGGTATTCACGAGCCGGTGCTTCCTTGTTGAGTGCTTGCGTTGATCAGTGCCGCGCCCGCGCTGTAGAACACCTGTTCAGGCGCGATCGGGTCAAATAGCAGATAGATGAAAGCTGTGCTGTAGCGGCTGCGCAGCCCCGCGTACAGGCCGTCGGCCAGGGTCTGCTGCGCGAGCATGTCGCGCTCGCTGGAGAGCGTGATGCGCACATGAAACTGCGCAGGCTGGCCGTCACGGTCCTGGCTGGGCAAAGGCATGCCGGCGCTGAACACGCAGTCCAGCGGCAGCGGCGCGAAGAACACCATGCAATGCGCGGGGTCGGCGCCCAGGCTCTTGAGAACGCGGGTAAAACCCAGCGCAATGCGCTTGCGCTCGATCAGCGGCAGCGGCGCGCAGGCGACGGTAATGGTCGGCATGCTTGGTGTCCTTATGACAGTTGCAGGTTGGGCAAATGGCGGCGGCGGCCGTCGACGAATGCCTGCAGCAGACGGCCCAGGCAGGCTGACAGCGCATCGCTGCCCTCCAGATACAGCGGCGACCAGGCAAAGCCTTGCGCGGTGCTGACCTTGTCGAGGAAGAAGCGCAGGTGAGCGATGTCCACCGGCAGCTCGAATGCCAACGCCATGGCCACCGCCTGATAGGTGCTGAGCAGGTCGGGGATACGTTGACCGTGATTGGCGAAGCCACCCTGACGAACCTTGTGCGCCGCCAGCAGCGCAGTCGCGGCCTGCTGCACGGGATGGCCGAGATAGGCAAGACAACTGAGCGCCTGCAAACCGGCCCGCAGCGATGACGCGCCTCGCGGATAGGCGCTGTAGGTCAGACGCCCGCTGTCTTCATGCTGGCAGCTGCCGACGAACCGCTGCAGGCCATCCAGCGCCACGCAGCTGCTGTCTCCCAGCGACTGCAGGATGGCCACCGCGGCGGCGGTCGAGACCATGTCCGAGCCGCGTCCTTCCCAGAAGCCAAAGCCGCCATCCGGGTTTTGCAGCGAGGCCAGCCATTCGCCGATTGCCTGACGGGCCTGTGGCTGCTCGGCAAACGCCCCGGCTGCCAGTCCCCAGGCCGTGCAGCGCACCTCGGCACCGCGCCCGGGCATGTACATGATCCCGGCCTCGTTGGGCATCTGGCAGCCTTCGATCCAGCGCAACGCCGCAGCACGCTGGCCGCCGTCGAGGGTGCCGCCGAGGATCCCGGCGGCGCTGGTCAGCACATCCGCCGCCGTGCTCGCTTCGCGGTAGGTGTAGCCGCCACCCGGTGTGGCCAGGCTGGCGATATAGTCAGCGACTTCATCGGCCAGCCAGGCGACTGGCTGCCCGAGTGCCTTGAGTGAGCCCACCGCGCAGAACACCGCCCAGACGTCCTCGCCGTCATAACCCTGCCAGCGGACAAAACCGCCTGCGCCGCTGCGGCGGGCAACGATCCAGTCGCTGCAACGCTGTGCGTCCAGTGGTAGTGCGTGCAACTCTGCCAGGCTTGCAGTTGCCCGGTAGGTTGCCCACAGGCACGCCGACTCGGCCGACGCGCTGAAGCGAAAGCCGCCGTCAGCCAGCTGCTGCGCCTGCAACCAGGCGATCAAACGCGTGCGGTCCCACGCTGGCGCCGGCAGCCCGGCTCGTTGCAGTGCGCGGGCGGCCATCACGCCATAAAAGCAGGCGCGCGTATCGGCGACATCGCGCTCGGCAAACTCAGCCGACCAGCTCAGGCCACCATTGGCGCATTGCAGACCCTCAAGCCAGCGGTACAGCGGTTCACGCTGCTGGACCTCGCCTTGGCAGACTTCGAGCAACGTGCGCAAGGCGTAGTGCGTTGCCCAGGCATCTGCCGTCTGACCCGGGCACATAGCGTAGGCGTCGCCGTCGAACAAGGTGTGCAGCCATGCGGCAGTGGCGTCTGTGTCGCTGACTGGCGCCGCCAGATCCTTGAGGGTTTCGGTGCAATAGAACGTGGCCCAGGCATCGGACGGCATACCTTTGCTCCAGGCATAGCCGCCATCACGGTTGCGCCGTGACTGGATATACGCCTGCAGCTGCGGCACATCGGCACTGCCCAGGCGCTCGACCCAGGCCAGGCTGCGGATCGCAGCGTAGGTGCACCAGAGGTCAGCCTGATGATTGGCCAGGCCCTGCCCTTGCGGAAACTTCGGCAACAAGGCGCTCATTGCGCACCGCCGACAAAGCGCAGATTGGTTTTTTTCCAGCTCTTTTGCGAGGCGCCGCTCTTGCTCAACACCGACAGGTTGTTGATGAACAGGATGCGGCTCCAGCGCAGGCGCATGTGAGCTTGCGAATGGGCCTGCAGGCGCGCCTCGATCGCCGCCTCCTGACCAGTGTCCCAGAGCACATCGCGCTCCAGGATCAGCGCGGCGCTGTCCTTGTCGCGGTCGACTTCGATCATGTAACCCGTGGCGTCGCAGTTGCCGTAAACAACTTCCTCGACGGCGCGAATATCCAACGCCACGCCGCCGACTACCACGGCATCGTTGTCACGGCCGTTGATCAGCAGGCTTGGGCTGAGCTGGCCGGCCTCGCAGGCGCCGCTGATGGTCACGCTGTCACCGGTATCCAGGCGCAGCAACGGCCGCGCATACAGGTTCAGCGGCGTTACCACCAGACGCCCGCTGAGACCTTGCGCCAGCGGCACCAGTTGACCGTCCTCCAGCAGCAGTTCGAAGTAGTTGGTGGTGCAGGCCAGACGCATCTGTTGATCTTCGCCAATTGTCGCCAGGGTGCCGGTCTCGGTACTGCCGTAACTGGCATCGAATACCTCGCACTGCCACCAGCGCGCCAGGCGCTGGCGGAACGGCTGGGTGTTGACCTCGCCCAGCAGCATGATCGTCTGCACCGACAGGGCGAAGCCGTCGAGCATCTCCCGCTGTTTAAGGTAGCGAGTCAGCTGGACCAGCACGCCAGGGGCAATGAACAGCACGCTCGGCTGGTAGGTGGCGAAGGTCTTGCATACCCGCTCCCAGTCGGTGATACCGGTGGTAAACGGGTACAGGCGCACGTGGGAGACGTCCAGATAGTCGCAGACGTTGGCAATCAGATCGCCGACCGGGACGATATCCGACGGCATAAGGTTGGCGACCCTGGAGCCTGGTCTGAGTACCGCGCGCCACTGGCTGGCGACGCTGATGGCATTCCAGATGATGTCTTGCTTCAGGCGTGGAGTTGGCGTCGGTTCGCCGGTGGTGCCGGTGGTGGCGTAATAGCGCGCCGCATCACCCAGGCCGACCGTGCAAAAATCCAGCGGGGTGGCCTTGAGGCTAGCCTTGGGCGTGACCGGCAGCTGGGCGAAGGCTGTGCTGCTGAACGGGCCGATATCCGCGTAATAGCGGCTGTTGCGAGCTCGTTCCCAGGCGGCCTGCAATTTGCCGGTGTAAAAATTCTGACAAGGCATATTCCTGCCGAACTGGCGAAGCTCGCCCTCGGCTGCCGCTACGACTGAATGGTCGTTTTCCTTGTGAACCAACATCGCCCCGCCCTCTCGAATAAGTTGCGCCGAGAATTGGCGAGTGAAGACCTTGAGTAAAATACTTTTGGCGAAGCAGCGGTGATAGATCGAAAGTATTAGTAGCCCCTGAAATACAAGTTTAAGCCCCCGTCAGCGGCTGTGGTCTGCGCCACGCCCCGCGCGCTCTGGGGCAACTGCGCGTATCAGATTGAGACCTTTATTGTATTTCCCTTGAACTGTCGTCGCTGCGCACTATCGCCGCTCCTTGCAGCAGGTGCAGGGCGAACGACGACACTCAGGGAGCGACACCGATCATGCTGACTCAAGGCGCCAACGTGCTCGACGGCCCACTGGCCTGGAGCCTCAACTCCTGGCGCGATCGCAGCGCTGCGCAGCAACCGCTGTATCACGACCAACCTGCCCTTGAGCAAGCGCTGGCATACTTGCGCCAGGCCCCCGCGCTGGTCAGTCGGCAGTCGATCAGCCTGCTTACGGCCTTGCTGGCCCAGGCCCAGCAGGGCCGCGCGTTTGTCTTGCAAGGCGGTGATTGCGCGGAAGGCTTCACCCAGACCGATCAGGCTGCGCTGAATCGCTTTGTGCAATTGCTGCAGCAGATGAGCCAGCTGCTGACGCGGGGTGTACAGCGGCCAGTGATCAAGATCGGCCGCCTGGCCGGGCAGTACGCCAAGCCACGTTCCAGTGATATCGAAACCCGTGATGGCCTGAGTCTGCCGGTGTATCGCGGCGATATCGTCAACCAGGCCGAGTTCCGCGCAGCAGCGCGGCGGGCAGATCCGCAGCGCTTGCTTGCAGCCTATGCTCACTCGGCCGCGACCTTGCGCGATATCCGCACCCTGCAGGGTTTCATGGACAGCGATGGCCTGTGCGATCAGGCGCTGTTCATCTCCCACGAAGCCTTGCTGCTGGAATACGAGCAGGCGTTGACCCGGCAAGAGGACGATGGCTGCTGGTTCAACCAGTCCACCCACCTGCCGTGGATTGGCCTGCGCACCGCCCAGCCCGACGGCGCCCATGTCGAATACCTGCGTGGGGTGAGCAACCCGGTGGCGGTCAAGGTCGGCGCTGAAACTTCGGCCAGCGCACTGCTGCAACTGATCGAACAGCTTAACCCGCACAACCAGCCGGGCCGGCTGACGCTGATCCACCGTATGGGTGCGGCGCTGCTGGAACAGCACCTCGGGCCGCTGATCGACGCAGTAGAGCACGCTGGCGCACGGGTGTTGTGGCTGTGCGACCCCATGCACGGCAATACCCGCACCCTGCCCTGCGGCACCAAGACCCGCGCCTTCGATGACATCCTGGCGGAAATAGAGACGGCCTTCGCCGTGCATGCCCGGCATGGCTCGGTCCTCGGCGGGCTGCACCTGGAATTGACCGCTGAAGCAGTGACCGAGTGCCTCGGCGGCCCGAGCCAGCTGCAGCCGGAGGATCTGCACCGCTGCTATCTGAGCAAGGTGGATCCACGCCTGAATGGCGAACAGGCGTTTGCCTTGGCCCAGCACTTGAGCCGGATGCCGCCATGCCGTTAGCCATATACGTGTTTTCGCTGTGCACCTTTGCCTTCGGTTTGTCCGAGTTCGTGGTCGCCGGTCTGGTTTCGGCAATGGCGGACGATCTGAGCAGTTCAGTCGCTGCGGTGGGCGCGGCGATTGCGGCGTACGCGTTGGGTGCCGCCATCGGCGCACCATTGCTGACTGCGGCGCTGGCGAGCTGGCGTGACCGCTCGCTGATGCTGCTGACGGTAGCAGCGCTGGGGGTGGGCAGCCTGCTGCTGGCAAGCGTCGAGCAGGTGTTGACCTTGCACCTGGTGCGCTTTGGGATTGGCCTGGCCCACGGCGTGTTCATGGCGGTAGCGGCCAGTGTCGCAGTCAAGCTGGTAGCACCCGCACAGGCTGGGCGGGCATTGTCGGTGGTATGGATGGGCTTGACGGTGTCGTTGGCACTCGGGGTACCGCTGGGCACGCTGCTGGGCAGCTTCTGGTCGTGGCGGGTGATATTTGTCGCGCTGGCGCTACTCGGTTGTTTGAGCTTGATCGGCTTGCTGCGCTGGATGCCGGTTCAGGCCGGTGCGGTGGCTGCTCAGCCTGGCGCGGGGCTGAGCGGCCTGCGCGCCGTACTACTGCGGCCGTTGTTGTCCGTTGCCGTGGTGTCCATGCTGGTCAGCGTCGCGGTGTTCAGCTTTTTCAGTTACGTGTCGCCGTACCTGCTGGAGGTGAGCCAGGCCGGGCCACGCTTGTTGAGTGCGGGCATGCTGCTGTTTGGCGCCTGCACGATTGCTGGCAATCTGGTTGGCGGCTATGCCGGCGACCGCTTTGCGATAAACCGCTGCCTGTTGCTGGCCCTGCTCATGCTGGTGGTCACGTTAATGCTGCTGTATGTGTTCAGGCAGTCGCCATGGGCAGTGCTCGGCCTGGTCGGGGTGCTGGGGGCAGTGTTCTTTGCCATCGTCACGCTGTCCACGTTGCGCCTGCTCAACTTGGCCAAAAGCGTGGCGCCGCTCGCCAGCGGCGTGGCCTCAGGGTTGAACATTGCTGCGTTCAACCTCGGCACAGCGCTCGGCGGCGGGCTCGGTGGCCTTTTGATCGGTCAGCTCGGCCTGGCGTGGTTGCCGCTGGCAGGCGTCGGCGCCGGGCTGTTGGCAATTGCTGTGCTACTCAGCCAGACGCCTGCTGATGTGCCCTATGAAGCTGAAACTCAGCGCTGAGCCTTGGCGCACTGCCACAGCCTGGCAACATCGCTGGCACGCGCCTGCAGCAGTGCCGGCGCCTCGCTGCACGCCTGAGCCAAGGTCATCGGCCCACTGGCCAGCGCAAACGCGGCATCGATGCCATGGCCGTACAGTTGCTGGTAACCCTCGCCCAGGGTGCCGGCCAGCACCACCACCGGCACACCATGACGTTTGGCAACCCTGGCCACGCCCATGGGCGTTTTACCGCGCAAGGTCTGCGCGTCAAAGCGGCCTTCGCCGGTGATGACCAGATCGGCGCCCTGCACCAGTGTATCCAGGCCGGCCAGCTCGGCGACCACCTCCACTCCAGCGCGGAAACGCGCGTCCATGAATGCCTTGGCCGCAAAGCCCATGCCGCCGGCAGCGCCGCTACCGGGCGACTCCCTGAGGTCTTTACCCAGCAGTTGCGCGCAATGGTCGGCAAAATGGCCAAGTGCGAGATCCAGCGCTGTCACCTGCTCAGGGCTGGCGCCTTTTTGCGGACCAAAAATCGCCGAGGCGCCATTCGCCCCACACAGTGGGTTGTCGACGTCTGCAGCGACTTCGACCTGCACCTCAGCCAGACGCGGATCAAGCTCACTGGCGTCGATCCGGGCCAATTGCGCCAAGGCCAAGCCGCCTTCGGCCAGCGCCTGGCCATCGGCATCGAGCAAACGCAAGCCAAGGGCGCGGAGCATGCCGCTGCCGCCGTCGTTGGTGGCACTGCCGCCAATCGCCAGGACGATGCGTTGGGCACCCGCAGCCAATGCCGCGCCGATCAATTCGCCGGTGCCCCAGGTGCTGCTGCGACAGGCGTCGCGCTGCTCGCCGGGGACCAACTGCAAGCCACTGGCTTCAGCCATTTCGATGATTGCCGTGTGGCTCTCGGCGAGCCAGCCCCAGCTGGCCTCGACCGTCTGCCCCAGCGGCCCGCGCACCGCTTGCTGGCGGAGCTCACCGTGGCTGGCCGCGACAATCGCCTGCAGCGTGCCTTCGCCGCCATCGGCCATCGGACACTCGATCAGCTCGGCCTGCGCCCATACCTCGGCCAGGCCGCGCGCGATGGCCTGGGCGACAGCAGCGGCGTCGAGGCTGTCCTTGAACGAATCGGGGGCAATGACAATTTTCATGGGGATTCTCCTGATCCTGTTGCAGCGATGCTGACAGTTGCGTCATCCGCAGGCCTCGGTCAGATGCACAAAAGCCCGGCGCCGTTGTTTGGGCAAACGCCTTTGCCACTCAGCTCAGTCGGCGGGCAACAGCTGCAAACCCAGATACAAGGTCAACATGCCGTCCAGCCGCTGTGGGTCGACTTCGCCCAGCTCGGCGATACGTTCCAGGCGATAGCGCAGGCTGTTGCGGTGGATGCCCAAGGCATCGGCACAGGCCTGGCTCTGGCCATCATGGGTGCACCAGGCGCGCAAGGTATTGAGCAACTGGCCGCTGGCGTCCTTGCTCCGAATGCGCAGCAATGGCTCGAGCAATTCATCCAGCGCGTCGTCGTTGCGGTGGCGCCACAGCAGTGCTGGCAAGCGGTAGCGGGTCAGGTTCAGCAAGCGCTCGGCAGGCAGCACTTCGCGCCCATAGGCAAGCAAATCACGTACCCGCCGGTAGCCGCGTCGCAATTGCTCAAGGCTTTGCGCTGGCGGGCCAACGGCCAGGCGCTGGACATGCCAGCCATGGCGCTGCAGCCGCTCGAGCAGGCGCTGTTCATCCAGCGCGACCGCTGCCGGCCGACACCACAACAGCGACTGACGGGCCGGGCTGACGCACCAGCCATCCGGGTAACGGCTCATCAGCCAGGTGGCCAAGGCTTCTGCAGGCGGTCCGGACTCCAGCTCGAACAGGCACGGCACCCGTGCCAATTGAGGCTTGAGGCCAAGTTGCTGGGCCTCGTCGAGCAAACGCGTCGAATCACCACTACTGCCCAGCAACAATGCCAGCAAGTCATCACAGCGCTGGCGTCGCCAGTGTTGCTCGACTTGCAGGTGACGCTGAGCCAGGAGCATCTCGGCGGTCATCCGCACCAGCTCGCCGTAGGTGCGCAATTGCTGCGGATCACCGGTCAGGCCGAGCACGCCGATCAAGCGGCCATCGAGCATCAGCGGCAGGTTGACGCCGGGCTGCACGCCCTTGAGGCACTTGGCCGCGTCATTATCGAGCTCGACGATCCGGCCATTGGCCAATACCAACTGGGCACCTTCATGGCGGGTGTTGATGCGCTCTGCTTCACCGCTGCCGAGGATCAGGCCCTGGCTGTCCATGACGTTGACATTGCACGGCAGGATGGCCATCGCCCGGTCGACGATATCCTGCGCCAGGTCATGGTCCAGTTCGAACATTCAACGGTCCTTGCAGTGATAGGATTTGGGCCGCAGCACAGCGGCCAGCGCTGACACCTGTGCATAAGCACAAAGACAGCCGCGCTGCGCTCGCCGAGACTCGTCAGGCGAGCGCCGAAACAGGCGACGCGGTAACAATCATAACAACAGAGATCCCGATCATGGCACACAGCTCTGCCCCTGACCAAGGCCACGATAGCACCCGCAATGCGCTGTACCGGCGCATCACGCTGCGGCTGATTCCATTCATTTTCATCTGCTACCTGTTCAACTACCTCGACCGCGTCAACGTGGGTTTTGCCAAGCTGCAGATGCTCGATGCACTGAAGTTCAGCGAAACCGTCTATGGCCTCGGCGCCGGGATTTTCTTCATCGGCTACGTACTCTGCGGCCTGCCCAGCAACCTGGCGCTGAACCGCTTCGGGCCACGGCGCTGGATCGCCTTGATGATGATCGCCTGGGGCAGCCTGTCGACCTGCTTGATGTTTGTCACCACGCCGACCGAGTTCTACGCCCTGCGCCTGCTCACCGGCGCCGCCGAAGCCGGCTTCTTCCCGGGCGTGGTGCTGTACCTCTCGCGCTGGTTCCCTGCGGATCGACGTGGGCGGATCATGGCCCTGTTCATGTCGGCGATCCCGGTTTCGGGGCTGCTTGGCGGGCCATTTTCTGGCTGGATTCTGCAGCACTTTGCCGCCGGCCAGCACGGTTTGGCGGGCTGGCAGTGGATGTTCCTGATCCAGGGCCTGCCGACAGTGGTGCTGGGCGTACTGGCGATCAAACTGCTCAGCGACGGTTACCAGAAAGCGCCGTGGCTCAGCCCGGCCGAGCGGCAGATCATCGAAACCGACCTTACCGCCGATGCAGCACGCAAGCCGGTCAGCAGCGGTGACAGCGTGTTGTCGGTGCTGACCAATCCGCTGATCTGGACCTTTGGCTTCATCTACTTCTGCATCCAGAGCGGCGTGTACGCGATTAACTTCTGGCTGCCGTCGATCATCAAGAGCATGGGCTTTGACAACCCATTGCTGATTGGCTGGTTGAGCGCGATCCCTTATCTGCTGGCCGGCCTGTTCATGATTCTGGTAGGCCGTTCGGCTGATCTGCGCAACGAGCGCCGCTGGCACCTTGTGGTGCCGATGCTGATGGGCGCGATCGGCCTGCTGATCGCGGTCAACTTTGCCGGCAATCCGCCGATTGCCATCCTTGGTCTGTCGATCGCGACCATGGGCGCCCTCACCGGTTTGCCGATGTTCTGGCCGATGCCAACTGCGTTGCTCAGTGCTGCCACTGCGGTGGCTGGCCTGGCGATCATCAACTCGGTCGGGCAGATGGCAGGCTTCCTCAGCCCGTATCTGGTGGGCTTCATCAAGGATCAGACTGGTTCCACCGATGCTGCACTGTACTCGCTGGCCGGGCTGATCGTGATCGGCAGCCTGGTGGCCCTGCGCGTCACCCGTGCAGGCGCCTTGAGCAGCGCCCGCGCCGATTGATACGGCTGAACGTTGCCGGGCCTGGCGCCCGGCAACACTTCAACGCCACAACGCGACGACCCCGCCATCCTTGCCCAGCACCGGGTCCAACTCCGGCAACGCCACCTTGGCAATCCGCGCTACCGCCTGCGCGTGGCCACGGGCGTTGGGCCGCTCGATCTCGTAGTCTTCCTGCCCCCGCGGGTAACCGCCAACCACGACAAAGTCCTCACTACAGGTCACGCAGCGATGGCCGGTGCCCGCCGGCAGCACCAGCACGTCGCCCGCTTTGACGCTGATGGTCTGCCCGGCGGTACCACCCAGGGTCAAGCGCGCTTCCCCCTGCGCTACGCCCAGTACTTCATGCGCGTTGGGGTGGAAGTGGTGGTAGGGAAACACCCCATCTCGCCATAACGCAGGCCACCCGTGCACCTCGAACAGCGCCTCAAAAGCCGCCGCTCGGTTCGTGCCGTGTGGCCACTGCATCGCATAAAGCAACACCGGCAACAGGCTGTTCGGCGTCGAGCCGTCGTCGGTAAAACGTAGCTGGCGCGGCTCAACCGGCCGCGGCGCGATAGATTGCTGCTGGTCCATGATCTGCCCCTCCCAGGCTTGTATTCTGTTGAGAAGCTAGAATGCCGTCAGGCGTTCCATTTCAAGCAGGCGCTCACTGCCTCAGGCTTTTGCGCTATGGTTGCAGTCTGACCGGCACTTCGAACCGGCCCACGACAATAACAGCACGGGGAGCGCCCATGACCGCGCCTACCACCGACACCCGCGCCAGGGAACTGGCTGCGTTTATCGACTGCCACTTCGCCGAGCGCGGCCTTGCGCCGGAAGCGGTGATCGCCGAATCGTGGTTTCGCAGCATCAACCAGCACCACCTCGACCCAGGCCTGCGCCATGTCGACAATATCCTCAGCGCCGCCGAGATTCGCCAGCATCAGGCTCAGCACGAGGCTTACCTGAGCATCGCCGGGCAAGGCGTCAACGGCCTGGCCCGAAGGGTGGTCGATGCGGGCTTCGCCGTGCTGCTCAGCGATGCCGACGGCATTACTCTGGATGCGCGCCTGCCGGCCGATCACGACCGTTATTCACGCGCTGGGCTGATTGTCGGCGCGCGCTGGGACGAATCGATCGCTGGCACCAATGGCATCGGCACCGCGCTGGCGTCGGGGCAGGCGCTGACCATCCACCGCCAGGAGCATTTTCTTGCGGCCAACGCCCGCCTGAGCTGTTCGGTGTCACCGATCTTCGATGCGCAGAATCAGTTGCTTGGCTGCCTCAACGCAACCTGCCTGTTCAACGATGGGCCAAAACAGGCGCAGCACCTGACCCTGCACCTGGTTACGCTGTACGCGCGGCTGATCGAGAACACCCATTTCCGCCAACGTTACCGCGACCGTCTGACCCTGGCCCTCAAGCCTCGCGACGACATCACCGATCTGGCCAACGAGCAGCTATTGGCGCTGGATGAAGGCGGCCGGGTGATCGGCGCCAACCGGGCTGCATTCATGGCCCAGCCTGGCGCTCTGCTGGGCTTGCGCATCGAGCAGTTGCTGCCCGCCACTATCGATGAGCTGCTGATGCTCACCCGCGGCGGCGCTTGCGGCACCCAACTGCGCGAGCCTGGCAGCGAGCTGATCATCGAAGTCGGTTTGCGTGTGCCGGCTGGCTACGGGCTGCGCGCCAAGCCTGTTGCGCCGGCCCCAACTACAGCCCGCCACCCGACACTTGAGCAACTTGCCGGCGGCGACAGCCAACTGCAGCAAAGCGTGCAGCGTCTGCGCAAGGTGCTGGACAAGGACATCTGTATCCTCATCACCGGTGAAACCGGCACCGGCAAAGAGGCCTTTGCCCGCGCCGTGCACCAGGCCAGTCGCCGTCAGGCCGGGCCGTTCGTTGCACTCAATTGCGCAGCGATCCCCGAGTCGTTGATTGAAAGCGAGCTGTTTGGCTACCGCAGCGGCAGCTTCACCGGCGCCAACCGCAAAGGCATGAAGGGCAAGCTCGAACTGGCCAATGGCGGCACGCTGTTCCTCGATGAGATCGGCGACATGCCTGCACACCTGCAAACCCGCTTGCTGCGGGTGCTGGCCGAGCGTGAGCTGCAACCCCTGGGGGCCGAAGCGCCAGTGGCGTTGGATATTCAGGTGGTGTCGGCGACCCACCAGGATCTGGCCAGCATGATTGCTGACAAACGCTTCCGTGAAGACCTCTTTTACCGTTTGTGCGGCATGCGCATGAGCCTGCCGGCGCTACGCCAGCGCAGCGATCGCGTCGAGTTGATCGAGCACCTGCTGCGACGGCTGCCCGAAGCGCAAGGGCTGCAGCTGGACGCCGAGGCTCACCGCTGCCTGCTGGGCCACCCCTGGCCTGGCAACGTGCGCCAATTGCTGAACGCGCTGCGCTACGCAGCCGCGCTGGCGGAAAATGGCGTGATAAGCCTGAATTGTCTGCCGGAGGAGTTGCTGGCGAGTGCGCCGCAGACGCCGGTCCTTGCACAGCCACTGCGCCTGGAGGCTCAGGTCGAGGATGCCGAAGCCCGGCATTTGCTCGATGTACTGCGGCGCGAGCGTTGGAATATCAGCGCGGCAGCAGACGCGGCGGGAATTTCCCGATCGACTCTGTACCGCAAGATGAAACGACACGCAATCGTGCCGCCGAATCAGGCTGACTGAGCGCAGCACTGGCCGCTGCACGAGCGTGCCGGCCAGTGCTGCCCCCGTTACTCAGCCCTGGATATACACCACTTGCGTGCGCGTGTACTCATACAGCCCATGCTTGCCATCCGCCCCGCCCACCCCAGACTTGCGTGCTCCGGCGTGGAAACCCTGCATGGCCTCGAAGTTCTCGCGGTTGATGTAGGTCTCGCCAAAATCGATTTCGCGGCTGGCTTTGAGTGCGGCGTTCAGGTCGCGGGTATATAACGACGAGGTCAGGCCATATTCGCTGTCGTTGGCCAAGGCAATCGCTTCATCCAGGTCGTCGATGATCTGGATCGGCAGGACCGGACCGAAGATCTCCTTGCGCATGATCTCCATGTCCGCCTCACAGCCGGCCAGCACCGTCGGTTGATAGTGGAAGCCCGCACCAAGATCAGCTACCTGCCCGCCGGTAACCACCTGAGCGCCCTGCCCGACAGCCGTGCGCACCATCTGCGCGACCTTGTCCAGCCCGGCCTGATTGATCAATGGGCCCATGTCCAGGTCAGCCTGCAGCGACGGGTCGCCATAGCGCGTGGCGGCCATCGTCTGCGCGACCTTGTCGATGAAGGCATCCGCCACATCGCGCTGCACATACACCCGCTCGGCGCAGTTGCACACCTGCCCGGTGTTGATCACCCGCGAGGCAACGATCGCACGGACGGCCAGGTCCAGGTCGGCGTCGGCCAGCACGATAGCGGGCGCCTTGCCGCCCAGTTCGAGGTTGAGCTTGGTGATGTTTGGCGCTGCCGCAGCCATGATCCGCGCCCCGGTGGCGACACTGCCAGTGAAGCTCACCAGGTCAATACCGGCATGGCTGGTGAGGCTGTGGCCGACACTTGCACCTTTGCCGCCGACCACGTTGAACACCCCTGGCGGTAGATCGGTTTCGGCCACCAGCCGGGCAAACTCGTAGCAGTTGATCGGTGTCTCTTCGCTGGGTTTGATCACGATGGTGTTGCCGGTCAGCAGCGCCGGCGCCATCTTGCGCGCAATCAGGAAGAACGGGAAATTCCACGGCAGCACCCCCGCAACCACGCCCAGGGGTTTGCGCAGCAGGAAGATGTGTTCGTTGGCCCGATCACTGCTCAGCACCTCGCCCTCCAGGCGGCGCGCCCATTCGGCCATGTAGTCAAGATAGTCCGCAGTGAAATTGACCTCCACCAAGGCCAACGCCGGCACCTTGCCCTGCTCCTGGGTGATGATGCGCGCCAGGCGCTCGGCATTGGCCCGCACCTTGGTCGCGATCTGGCGCAAGTAACCGGCGCGCTCGATGGCAGGTCTTGCCGCCCAGCCTTTCTGCGCACGGCGCGCTGCGTCAATCGCGCGTTCGACCTGCTCAACGGGTGACTCCGGCACCGCCCCCAACAGCTCGCCGTTGGCCGGGTTGAACACCTCGATCAGTTGTTCGCTGGCCACAAAAGCGTTGTCGATATAGTTCTGGTACAGATTATCGCGCATCGTCATGTCACTCCTTGGAGGTATTGTCGGCAAGCGGCGTGGCGGCTGCGGGCTTGGCGCTGAAGCGCTGCCAGACACTGCCTTCGCTTTGCAGGTCGTGGGCGCGCTTGATCAGGTATTGGTGCACCTGTTCCACCTGCTCAGGCTTGAGCGCTTCGGCGAACGAAGGCATACCGTCCGGGATGCGCCCGCCATAGAGAATGCCGAGGAACATCTGGTGTTTTTCCGCGGTGAGCTTGCGCAGGTCCGGCAGCACGCCGCCGCTGACGGCATGGATGCCATGGCACTGCGAGCAGTTGCCGTCGTAAAGCGCAGCACCGGCGGCTACGGTTTTTTCGTCAGCAGTGAGCGCTGGCGGTTTCGGCGTGTCGGCCGGCGGTGGTGGCTCACGCAGGGTGGCGTTGCCGCCGATCTTGTAGGTCAGCACCTGGGCGAACGGCTGCACGCCGGCGCGCAGCGACAAGGCCCCGGCAAAGGTCGAGAACGCCCCGCCCCAGCCGGCCATGAAGGTCACGTATTGCTCGCCATCTACCGAATACGTGATCGGCGCAGCCATCACGCCGCTGGCAGCCGGTGATTCCCAGAGCTTTTTGCCATCGTCGGCGGCGTAGGCGATCACCCGGCCATCGGCACTGCCCTCGAAAACCAGGTTGCCCGCCGTGCTCAGGGTGCCGCCGTTGAAGATGGTGATATACGGCACTTCCCAGGCAGGCGCCTGCTTGACCGGGTCCCAGGCGATCAACTTGCCTGACCAGGTTTTGGCCATTTCCAGCAGGCCTTCCGGGCCTTCGGGCATCATCCCGGTGCGCAGGCCGAGCTGGTACACGCTCTTGAACGGGTGACGCTTGGGCGCGTCCGGGATGTGCTCGTAGTAGGCCGACATGATGTGCGCCGGGATGTACACCAACCCGGTGTTGGGGTTGTAGGACATCGGGTGCCAGTCATGTGCGCCCCAGAATGCCGGGGTCACCAGCTTGCGCTTGCCGTCCTTCCAGTAGGCAGCTGCCTCATCATCGACGATTGGCCGGCCGGTCTTCATGTCGATGCCCTTGGCCCAGTTGACCGGCACGATGTTCTTCGCCGAGAGCAACTCGCCGGTGGCGCGGTCGAGTACATAGAAGAAGCCGTTTTTCGGCGCCTGCATCAATACCTTGCGCTGTTTGCCGTTGATCGGCAGTTCGGCGAGGATCATGTGCTGGGTGGCCGTGAAGTCCCAGGCATCGCCCGGCGTGGTCTGGTAGTGCCAGGCGTATTCGCCGGTATCGGCATTGACCGCCACGATCGACGACAGGAACAGGTTGTCGCCCTTGGCCTGGCTGCGCCATTTCGGATCCCACAGCGAGCCGTTGCCGACGCCGATATAGAGCAGGTTCAGTTCTGGGTCATAGGCGAACGAATCCCACGCCGTGCCACCGCCGCCCTGCTCGACAAAGGCATCGCCGTGCCAGGTCTTGCTGGCGATTTCCATCGCCTTGTCTTCAGGCGGCAGCTTGGGGTCGCCAGGCACGGTGAAGAAGCGCCAGGCCTGCTTGCCGGTTTCGGCATCATAGGCGGTGACGTAGCCACGCACGCCAAATTCGGCGCCGCCGTTGCCGATCACCACCTTGCCATTGACCACACGCGGCGCGCCGGTGATGGTGTAGCTGCGTTTGTCGTCGCTGCGGGTGTCGACCGACCATACGCGCTTGCCGGTCTTTGCATCGATGGCCTCCAGGCGGCCATCGAGCACGCCGACATAGACCTTGCCCTGCCATACGGCTACGCCACGGTTGACCGCATCGCAGCAGGCTTCACCGGCCCGATGGCGATCGGACTGCGGATCGTACTTCCACAGCAGCTTGCCATTGCGTGCGTCCAGGGCATACACCACCGAAAATGGCCCTGTGGTGTACATCACGCCGTCGACCACGATAGGCGTGGCCTCGACGCCGCGGTCCAGATCGAGCTTGTAGCTCCAGGCCAGGCCCAGTTGATTGACGTTGCCGTCGTTGATGGTGTTCAGCGGGCTGTAGCGCTGCTCATCGTAGGTACGGCCATGGCTCATCCAGTTGCCGGGTTCTTTGTCGGCGTCGATTATGCGCTTGCCATCGACCTCGGCGGCAAACGCCGGGGCCAGGCAAGCCAACGCCAGGACGGCGCAACCTGCGGTTCTCATCAAGGCACCCGGCATGGGCCGGCGGTGCGGACCTGATTGGGTCATCGGGGAATCTCCGTTCTTGTTATTGGCGACACCCAGGGAATGTGTCGTGAACAACAGGAGCAACGGCTGTGCCAGCACCAGAGATACCACTGAAAGCCCCGTCGTAGAGAGCTTTGTCCACTGTCGAACGCAAGCCAGCGAGCCTACGAGTCGCCGCAGTTTCGGCACACGTGGCGCAGGAATGGAACAGGTGTGTCAGTCCGGGAGAAGCTTCGATTGCAGGCTGCGAAGACGTCCCAGCAACAGACTCCCGATCAGCGCTGCAAGGACGAATGCCATCGCTAATGCCTGCAGCAAGTCCCCTTCTGCCAACGCGACCCCTGCGCTGCACAAGCCGCCAAGGGTAAATACCAGCGTGTTATTCAGAGCGGCTGCCGTCCCTGCAATCTCAGGGTGTAGGCTCAACGCCCAGGTAGTCGCGGCCGGGCGCACAATCGTTGTACCGGCACTGCAGACCACCATCGACAGCATGATTCCGGTGACGGTCAAATTCAGCACGTACAGCCAGAGAAACAGCGACAACCCAGCGACGCCGATCAAAAGCAGCCCCAGTCTGATCTGTGCACTCACCTCGATGCGTTTGTTCAAGGCACTGGCGACCACGCCGCCAATGATATAAGCCGCACCGTAAGCAATGAATATCAGTGAAAAGGCGTAGTCGGTCATCCCCAGCAGATCCATGAACAGCAAGGGTGACGTGACAATGAAAGAGAAGTGGCAGGCAAATGCCATTGCGGACAGCAGCGAATAGCTTATGAAGCGTCGATCCTTGAACAAGGTGCGATAGCCGCTCCGTGGGGCGACAGGACGCGAGGCGTCTGTGAGCGAAAGACTACACAGCAACACAGCTAACGCCGCGAGCACGACAAAGGCCTGAAAGCTGCCCTGCCAACCAAGCCACTGTTGCAAAAAACTGCCTGCCAGCGGTGATAGGGAGATAAACAAACCGCTGGCGGTAGTCAGCAAAATTCGCATCGAATTGCGCCGATGGTCGCTATACAGGTCCTGAACCAGTGCATGGCTGAGTACAAAGCAACCGCATCCAGCGGCCTGAACCAAGCGGAACACCATGAAGGACGAAAAGTCCCAGGCATAAATACAACCCACGGCACCTGACGCCGCCGTTATCAGTCCGACTAACAACAGGCGTTTACGGCCAAGGCGATCGGATAGCGGTCCGATCCAGCACTGCGACAGCGCGGCCCCAACGGCGAACAGGCTGATGGACCAGGCGATATCTGGGGTTGGCACCGAAAATTGTGAAGACAACGCTGGGAATGATGGAAGTATCACATCTAGTGGGAATATCCCCAGTAAGCTCATCAGTATCAGTACAGTAACTAACAGCCGATTTTCAGATGGTTGATCTTTAAGCACTACGCACCTCAGCACTGCGAATCAGCGGCATGGTTACTGGCGGATACTGCGTCTCCAGGCTGCATCAAGCATCGCTGTCTCGTTGTGCGCGTGGCAATAAGCACAGGCAGGAAAAAGATCCCATAGCGTTGTGAGGAATTTCGCTAACTATCAGCTGCGTATAAACATCATGTTGAGTATTTGAAAATGCTGTTGGCGCTGCGCGACACAACGCCGCGCACATTTACAGGCAGGATCAGGCAACAACCCCGCTGTTTTGCCCTTTCAAACCCCACCGCTTGCCTGTAAAAAAGGTCATCCCCCTCCCCACTCAAGGACCTTCCCCATGCTCTATCGCCCTCTTGGCCAAAGCGGCCTGCAGGTTTCAGCCCTGACCCTGGGCAGCATGATGTTCGGCGAGCAGACCAGCGCCGAGGATTCGCTGCGGATCATCGACAAGGCCTGGGATCAAGGCGTCAACTTTGTCGACACCGCCGACGTCTACAACGGCGGGCGCTCGGAGCAGATCGTTGGCGAGGCGGTGGCGCGCAAGCGGCAGGACTGGGTGGTTGCCTCCAAAGCGGGATTCGGTGCAGTGGACGGCTTGCCCAACCGCAGCGGGCTGTCGCGCAAGCATCTGTTCAATGCCATCGAAGCCAGCCTGACGCGTATGGGTACCGACTACCTGGATATCTACTACCTGCACCGCGAAGACCACAGCGTGCCGCTGGAAGAAACCGTGAGAGCCATCGGTGATCTGCTGCAACAGGGCAAGACCCGTTACTGGGGCGTGTCCAATTTCCGCGGCTGGCGCATCGCCGAGATCTGCAACGTGGCCGAGCGCCTGGGTGTGGCCAAGCCGGTTGTGAGCCAACCGCTGTACAACATCGTCAACCGCCAGGCCGAACCTGAACAGTTGACCGCTGCGGGTTATCACGGGCTCGGCGTGGTGCCGTTCAGCCCACTGGCACGCGGCGTGCTCAGCGGCAAGTACGCACCGGGTTCCGAGCCTGACGCTGGTAGCCGTGCCGGGCGCCAGGACAAGCGCATCATGGAAGTGGAATGGCGTCAGGAGTCACTGACCATCGCGCGCAAGATCCAGGCCTACTGCGAGGGCAAAGGCGTCGGTATCGTCGAGTTCGCGATTGCCTGGGTGCTGAACAATCGCCTGGTCAGCTCGGCGATAGTCGGGCCGCGCACCGAAGCGCAGTGGGACACCTATGCCGGGGCACTGCAGGTGAAAATCACCGCCGAAGATGAAGCCTTCATCGATGCGCTGGTGACCCCAGGCCACGCCTCGACCCCAGGCTTCAACGATGTAGCCCACTTCGTCAGCGGCCGCCTGGCGCGTTAACGAGGCCGCTCACCTGCCGCTGCCCCTGTAGCGGCCTTGTGTCGCGAAAGGCGCGCGCAGCGGGCCCAGACATCAGCTTCGCCGCCGACATTGCCGGGCCAGCTCTGCTGGCCTTTCCGACCGGTCCGGCGCCCCGGCAAGGCCGCTCCTTGTCCGCGTAAGTCTTGGTGATGTGGCACCCGGTGAATTGCAGATGACTTGAAAGGCATTACGCGCTAACGGCCTCTTGACGACCCAAGCAGGTGGCTGATCGCGGTCTTGAGCTTCATCGGCCGCACCGGTTTGTGCATCAGGGTGTGGCCAAGCAGGCGCACTTGCTGCTTGAGCTCGTTGCTGTAATTGGCGGTGATCATCAGCACCGGTATGGCCCGGTCGCGGCAGGCGTTGATCGCCGCTACCGCCTCGATGCCGGTGCGGTCATGGTCCAGGTGATAATCGGCGATCAACAGGTCGACTCGCGCCCGTGGCAGGGCGACCTGACGCTGCAGGTCCGCTTCACTGGCCGCCGTGGTGACCTTGCAGCCCCACTGTTCGAGCAAGCTGCGCATGCCGGCACAGATCGCCCCGTCGTTATCCAGCACCCAGATTCGCGCGCCCTGCAGCGATTGCAGGTGAGGCATGTCCTGCTGCAACGCTAAGCATTTGCTCACAGGGCGCTGGCAGCACGGGACTTCGACCGAGAATACCGAACCTTTGCCGGGCACCGAGCGCAGCTGGATGGGATGCCCGAGGATACCGGCGATCTTGTCGACAATCGCCAGACCCAGCCCCAGGCCGCGATCCTGGTCCGGCCGCTGCGCCTCACCACGTTTGAACTCCTGGAACACTTCGCGGCACTTGTCCGCTGCGATGCCGATGCCGGTATCCCACACCTCGATCAACACCTTGTCGCCGCGCCGCCTGCAACCGAGCACGATCCGCCCGCGGGGGGTGTAGCGTACGGCGTTGCTGAGCAGGTTGCGCAGGATCCGCGCCAATAGCTGCATATCACTGCGCACGCGCAAGCGGCTCGGCACGTAGTCAAGGCGCAAGCCCTCGCTGGCGGCGACGGTAGCGTGCTCGGCCGCGAGGTTGTCGAGCAGGTCGCTCAGGGCAAAACTGGCGACATCGGCGCGGATCACCCCGGCGTCGAGCTTGGAGATATCCACCAGCGTGCCGAGCAGGCTCTCGACGCCATCCAGGGCGTTGCTGACGTTCTGGATCAACGGGCCTGCGCCAGGCTGTTCGAGCAGGGCACTGGTAAACAGCCGGGCGGCATTCAGCGGCTGCAACAGGTCATGGCTGACTGCGGCGAGAAATTTGGTTTTCGACAGCGTGGCCTGCTCGGCATCGGCCTTGGCATCGCGCAGGCTGGCTTCCATACGCCGGCGCTGGTTGATTTCGCCGAGCAATTGGCGATTGAGGCTGGTCAGTTCGGCGGTGCGCTCGTGCACGCGCAGTTCCAGGTGCTGATAGGCCTGATGCAGCGCTTCGGCATGGGCGTAGCGCTCGGTGATATCGGTGAAGGTGTTGACGAAACCGCCTGTGGGCAATGGATGCGTACGAATTTCCAGCATGCGCCCGTCGAACAGGCGCTGCTCCAACTCCGGCAGCGGCTGGCCGTGGTCGTCGCGGCTGGCGGGCGTCAGCAAGGCCAGCTCGCTGTCGGCAATTACGTCGGCAAACTGCCGATGGCTGGCAATCGGTGCCAGGCCGCTGACCTCGAGAAAGCGTCGGTTCCACAGCTCGAGCACGCCCTCGGCGTTGACCATGGCCAGCCCCTGCGACAGGTTGTCGACCGCCCGCTGCAGCAGGTACGACTTATGCGCCAGGGCCTGCTCGCGGCGGTGATTCTCACGCAGCTTGACCCGGGTGACATCAGTAAACAGCATCACCCGGCCGCCGTCGCGGGTCGGCCGTTCGCTGACCTGCAACCAGCGCTCGTTGCGCAGCCGATACAACGGTTGCTCGTCGCTGCTGGCACGGGGTTCTTCGCGCAGCAGTTTGTGCATCAGGCGTTTCACCTCGACCAGCTGCATACCGCTGGCCACGCGCAACCGGCTGTTGGCCCAGAGCGCCTTGAAGCGCCGGTTGAACAGCACCACGCGCAGGTCGGCATCGAACAGCACGAACGCATCGGAAATACTCTCGATGGCATCCACCAGCCGCTGGTGGGCGGTTTCGGCGCGGTGATGCGCGTCGCTGAGCAACAGGTGGCTGGCCTTGAGTTCGACCAATACCTGGCTCAAGGCATCCGTGCGCTCGCGCACCTGCTCGGCCAGCACCACCGAGTGCTGGAACGCGGCAAAGGCATCGTCCGGCCGCGCCGCACCCGACTCCAGCCGCTCGATCAACGCTGCATTGATGCGCTTTAGCTTGTGGTTGTCGCGTTGCAGCTGGCTGATCTGCTCAGCTGGCGATGCGCTCGCGGGGCCGTCCGATGGCAACGCCGGTGAAGGTCTGGTTGATGTGCATGCCATTGAACTGCTCCCCATAGGTGTTGAAGCCCAGCACCTGCTGGCTGCGCAACAACGCGCTGACCTCAGCCACAGCAGCGCCCTCGCCCTCCAGCTCGAGACGGCGCAGTACGCAGTCGCAGCCGATGGTCAGCAGCAACGGCCCGAGGCGCTGGCGCAGGCCCTCGAACAACGATTGCAGGTTGGCCAGCAGCGGACCGGGGCGCATTGCGGTGAGGACGATGCCGTTCTCCACCGCGCAGTAGAAGCTCAGGCTGCCATCCTCATGTACCTGCTGAATGGCCCGCACGTAGTGGTTCTGGTTGATCCGCAGCGCCAGCGGGTGCGCCGCAAACAGCCGATGATCGAGCGCGCCCACGGGTACACCGATCAACTGGGCGTATTCAGCGGCTGCCGGCTCGGCGTTCAGCTCATAGACCCGGCGTAACTGACGGTCAGCGCGGGTCACCACCAGTTTCTCGCTGCGCGGCTGAATGTGATCGGCGCTGAACACCTCGAACTCCAGCCAGGTATTGACCAGCAACAAAACCGCCGCACCGCTGTGGAAGGCACCGTTGTAATACACATGAGTGCGGCTGAGGTGATTGTCATCACCTGCCGAACCGCCGAACTGCGGGATATCGCCCAGCGCCGCTGCCAAGGCAGCCAGCACCACCTCTTCCCGGCTGGACAGGCCGTCGAACAGGGTCAAGGCAAAGCTGTGCGCCTTGATCGGTGCCAGGCTGTTGCGTCGGCAGTCTTCGACCAGCTGGGCAACCAGCGCCTGCGCGTCGAGCAGGCTGAAACCGGGTACCGCTTCCACCAGGCCAGCGGCGATGGAGAAGTAGCGCCGGTCGAAACCGACCGCGGTGATACAACCGCGCGCATAGCCCTCCGGGGTCAGTTCGCCGGCGCTGGTGCAGCCGGCCAGCCCCACCGCCGGAAATTGCGCCTGTAGCGCAGCCGCCAATGCCGGCAGATCGTATTCGGCAGAGCAGAAAAACAGCACAAAGCCTAGCTCGGCATGCCGCAGTTGATCAGCCAGCTCACCGGCTGCCTGAGTAGCGCAGGTAGCCCGCGACAGTGCGCTGAAGACGCCTTCGCTCATAAGTCGATTTCCGAGAGAGATACAGCCATGGCCGCAGGATAGGCAAGCATGCGGCTCAGCCGAATGCTACTTGGGTAGGGGGTCGGGGTGGCATTGGTTGTACGCGGCCCTCGCGCTAAATACCAAGGGCTGCGGCCAGACGTTGCAGGCCGGCGATAAGCGCCAGGTGCAGCGGATAGAACGCATAACCCCAGCGCCCGACCCGCGATACCTGCCAGCGTTCCTGACGCGCCAGCCACAGGCCTATTGGCAACGACATTGCTGCGGTGCTCAGGATGACCAGGGCGATGGGTTGCAACGGATGCGCACGTAACCAACTGTTGGTCACGTTGCCCGCCACCGCCAACGCACACGGCAGCAGCCAGCCGGCGCCGCCGTAGCGCCTGGCGATCAGTATCGCGGCGGGGAGCAGGACGCCAGGCAAGCCGTACATCAGGTGATCACTGAACAGCGCTGCAGTCAGCGCAGCGCTCAAGCCGAGCAGGCAGGCCAGCGCCTGTCGATGGTGTATTGCCCAAGCCAGCAACAACCCGAGCGTCAGGGTCGGGATCACGTTTAGCGTCTGCGAACCGGTGTCCAGCCAGCGGTACGGGCCTTCGGACAGCACGCCAAATACCAGCAGCCAACCGAGATAGCGCGCCGCGCTGCGGCTGGGCCACATAGCCGGGTCGCTGCGCCCGACGTTGATTGCCAACGCCAGGCAGAACAACGGAAATGCCAGCCGGCCGATGACGAACAAGCCGTCGGCAGCTGGCCATAGGTAACGCAGGTGGTCGGCGACCATGGTCACGATCGCCGTCCACTTGACCAAATCCAGCCCGGCGGAGCGCACGGTTATTGTCCGGACTCGCTGCTCGCCATTGGCTGCAGGTACTTGGCGGTCCATGCCGCCAACGGCATCGGCGGTTGTTGGTGAATGATGCGGCGCCAGATCAGAGCAAGGTCTTCCAGGTTGAACATCGAGTTGGCCGATGTGCCTGACCAGGCTGTTGGCGTGCCGACGATCCACTGGCCAGTGCTGTCGCGGCTGGCCATCTGGAAGCGGAACGTGTAGTTGCCGGGAATGCCCATGCGCAGGTCGGTCACCACCAAGGCATCACCGACCTCGTCGTAACGCAGCCAGTCTCCCGTGAACCAGCGCAGACGCGCGTGCAGTGGGTCCTTACCAAGAGGCTTGGCTGCGTCGAGGTTGCGCGAATGCCGCAGCATTTCCGGCGGCTCGCGATCGAACACGCTGCTGACGCCCTCGAAGTAATGGCCGTCCGCGGTTTTCGCCATCACCCGCCAGACCAGACTGTTAAAGGCGATAGGCACGGCACGCACTTCGGTCACTGCTACGCCTTGCTGATCCAAAGCAGCCGCAAAGCGCTGCTCGGCATGCATACGCGCGCCCACGCCAAAGCCGAGGTAGGCCGTACTGAACAGCAATGCACAAGTCATCAACGCAATCGCCCTGCCCTGCATGCCGCGAATCGCCGCGAACAGCACAGTAAATAACAGCGGCAACGTGTACACCGGATCAATGATGAACACCGCCGCCCAACTTTCCGGAATCAGTTGCAACGGCCAGAACAACTGGGTGCCATACACGGTGAAGGCATCAAGTACCGGATGCGTGATGAGCACCAGCCAGAACGCGGCAAACAGCCTTGGCCAGCGATAGCCGCGCTCCGGCCAGTACTTATGGCCAAGCCAGGTCACCAACCAGGCCAACAACAAGGCCAGGCCGGTGAGCACGAACAGTGAATGCGAGAAACCACGGTGGAAGGTCATCTGCGACACCGGATCGGCATAGCGGATGATCACGTCGAGGTCTGGCAAGGTGCCCAGGGCGGCGCCGTAGAGCAATGCCCGGCGGCCTTGAATACGGCCTAGCACCGTGCCTTGCAGCGCTGCGCCGAGCACCGCTTGAGTGAGTGAGTCCAAGGGTCAGGTTTCCACAAAAAGTCTGCTGGCAACCTACCTGCATTGCCGGCCACCGTGCAAACGCTATCGCCGCAGCGCAGCGTTTGCAGCGGGCTGGCAACTCAGCCTTCTGTGAGCGGCGCGGGGCTCACAGCAACTGCCAGGTGTAGGCCAGAATCAGCCGGTTCTCGTCGATATCGCTGCGATAATTCGAGCGCGCCACCGCGTTTCTGACACGAATCCCCAAACCCTTGAACACCCCGCTCTGCACCGCATAACCAATATCCAGATCGCGCTCGCGGTCCTTGCCCTCGAAGCCGCGGCCAGTATCGACATTGTTGCCGGTTATGTAGCGCACCGTCGCGGTCAGGCCAGGGATGCCCATGGCCGCGAAGTTGTAGTCATAGCGCGCTTGATAGGAGCGCTCATCGGTGTAGGCAAACTCATAGGTGGGCACCTCATTGCCCAGCGGGGTGATATTGGCAAATACCCGTGGAAACGGGCTTTCGCCATAGATGCCCTGATAGCCGACGTGAAAGCTGTGTCCGCCATGCCGGGCTGTCAGCAACGAGAAGAACGCCTGGTTGTCGATCTGGCCAAGCAAGGCATCGCCGTCCTCGCGGGCAGTGAAATAACCCAGGTTGGCGCTGAGGACCCAGTCGCCGAACGGCTTGCTGTGCTTGAGGCCGACAAAGCCCTGCTGGTAGATGTCTTCGAGCTGGCCATACCACAGGCTGGCGCTGGTCTGCTTGTCATTGAAGACATAGTCACCGCCCAGGTAATTGAACGCGTCACTCGCGACCTGGCGCATCGGCACATGGCCAAGCATGGCGTTGAGCTTGTCATCCCCGCCTTCGTTGCGCAGGTGCGTCGAAGACAAATGCCCAACCTGCACGGTCAGCCCGTTGATCTCGGCAGAGTTGAGGCTGACGCCCTGATAGGTGGGTGGCAGCAGGCGAATGTCGCTGAAGGTCAGCACCGGCAGATTCGGCTGCAGCTCGCCAACGCGCAGCTCGGTTTGCGACACGCGTGCTTTGAAGGTGCCAGCCAGGCGACTGTAATCGCTAGCCGCACGCCCGTCGCCATGCACTGGCAACAGTCCGCTGTTGACCCGGTCCGGGCTGCTGTCGAGGCGAACCCCGAGCAAGCCCAGTGCATCCACGCCGAAACCGATCGGGCCAGGGGTGTAGCCGGACTTGAAATCGAGGATGAAGCCCTGGGCCCACTCCTCGGCCTTGGACTGATGGTTGGCGCCGACGATGTCAGAGAAATCCCGGCTGAAATAGTAGTTGCGAGCACTGAGGCTGGCTTTGGCATCTTCGAAAAAACCGCTTTCGGCAGCCAGCAAGGGTTGGCTGAGCAAGGTTATGCCCAGGGCGACACAGGGGTTAGGGTTCATTGCGAAGCTCTCTTGATCTTGTTTTTATGGATGGATCGCTACTACGGTTTTGCACTACGGTTTTTCAGGAGTTACGGTGCAAGGCATCCCCCGCCTGCGGCCGCCGCAAACGCAGCAAGGCATGCGCACAGAGGCCAAACAGCAAGCCCCAGAACGCTGCCGACAAGCCCAGAAAGGCAACACCGGAGGCCGTCACCAGAAAGGTGAACAACCCGGCATCACGCTCGCTCGGTTCGGCCAGGCTGCGGGCCAGTGCCTCGCTGATCGCGCCATACAAGGCGAGCCCCGCCAGGGCGGCAATCAATGCAGCAGGAAAAGCGGCAAACAACGACATCAGGGTCGCGCCGGCGATGCCCAGCAGCAGATACAAGCCACTGCCGGCCAATGCCGCGATGTAGCGTCGGCGCGGGTCTTCGTGGGCCTCGCGGCCGGTGCACAGGCTGGCCGTGACGGCGGCGAGGTTGAGTCCGTGGCAGCCGAACGGCGCCAGCAGCATGCCGCCCAGGGCACTGGCACTGATCAACGGGCTTGCCGGCGTCTGATAACCAGCATTGCGCAGCACGGCCATGCCCGGCATGAACTGCCCGGTCAGGGCCACCAGCACCAGCGGCAAAGCCAGGCTGAACACTGCCGACAGGCTGAATTGCGGGGTGATCAACCGCGCGGTAGCAAACTCCAGGACCAGCGCCTCACTGCGCAGCTGGCCGCTGAGCACTGTGATCAACGCGCCAACGGCCAAAACCGCCGCCACCGCATAGCGGGGCTGCAAGCGCCGCATCAGTACATAAGTGATGAACATCGCCACGACCAGCGTCGGTTGCACCGGCAAGGCGCGAAACACTTCAACGCCAAAGCTGAACAGAATGCCGGCCTGCATGCCTGCCGCAATCGAGCCCGGCAGGCGTGCGATCAAGCCGTCGAACGCACCACTCAGGCCAATCAACAGCAAGATCAGATTGGCCACCAGATAGGCGCCGACCGCTTGCTCGAGACCAATCTGCGGCAGCGCAGTCACCAGCAGTGCCGAGCCTGGAATCGACCAGGCGATAACCACCGGCACCCGATAACGCAGGGTCAATACCGCGCCAAGCACGGCGCTGCCCATCGACACGGCCCACACCCAAGACGACAACTGGCCGTGGGACAGGCCCGCAGCCTCGGCAGCATGGAAGATGATCACCAGCGGGCCGGCGTAGGAAATCATCGTCGCCAGCAGGCCGGCGACGATGGCAGACAACGAACAATCCTTGATCAGGTCTTTCATGGGACCTCTGGCCAGACCGGGGCCGGACGGGATGTCCGGCATGGGTTGTTCAAGCAACATCAAGTGAGGCCGATTACACCTGCTGCAACGCCCGCGGCCGACCACTGCGTTGCTCGGCCTCGCTGTCCGGCGCGCGCTGCAGCAGGAAGTCGAAGCGCAGCTCGACATAGCGCCCGCTCACGCCCCGCGCGCCGTCTTCGCGCATCTGCACTTCGCCGACCAGGCCGTCACGGGTGGCGTAGGCGAAGTCGTCCCACAGGTACTTGTCGCCAGCCAGGTTGATCTGCGTGGTCAGGTGCCGATAGCCCGGCGCCGAGATGAAGAAGTGGATGTGCGCCGGGCGCTGGCCATGCCGGCCGAGCAGGTCCAGGCACTCCTGGGTCGGGCCTTGCGGGTCACAGCCGTAACCCGATGGCACGATCGAGCGCGCGCGGTAATAGCCCTCGGCATCGGTGACAATGCGCCGACGCAGGTTGTATTCGGACTGGCTTTGGTCGAAGAACGAGTAAGTGCCACGGGTGTTGGCATGCCACAGGTCAACCGTGGCGCCGGGCACAGGCTGGCCAGCCGGATCGAGCACCTGGCCTTCGAGGAACATCACCGTGGCTACGCCCTCCTCGCTGCCATCGTCCATGCGCACCTGGCCCGTGGCAATGGGCGCGCCGGCGACATACAACGGCCCCTCGATGGTGCGCGGAGTGCCACCGGCAAGGCCGACGGCGGCGTCCTTGGCGTCCTGCAACAGGTCGAGAAAGTGCTCGATACCAAGGCCGGCGACCAGCAACCCCGCCTCACCACGACCGCCCAGGCGGTTGAGATAGTCAACGGCGTGCCAGAACTCGTTTTCGCTGATCTCAAGGTCCTCGATCAGGCGCGCGCTGTCCTGCAGGACGCGCAGGATGATCTGCTTGAGCCGAGGGCTGCCTTCATCGTTGGCAAACCCTGCGGCTTGTTCGAAGAACTTGGTCAGTTCGCCAGTGTGGGAAATTTTCACGGTCATGTTTGCTTACCTCTAATAATTGTTCCTGGGCGAGTCGGGCTCGATCAACGGTCGTCGCTGTGGACTGACGAGGGATGCCGGCACAGGCCGGTCACTTCGATGGCCATATACGGGAACAGCGGCAACTGCATCAGGGTGTCGTGCAGCGCCTCGACACTGGGCACGTCGAACACGCTGTAGTTGGCGTAGTGCCCGGCAATGCGCCACAGGTGACGCCAGGTACCGTCGCGTTGCAGGCGCTGGGCCAGCTGCTTTTCGTCAGCCTTGAGCTGGGCGGCCCGGGCCGGGTCCATGTCGACGGGCAGGTTCACGGTCATCTTCACGTGGAACAGCATGGGTTTCTCCTTGGGTAAGGTCGCAATCAGCGCCGGGCGAAACGCGCCAGGCGGGTTTCATCCAGGTTCAGGCCCAATCCGGGCGTGCGTGGTACATGCAGTTGGAAGTCGCTGTAGCGCAGCGGCTGCTCGACGATGTCTTCGGTCAGCAGCAGCGGCCCGAACAGCTCGGTGCCCCAGGTCAGCTGGCGTAGGGTCAAAAAGGCGTGGGCCGAGGCCAGGGTGCCGACCGCGCCTTCGAGCATGGTGCCGCCGTACAGGGCGATGCCGGCGGCTTCGGCGATCTGCGCGGTACGCAGCACGGCGCGGGGGCCGCCGTTCTTGGCGATCTTCAAGGCGAACACGCTGGCAGCGCCGTCGGCGGCGAGGCTGAAGGCGTCTTCCACGCTTTCGATCGACTCGTCGGCCATGATCGGTGCCGGGCTGCGCTGGTTGAGGCGGACTTGCCCGCTGCGGTTGATCCGCGCGATCGGCTGCTCGATCAGGTCGATGCCGTTGTCGCCAAGCACCTGGCAGGCACGCAAGGCCTGCGACTCATCCCAGTACTGATTGACGTCGACGCGCACGCTGGCGCGCTCGCCCAGCTCACGCTTGATTGCCACCACGTGGCGCAGGTCCTGCTCCAGCGGATTGGCGCCGATCTTCAGCTTGAACAGCCGATGGCGGCGGATCTCAAGCATGTGCTCGGCTTCAGCGATGTCGCAGGCGGTGTCGCCACTGGCGAGGGTCCAGGCTACTTCGAGGCTGTCGCGCACCCGGCCACCGAGCAACTCGCTGACCGCCAGGCCCAGGCGTTTGCCCTGCGCGTCGAGCAGGGCACTTTCGATGCCCGACTTGGCGAAGGTGTTGCCCTTGGCCAGCTTGGCCAGCTTGAGCATGGCGGCATTGATGTTGTCGGCTGGCAGGCCGACCAGCGCCGGAGCCAGGTGCGCGTCGATGTTGGCCTTGATCCCTTCCGGGCTTTCGTAGCCATAGGCCAGGCCACCGATGGTGGTCGCTTCACCAATGCCTTCGACGCCGTCGCTGCAGCGCAGGCGCAGCACCACCAAGGTCTGCTGCTGCATGGTGTGCATCGCCAGCTTGTGCGGGCGAATGGTCGGCAGGTCGACGATGATCGCCTCCAGCCGGTCGATAGTCGGGCTTGTCATGCAAGACCTCCAGTTGCGTCAGTCAAAGGGTTACGCCTGCGCCAGCGTGGCCAGGCCGTGGCGCCGGCTGCTGGCCAGGTGCACGGCCATGGCCAGCGCGGCAACCGCGCCGGGGATGGCAAAGGCGATGAAGTTGAGTTGCAGCGGCAGGTTGATGCCCATCAGCGCGCCGCCCAGCAGCGGGCCGACGATGGCGCCGTTGCGGCCGATACCGGAGGCCCAACCGAGGCCGGTCGAGCGCATCGACAGGCCATAGAGCTGGGCCGCGCCGGCATACAGCAGGATTTGTGTGCCAATGGTGGTGGCGCCGGCAATGAAGATCAGCAGGTACAGCACTGGCATCGGGCTGTTAACCCCAAGCAGGCTGATCGACAGCGCCGCCGCGACAAAGAAGGCGATCTTGACCTTGACCAGGTTGTAGCGATCACCCAGCCAGCCGCCGAGAATTGCCCCGGCCATGCCGCCGAAGTTCAGTGCCAGCAGGAACGACAGGCTTGAACCCAGGCTATAGCCGGCGTTGGCCATCAGTTTCGGCAGCCACGAGCTGAGCGCATAGACCATCAGCAGGCAGCAGAAAAACGCCAGCCACAGGGCCAGGGTGCGCACCGCCAGGCCGTCACGAAAAAGCTCCAGCACCGACGCGCCCTTGCCTTTGCGCTCGCTCGCCTGCAACACATCGTCGGCCTGCACGTCGCAGTCCGGATCAAGACGTTTGAGCAGCGCACGAGCTTCGTCGGTACGGCCCTGGCGCACCAGAAAACCAATCGACTCGGGCAGGTAGTAGAGGATCACCGGCAGCAGCAGCAACGGCAGCGCTGCGGCAAAGAACATCGACTCCCAACCAAAGCGCGGCAGCAAGAAGATGCCGACACCTGCCGAAAGCATGCCGCCCAGCGAGTAACCGCTGAACATGATCGCCACCAGCGTGCTGCGCAGGCGTTTGGGTGCGTACTCGTTCATCAACGCCACGGCATTGGGCATCAAGCCGCCGCAGCCGAGCCCGGCGATGAAGCGGTAGATGCCGAACTCGCTGGGGCTGCTGGCAAAGCCGTTGAGGATGGTCGCGCCGGAGAACAACGCGAAACAGATGGCGATGCCCTTCTTGCGCCCGATCCGGTCCGCCAGGCTACCGAACAGCAGCGCACCGAACATCATGCCGAACAGCGCGTAGCTGCCCAGCGCGCCGGCTTGCAGCGGGGTCAGGCCCCACTCTTTCATGATCACCGGCAGCACTACGCCATAGATGAACAGGTCGTAGCCGTCGAATACCAGCAGCAGGCCGCACCAGGCCATGACCATCCAGTGGAACGGTGAAAAGCGCGCGTTATCAATGATCGGGTGAACATCCAGGGTTCGCATGGCATCGGTCTCTGTTGTTTTTGTTGTGAGAGGTAAACGCAGGCTGGGCGACTGTCAGCCGAGGTCGCCGCCGCCGACCGGCAGGGTCACGCCGGTGATGTAAGAGGCCTCGTCGGAGGCTAGGAAAAGGATCGCGCTGACTTGCTCATCGATGCTCGCGTAGCGCTTCATCAGGCTGCTGTCCAAGGTCTGGGCAACGATCTGCTGGTACCAGGCCTTGTCCTGCTCGCTCTGCGCATCGCTGTTGCGCGGCACCCGCCGGGGTGGCGCTTCGGTGCCGCCGGGCGCAGTGGCGTTGACCCGAATGCCGCGCTCGGCGGTCTCGAAGGCCAGGCAGGCGGTGAGTGCGTTGACGCCGCCCTTGGCTGCGCCATAGGGCACGCGGTTGATGCTGCGGGTGGCAATCGACGACACATTGACGATGGCGCCGGCACCACGCTCGAGCATGTACGGCAGCGCTGCATGGCAGCACCACAGGGTCGGGAACAGCGAACGGCGTACTTCGGCCTCGATCTGTTCCGGCTCATAGTGCTCGAACGGCTTGGCCCAGATGGTCCCGCCGACGTTGTTGACGAGGATGTCGATCCGGCCAAAGCGCTCGACCGCGCTGGCCATGACCCGGGCGCACTCGGCGTGCTGCTCGAGGTCGGCGATCAGCGTCAGCGTGCCCTCGCCGGCCAGTTCATGAACCAGCTCGGAACGGTCTACGGCTACCACTTGAGCGCCTTCGGCCTTGAGCCGCCAGCACACGCCGCGGCCAATGCCCTGGGCCGCGCCGGTGACCAGCGCGACCTTGCCTTGGAATCTGTTGCTCATCTCTGCTCTCCCCAGCGCCGCCTTCGTCTGCACGCGGCGACGCTGCTGCCATTGGCAATAAAAAAGAGGCCAGCCGCACCCGCACGATGCGGCCAGCCCCCAAGGAAACTCAGGCCGCGGCGGCGAACTTCTCGTAATAGAAGTTGGCCGGAGTGATGCCCTGTTCGCGGATGTACTGGCTGACCGCCTC
The DNA here is from genome assembly GCF_052850745.1 of Pseudomonas sp. 1121_17. Taxonomy (NCBI): domain Bacteria; kingdom Pseudomonadati; phylum Pseudomonadota; class Gammaproteobacteria; order Pseudomonadales; family Pseudomonadaceae; genus Pseudomonas; species Pseudomonas sp. 1121_17. Next base: position 434,622 of record NZ_VXCX01000002.1, read on the forward strand.
GACCATCGGCGGCGGGCCGCACAGGTACACGTCGACATCGCCGTTGTTCAGGTGCGCCGGTTCGATATGCTGGGTGACGTAGCCCTTTTGCGGGTACTTACTGTCAGGGTTCGCCACGCAGGCGCTGTAGGTGAAGTTACTGATGCGCGCAGCCAGCGCCTGCAAGCGGTCGAGCTCGACCAGGTCGAAATCGTTGGTCACGCCGTAGATCAGGTGCAGTGGATGCGCGCTGCCGACGTCGGCGATCTTTTCCAGCATCGCCGTGAACGGCGCCAGGCCGGTGCCGCCGGCCAGCAGCAACAGCGGCCGCTGGATCGGGCGCAGGTAGAAGCTACCCAGCGGGCCGGCCAGGCTCATGCTGTCGCCGGCCTTGGCCAGACTGGTAAGGAAGCTGCTCATCAGGCCGCCGGGAACGTTGCGGATGAGGAAGCTGACTTCGCCATCCTTGGGCAACGAACTGAACGAATACGCGCGGCTCTGACCGCTGCCCGGCACCTGCAGGTTGACGTACTGGCCTGGCAAGAAGGCCAGGCTGCTCAGCGCTTCACCCTTGATCGACAGGGCAATGGTGCTGGCCGACAGCTGGCGCACATCGCTGATCTCGGCCTGGAAACTGCCCTGCTCGGCTTTGCACAGCTGCGACGATGCCGGGATGCGTAGCACGCAGTCGGATTCAGCGCGCATCTGGCAGGTCAGCACGTAACCCTGGCTGATTTCTTCTGTGCTGAGGGCGTCTTCGATGAAGTCCTCACCCAGCGCATAGCTACCCGCCTCGGCCTTGCACTTGCAGGTGCCGCAGGCGCCGTCACGGCAGTCCAGGGGGATGTTGATACCTTGCCGATAGGCTGCATCGGCAACGGTTTCCTGGCCTTCGGCATTGATGAAGCGGGTGATCCCGTCTTCGAAATTGAGTGCGATCTGGAAGCTCATGTTGCACCTCGCGCACGAGCCTGCCCGCAGCGCGCCCTGCGGCACGCCGGTCAGTACTCGTCTTGACCAGAAGTCAGATGTGGTAGATGTCGATGACCTGGCGAACGTAGTCGTTCTTCAGCACCACTTTCTTGGCCTTGATCAGCGGCTGCTCGCCGCGCAGATCCAGGGTGTAAAAGCTGCTGCCGAAATAACTGTCGGTGGTCTTGTAGCGAAAGCTCAGGGTGTGCCAGTTGAAGCGCACCTGACACTGCTCGCCACTGTGCTCGACAATCTCGATATTGCTCAGGTTGTGCGAGGTGCGGGTATCCGGAACTGTGGCACTTGAGCGCTCGGTCTGGATGCGGAACACGCGGTCCTCCAGCCCTCCTCGGTTGCCGTACCAGATCAGGGAAATCTCGCTTTGCGGGTCTTCGGTGAGCTGGTCGTTGTCATCCCACGATGGCATCCAGAAGGTCGCATCGCTGGCATACAGCTCCAGCCACTGCTCCCACTGACCATCGTCTAGGTAGCGCGCTTCGCGGTAGAGAAAGTCGCGCACGGTGTCGTATAAAGTGCTCATCGCACGGCCTCCACTGGGATCAGCTGCGGCTCCTGCTCGAGTGCCTTGAGCATGGTTTCCTGCCAATACTTGTGCTGCAGCACGAACAGGCCTTCATCTTCGGTGCGCACGCCTGACAGCAATGGCTTGAGCTCGATCTCGCGGGCGGCCTCGTCGGCCCCTTCGACCCAATGCTCGGCGCCGCGCGACATGTCGTTCCAGCCAGTGCCGCCGCCGTAGCCGGTCTGGCACGAGCGGAACTCTTCGAGGTCATCCGGGGTGGCCATGCCACTGACGTTGAAGAAGTCTTCGTACTGGCGGATGCGCTTGGCGCGGGCCTCGCTGCTCTCGCCCTTGGGTGCGATGCAGTAGATGGTGATTTCGGTCTTGTTCACCGAAATTGGGCGGGCGATGCGGATCTGCGAGCTGAACTGGTCCATCAGGTACACGTTCGGGTACAGGCACAGGTTGCGCGAGTTCTCGATCATCCAGTCGGCACGGGCCTGGCCGAAATCTGCCGCCAGTTGCTCGCGGCGCTCGTAGGCCGGGCGGTCTTCGGGGTTGGCCCAGCGCGTCCACAGCAGCAGGTGGCCATGGTCGAACGAGTAGAAGCCGCCGCCCTGTTTGGCCCAGGCACCGGCGCTCATGGTCTTGATCTCGGCAGCGCTTTCGCGTTGCTTGCGCTGGTTCTGGGTAGCGGCGTAATTCCAGTGCACCGAGCTTACGTGGTAGCCGTCGGCGCCGTTTTCGGCAGTGAGCTTCCAGTTGCCTTCGTAGATGTAGGAGCTGGAGCCACGCAGCACTTCCAGGCCCTCGGGCGACTGGTCGACGATCATGTCGATGATCTTGGCCGATTCGCCCAAGTGCTCGAGCAGTGGTTTCACATCGGCATTGAGGCTGCCGAAGAGGAAGCCGCGGTACGACTCGAAGCGCGCCACCTTGGTCAGGTCGTGCGAGCCGTCGCAGTTGAAGCTGGCTGGGTAACCGGCATTGCTCGGGTCTTTGACCTTGAGCAGCTTGCCACTGTTATTGAAGGTCCAGCCGTGGAACGGGCAGGTGTAGCTGGCACGGTTACCGCGTTTGTGCCGGCAGAGCATCGCTCCGCGGTGGCTGCAGGCATTGAGGAAGGCGTTCAGCTGGCCATCCTTGTTGCGCGCGATGAACACCGGCTGGCGGCCCATGGTCAGCGACAGGAAGTCGTTCTTTTCAGGGATCTGGCTTTCGTGGGCCAGGTAGATCCAGTTACCTTCGAAGATGTGTTTCATCTCCAGGTCAAACAGGCGCGGGTCGGTGAACATCTCCCGCTTACAGCGGTAGACGCCCGATTCCCGGTCGTCCTCGAGCATGGCATTGAGGTAGTCGAATCCCAGGAACATGGCCAGGGTCTCCATTGTTATTGTTCAGACCAGGTCAGGTTAGGACGAGCGCGGCGGGGGCAATATCCGGATTGTGCAGAGTACTATCCGTTTTCTGCAGGCTTGTTGCAGGAGGCTGAGGGTGTGGCGCCAGGGCGGCGCCAGCGCAGGTTCAGGGGCGGCGTTTGAAGGTTTCCGAAGGCAATTCGGCGAATTGCTGGCGGTAGCTCTCGGCAAAGCGGCCCAAGTGCATGAAGCCGTAATCCATCGCCAGCTCGGTCACGCTGCGCACCGAGCAGCTCGGGTCGGCCAGACACTCGTGCAGGCGCTGCAGCTTGCGCTGGCGTACATACTGCTTGGGCGTGGTGCCCAGATGCCGATCGAACAGCGCATACAACGAGCGCAGGCTCATGCAGGCCTGCTCGGCCAACGCCTCCGCCGGCAGCTCAAGCTTGAGGTTGCGCTCGATGTAATCAAGGATGCGCTCCAGGCTGGCGCCCGGCGCGCCGAGGTTCTCCCGCTGAACATTGGTGCTCATCAAGGTCAGCAGCTTGCTGGCGACGATCTGGCTGTAGTGGCCCTGCACCCGCGGCAACGAGTCACTGACCTCCGCCTCATGGCAGACCATGCCCAGCAGGTTGACGAAGCCGTCCAGCTCATCCAGCCGGTAATGATTGCGCAAAAACCGCACGCCACCGCTGGGCCGCTGCCAACGCTGCTCGTCGCAGATCGATTCGAGCAGCCGGGTCGGCACCTTGAGGATGAATTTTTCGCAGTCTTGCGAGTAGGTCAGGTCGACCGGATCATCCGGGTTGATCAACAGCAACTCGCCCGGCACCAGGTGATGCTCGCGCTGTGGCCCGCGCCACAGGCAATTGCCGTGCAGCAACACCTGCAGGTGGTAGATCGTTTCAAGCGCTGGCGAAGTAACCCGCACGCTGCCGCCATAACTGATGCGGCACAGGTCCAGCTCGGCCAGTTTGCGGTGGCTGAGGCTGGCTTGCGGATGGGTGGTGCGCGACAGGCCGATGCAGTGCTGGCCTACATGCCGGTTGACGTAATCGGAGACGGCATACGGATCAGCGTGGTGAAACACACTGCTACGCTCGCTCAACAGGCGGTTTTCCATAGGCAAGGCACTCGGCTCATTATTGTTATCGTCGCCGCTTCCTACTGCCTCAACGGTGAGTGGTTGCGGTCGTACACGCTCAGTCTATCGGGCCGGTCGCCGCGTATAGCAGGGAAGTGACAACCGGTGGCTTGACTACACACTACGCAATGCAACCGCTGCCAGGCAATGAGACCTCAGTAACGCCCGGGCGAACACCGCACTCGTGCGGCCAGCAATTGGCCGATTATCGAACGCAGGCGATGGGCGCAGGCTCTAGATCAGTCTTCGCCTAGGGTTGATAGCCCTTTTTACTGACACAGCTTGCAATCATCCGACTACACCGCTCGGTTACTTTCCTCACACCGCAATCGGCGCTTCTGCTAAAAACGCCTGCATGCCCTCTTCTCTTTTGCTTCACCTCAAACGTCGCTGGCTCAGCTGGCTGTGCATGGCCGTGCTCATGATCGGCCTGCCGGCCGGCTGCAGCGTGCTGCAACACAAGGAGCGCGAGTTGGTGTTTCGCATCGAGCCCGGCCAGGCCAGCTGGTTCCGTGGCTTGCCCGCAGGTGTGCAGGAACTCGACCTGCGCCCGCGCACCTTCACCGCCAACCAGAGCCTGCATGCCTGGTGGTGGCCAGCCCAGCGCGCCGACGCACCGGCCATCCTCTACCTGCACGGCGTGCGCTGGAACCTCACCGGCCAGCTGTTTCGCATCGAGCAACTGCATGCCATGGGTTACTCGGTCCTGGCCGTGGACTACCGCGGCTTCGGCCAGAGCCGCGGCGACCTGCCGTCCGAGGCGACCGTCTATGAAGATGCGCAGGTGGCCTGGGAGCGCTTTGCCCAGCTGCAACCGGACCGCAACAAACGGCTGATCTTCGGACACTCGCTCGGCGGCGCGGTGGCCGTGGAACTTGCGGCCGAGCTGAGCCGCCAAGCGCAAAAAGACGGCAGCCAGAGCGCTGCGCGCGGCTTGATCCTGGAATCGACCTTCACTTCGCTCGGCGATGTTGCGGCTGTGGTAGCCGATACCGCCCTGCCAGTGCGCTGGCTGCTGTCGCAAAAATTCGATTCGATCGACAAGATCGACCAGGTCGGCATGCCGGTACTGCTGGTGCACGGCCAGGACGACCGCTACGTGCCGCCACGCTTCAGCCAGCAATTGTACGAGGCCGCGCAGCAGCCCAAGACCCTGCTGCTGGTGCCTGGTGCCTGGTGCCAGCCATAATAACAGCATGAGCCTGGCCGGCCCGCGCTATCGCCAGGCGATCAAGGCACTGCTCTAGCGCGGTCTATTGCACTGGCAGGAAGTTCATCAGCAACAAGCTTTGCGCGTAGTTCAAGCCAATCCGCCGGTAGCGTTCGTCGAGCATCTGCGCCAACAGGTCGAGCCGGGCGACGATCTTGCCGAACTCGACCGCGAAGCTGAGGTTGCTGCCTTCTTCGGAAATCTCGTTGGAGAACAGCAACAGCACGCCATTGGCGTCCTGACGCTGGCTGAGCATCCAGGTGGCTTTCTCGATGTTGCGCGCAGCGTTGTTGACGAACAGCGGGTCGATCGCATCGGTCATGTAGAACTCGCTGCGTCCGCCGTGGGCGGTGATCAGCATACTGCCGATGGCATAGATGAAGGCGCCGACCCGATCGCCGCGGAACTCCGGGCTCAGGGCGTAGCTGAGGGCTGCCAGATCGCGCCGCTGACCGAGCTGCGGCAGCGGCTGGCGTTGCTCGATGGCCAGGCGAATCTGCCGCTCGGCGGTAGCGGCGTCAAGGTAGCCGGACTGCTTCCACTGGTTGGGATTGCGGGCGTACAGCTTGTTCATCAGCAGGTAGAGGCTTTGCAGGTTGTCGCGCATCGCCAGGGTGGCCATGCGGTCGACACTGGTCTGGAACAGCTCGCTGGGTTTACCGTCACTGAACTGGCTGACGATATCGCGGCCCTGTTGCTCGGTGCACGCGCACAGCAGGCTCAGGGCGCCGGCCAGCAGCAGGCGGGGGCAGGTTCGCAATACGGGGACAAGCATCGGCACCGGGGTCTTGATCAACGACGGGGCCGGGGATCGGCTCTGCCTGACCAGACATAGAGCGTGAAATGGCGAAAAAGTGCAGTTGCGCAGGCCAGTCAGGCCTGCGCAACGGTATTGCAGGGCTCAGCCGGTCACATGGCGTGACGCAACAACTCGATCATTTGCGCATGCAACGCAGGGTCACCGCAGGCCACCACACAGCCGCCGTTCTGCGCCGAGCTGCCATCCCAGGCGGTGATCACCCCGCCCGCCCCTTCGATGATCGGCATCAACGCCTGCACGTCATACGGCTGCAGGCTGGCCTCGACGATCACGTCGACAAAGCCACTGGCGAGCATGCAATAGGCGTAGCAGTCGCCGCCATAGCGCATCAGCCGCGCCTGGCCGGCAACGGCTTCAAAGGCGGCCTTGCGCGCCTCGGTATCGAACATGTCCGGCGTGGTGCACATCAGGGTGGCAGAGGCCAAATCGCTGCAGGCACGGGTCTTCAGCGGTGTGCTGCCGAGCCAGGCTCCCTCTGGGGTACCGATGAAACGCTCGCCGGTAAACGGCTGGTTCATCACCCCGACCACCGGCTTGGTGCCGTCGTTGAGCGCGATCAACGTGCCCCACAGCGGCAGCCCGGTGATGAAGGCGCGGGTGCCATCGATCGGATCAAGCACCCAGGTCAGCGGGCTGCTACCAACCGCCACGCCCTGCTCTTCACCAAGGATGCCGTGGCTTGGGTAGCGTTGCTGGATCAGCGAGCGCATGGCGTCTTCTGCGGCCTTGTCGGCCACAGTTACCGGGTCGTACAGGCGCCCGCCCTTGTCCTCGACCGCCAGGTTGGCGCGAAAATACGGCTGGATCGCAGCCGCAGCGGCCTGTGCCAACTGCTCGGCAAATGCACGGTATTCGCCGATCTGTTCAGCGTTCAAGGTCATGGTGGCGGGCCTCTGGCAACGATAGGGGTTGGCATCATACCCGAGCCTGCCGGGTGATGGCGTGCGGCCGTGCCTGCGCCAGCAAGCCGGGGTTGAGGTAGTCTAGCGGCCAGCCCACCGTTGATATGCCAAGGAACACCACTGGATGCCATGCACCGTAGCCGCACTGGTACTCGCCGCCGGCCACAGCCGCCGTTTTGGCAGTGACAAACGCCAGCACCTGCTGAGCAGCGGCCAGACCCTGCTGCAGGCCAGCCTGCAACTGCCTTGCGCGCAGTTGAGCGAAGTCTGGCTGGCGCTGCGTGACGACGACCCTGCCCCGGTCGGCGTGGCTGATAACGTGCGCATCCTGCAATCGAGCAGCAGCCGGCTTGGCCTTGGCCACAGCATCGCTACCAGCGTCGGGCAGATCAGCAACGCGTCCACTGCTCAGGGCTTGCTGGTGATGCTGGGTGACATGCCGTTCATCCAGCCCGCCACCCTCGCCGCGCTGCTGGCCAGAGCGGACAGTCGCCTGATCATCCGCCCGACGTATCAAGGCAAGCCCGGCCACCCGGTGCTGTTCGGTCGCGCCTGGTGGCCGCAGTTGTGCACCCTGACCGGCGATGAAGGCGCCCGCAGCGTGCTGCTGGGCAATCCGCAGGCGGTGCGCAATATTGAATTGGGCGATCCTGGGGTGTTGCTGGATATCGACCGGCCGGGTGATGTGCCCAGTCGGGATAAACACTAGGCAGCGCTTGCCAGCGCCCGCCGCTCCTCCAGCAGCTTGATAAACATACTCAAGCTGCGCGACACAGTACCGCGCCGCCACACCAGCCAGGTCTGCAAGTACCGAAAGTCTTCCGACAACGGCCAAACGCTGACCGTGCTCAGCCCCGGCATGCTGTCGAGCATGCTGCGCGGCATCAACGCCAGGCCGGCACCAGCACTGACGCACGCAAGCATGCCGTGATAGGACTCCATCTCATGGATTTTGCCGGGCACGGCCTGATCCTGGACAAACCAGTTCTCGAAATGATGGCGGTACGAGCAGTTGGCGCGAAAGGCGTAGATGCTCTCGCCGTTGACATCGCGGGCGCGGCTGATTGCGGCATGGTTGAGTGGCGCAATCACTACCATCTCTTCATCGAACACGGCCATGCCTTCCAGCGTTGGGTGCAGTACCGGGCCATCGACGAAGGCTGCGACCAGGCGGCCGGACAGCACGCCTTCGAGCATGGTCCCGGAGGGCCCGGTCGACAGGTCCAGATCCACTTTCGGGAAGCGCTGGTTGTAGCTGGCCAGCAAGGCCGGAATGCGCACGGCGGCGGTGCTTTCCAGCGAACCCAGGGCGAACGTGCCCTGCGGATCTTCGCCGGCCACGGTCAGGCGCGCTTCGTGGACCAGGTCGAGAATGCGCCGGGTGTACTCGAGAAAGTTCCAGCCCGCCGGTGACAGGCGCAGGCGGCTTTTCTCGCGGATGAACAGTTCGACACCGAGGTCTTCCTCAAGCTGTTTGATCCGCGTGGTGAGGTTCGACGGCACGCGGTGAATCTGCTGGGCAGCGGCGCTGATGCTGCCGTGCTCTGCCACTGCCTTGAAAATTTCCAGTTGCACCAGATCCACAGTCATTCTCCAAACGTGAACGTTGCGCTCATTATTATTCAGTTTTCAATACGGTTGCACGCCACTAGTCTGAGCTTCGTCAACTTACAACAACGAGGAGCTCCGCCATGAGCGAGATCAGCAGCCTGACCCACGCCATTTCTGTCGACCCGTTCAGCGGTGAGCAGATCGGCCACTATCCGTTCGACACCGACGCCGCACAGGAAGCGGCGCTGCAACGTGCCAAGGTTGGCTTCAACCAATGGCGCCAGGTGTCACTGGGGCAGCGCAGCGAGTATCTGAACGCCCTGGCCGATGCTCTGCAGGCCAATCACGAAGCGCTGGCAGTGATGATCAGCCGCGAAATCGGCAAGCCGATCAGCCAGGCACGTGGCGAAGTGACCAAGTGCGTTGGCCTGTGCCAATGGTACGCCGAGCACGGCCCGGCGATGCTGGCTGCCGAGCCTACGCAAATCGCCACCGCGCGCATCGAATACCGCCCGTTGGGGCCGATTCTGGCCGTGATGCCGTGGAACTTCCCGCTCTGGCAAGTGCTGCGCGGCGCGGTCCCGGCACTGCTGGCGGGCAATACCTATGTGCTCAAGCATGCCCCGAACGTCATGGGCAGCGCCTATCTGCTGCTCGACGTGATCAAGCAGGCTGGCCTGCCAGCAGGCATCTTCGAAGTGCTCAACGTCACCCCGGACGGCGTGACCCGGGCGATCAATGACCCGCGCATTGCCGCCGTGACCCTGACCGGCAGTGTCCGCGCCGGCATGGCGATTGGTGCTCAAGCCGGTGCTGCGCTGAAGAAATGCGTACTGGAACTGGGCGGTTCCGATCCGTTCATCGTACTGGCGGACGCCGACCTCGATGCAGCGGTCAAGGCAGCGGTGATCGGCCGCTATCAGAACACCGGCCAGGTCTGTGCAGCAGCCAAGCGCCTGATCGTCGAAGAAAGCATCGCCGAAGCGTTTACCGCGAAGTTCGTCGAAGCCACGCGTCAGCTCAAGGTCGGCAACCCGCTTGAGGCTGACACCTACATCGGCCCGATGGCCCGCTATGACCTGCGCGACGAGCTTGACGGCCAGGTGCAAGCAACCTTGGCTGAAGGCGCGGTGCTGCTGCTGGGTGGCAAGAAGGCTGAGGGCGTCGGCAACTTCTACGAGCCGACCGTATTTGCCGGCGTTACCCCGCAAATGACCGCGTTCAAGCAGGAGTTGTTTGGCCCGGTGGCAGCGATCATCAGCGCCCGTGACGCCGAGCACGCCGTGGATCTGGCCAACGACAGCGAGTTTGGTCTGGCATCGACCATCTACACCGCCAACCTCGAGCTGGCTGAGCGGATGACCTCGGCGCTGGATACCGGTGCGGTGTTCATCAACGGCTACTGCGCCTCTGACCCACGAGTAGCGTTCGGCGGCGTGAAGAAGAGCGGCTTTGGCCGTGAGCTGTCGCACTTCGGTGTGCGCGAGTTCTGCAACGTGCAGACGGTGTGGCTGGATCGCAACTGACAGCAGCGTAAGTAAAAGGGGCAAGTCGCTTGTGCGGCTTGCCTCTTTTTTTGCCAGCTAGTTGTCGCGCACCTGGTCCTGCACCCAGTCGAGCATGCCACCCGGCACAATCAGCTCATGCCTGGCCCGCGAACAGGCGGTGTACAGCCCCGCGAGCATGCGCGCTCGCTCATTGCGGTTACCGGCGGCGGCAGGCGCGACCATCAGCTCTGGCGAGACCATGACCCGGGCGAACTCCATGTTCTTCACGTCGCGCACCCTGGCCAGGAACAGCTTGGGCGCCTTGTCCCAGCGATAACGGCTCTTGGCCTTGGCGAAATCTTCCGGCGTGTAGCCCCTGCGCAGCAGGTTGGCCACAGCAGCAAAGGCCTTGTCGTCGCCCTTGTCCTGTTCCAGCGCCTGCCAGCTGGCATAGCGGAACAGCATGTTGTGACGCGGCCGCGTACCATAGCGGTAGAGCTCGATGCAGTCTTCGACAAACAGCTCGAACTCCTTGCGCGCCCCCTTGAGCAAGACAAACGGCACGCCTTGATGGGTCAGGCGCTGGAACCAGCCGAACAGACCCCATTCGTCATCCACCAGCAGCGCCGTAGGTTGCTCGGGCACCGTTACCGTGTCGAAAAAACTGACCCGGGTGTAGTGCTCGGCGCTGCCGGTAAAGGCCGCCTGCACTGCGGCCGGGTGGGCCAGGATCAGCGGGTTCAGCACGCCCTCCATGGCTGGCCCGGCACGCAGCGAGTGATCGATGCAGCGCTGGCGGATAAACTTGCCGTGGTGCGCGCTGAGGCCGTTGAGGTTCTGCAGATCGTCGCCCAGGGTAATGATTGCCTGCGGGCTGCGGTCGAGCACGGCGAGCATGGGCGCCGACAGCTCGTGGGCTTCATCGACGATGACATGGCTGAACTGGCTGTCGATCACTTCCAGCGTCAGCGACAGCAGCTTGACCCGGTGATAATCGCGCACCGGCAGCTGAATCTCGCGCGCCGAGGGACGGATCAGCTGTTGCCAGTACAGGCGCGCCTTTTCCAGCAGCACCTCCTGATCCAACGGCGAAAAGCCGTGACCCATCCACGGCAAGTGATGCAGTTCGATGGCGGTGTCTGCGCTGCGGCAGAAGCTGCGTACCGCCTTGATGCACAGGGCGACCACTTCGCGCGCCGCCAACGGGCCGATGTCCGGCACCGCCAGCCACTGTACGACTTGCGCCTCCTGCGGGCGCCACGAGAGTTTGCTGCGGTACACGTCGCGCAGGCGCCAGCCGTTGCTGGTCAGGTCGCGGTCAAGAATTTCGTCGGCCAACTGGCCAAAGGTCCGCGCGGTGAACGCCGAGGCGTCCTTGATCCGCGCCTGCAGGGCGCGTAGCTGGCCTTCGGTCATGGCCAGCAACAAGGTCCGCTGCGGGTCGAGCAAACGGGCGAACTGGTTGATGAGGAAGGTCTTGCCGGTGCCGGCAAACCCCTGCACGGCCACCGACTCGTCAACCCCCGAGAGAAACTCGCGCAGCAAGCGGTTCTGCTGGTCACTCAGGCGCAGATTGCTCGGCAACGACGGCAAGCTGACTGGTCGCAACGGCGTTACCTGCTCGCGATAGGCATCGGCAAAGGTAAAGCTCCAGCCACCTTCGCTGTCGCGCAGGTCGGCAACATCGACCGGCTGCTCGGCCGCCAGCAGGCCGATGCCGTTCTCGCCCAGCATGCCCAGGCCCATGGCGAACACTTCTGCGTCAAAACGGCTGGCGACCTGCTGCTGGAAGCGCGACGGCGCCGCCGCTTCAACCTCATCGGCAATCCGCACGATCTCGGCAAAGCGCCGCTGCTGCGCTTCGACCGAAGGCGCACCCTGCTGGCGCGGCACATTCTGGATAAACAGCACCGCAGCACTTTCCAGCAGGCTGGCCTGCACAAAGAACTCGCTGGCGTGTTGACTGGCCAGGCCGTCGGCCTGTTCGCTGGTCAGGGGCAGATAAAACATCAGGACCTCGGTACATTACTGCCGCGCACGATACCAGCAATGGCTCTGATCTGCAGAACTGTACCGGGCTACCTGGCCCGCTTCAGCGTCTCGCTGGGCAGCTCGCCAAACAGTTGCCGGTAACTTTCCGAGAAGCGCCCCAGGTGCCAGAACGACCATTGCATGGCCACCTCGGCCACGGTCGCCCCAGCGCCACGCAACAAGTCACGGCGGGCGCCGTTCAAGCGACGCAGGCGCAACCAGTGCGCCGGGGGCATGTCGGTAAAGGCCTTGAAGATTTGCTGCAACTGGCGCACGGACACCCCGGCGACTTCGGCCAGCTCGACGAGGTTGAGCGTTTCGTCGGGGCAATCGGCGGCCCAGTCGCTGACCCGGCGCATGACGGCGCGTGCCTCGCCGCGCCGGCCATGGGCATCGCCCTGCAGGCGTTGGCTGGCATTGTCGAGAATGAACAGGCAATCCTCGAGCAGCTGTTCGCCCAACGCCCTGCCCTGCAATGGGCTGTCAGCCTCGCCCAGCCGGGTCAGGGTCGCGCTAAGCCAGCTGCCGAACAGGTTGTTCTGCACCGAGTCCAGCGGGGTCATGAACAAGCCTTCCAGGCGGGCGACATCCAGCCCATGGCGCTGGAGAAAGTCGCGGCTGAACACCACCGCCACTTCCTGATAGTTCTCGGGCGTGATCCAGATATTGCGGCTGTCTTCATTGAGCAGGTAGAGGCTGTTCTCGCTGCGATCAAAGCAGAACGTCAACGAGCCACTGGGCGCGCTGAAAAACTGCTCAACGCGGGTGTTCAGGCGTTCTTCGTACACCTCGACGCCCTCAAGCTCCAGGCTGCGCAGTTGGCCATTGAACAACCCCGGCGACATTTGCCGATATTGCTGCTGCCAGCCGGGCGTTGTGCGCACCTGTTCACTGACGTCACTGGTCTGGAAAGCCTGAACTTGCAAGCCGTTGGCGCTGGTCACGCGGCATCCTATACGCACTCTTTTGGTGCATTTGCTGGCGAAAGAAGTGGATAGATCAACCCTGCGGGCTGCGCCCAAGATAGCCTCCAGCGCAGCGAGTGGGAAGATCCCTTAGCGTGGCGCGATCAAAACCCAACCAAGAGGTCTGTATGAACGCCCCCTTCGATCAGCTTTCCAACTGGCTGAAAGAACACCGCATCACCGAAGTCGAATGCGTGATCAGTGACCTGACCGGCATCGCCCGCGGCAAGATTGCACCCACGGCCAAGTTCCTCCATGAGCGCGGCATGCGCCTGCCTGAAAGCGTGCTGCTGCAGACCGTCACCGGCGACTATGTCGACGACGATATCTACTATGACCTGCTCGACCCGGCCGACATTGACATGATCTGCCGCCCCGACCCGTCGGCGGTGTACCAGATCCCGTGGGCCATCGAACCCACCGCCATCGTCATCCACGACACCTTCGACAAGCAAGGCAACCCGATCGAGCTGTCGCCGCGCAACGTTCTCAAGAAAGTCCTCAAGCTCTACGCCGACAAGGGCTGGCAGCCAATCGTCGCGCCGGAGATGGAGTTCTACCTGACCAAGCGCTGTGAAGACCCGGACTTGCCCCTGCAAGTGCCGATGGGCCGCTCCGGGCGCGCTGAAAGCGGTCGCCAGTCGTTCTCGATCGACGCCGCCAACGAATTCGACCCGCTGTTCGAGGACGTCTACGACTGGTGCGAGATTCAGTGCCTGGACCTCGACACGCTGATCCACGAAGACGGCCCGGCGCAGATGGAGATCAACTTCCGCCACGGCGACGCGCTGGACCTGGCTGACCAGATCACCGTATTCAAACGGACCATGCGTGAGGCCGCGCTCAAGCACAACGTCGCCGCAACGTTCATGGCCAAGCCGATCACCGATGAGCCCGGCAGCGCCATGCACCTGCACCAGAGCGTGGTCGACATCGCCACCGGCAAGCCGATCTTCGCCAATGACGACGGCAGCATGAGCGAGCTGTTCCTGCACCACATCGGTGGCCTGCAGAAGTTCATCCCCAAGGTGTTGCCGATGTTCGCGCCGAACGTCAACTCGTTCCGCCGCTTCCTGCCGGACACATCGGCCCCGGTCAACGTCGAGTGGGGTGAAGAAAACCGCACCGCCGGCCTGCGCGTACCGACCTCAAGCCCCGAGGCCATGCGCGTCGAGAACCGGCTGCCGGGCGCCGATGCCAACCCTTACCTGGCCATTGCTGCGAGTTTGCTCTGCGGCTACCTGGGCATGGTCGGCAAGATCGAGCCGAGCGCTGCAGTGCAAGGCCGCGCCTATGAGCGACGCAGCCTGCGCCTGCCGATCACCATCGAAGACGCGCTGCAGCACATGGAGGAATGCGAAATCATCCAGGACTACCTGGGCAAGCAGTTCGTCCAGGGTTATGTCGCGGTGAAGCGCGCCGAACACGAGAACTTCAAACGGGTGATCAGTTCGTGGGAGCGCGAGTTCCTGATGATGAGTGTCTGATCATCTGCGGGGTGCCGAGCGCCCCGCCTTATGCAACATCACGACCCAGAATAAAACCAGAGAGGTGTCGACATGCGTCATTTGCAGTCTGTGATCCCCGCAGCATTCGCCCTTATGTTCGGCGCCGCCGCTCAGGCCCAGCCGAGCGTCAGCGTGTACAACTGGACCGACTATATAGGTGAAACCACCCTGGCCGACTTCCAGGCCAGCAGCGGCATCAAAGTGATCTATGACGTGTTCGACTCTAACGAAACCCTGGAGGGCAAGTTGCTCGCCGGGCGCACTGGCTACGACGTGGTGGTGCCGTCCAACCACTTCCTGGCCCGCCAGGCCAAGGCCGGCGCCTTCCTGCCGCTGGACCGCAGCAAGCTGCCGAACTTCAGCAACCTCGACCCCAAGCTGCTCAAACAGCTGGAGCAGAACGACCCCGGCAATAAATATGCAGTGCCGTACCTGTGGGGCACCAACGGCATCGGCTACAACGTCGACAAGGTCAAGGCGGCGCTGGGCATCGACAAGATCGATTCGTGGGCAGTGCTGTTCGAGCCAGAAAACCTGAAGAAACTGCAAAAATGCGGCGTAGCCTTCATGGACTCGCCGGATGAACTGTTCCCGGCCATGCTCAACTACCTGGGCATGAACCCGCGCAGCGAAAACGAAGCCGATTACAAGAAGGCCGAAGCCAAGCTGGTGGAAATACGGCCGTACATTACCTACTTCCACTCCTCCAAGTACGTTTCCGACCTGGCCAATGGCGATGTCTGCATCGCGTTCGGTTACTCGGGCGACGTGTTCCAGGCGGCTAATCGCGCTGTTGAAGCGAAAAACGACGTAAAAATCGCCTACAGCATTCCCAAGGAAGGCAGCAATCTGTGGTTCGACCTGCTGGCCATTCCCAAGGACGCCAGCAACCCTGAACAGGCCCTGGCCTTCATCAATTACCTGCTCGACCCTGAAGTAATCGCCAAAGTCAGCACCACCGTCGGTTATGCCAACGCCAACCTCGCGGCCAAGGCGCACATGGATCCGGCGCTGGTCAACAATCCCGAGATCTACCCGCCGCAAGAGGTGCTCGACAAGCTCTATGTATCAAGCACACCGAGCCCGAAAATCATGCGGGTCATGACCCGTTCCTGGAGCAAGATCAAATCCAACCGCTGAGCCGAGCCTGTGCCATGTCATTAGAGAGCCAACACGCTGCCTCGTACTACGCCGCCACGGCGCGCAGCAGCGCGCCCTACCCTGCGCTGCAAGAACAACTGAGCGCCGACGTCTGCGTGGTCGGTGGTGGCCTGACCGGGGTCAATACTGCGCTGGAACTGGCCGAGCGCGGTTTGTCGGTGATCCTCCTCGAAGCCCGGCGCATCGGCTGGGGCGCGAGCGGGCGCAACGGTGGACAGCTGATTCGCGGCATCGGCCATGATGTTAGCGGTTTTGCCCGCTATGTCGGCCAGGACGGCGTGCGGTATCTGCAACAGGCCGGGATCGACTCGGTCGAGCTGGTGCGCCAGCGCATTGCCCAGTACGCCATCGACTGTGACCTGCGCTGGGGCTTCTGCGAGCTGGCCAACACGCCCGCCCAATTTGCCGCGTTCAAGGACGAGCAAGCGCAACTGGCCGAGCTCGGTTACCGCCATGCCACGCGCCTGGTTGATGCGACACACATCGGTGAAGTGGTCGCCAGCGAGCAGTACGCAGGCGGGCTGATCGACATGGGTTCGGGCCATCTGCACCCGCTCGATCTGGTCCAGGGTGAAGCGTGCGCTGCGGCAAAGTTGGGCGTGCGCATCTTTGAACAAAGCCCGGTGCTGCGTATCGAGCATGGCCCGAGCGTGACCCTGCACTGCGCCCACGGCAAGGTGCGCGCGCAGAGCCTGGTGCTTGGCTGCAACGCGCACCTGGACGAACTCGAGCCGCGCCTGAGCGGCAAGGTGCTGCCCGCTGGCAGCTACGTGGTGGCGACCGAGCGACTGCCTGAACAGGTGGCACAGGCGTTGATCCCGCAGAACATGGCTTTGTGTGACCAGAAGGTCGGCCTAGATTACTACCGCCTGACCGCCGACAACCGCCTGCTGTTTGGCGGTGCCTGCCACTATTCGGGCCGCGATCCGAAAGACATCGCCGCCTACATGCTACCCAAGGTGCGCAAGGTGTTCCCGCAACTGGCCGATGTGCGCATCGACTATCAATGGGGCGGCATGATCGGCATCACCGCCAACCGCTTCCCGCAGGTGGGCCGCTTGAGCCAATACCCCAACGTCTACTATGCCCAGGGCTATTCCGGGCATGGCCTGAACGTAACGCACTGGACTGCCAAGCTGTTGGCCGAAGGCATCGCCGTCGGCCACAGCCAGGGCCTGGATGTTTTCAGTGCGGTGCCGCACCTGACCTTCCCGGGCGGCAAGGCCCTGCGCTCGCCGCTGCTGGCAGCGGGCATGCTCTGGCATCGGCTGCGCGAAGTACTGGGCTGAGGCCACGGGTACAGGCCCGCGCCGAATCGGCGCGGGGTTGAGCTGGGTCAGGCGAAGAAGCTATAGAAGATCGCCGACAAGGTGATCAAACCGATCAAGGTAACGAACACATTGGACAGCTTGCCCGAGTACTTGCGCAGCGCCGGCACTTTGCGTACGGCATACATCGGCATCAGAAACAGCAGGCAGGCAATCACCGGGCCGCCCATGCTTTCGATCAGGCGCAGGATGCTCGGGTTGAGGGTGGCGACCGCCCAGCAGGTCAGCACCATGAACAACGCGGTAACCCGCTCCAGACGCTTGGCCGGCCAGGCTTTGCCGCGCCCGCGCAGGCTCTTGACGATCATGCCCTGGAAGCCCTCGCTGGCGCCGATGTAGTGGCCGAGGAACGACTTGGTGATTGCCACCAGGGCAATCAACGGTGCCACGAACGCGATTACCGGGGTCTGGAAGTGGTTGGCCAGGTACGACAACACCGAGATGTTCTGCTCCTTGGCGGCCGCCAGGTCGGCCGGGCTCAACGCCAGCACGCAGCTGAAGCAGAAGAACATCACCGTAAGCACCATCATCACGTGCGCGGTTGCCAGCGTGCGGCCGCTCTTGCGGTCAGCGTCGGCGCCATAACGGTGCTTTTGGTCGACGGCGAAGGCCGAGATGATCGGCGAGTGGTTGAACGAGAAGACCATGACCGGGATCGCCAGCCACAACGTCAGCAGCAATTTGTTGACGCTGATGCCTTCACTGGCCTGGGCGAGGAAGGCGCCGTTCCAGTTCGGGATCAGGCTCAGGGCCAGCAGCAACAGCGAGGCGACGAAGGGATAGACCAGGATGCTCATGGCCTTGACGATCATCTGTTGGCCACAGCGCACGATCACCATCAGGCCGCAGATCAGCAGCAACGACAGCAGCACCCGCGGCGGCGCGGTCACGTGCAACTGATGCTCGAGAAAACTGCTCAGGGTATTGGTCAGGGCAACGCTGTACACCAGCAGGATCGGGAAAATCGCCAGAAAGTACAGCAAGGTGATCAGCTTGCCCGCGCCGGTGCCGAAGTGCTCTTCGACCACCTCGGTGATGTCCTCGTTGCCGCTCTTGCGACCGGACAGGACAAAGCGGGTCAAGGCCCGATGTGCATAGAAGGTCATCGGCAACGCCAGCAGCGCGAGGATCATCAACGGCCAGAAGCCGCCGACCCCGGCGTTGATTGGCAGGAACAACGTCCCGGCGCCAATCGCCGTGCCATACAGGCCCAGGGCCCAGGTGGTGTCATGGCGGTTCCAGCGGGTTGCATCCACCGCCGCAGCCGCAACGGCCGCATCCGCACGAACAGTCGTGGTGCTATGTACATCGGTCATCAGATATCGCCTTGTAGTTATTTTTGTCGCTGATACAGCGGGTAGTGCCTTGGAGCTGAATGCACGCTGCCTTGGCAGATGCGCATTCAGCCCCGTCGAGTACGGGTCAGCACTCGACGTACGCCACGGCGAGGCCGCCGCGCGAGGTTTCCTTGTAGTTGGCGTGCATGTCGGCGCCGGTGTCGCGCATGGTGCGAATCACCCGGTCGAGGGAGATGAAGTGCTCGCCGTCGCCGCGCAGGGCCATCTGCACGGCGTTGATGGCCTTGACGGCAGCAATCGCGTTGCGCTCGATGCAGGGGATCTGCACCAGCCCGCCGACCGGGTCGCAGGTCAGCCCGAGGTTGTGCTCAAGGGCAATTTCGGCGGCGTTTTCCAGCTGCGGTGCGGTCGCGCCGAGCACCTCGGCCAGGCCCGCGGCGGCCATTGAACAGGCGGAACCGACCTCCCCCTGGCAGCCCACTTCGGCGCCGGAAATAGACGCGTTTTTCTTGCACAGAATGCCCACTGCCGCCGCCGCCAGCAGAAACGCCACGACATCGTCGTCGCAGGCGCTGGGGTTGAACTTCATGTAGTAATGCAACACGGCGGGGATGATGCCGGCGGCGCCGTTGGTAGGCGCGGTGACCATGCGCCCGCCAGCGGCGTTTTCTTCATTGACCGCCAGGGCAAACAGATTGACCCACTCCATCGCGCTCAAGGTCGAGCCGATCACGTTGGGCTTGCCGACTTCCTGCAGGCTGCGGTGCAGCCGCGCGGCACGACGCTTGACGTTGAGCCCGCCGGGCAGGATGCCGTCATTGCGCATGCCGTTGGCCACGCACTCGCGCATCGCGGCCCAGATTTTCAGCAGCCCAGCGCGGATGTCATCTTCACTGCGCCAGGCGCGCTCGTTGGCCATCATCAGTTGGCTGACGCTGACGCCGTGCTGTTTGCACAGGCTGAGCAGCTCGGCAGCGCTGGAAAACTCGTAAGGCAGGTTGACCTGCTCGGCGCTGCTCTGTGGCGCATCGATCTCGGCTTGCTCGACAATGAAGCCGCCACCGACCGAGTAATAGGTCTGGCTGAACAGACAGCCCTGCTCGCCCTCGGCATTGAGCGTCATGGCGTTGGGGTGGTACGCCAGGCTTTCGTCCAGCAGGAGCATGTCGCGGCCGTAGTCGAAGTCGACCGGCTGGCAGCCGTCGAGCATCAGGCAGCGCTCCTGCAGCAGCTGGGCGATACGCGGCTCGATACTGTGCGGGTCGATCTGGTCGGGCCACTGCCCCATCAACCCCAGCAGGCAGGCGCGATCAGTGGCATGGCCGACGCCGGTGGCGGACAGCGAACCATACAGGCGCACCTCGACCCGCTGCACCTGAGCCAGTAGCCCGCGCTCGCGCAGCGCCTGGGCGAAGCTTGCGGCGGCGCGCATCGGCCCTACGGTGTGGGAGCTGGAGGGGCCGATGCCAATCTTGAAAAGGTCGAAAACACTGATAGCCATGCTAATGCCTGACCGTGGCGGCCTTGAACACCTGCGCACGGCTCTCTGGAAAAATTGAACGGTATTGCCAAGTTGGGCGATACTGCCGCGCCGCCACGGCGATGACCAACGAAAGTTTCTAAGCAAGCCTTTAGCAGGACTAAACGATGAGAAGGCAAATTACTGGCCAGTTCTATGTCTGGCTGCATGTGTTTTCATGCGCGGCGCGGCACTTGTCGTTTACCCGCTGCGCCGAGGAACTGCACATCACGCCCGGCGCAGTCAGCCAACAGATGCGCCAGCTCGAAGAGCATCTGGGCTACCGTTTGTTCCTGCGCAAGGCCCGTGGTGTCGAGCTTTGCGCCGAAGGCCAGCGTCTGGCGCTGACGGTCGCCGAAGCCTACGGCAGCATCGAAGCGGAGTTGCTGCGGCTGGACGCCGGCGATATTCGTGGCACCTTGCGCCTGCGCTCGATCCCGTCATTTCTGGCCAAGTGGCTGACCCCGCGCCTGCCACGCTTCCAGCAGCGCTACCCGGACCTTGAGCTGCGGCTGGTCGCCGAAGACAGTAACCAGGCCCTGCACCCGGATGATTTCGACCTGGCGATCGACCTCAATGACGGCAGCTATCCGGGCATGCTGTCGACGCCGCTGCTCGACGAGCAGATATTCCCGGTGTGCTCACCTGCCCTGCTCCGTGGCCGGCCGCCGCTGCACGGTCCGGCTGACCTGGTGCATTACCCGTTGCTGCACGACATGACCGCCTGGCGCGGCAGTTCGGAGTACGCTGAGTGGGAGTTTTATCTGCAGGGCATTGGTGCGGGTGAGTTGAATGTGCGCCGCGGGCACACTTTCAACCGCAATCACCTGACCATCGAAGCCGCCATCGCCGGGGTTGGCGTGGCGATCGCGCGGCGCACCTTGCTCAACGATGAGCTCGAGCGCGGCGCGCTGATCGTGCCGTTCGGCGTAGCGCTGGCCAATCACAAGCGCTACGTGTTGCATTACCCGCCCGGCGGTTTGAACCAGCCGGGCGCGCGTGCCGTGCATGACTGGCTGGTGGAAGAAGCCCAGGCGTTTCGCGCGCTCCACCCGCTGGCATTGGATGTGTGAGCTGGCTCAGTACGCCTGTTTGCCGGTGAACGCATTGAGTGTGCGCACCAGGATCACGAAGTCCAGCCACAACGACCAGTTGTTGATGTACTCGATGTCCGAGTCGACCCGCTGGATCATCTGGCCGATGTCCTTGGTTTCGCCCCTGAAGCCACGGACCTGGGCCAGCCCGGTCATCCCCGGCTTGATGTTGTGGCGGGCGAAGTAATCGACGATGTCCTGTGAATACAGCGTGTCGTGATGCAGCGCATGTGGCCGTGGGCCAACCAGCGACATTTCACCAGTCAGCACATTGAACAGCTGTGGCAACTCATCCAGGCTGGTACGCCGGATAAAGGCGCCGATCTTGGTAATCCGCGGGTCGTTTTTCTGCGCCTGCTTGACCACGCCGTTTTCCAGCGGGTGGATGTGCATGCTGCGAAATTTCCAGATGCGGAACGATTCGCCGGTCCAGCCCATGCGTTCCTGGCGGAAGAACACCGGCCCCGGGCTGTCGATCTTGATCGCCAGGGCGATCAGCAGCAGCACCGGCGAGGCACACAACAAGATCAACGCGGCCAGCACGCGGTCTTCCAGGTTCTTGAGGAACAGGCTCATGCCGGTCAGTGGGGTTTCCGACAGGGTCAGCACCGGGATCCCGGCGATTTCCCGCACGCTGTGGTTGATCAGCCGCAGCGAGAAGATATCCGGCACCCAGTTGACCGCAATGCACTTGTCGAGCAGCTTCAGGTACACGTCGTTGATCACCTCGGAACCGCCCAGTGGTGTCACCAGGTACACAGTACGGATCGCATGCTTGGCTACCAGCCCATCGAGCTCGGAGATGTGCCCCAGCACGGGCGGTTTGCCGTCACCGGCGACGCGGCTTTGCTCGTCGGGCTTATCGATCCACACGCAGCCCACCACACGCTCGCCAAACCAGGGGTTGTTGCTGATCTTTAGATAGAGAAAATTGGCCAGATCACCGGTACCGATGATCAGCGCATTGTCGGTACGCAGCGCATTGGCCATGAAGCGTTTCTGTACTTCGCGCACTGTGTAGTGCAGGAACAGCTGCACGAAATAGCCGCTGACGAACAGCTTGCCCACCAGCAAGCGTGAGTAGGTTTCGCTCTGCTTGGTCAGAAACGCCATCACCATCAAGAAACAGAACGTCGCCGACCACGCCTTGAACAAGCGAAACGCCTTGATCGACAGGCCGACGTTGCTGCGGTAGATACCGTAGTGGTCATAGATCACTGCCAGCGCACCGATCAGCAACAGCAGCATGATCACGTAGTCGGAAGTGATGTAGCCGAACTGATCAACGATCAGGTACCAGGCGATGCCAGTCACCGCGATACCGTCAAGCCCAGCCTGAATGGCGTTGCTCACGCCACTTCTGCGCTGGAGCAAGGAACGACTGCTTCGGGGCTCGAAAACCATCATCAGACCTCATCAAATGTGAGCGCAGCGATACATCACTGCTTACAACTTTGGTGTTACAACCAACTGACTAAACACGCTGCCAAGCCAATGCTGCACGCACGTCGACGATTGAATTCGGCGTAGTTCCGGGGGGGTTATTGGGCATTTGATATCACTGTAGCAGTACCACGGAGAGGCGACGGAGCGAATCATCGTGGCGACGGTTTTTGGCCGATTCGCAGTGCCCGGCACCACCCTCAGCTGGTCGTTTCAGATGCGCTTCGGCGCGCTGCGCACCGCGCTCGCGGCAGCTTTTCGGTAGCGCAACGCACGCAGCATGAACAGCGGATTGCCGATCACATAACGCTTGAACAGACGCCTGGGCTCACGCAGCAAGCGGTAGGCCCACTCCCCTTTCAATCGGCGCATCCAGTGCGGCGCGCGGGTGACTTTGCCTCCGAGAAAATCCAGGATGGCGCCGCCACAAATGATCAGGCACGGCCCAGCAGCCGCAGCCAGTTGCGCGGCGATAGCTTCTTGTTTGGGCATGCCCATGCCCAGCACAATCAACTGCGGCCGATACTGCTTGGCGAGTTCAAGGTAATGTTCAGCATTGGCAAACCCGTGCTCGACCGAGACCAGCTCGATTCCAAACTGCGCCCGACAGCGAGCAGCGGCCTGGCTCACGAATGGCTCCTCGGTGCCCCACAGCGCGACCCGTTTGCCCCGGTACGCCGCGATCAGTTTGGGAATCAGGTCGGTCCCGTTCATGTTCAGGCCTGGCTCGAGTGCCAGTTGGCGATACAGCAGGCCCATGCCGGCGCCATCGCGCAGCAGCATGTCAGCCGCGCTCAGCGACGCACAATAGCCCTCGCTGGCAGCCACCAGATTCAGCGCATGAGCATTGACGAAGCCCAGCACCGTTGCCTGGTCGGGCGCCGCAAGAGTCGCAATCAGCTGTTGCTCGGCAGCCCCATCGACAACCACCAGCAGCTTGCCGAGAATAGCGTCCCAGCGTTGTTGCCATGGCCGCTGATTCATTGACTGTCATCCCGCTTCGAACGCACCCATTCCACCTGACGCTTGAGCAAAAAACCCACGTACAGGGGGATTTTTTTCGCTGCGTAGAATGGCGCATAGAGCAACACCGAGAACGGAATCAGCTCGCGTGAGAAGCGCGCCCAGGCCAGCACCACTGCTGCGCCCATCAGCACCAGCGCAAGGCTGGCGATGGCTGCGGCAAACGCCACGCCGAGCAGTGCGAAGGCCAGCCAACTGACGACAAAGATGGCCATCAGGGCCAATACCAACAAGGCCAATGGTGGCACCAGCAGGTCCAGCGCCATGGCCAGCAACGGCCCGTTGCGTTGCAGCAAAGCGGCGCCCAGCAGTTTTGGCCCTTCTGCCAGCAACACGCCAAGATGGCCGTGCTCCCAGCGGGTGCGCTGGTTGCTGAGGCCGTCGTCGCTGGTGGGGAACAGGCTGGTGACTTGGGCCTGCGGGCAAAACAACGGCGGCTTGCCGTCACGGCAAAAATCCAGGCCCAGCTTCAGGTCTTCGACCAGGTGACCGGTGGCCAGATTGGCCTTCGCCAGATCAGCCCAGGCGAAGGCCATGCCGGTGCCCATCAACTGGCATGGCAGCCCGACCCGGGCCCAGCCGCGTGGCCGCACCAGATTCTTGACTCGCCAGGCGAACTCGGCGACTTGCACCTTGAGCCCGGCACCGGCAGGCGCGCACATCAGGTCAAGGGCCTGCACCGGGCGGTCGGTGGCGAGGCTGCAACGCGCCAAAGTGTCAATCGAGCCAGCACTCAACTGACAGTCTGCATCGATGATGATCACCACCTCCGGCGGCGCCGCAGCCAGCTGGCGCACGCCGTAGTCCAGGGCATAGCCCTTGCCACGCAGGTGCTGATGCTCGCGCTCGACCACCTCGGCGCCGGCCGCGCGAGCCAGTGCTGCGGTGCTGTCAGTACAATTGTCGGCGACTACCAGCAGGCGATCACTGTCGAGCAATTGCTGACGGATGCTGGCCAAGGTGGCGCTGATACCCCCTGACTCATTGTGCGCCGGCACCAGCACTGCCACACGCGGCCTGGGGCCGGCAGCCAAAGGCACCGACCGCGCCGGCAGGCACGCCAGCACGACCTGGGCAAACAGCACCAGGACCGGCAGCAGAATCAACAGCGCCAACAGCGCCAGCAGCCAACCTGTCAGTGTGATCATGCGCCCGCCCTGAAATAGCTGGCCAATTTGGCCACTTCGGTATCGATGTCGTGGCGCTCCAGCACCCGCTGATGGGCCGCATCGCCCATACGTTGCAGCACCTCGTCCGGTTGCCCAAAGCAGTCGGCCATCGCCGCTGCCAGCTCCTGTACCGCCCCTGCGGGGAACAGCCAGCCATTCTCGCCAGGACGCACCAGTTCAGGGATCCCGGCCACATAGGTGGTCAGCACCGGCCGGCGCAAGGCCATGGCTTCCATGATCACCACTGGCAGGCCTTCGGCAAAGCTGGGCAAGACCAGGGCGCGAGCGGCGAGTAGCTCCTCGCGAACCTGGCCGCTGCTGATCCAGCCAGTAATACGCACCTGCCCCTGCAGGCCATGGCGGGCGATCAGGGTCTCGATCTCTGCGCGCATCTCGCCATCGCCGGCCAGCACCAGCTCGAACGCCGAGCCTTGCGCGGCCAACTTTTGCGCCGCCTCAAGCAACAGCAACTGGCCCTTCTGCTCGCACAAGCGGCCGACACACACCAACCGCGGCACTGCCGGAACCGGCACCGGCGGGCCAGCATGGAAGGCCGCTTCCAGCCCGCAGTGCACGACCTTGACCTTGTTCCAATGGGCGTGCGCCACCCAGCGATACAGCTGGCTGCGGCCGTAAGAGCTGACGGCGGCGACAAACGCCGCACGGCGGACCTTCTCATCGATATGCAGAAACTGCGGTTTGTCGAATTCCTCCGGGCCGTGCACGGTGAAGCTGTAGGGCGGCCCGCCCAAGGCATTCGCGAGCATCACCACCTCGGTCGAATTGGTGCCGAAGTGAGCGTGCACATGCCCGGCGCCGAAAGCCTGCAACCACTGCACCACGCGGCTCGCCTCGGCCAGGTAGATCAGGTGATAAGGCCAGCTGCGGTCAGCCCGTCGGCCCATGCGCAGGGCCAGCCACAGCGCACTGAAAAACCGCCGCGGCTGAGCGCGCAGAACTTCAAGCAATGGCTTGAGCAGCCCTTTGACGCCGTCCTCAAGGACGTAGCGGGTCTTGCTCCGTTCAGCGATATCGTCGCTGTCCTGCAACTCGCCGTCCCAACCACGCAGGGCGATCCGCTGTACTTCAATGCCCTGGCGCTCCAGCGCGAGGATTTCGCGGCGAATGAAGCTGTGGCTGACCTTGGGGTACTGATTGATGAAATAAGCTATGCGCATAGGCAATCGATCAATCCCTGAATAGTTAAATGAACCGCGCCTGCTACTGGCAGCTGCCTAACGCCGAGGGCTCGCGGGCAGCCGCATCGGCCTCGCTGAGCACCTCGTCATAGAAGCCCAGCAACTCGCTGGCCTGGTCGCTGAAGACAATGATGTTGTCCTTGAATGGATTGCGGTGCCGAGCAAAGCGTGGCTGATCATCGAGAATCGCCACGATTGCCTGGCGCAGGTAGGTCTCATCGCCACTCAAAGGGATGATCGTGCCGTTGACCCCCTCGATGATGTCCTCGACCGTGCCGCCGGAGTGAGTACTTATCACCCAGACG
Source organism: Pseudomonas sp. 1121_17 (assembly GCF_052850745.1). Lineage (NCBI taxonomy): Bacteria > Pseudomonadati > Pseudomonadota > Gammaproteobacteria > Pseudomonadales > Pseudomonadaceae > Pseudomonas > Pseudomonas sp. 1121_17. The sequence continues at coordinate 460,611 of NZ_VXCX01000002.1, forward strand.
TCGCGAACCAGCGCCTCGCGTACTGCCAGGCCGAAGGTTTCTTTGCATTGAGTGGGGAACAGCAGCACATCGATGCCCGAGAAGAACACATCCATGGTGGCCTGGGTGTAACCAGGGATGATGCTCACCGTGCCGGGGATCTTGATGCTGTGCCGGTTGAACGAGCGAAAGCCCATGTTCAGCAGGTTGTCGACCACCTTCAACTCGTAGTCGGACCGCTCCAGGCCGCTGAAGGCGCGGATGATCACGTCGATGCCCTTGACCGTCGAATCACCGCCGACAAAGCCAAAGCGAATGGTCTGCCCCGGCTGCTTCTGGTAGCCGGCCGCCGGCGCCATGATGCCGTTGCGGTTGACCTGGATGTGCTCCGGATCAAAGCCGTTGGCAGCGTACAGGTCCTTGCAGAAGCGGCTCGGTGCGAGCAACAGGTTGGCTTGCTTGAGCGTGTCCGCCAGGAGCTTTTGCCGATGTTCGTTGAGCGCCGCGTCGTCGACGCAGGTGGCGCACACCGCCAGGTCAATGCTGGTCTGGCCGCAGTAACGGCCTTGATCGTTGATCATGAACTGGCGCCCGCAGATCCACCAGGCGTCATGCAAGGTCACCACAAATGGGATGCCGGCGCGTGCGCAGCAATCGGCCAGCTGCGCGCCGAGGCCCTGGATCGAATGCAGGTGCACCAGGTCCGGGGCGACGCTTTTGAGTACGGCCTCGAAGATCGGCACGGTGGAGTGGTTCTCGAACATGTCCCGGTCGGATATCTGTTCCGACAAGCCCATACCCAACACTGCCGCGCCCTGCGCCTCATAGCGATACAGGCTGTAGCGTGGCACGTCGGTATCGGGGATGGCCGTGAACACGAATTGCTGCCAACGGCCGGCAGCGCCAGTCAGCCGCGACATCTGTTCGGCGATGACCGTGGCGCCACCAAAGCTGCGTGGCGCAAAAAAGATATTGGCCGAGAGCAGACGGCGCACGCTCTTGCTGGGCGGCGCGGCAAACACTTGCCCCAGCTGCTCTGCGGTCTCTACCAGACACACCTGGCTCGCCCCTGCCTCGCGCATGGCCGTGGCTAGCGGCGGGCTTGCCGCCAGCGCCTGGTCACAGGCCAACAGGGCCTGGCGATGCTGGTTAACGGCGGCCAGCAGGCGGTTGATGGTGTCTTCGCTATGCCCGACAACATCGTCGCGTTGGCCATAGGCCACCGGGTCGAAGATCAGCTCGTCGCTGTCCCACCAACAGTTGACCTGGAGCCGCTTGGCCTCGGCAAACAGCGGGGCCAGTTCGGCTACCGCCGGTAGCTGGTGGAAGATCACCACCGAGCAGGTCTGCAAAGCAATCTGACAGGCGCCAACATCGCGCCAGTCAAGCGAAACGCAGTGATGACCCAGATCTTGAAACATGCGTTGCAACTGCGCCGGGCGGCTTTTCGGCTGCTGGTCGGCGCTGAATTCGCTGAGCAGCAGAACATCCCGTGGGAACAGCTCGCTGGCAGCCACTGCCGGCGCGGCCAGCGGCACCTTAGTGCGGGTCGCCGCCGGGCTCTTCCAGAGCAGCCGCGGCCCTTGCTTGAGCAGCTCGCGAACGATCTTGCGCAAGGTCGGGTAGACACCCGCCTTGCGCAGGTAAGCCCGCAAGCGCTGATCTGCGCGCGGCTCGGTGGTCAGCAGGCGGATCAGCTTGGCGACCTTGGCGCTGAAGGTTCGAGAACCGATCGCCGGCTCATCTTCAGGCAGCCTTAGTGCAGAGCCAAGCCGCTGCCGGTGGCTGTGCAACTGACGCTGGCCAACCCCGCCGGGAATGGCCGCCTCGATGCTGGCAAAGACCTGATCCAGCAGCTCGTGGCGGCGGCGATACATGGCCCGTTTCTTCGCAGCGATGTCGTCGGCCGAGCGCCGCGCGGCGGCCACAGGCAGGCTGTAGAAGTCCTGATGCGCGGAGGCTACCGCGCCATGCTCAAGCCAGATGACGTCGTAGTTGGCGGCCAGGTCCTCACCTTTGTCTGCCCCGAAGTAGGCATGCCGGTGATGCCGGTAGGCGTCGGCCACGGCATAGATCCGCGTTACGCCAATGGTGCGTGCCAGGCTCTTGAGGGCCTCGATCAGGAAGCTTCTGGGGCGCATGCCTTCGAAGTCCTTGGTCAGGTCGCGATAGATTGCCAGCGAGCGTTCGCTGTCGATGCCTTTGTGGATGCCCTGCACCGCGCCGATCACCAGGTTCAACTGGCCGTCCATATGGCACAGGGTGAATGCCAGCGACGCGACCCGCAGATCCCCCTGGAACAGGTTGAGCACCAGTTCGCCTTCGCGTTTGAACCAGATCGGCCGGTCCAGCACCAGGCTGCAGCCCGGCGAAAAGGCCGACAGGTCGCACAGTTGCAGCGACTCGTCGCGCCCCAGCAACAACAAGGTGGGCAGGTAGCGGCTGACCACCTCATAGTGCGAGGCCAGCACACTCAAGCGCAGCGGCGCCTTCCAGGACTTGCTGATGTAGGGCCATTGCACCACACCGATACAGTCCACTCCGAGGCGGGCCATGCGCTGCTTGCCCAGCACCGACGAGGTGCGCTGCATGAAGGCGCTCAGCTCAGGCCACTGCCTGGCCATCGCCAGCACCAGCTTGAATTTGTTGTTTAGTGCCCGCAGCGAGTAGCCCGGTTGCAACACGAGCACGCTTTTCGCTAACGATCTAACCATCATCGGCATCTCACTTGTACTCGATCAAACCCGACTTGCCGGCGGCAAACCTGTTCAGCAAAAACTTGACCTGGCCGAGCATCTCGGGGAATTTCGCCAGCACCAGAAACACCGCCTGCAGCCAGTTCTCGCGCGGTGAGCGAGCGCCGCGACGGGCCAGCCGCAGCGCTTGTAGCGGATAGATCAACAGCAGCAGCAACCACACCGGCCCAAGCACCAGGCTGAGCAGGATGATCAACAGCGGAATCAACAGACCCCACAGCCAGGCTCGGCGAGACTCGCGCTGCCAGTGCCGCTCGGGCGCCGCGCCATGCAACCAGGCGCCCTCGGCAAAGGCATAGCCGCCGCGCAAGGTGCGCTGCCACCACTGGCTGAAACGGGTCATGGCCGCGTCGTGCAGGGTCATTTCCGCATCAAGCCGCCAGATCTTCCAGCCCCGCTTGCGCAGGCGTACGCACAGCTCCGGCTCTTCGCCGGCAATCAGCTCCGGACGAAAGCCGGACACCGACAAAAATGCCTCGACGCGCATCAACGCATCGCCGCCGCAGGCCTTGGCCTGACCGATCGGCGTGTCCCATTCAAGGTCACACAGCAGGTTGTACACCGAGTGCTCAGGAAAGCGCTCACGGCGCCGCCCGCAGACCACCGCGACATCGCCCTGGGCATCGAGAAAAGCCTGCGCGGCGGGCAACCAGCCGCGGGCCACTTCACAGTCCCCGTCAACGAACTGCACGTAGCGCATCCCGGGCATCAGCCGCTGCAAGCAGGCAAAACCTTCGTTGCGCGCTCGCGCTGCGGTGAACGGCATGGATAGATCCAGCGCCAGCACTGCCACACCATGGTCAGCAGCTCGTTGCAGCGAACCGTCACTGGAGCCTGAATCGACATACACCACTTGCTCCGCTGACCGTGCAAGCGAGGCCAGGCAACGCTCCAGTCGCATGCCCTCGTTCCGACCAATCACCACTACGCCGATACCTGTCACCATGAGCCTCACTCGCCAAACCGGAACGCAATCGCGTGCACCTGCTCACTCTGCTGCCATCAATCCTGCGCCAACAATGCAGGTTTTTTCAGTTTGACGGTTGCTGGCACTCCGACCGCCAGGGCATCATCTGGCACATCGATCAACACCACAGCGTTGCAACCGATCACCACGTTGTTGCCAATGCGGATGTTGCCCAGCACCTTTGCACCCGCACCGATGTCGACATTGTTGCCGATGATCGGCGCAATCGGCTCGCTGACGTTCTTCAACCCCACTACTACGCCGTTGCGAATTCGACAGTCATCACCAAATCGAGCATAGCCACTGATGACGATGCCGCCGAAGTGATCGATGACGAAATTGCGCCCGACCACGACTTCGCAAGGCAGCTCGATGCCGGTGATAATCTGGACAAACTTGAACAGCACTTTGTAGATCAGCGAAAACAACTTGCGCAGCAGCGCCGGGCGCACACCGTAACGCCAGCGGCCAAAACGGTAGACCAGCATCACCCAAAAGCCCTGGGCGCCCCAGTCGCCACCGTAGGTCTGCAAGTCAGCGCGAATATTGTCGAACATGGGCTCTCCTAGCGTGTCGGTTGGCTGGCCAGACGCGTGGCAAACAGCAGCTTCCAGGTTGCCACGTTGTGCTGCCAGCACGCTTTGATCGCTGGCCAGCCGCGGCCTTTGAGCAAGGCCTTGAGGGCCAGAATCAAGTCGCCCGCGCACACCAGCAGCATATGCAGGATCAACCCCAGGACGCCGTGATGCTTGCGAAAATAGAGCAGCTCGCTCTCGATCTGATAAGCCGAGATCTGCCGGCTGGCAGCCTCCAGCTTGGCCACTGACTTGGAGCTCTCGCCGCCGATGTGCACCACCGTCGTGTGCGGATAGAACACCACCTTCCAGCCGGCCTGCTTGACCCGCTTGCAGTGGTCGACTTCCTCGTAATAGAGGAAGTAACGCGGATCGAACAAACCGACCTGATCAAGCACTTCCCGCCGCACCAGGTAGTAACAGCCGGGCAACCAGTCACATTCGCGGACCGAGCCATGGTCCCAGTTCATTTCATCGACCATCTTCACGCCCGGGAACAGGCGCTTGAGGCCTGTACGCGCAATGAACACGTTCAAGGGCGTGGGAAAGTAGCGGCAGCACGGCTGCAGGTCACCCTCGCGTCCTTCCAGGCGCACGCCGAGCACGCCGCAGTCCGGGTGCTGGTCCATGTAGGCGATGGTTTTCTCAAGCGTGTCGCTGGCGACGAAGGCGTCGGTATTGAGCAGCAACGCATAGCGGCCCTGCAGGTGCTCGAGCAATTGATTGTTGGCTCGGCCAAAACCCACGTTGTCGCGATTGCTGACCAGCAGCGCCTCGGGACAGACCTCGGCCAGGCGTTCCAGCGAGTTGTCGACCGAGGCGTTGTCCACCACCAGATAGCTGGCCAGGGTTTCGCTGTCGGCGCGGCGCAGGGCATCGAACATCGGCTGCAACAAGGCGCCGGTGTTGAAGTTGACGACCATGACGTCGACCGGCTTGCTAGCCATTGTTGTTGTCTCCAAAGAAGTACTGGCGCCTGACCTCGGCCAACATCGGCTCCAATGCCGGGTCGTAGGCGCCCTCGCGCTTCTTGATCAGGTCGATCCAGGGGTAGGCGTTGCAGCGTTCCTCGACGCGTTGGATCATCTCGGCAGTGGTGCAGATGAACCTGGCCGGGTTACCACCCACCACCGTGCCGGGTGGCACGTCTTTGGTCACCACCGAGCCTGCCGCCACTACCGAGTCGGGGCCGATGGTCACCCGCGGCATGACGATGGCACCGTGGCCGACAAAGCAGTTGTCTTTGATGTCGATGAAACCGACCGAATCTAGCTGCTTGCCGTAACAGACCTCGATCAACGCCACCACCGCATCGTGACCGATCAGGGTGCAGTCGGACAGGCCTACATTGCTGCCCAGGCGCAACAGCGCCGGGTCGGTGATGTTGCAGCCTGGGTTGATGTGGATATTGGTACCGACTGAATAGAACTTGCCCCAGCGCGCCATGTAAGCGCCCCAGTCACGGGCATTGGGGTTGCAGATTTTTTTATAGGCCGCGCCGCCGCGCCCGGTCGAGTACACAAACGACGTGATTGTGTTGCGTATCCATCCATACATGCTGCTTGCCTCGCCAATAAAGCAATCCCTGGACTGTTGCTGAGGCGTCTGCGGTCTCGTTTTGTCCTTGCGACCGTTTGCGCACCCAACCCGTTATCAACCGCAGTGAAGCAACTACTCGTTCAAACAACCGCACCGCTTGCTGCCCGGAGCCTGGCGTTGAGGTGATCGGCCAGGCGCAGGGCAAACTGGATCAGCGGCATGGTCGGGTTGGAGGCGCCGCCCTTGGCGAAAATACTGCTGCCGGCGACATACAGATTGTCAGTCGCGAACACCTTGCAGTCAGCATCCACCACGCCGAACTCAGGCGAAGCGGCCATGCGCGTGGTGCCCATGTGATGCGCATGCGGGGCCATCTTCAGTGGCACGCTGCTCTCGTAAACAAAATCGTTGAGTTTGACGAAGCCCAGGCCCATTTCGGCGAACTGCTTGGCCATCTCGGCGCCGATGCACCTGATGGTATGCCGGTCGTCTGCACTTACCACCCAATTGACATTGACCTTGGCCACGCCCAGCTCATCCTTCTCGTCGAGCAAGGAAATACGGCTTTGCCGGTTGGGGAACTGCTCGATCATGGTGCCGATCACGCCGTCGCCAGGGCAGCTGAACTTGGCGATGAACTCGACTTTGCTGGCCACGCCCATTTCACACGCGAGGTTTTCCAGAAAGTGCTTCACCTCGGCAGTTCTGCCGTAAGTCTGTACATCGGCCAGCACCGCCGTGGAAACATTGCCCTTGCCCGCCTGATACTCGGCAACGAAGGCGTCGGTGGTGTAGTACTGGCGCGATTCGGTGTCCTCTCCGTCCTTGAGGATGAACGTGCCCAGGTCGACGTTCAGGTGCTCCATGAAGCAGCGTCCGACCGGGCCGTCCTTGCTGACCACGCCAGCGGCGCGCAGCGACTCGCTGTTGAGCAACTGCCGGGCGTTCTCGATCGCGCCAGTGGCGAGGATGAAGTGCTTGGCCGGCAATCGCGCGCGCTGGCCGTTGTAGTCGGACACCAGCACCGCCCCGACGCGGCCGGTATCCTGGACGAATTCGATGTCGACGCAGTTGCAGTTGAAGAACACGTCCAGGCCAGGGGTGTCGTTGAGCGCTGCTGCGTATTTTTGCGCAAAGCGCGTGGGCGGGCTGAGCAGAAACCGGTCTGCTTCGAACTCGCCGCCCTTCAGCCCGGCATTCATGGTGTGAAATTCGGCGCCTGCGGGTAGATCGACGATGTCCATGGCCGCAGCCAGGTACTGCTCGATTTCCGCATAGGCGATTGGCCAGCCGGGCATTTCGCCGGGTGGCGCCACAGAGAAGTCCGATGCGGTGAAGGGGCGACAGCGCCCTGCCCAATGATTTGAGGTGCCGCCCAAATAGCGCAGACGGGTTTCTTCAGCGTAAAGCTCAAGGCCGGTCGAGGTGCATTTGTAGAATGCCTGCGACTGCGGGGTGTATTCATGACCGCCCGCTTCGAGCAACACCACCCGCCAACCGCCGGCGGCCAGGCGCAGGGCCAGGGTGATGCCGGCTGGGCCGGCACCGACGATGCACACGTCGTAATCATCGCGCAGCGTTTTGTCTGCCTGATAGTCCTTGATCATGCCGCCCCGTCCCGAAAATAGTCAGCAGGCAATACCCAGCCGTTTATCACCACAAACCCGGCCTTTTTCTCGGCAGGCTTTGCCACCGCGCTCGCACTCACGCCAAACATCGCCCCGCCGATCCCCAACACCACACAACCCCGAAGAAAGCCTCTACGACCGGACAGCCGACTGCAAAATTCAAGCTTCCCCATAATTCCAAGACCTGTGCCCGTGGATTATTGACAGCTTAGTAGCTGGCCCGACAAGCGTCAGAGCCAGGCGAAAAAATGCGTGACCGCAACGCCGAACAATGCCCCGACCGCCAGCATGGGCAGCACCACCAGCTCGCGCTTGAGGCTGAACATGCCCAGCTTGCAGTTGACGCAGACCACCAGGATCAAGGTCGGCAAGGTGTGCAGGGCGACCCCCCAGATCGCGTATTCGACGCCGCCCAGGGCCAGCAACAGCGGTAACAAGGCCCACAGCGAAACCAGCCGGATGATGTTGTCCATGGCCTGATACTTGGTCAGGCCGAGGGCCACCCAGAGCTGATGCGCCATGGTGTAACGCAGGGTGAAGAACGACAACGACAGAATCGCCAGCATCGGGCCGGCTTCGGCATAGCGCTCGTCATACATCCAGCCGATCAGCAACGGGCTGGCAGTCAGCAGTACGCCGCAGGTAAACAGCATGGCCAGGTCGACCAGCAGCTTGAAGCGGTAATACAGGCGCTTGAGCCGCGCCATGTCGCCTTCCCGGACTGCCTCGCTGAACGCGGGCAAGGCCACCGAGCCGCCCAGGCGCAACAGCCCGGTCTGGATCGCGCCCAGAATCAACACTGCAATTGAGTACACCCCCAGTTGCGCCACCGTCATGCTCGCGCCGAACCACATGCGGTCGCCGTACATCGCCAGCACACCGACCATCGACGACAACAGGATCCAGCGGCCGAACACAATCAGCTCCTGCAGTGCGTCGCGGTCCCACTGCAGGCGGTTGCCATGGCCGTGCATCGCGAGGTGGCCAAGCACGGTGCCTGCCAGCGCCGAAATCAACCCGGCCAGTACCAACGACCAAATCGAACGGGTGAAGTAGCCAATCAGCAACATCGCCAGCAATCCGATGAACTGCGACGCCAGTTCGATCAAAACCACGCGCTTCTGTTGGAAAGTTCGCACCGCCACATCTATCTTGGTCGACTGAAAGCCCCAGATGATCGCCGACAGGCCAGTGGCAGCCAGTACCATCGGCAGCTCGGGGGCAGCGTAGGCCGACTCGGCAGGCCACAGGTCAGCCCGCTGGGCATACCAGGCGGCCAGTGCCAACAGCAGGGTCAGACCAAACAGCACGAAACCGCGCACGATCTGCACGGTCCAGGCGGTATTGAGAAACAGCGGATCGTCGCCGCGCGTGCTCTGGATGATGTTTTGCCGCAGACCGACGTCGGACAGCAAATGCAGGAGCATCGAAACCGTACCGGCAATGACCATCACACCGAACATTTCCGGCAACAACAGCCGCGCCATGATCAGGTTGCCGCCCAGCCGCATGCCCTGTGAAGCCAGCAGCGACACCAGGTTCCAGGCTCCGGCCCAGATTGCCCTGGAGCGCAGGCTCACAGCAGCGGACGCTTCAATCGACGGCATGACTTCAATCTCTGACTGAATGGCTAGAAGTCACTATAGTTTCAATTAGCCATGATGCGAATCTCAATAATCCAGGGATAGGTGCCCTAGCCAATGCCAGAACATTTTCGTGCACTGATCGTTATTTTGTTCGTGGCCAGCGTGGTGTTTGTGATGGCGCGCAAACCGGCAGTGGACATCATCCCGGCGGCGGACTTCAAGCGTCGACGCAACCTCTGGTTTGGCCTGACCCTACTGGCGTTCTTTTCCAACAGCTTCTGGCTATATGCCGCCGCCACCGCAGTGATCCTGTATGTGGTGCGGCGCCGTGAACACAATGTGCTGGCACTGTTTTTCATCCTGCTGTTCCTGATCCCGCCGGCGTCGGTGGAAATCCCCGGCTTCGGCGTGGTCAATTACCTGTTCGAGATGAACCACATCCGCCTGCTTTCTCTGTGCCTGCTGCTGCCCACCGCACTGGCCCTGAGCAGACAAGGCGACACCCTCGCCTTCGGCCGCACCCTCCCGGACAAGCTGCTGGCTGCCAGCCTGATTCTGATGGGCCTGCTGTACCTGCGCGAAACCACCCTGACCGATACCTTGCGCCAGAGCTTCTATCTGTACACGGATGTGTTTCTGCCCTACTACGTTGCCAGCCGCGGCCTGAAGCAGATCAGCGACTTCAAGGATGCGCTGCTGGCGTTCGTGCTAGCGGCGTTTCTGCTGTCGTTGATTGCCGTGGCCGAGTTTTCCCGCCACTGGCTGCTATACAACGCGCTGACCGATGCCATGGGCACCCAATGGGGCATGTCCGGCTACCTCAGCCGCGGCGGCTCGCTGCGGGCCAGTGCTACCACCGGCCAGGCGATTGCGCTGGGCTACGTGATCAGCGTGGCGATAGGCCTGTTCCTGTTCCTCAGTAGTTACGTGCGCAGCCGTTTGCAGTGCCTGCTCGGCGCGTTGCTGCTGGCAGCCGGGCTGATCGTGCCGCTGTCGCGTGGGCCGTGGATCGGTGCGGTGATCATTGTCGGCGTATTCATCGCCACCGGGCGCAACGCGGTCAAGCGCCTGAGCCTGCTGGCCATGGCCGGTATTCTGGCGCTGCCGCTGCTGAGCGTGATGCCTGGCGGGGAAAAGGTGCTCGACCTGCTGCCGTTCATTGGCAACCTGGAAAAAGAGAACATCACCTACCGCGAGCGCCTGCTGGACAACTCGTGGATCGTGATCCAGCGCAATCCGCTGTTTGGCTCGTTCGACTTCCGCAATACCCCGGAAATGCAGTCGATGATCCAGGGCGAAGGCATCATCGACATCGTCAATACCTATATCAACCTGGCCCTGCGGGTCGGGTTGGTCGGGCTGACGTTGTTTGTCGGCTTCTTCGTCAGCATCTTGTTCGGCCTGCGCAAGGCGCTGCGCGCCTTCCCCGACCGCAACGAAGAAGGTCGCCTGCTCGGCCGCGCCCTGTTGGCGACGCTGCTCGGCATCCTGGTGATCATCTTCACTGTCAGCAGTATTACCGTGATCCCTGTCGTGTACTGGTCGATTGCCGGGGTAAGCGTGGCTTACATACAGATGGTGCGCCGTGCTCGCCAGGCCGAAGCCGGTAGCGCATTCGCCAGCCTTCAATCCAGGTAATGACAATGACCTCACTGCGTATGCGCCCCCTCATGCGGGCCTCGGCCCTGCTCGCTCTGGTGCTGTTGCCGCTGCCGGCGTGGACGGCAGAGTGGTCAGTCAGCGTCGACCAAAGCAATGGCCTGCCGAGCCTGACCCGTGGCGGCGGCCCGGTCATGGCGTCACGCTTCGACTTCTGGGGCGCGGACTGGAGCTGGACCGGCTTCTACACCGCGCTCAAGGTCAATGCGCCCTATGCGTACAGCCTGATGGGCAAGAGCAAGGACCTCGACTTTGATCTGACCGCGACCATCGCCAAGCCGCAGGCACAGACCCTGAGCTGGGACATCACCCTTGACGCCCACAGCAGGAAAACCGACATCATGGGCGGCGGCGTCGTGTTCAACTTCGACCCCGCGCTGATTGCCGGCGAGATGGGCAAGCCGGTGTTGCTGCCGGGCAATAGTGGCTGGTCGTGGGGCAACGATGCCCAGGGCCGACGCATCGAGATGCGCTTCCAGCCCGCTCTGGCCAGAGTCTTCATGGAGCGCGGCGATCCCAGTGAAATACGTGCCTTTTTCTATGAGGACCCGATTGTGCCCGGTCGCCAGCAGATCAAGGCGACGCTCACGGTCAGCGGCGATATCGACATTGGCCAGACCACGGAAGAACGTTTTGGCCTGGCCGACCCGAACAGTTGGCCGGATGACCAGCTCGACTGGCGCACCGCTCCGGTCGACCTGTCATTTCTCAATGCCGGTGAAAAACCGGCCGGCAAGCGCGGCTTCGTCAAGGCGGACGGCGAGCAGTTGACCTTTGCCGACAACACCCCTGTGCGCTTCTGGGGCACCAATCTGTCTGCCTATGCGCTGTACAACACCCCCGACGACGAGATCAAGCAACAGGCCAAGCGCCTGTCAGCGTTGGGCTTCAACCTGATCCGCCTGCACCATCACGACTCGCCCTGGGTCAGCCCGAATATCTTTGGCGATGTCAGCAAACTGCGCGATACCCAACAGCTCAATGCCGAATCGCTGCGCAAGCTCGACTGGTGGATCAAGTGCCTGAAGGACGAAGGCATCTACGTCTGGCTGGACATGCACGTCGAACGGGTACTGACCATCAACGACCAGGTCAGCGATTTCGCCGAGCTGGCCAAGGGCAAGAACTACATCGACCTCAAAGGCTATGCCTACGTCAACGCCTCGATCCAGCAAGCGATGAAGCGCTTTGCCGAGCAGTACGTCACCCATGTCAACGCCTACACCGGCCTGGCCTACAAGGATGATCCGGCGATTGCTGCGCTGTTACTGACCAATGAAAACGACATCGTCCAGCACTATGGCAACGCGCTGCTGCCGGACAAGGGCGTACCGCGCCACAGTCAGCGCTACATGGAGCTGGCCAAAGCCTTTGCCCAGCGCCACGACTTGCCGGCAGACCGCACCTGGCGTGCCTGGGAACCTGGCCCGTCGAAGCTGTTTCTCAACGACCTCGAGCACCAGTTCAACGTCAGCCTGATCGAGCACCTGCGCGGGCTCGGCGTGAAAGTGCCGATCGTCACCACCAGCAGTTGGGGCGGCAATGGCCTGAGTACGCTACCGGCGCTGACCTCTGGCGATATGATCGATGCCCACAGCTACGGTGCCAGCGGCCAGCTGGAAAAAAACCCGCTGACCAGCGACAACCTTGTTAACTGGCTGGCCGCGGCACAGGTTGCCGGCCTGCCGATGAGCGTAACCGAGTGGAACGCCCAGCCGTTCCCCAGCCCCGATCGTCATTCGCTGCCGTTGTACATTGCCGGCACCGCCAGCCATCAGGGCTGGGACGCGATGATGCAGTACGCCTACAGCCAGCAGGCTTTCATCGCCCAGTGGATCCGCGCCGACAACTGGAACGCCTACAACGACCCAGGACTGATGGCGACCATGCCCGCCGCCGCCCTGCTTTACCGGCGCGGTGACGTGCAGCCTGCGCAGACCCGCTACGTCTTTGCGCCCTCACCCGCCACCCTGTTCAACCGCCTGATCACACCGGCCAACTCGGTCCTGCTGCGCAGCGCAATGGAAAAAGGCCAGTTGCAGATCGCCCTACCGGCCTCCCCCGAGCTGCCCTGGCTACGGCCCAGCCCCATCGCTGCGGGCGCGCAGGTGCTGCAGGACCCGGACCAATCGTTGCTGGCAGCCGATGCCAGCGAGTCCAGCTCTGACACTGGCGAGCTAAAACGCAACTGGCAGCAAGGCGTGTACACCATCGACACCCCGCTGACCCAAGCGGCGACCGGCTGGTTGGGCGGGCGTTCGATGCGCCTGGCCCAGCTAGGGCTCAACCTGCAAACGCCATACGCGAGCGTGGTAGTGCAAAGCCTGGATGGCAAACCGTTCAGCCAATCGCGTGCACTGCTGATCTCGCTGGGCACCCGCGCAGTGCCGCGCCCGGATGACATGACGCCGTTTCACGTCGAGCCGCTGCGAGGGCGCGTCAGTATCAAGGCAGGGCCTGGTTTGAAGCTGTATACCGGAAAACAGCAGCAGTTGCCCGTCAGCTACGAGGACGGGCGCTATGTGATCACTTTCGATGGCCTGCACATGAGTAATTGGCTTTTCTTGAAATAGCCATTTTTGCCACCTACCCTCTCAGAAGTCAGCTTTAGTCCGCGTTTGCTCGACCCGCCTTAGATGCACCTGTTTGACCCACCCAGGATTGGACGGAACAACTACAGATTCCAGGAGATTTGGATGAAGTTTCTGGTTGTCGGCGGCGCAGGCTACATCGGTTCACATATGGTCAAGCACTTGCTGCTGGCGGGGCATCAAGTTGTGGTCGCCGACGTTATGCCGGCCCACAGCGGCGTTGCCTGGGTCAACCTGGACATCGCTGACCGGCCAGCGCTGGATGCGCTGTTTGCCTCTCATCGCTTCGATGCCGTGTTTCACTTCGCCTCGTTCATCCAGGTGGGCGAATCGCTCAGCGACCCCGGCAAGTATTATCAGAACAACGTCGCCGCGACGCTCTGCCTGCTCCAGGCGATGATTCAGGCAGACGTCAGGCAGCTGGTGTTCTCGTCGACCGCCGCAGTGTACGGCGACCCCCAGTATGTGCCGATCGACGAGGCCCATCCAAAGGCGCCGATCAACCCCTACGGACGCACCAAATGGATGGTCGAGCAGATGCTCGAAGACTTTGATCGCGCCTACGGGCTGCGCTCGGTGTGCCTGCGCTACTTCAATGCGGCTGGCGCTGACCCCGATGGCATGCTGGGCGAGAGTCATGAGCCGGAAACTCATCTGATCCCATTGATCCTGCAGGCGGCCTCAGGTCGGCGCCCGGCAGTGACCGTGTTTGGCCGCGACTACAGTACCGCGGATGGCACCTGCATCCGCGACTACATCCACGTCAACGACCTGGCCTCGGCGCACGCCTTGGCGATCGACTACCTGCAGGCCGGTGGCGCCAGTACAGCCTTCAACCTGGGCAATGGCGAGGGCTTTTCCGTGGAGCAGGTGATAGCTGCCGCTCGCAGTGTCACGGGGCGGTCAATCAATGTCATCGAGGCAGGACGCCGCGCCGGCGACCCGCCGAGCCTGGTGGCCGACGCGAGTAAAGCTCGGCAGATCCTCGGCTGGCACACCCAGTACGCACTGCTTGAGGACATCCTTGGCCATGCCTGGAAGTGGGAGCAGCAATACCCCTGGCGCTAAACACCAAGGGTTGGTCAGGGTTGAACACTACTCAGTAGTAAGAGCGGGTCTGCGCTTCGGCCTTGTTTAGCACGGCACCAATCAGGTTGGCGGTGGCCAAGTGGTACAGGCAGTCTTCGATTTCCTTTTTGCTGTTGTTGCCGTTGGCGACCACCAGCAGCACGCAGTCGAACTTGGGCAGCACGGTGATTGCATCGTCGGAGCTGAGCAACGGCGGCAGGTCGAAGATGCAGATGCGTGATTCATAACGCTCGCGCAGGTCATGGATCAGGTTGTTGACCTTGGGCGAGGACAGCACCTCGGTGGACAATGGCACCGGCTCACGGGTTGGCAGCACGACAAAGCGCGGCAGGGTCGGGTTAACCAGCACCTCCTCCAGCCCAGCCTGATTGTTCAGGTATTCGTTGAGCGCCTTGCCCATCGGCAAGCCCAGGCTGCTGCCGACCCGCGGCCGGCGCAGGTCGAAATCAACCAGCAGCGCAGTCTTGGTGGTGTGGTGGGCGATGCTCATGGCCAGGTTGATGGCCAGCACGGTCTTGCCGGCCTCAGGCGTTGGCGAAGTGATCGCCAAGGTCCGCCAGCCGTTCTCTTCCATGGTTTGCAGTACTTGCGTGCGCAACAGGTCGAAGGCCCAACTCATGTTCGAGTTCTTGTTGTAAGCGACGATTCGATGCCGCTCCAGGTGCTCCGCGCGCAGCGGCACCACTGTGGTGTTGACGTAATCGAACTGGCCCAAGGCCTCGGGCTGCTGCAGCACCGGTGCTGGTTGCGCGGCACTCGCTGTTACAGGATGAAGGTTGCTTCCAGTAGCCGGCGTACGTCTGTCCATCGCTGCTTTCCCTATTCAAACCGAGCCATAGCTTTATAAAGCAGAAGGTCCAATGGCATGTAGAACAGGTGGACCATGAGTAACATGATAGCCACCAGTGCCAGTGCAGCAAGCACCGCCAGTACTCGCCAGCGCCTGCGTTTGGCCAGTTCAGCCTGGGTGGCGATGAACGGCACCGCAACCAGTACCCGCTTGCCGACCACGCTTTCCAGTGCGCCAACACCGCGCACGCGCTGGTTGAGCATTTCCATCAGCATCACCAGTGCCGCGCCGCCAGCCGGTGCCAGTACCGCGCCGAGGGCGACGATCTTCTTGCGATTGGGCTTGACTGGTTTTTCCGGCAACAGCGGCGGCTCGAGCAGGACAAAGCGCTCGGCCTTGTTTTCCTGCTCCAGGCTTTCGGTGATTTTTGCGCCCATTTCCTTGGCGCGGATTTCCTCGTACTTCTTGCGTGCGTTGTCGTGGTCGCGCATCAACGTGACCAGGCCGCGTTCGACCTGTGGCGCCTCGAGAATCTCCGCCTCGTAGCCTTCGATCTTGGCCGAGAGCTGACGCTTTTGCTCAACCAACGAGGCGATGCGCTGTTGCGCGGCGCCGATTTTGGTACGGGCGCGGGCAACCTCGAGGCTGACGCCCGAAGACGCTTTAGGACCGCCACCTGCCGCCTGCAGCGCGTCGATCTTGCGTTTGACGGCAATCACATCGGGGTGGGCTTCGGTGTAGGTGGTCAACAGGCGAGCGTATTCAGCCTTGAGGCTGGGCAGATCCTGCGGCAAGTCAGCTGCACCGCCGCGGCTGCCATCGGCTTTGCTGGTGACACCGGCGTTGGCGGCTGAGAGCTCGACTTCAAGGTAGCGCAGCTCTTCCTGAGCGGCCTTGTAGTCACGATCAATCTCGCGGAATTCAAGCTCGGCGCGGGACAACATGCTCATGCGCAACGCCTGGTTCTCGGGCAAGGTGTTGGCGTGTGCCTGTTTGAAGTCAGCCAGCTGATTTTCCAGGGTGGCCAGTTCAGCGCCCAGCTTGTTTGCCTCCTGGGTAAGGAATTCGGTAGTTTCAGTGGCGCGCTCGGTGCGCTGCTTGACGTTTTCATTGAGGAACAGCGTGACCAGCTCGTTGGCGACTTCCTGAGCCACCTCGGGACGCTTGTGCTCGAAGGACACGTTGAAGGCTACAGTGGTTTCACCGCGGCCTTTGACGAAGGTGCTAAGGGTGTTGACCACGATCGTGTTGCGCATCTGATCGATCTTGTCCGAATCGCTGAACTGGCGGCCCTTGTCGGCAAACAACTGGTACTTGTCGATGATCCGCAGCAGATTGTCGCGGGTCATCACTCGCTGGCGAATCACCTCGATGCGCTCATCGGCGAAGCTACTGTTGTTGGCCGAGACCAGTTCGGGCGAGATCTGCTGCGACTCGACCAGAATGGTGCCGGTCGACTGATACAACGGTGGCACGCTCAGCGCGACCGCCACGCTGATGGCCAGAATGACCACGATGGTCACCCCGAGCAGCAGCGCACGGTCCTTGATGATGGCGATGTAATCCTTGAGGGACAGCTCATATTCAGACTTCATAGTGGCCACCAGGCTGAACGTCAGAGATCGGGGATTCGGTAAGTGAGGGTCAGGCCGACAATGGTGCCAACGGCGTCACCCAGGTCGTTCTGCTTGCGCTCGCGGTGCATCAAAGACAAGCGCACGTCCCAGAACTGCGAAAGCTCCCGGCTGGCCCACACGCCGTAGGTCTGCAAGGTATTCGGGGTCTGGCCCTTGCTGTCTTGCCAGGCCGCGTCGACGCCGACCCGAGTCAGCTCATCGACGGCATAACTCCAGCTACCGCGCACGGCGTCGACTTCGGCAAAGCCGCCCTCGGCACTGGCCACCGTGCTGCGTTCGGCAGTCAACGTGGCGTCGTGCCGTTCGCCGTTGTAGCGCAGCGATGCACCGCCTTCCCCGCGGCGCCCGCCGCCATCACCAGAGACCTGGTTGACGCCTACCCGCAGGGTGCCCTCGAGCCGCTCGGAGAACTGGTACTTGACCCCGACCACCGGCGCGTAGCTGTTGGAGGCGCTGGCGGTGGTATCATCGTCAGGCTCGTAGCGTCTGGCGGTGATGCCGGTGAAGAACTGGGTCTGCGCACTCCAGGCGTAGGTCAGGGTCAGTTCGCTGGCCAGTTCGTCGTAGCCGGTAAGCGTGTTGATGTCGTAGCGGGCCCGGTTGTAGGTAGTTTCGTTTTCCAAGGTAGTCCGCTCGGTCAGCGCGCGGTTCCAGTTGCCGATCAGCGAATACAGCTTCTGGGTGCCGTCAGTGGTGACCACACCGGTTTCAAGCACTGTGCCGGAAAGTGTCGAGCTTTCGCTGTACAGGCCGCGCAAGCCAAAACCACCGGTTTCGGTCTCACGCTGCCAGCCAATACTCAGATTAGGGTCTTCGCGGTCATCGACCACCGACTTGTCGGATGAGCGCAGCACCGTCAGGCCCAGGCCGAAGCGCAGCTCATCGCGATCGTATTTGCCGACCAGGCTGTAATTGGGCGCAATGATGGTGCGCACCACGCTTTGCTCCTGGGAGCTGAGCAATAACGGGTTGCTGTCGTATTCGACAGTGCTGGGCAATGTTGCCGAAGACTGCCAGACGGCAGCGTGGACCGAGGCCGAGTACGGCAACATGCAGATTGCCGTTACAACACCTGTTGCGCGAAGCAGCGGCACGGTCGATTTTGCGCTAACCAGCCCGTTCAAGGGACGACCAGCGTGTCGCCAGCCTGAAGTTGGATATTGGTGGACAGATCACGCCCCGAAACCAAATCCTTGTAACGCACGGGCAAGACCCGCTCGGTATTACCGATACGGCGGATCACCTTGATCGCGTTTTCATCGGCGAATTTGTCCAGGCCGCCGGACATGCTCAAGGCCTGCAGCACCGCTGTCGGCCCAGACATCTGTACCGGGCCAGGCTTCATCACCTTGCCTTGCACATAGACCAGGTTGCCGTTGACCTCAGTTACCACAACGCTGACGTTTGGGTCTGGCATGTACTTTTCGAGTTGGCGGGCGACACGGCTTGCCGCCGTGGTGACATCCAACCCAGCGACATCAACCCGGCCTGCCAGCGGGAAAGTGATGCTGCCGTCGGGCAGCACTTTGGTTTCCTGGCGCAGGCTGTTATCGCCCCACACCGAAACAGTGACCTTGTCGCCCGGACTTAGCAGATAAGGCGAACTCTTTTCATCGGCACTGACCGTACTGGACCAGACCGCAAGCACGCAGACCAGTGAACCTAACAAACGCACCATGGGGTCCCTCCGGCCAGGCGGCCGTCAAAAGAGCACTGAATGAGAACTACGCACAACCTCTCGCTCTACTGCAAAGCTGCATTGCCACCGCTGCAGCGGCTCAGCGGTGCTTTACGGTTTGCCGCCATGCCCTGTCAATCACCCGGCGTTAGCGCTACTGGCATCTGGAATATAGCTAGGCTTTGAGAATTGACAAGCCGCTCCTAGCCAACCCTGCTGCGCTATCTTGATCGATCAGACCTAGCGCCCACCCACACAATTGAAAACCAGGCAAACGCTTGAAGCCGATCAGATTTTTCTTCTATTGGCGACGGCGACAAAACCCACAACTGCAAACGCAAACAACCATGCCGCTGTCGTCAGCGGGATGACACTGTTCTGGCTTACATATGAATCAGCGGCACGGGCAGCACCGCTTAACAGCACCAGCAGGAAAATCGATTTGATAAACAGGGTCGAACGCATAATCCCCTCCAGAAAGAGGACAAACAGATGAGTTGGGTGCAGATCGCATGAGGTGTTGAAATGAGCTTATGGGCACAATGATATTACGTCAATGATCCGACACCATAATAAAACTCAATCGGGGGGCACTGTTTTCGTCAAAAACACGACAACTGAAATATGCTGTTTTAGCAAATCAGATAACAACGGTTAAAAGCGCCTATATTCGCTAATCTTCACGGTACAAGCGGGTACTAATGCCTGCTGAAACGCGAACATTTCGCGTCAACGGACCATTGAGCAGGCGCAAATCAGATTTTAATTGGTTAGCAAACGCGGTGCGGTTATTCCGCTTGGCGATATATATCCTCGGCAGGTGTTTCATAAACGAGAAGGCAATCTAATCAATTGCATTTAACACGTGCCAACTAGGCATCCACTTGCACAGTTGCCAGGCAATTGGGTATTAGCCTGCTGGCAGCAGATCCAGAGTTCGGTCGAGTTCATCCCTATCGATAATAAAGCCGTCACCTTCTGGCTGACCGACGACGAACGCGAAATGTTGCCCATCGCGATCAGCCAAGTATTTGTAATAACTGACAAAACGGTTGGGCGGTTGCAGGGTCAGAATGGTCCCGCCCTCTCGCAATACGTTGACGCCATGGACCAGCTGGCTGCCTTCGACACCCGCAACAATCCTGGCACCCGCACATGCCGCCACAATGGTGGGCACATCGTTGCGCAGCGGGTCGATGACGCGAAAGCCATACTGCGTGCGCAGGTGCTCGGCAATCGCCAGTTCGTTGCGCAGCAGGCGCAGCTCGCCAGCGCCGCCGCGCAGCAAGAACACACCTGGATGCGGCGCGTGGCTGACATGGGATAGCAACTTGTCGCCCATGGCGCGATAGCGCGCATGCCGGCTGCGGTTGTGGCTCTGGTCATCGAATAGGACCAACTCGCGGAAGAAGGCCGTGTGCAGGCGCAGCGGGTTCATCCCCAGCCAGGCTTCATAGGGCGGCGCCTGAGTGAACAGCGGTAAGCGTGCTGAGGGCGCAGTCGTTACCGGCACTCCCTCATCGCATGCCAGCGCATAGGTCACGCAGTCTTCCATCAGCCAGGTGCCAAACCACGAATTGCCATTCTGCGTGCAGTAGATCGCTGCGCGCTCGATCTCGTGCTCCACCGCGATCCCGGGAAGCGTCCGCGGCTTGGCCGACAGCCATAGGCTGGCGTTGTCCTTGTACAGAACGCCATCAATAAGCCAGACATCCTTGAGCAAATAGCCCCGGGTGGGGCCATGATCGACCTGGATGCCGCCGGCCATGGTCGGGCCGGGATGCACATAGGGGAAAAAACGCGCCTCCCAGCCGGTTACCCGCTGCATTTGATCAGGCAGGTAAATTGCCGGTGGCGTGATAGTGCGCTCACCCGGTGCGATGTCCCAGCTCTTTACCGCAAGGCTCTGCAGGGATCTGGCAGCTGACCGCGCCAACTTTTGCCGGGCAATGTTCCGATATGCGGCAAGCGTCCAGGTGTGCTGGCGCGAGGCTGGCTGGCCACTGAAATTCGAGATATTGCTTGGCATAAAGCCTCCTCCCACAGGACGGGTTCAACACAGGTCGGTTCAACACAGGGGCGGCGCGCCAATTCGTCCTGACTAGCGGCCGCTAGGTGGACACAACCCGCTCCATCGTGGGGGGCGATTGCAAGCTGGCATAGCGGCTGCGCAGGGTCTGCAAAAACCCTTCGCCGTGGCCGTGGCCGCCGTACAGGTAGATCTTGTGCAGCCCGCCGAACACCATCTCGTGGTAGCGGCTGGCGACCTCGTCATCACTGGGCCCGTCGGGCAGCCCCAGGTGCAGCGTCAATTTGTTGCCCTCGACCGCGAACAGGGGCGTATCCCAGAGAAACTGTGCGGCTCCCGTCTTGGGCAAGCGCACAAACATATAGGCATGGTTACCCAGCGAATCGACATCCCCGCCCCGCCGCCGCTTCCACTTGAGCAAGCCATCATCCGGACGCGCCAGGCACAAGCCAATGTCGTAATAGTCATAACCATTGGCCAAGGCCCACTCGAGGGCCATGTAGGTGGTAATGGAATTGACCTCACGCAGCTTCTTGGCATCGCTGAATATCGCTTCGCAGTAACCAAAGCGCAGGGTGCTCCAGTAGCGCTTGCCACCGCGGGTGATCTCGCAGCCGAGGTGACAGGCGACCACTTCATCGCCCAGCGTGATCAGGTCCAGACGGCCAACACCCTTGGCGATGCGAAACACCTCTTCAGTGGCGAACTGGGCAGCATGAATACCCTGGCGAGCGGTGGCGTACGGACGCAACAGCTCACGGTCAGCCATGGCGATCTCAGCGTCATCGAGCGTCTGGCGCATCTGGTACAGCGGCCGGTGCTTGCGAATGCTGCGGCGCAGTTCGCTGTCGTAGCGGGCGGTGATGTCTTCCAGGGGACGACCCAGCGGCACCACGGCGCTGAGATAATGCGGCACCGACAACGCGCCGCTGGTGGGCATTTCGCTGATCACCACGGTTTGATCGGCGCCACCTGACGGCGCCACCGCGTAAGTTTCGGCGACCGCGGCCTGGCCCTTGCCGGCGATCAACAACTTGGCCATTTCGCGCTGCTGCTTTCTGCCGATGTAGAGGATCTGATAAGGGCTCTCTTGCTTGAGCCGAAAGCGGCTGACTTCCCAGCGCCAGACACAGGCACGACTGAGCACATCACGTAACCGATTTGAGACATGCCGCATCTCGTAGCGCATCGAGGGAGAGATGAATTTTCGAGCAACTGCCTGCAGGTTCTCTTTCATGTCTTCTTCAATGTCCTTGGCAAAAGCCATCCAGGCAAAACGCAGGGTCATCATCAACGCGCAGGAAGACGCGCTTAACTTATTGAAAGTTAATGCAATAGCTGTATGACTTCGCACTCATAATTGGTAACAATTAAAGATGCAAGGTAGCCCCTTTGCAAGCGGCATTTTGACAGCATGGCGCATGCTCTTATGGCGTCAAATTTTATCTTTCAGGTTGTGCTGACTGGGCTGCGTTGACGCGCTGCCAACCACGTCTGCAGGGCGGCTGCGGGCATCGGCCGCGCCATCAGATACCCTTGCCCCTGATCGCAACCTGCATTGCGCAGGAAGTCGTACTGCGCCTGAGTTTCGATCCCTTCACCGGTGATCCGGAAACCCAAGGCATGGCCCAGGTCGATAATTGCCCGGGCAACGGCTACCGCGTCATCATCGTCAGGCAGGTCCTTGATGAACGCACGATCGATCTTCAGGTGATCGATGGGCAGCGAGCGCAGATAGGCCAGCGATGAATAGCCGGTACCGAAGTCATCGACTGCAGTCGCTACGCCCATTGCCTGCAGTTGCGCGAGCACGGAGCAGGCCTGTTGTTGGCTCTCCATCAACAGGCTTTCGGTAATTTCCACTTCCAGCAACTGTGCTGGCAGTCCATGACTGGCCAAAGCGCCGGCCAGGCTGCTGACGTAATCACTGCGCTCGATCTGCAGCGCCGCAACGTTGATGGCCAGCGGTCCGGGCAAACAGTCTGTGTTGCGCCAGCTGGCCAACTGCGCGCAGGCCAGTTCCAGCACGCGCTCGCCCAGCGGGATGATCAAACCGGTCTGCTCGGCCAAAGGCACGAACTCGCCCGGCGCAACCAGACCATGCACCGGATCACGCCAGCGCAGCAGCGCTTCGACGCCTTCTACCCGGCCGCTGAACAGATCGATCTTGGGCTGATACCACAACTCGAATTCATTGTGCTGCAAGGCGCGGCGCAGGTTGCGCTCCATCTCCAGACGCTGCTGCAGGCGTGCAGTCATGTCCGGATGGTAAGGGCGCCAGGCATTGCGGCCGTTTTCCTTGGCGACGTACATCGCGGTGTCGGCGTGACGCAGCAGGCTGTCGACATCATTGCCCTGCTGCGGGCACCAGGCCAGGCCGATGCTGCCGGTGACCAGCGCCGCGTTGCCATTGAGATCGAAGGGCCGCTGCAACGCTCGCAGGATCCCCTGCACCTGCTGGCTGACCTGGCTCTGGCTGCCCTGCAGCATGAACACGAACTCATCACCGCCCATGCGGCAAAGTCGATCGCCTTTGTTCAGCTCTTGCAGAAACCGCGCCGTTGCCTGTTGCAACAACAGGTCGCCCATCGCGTGGCCGAGGCTGTCGTTGACCTGCTTGAAGCCGTCGATGTCCAGCATCAATACGGCCAGGCCATGGCCTTGATTGATGGCAGCGGCCAACTGCTGCTGGAACAACACTCGGTTGGGCAGCCCGGTAATGGTGTCGTAGTGGGCCAGCCGCTCTAGCTGCGCCTGCGACTCGCGCAGCTCGCGGTTACGCCGTTGCAGCAGACGGCGGCTACGGTTGAGCTGAGCAACGAACAAGCTGAACAAGCCGGTAAAACTAAGGGCGAACAGGAACAGCGGCGAAGTGACCAAGGCCAGCGCAGGCCAACCTTCGCGAGGTTCGGCGACCAATTGCCAACGGCCACCCGGCACCTCGACGGTCTGCGTCAGCAGCGGCTCTTTGAACAGCCCGGCATTGCCCCAGATCATGCCGCCTTCGGCACCTTTACCGTCGCTGCCGCGCACGGCCAGGTCAATCGGCAGCTCCGGGCCGATACCGGCGGCCTGCAGCAAACGCTCGATATCAGCAACGGTAGAGACATTGCCCCAGTAGAATTTGACCCCACGCTTGCCGTTGACGAACACCGGGCGCCGGTAAATCAGCGCTTCACCGCCCTGCTGGAGCTTGACCGGGCCGGCCAGTACAGACTGTTGCCGTTGCCGGGCGAGCTCAAGCATGGCGTATTGGTCAGGCAGGGTATGGTAGTCCAGGCCAATGACGGACAGATTGCCCCCACGTGGGTGCACGTCGTTGATCACATCGTCTGGCGCCAAGGCTACATGGCGCATGTACGGCACCGAGGCCAGCGCCTCACGCGCCATGCCGCGAAAGTGCTCGGCGCTGATCACGCCATCGGCCGTGATCAGCTGGGCGATGCCCTCGGTCTCGCCAAACGCAGCGCGCAACTGCGCCTCGAGAGCGACCCTCACCCCCGATAATTGTGTAGCCACATGCGCCACCTGCTCGAGCTGCTGGCGCTGCATGTCCATGCGGCCCAGCACAACTGACAGACCAATACCGATCAAGGCAAAGCCTACCGGCAACAGGCGGTTGATACCGCGCCGCACCGGGTTGGCGGCGGGCGCTAAGGGATCTTGGTCGAGGAAAGCACTGATCATGAATGCGCGGTCGCAGGTCGATTGATTGTGTATCGGCGCAGGTTGGGCAATGTTGAGCCAGACTGGTGTTTTTCCTCGTGCGGGCGCATGCTCGAAGAGCTGAAGCGTTTCACCCATACACTAATCGTGAGGTGCAGTATTCATGGACAGTCTGCTCGATTCGTTGTTTCCAACCGCCGATGACATCCCCGAGGCCTGGCGCCTCGGGCCACCGCTGGAACAACGCGATTATCTGGTCAATGGCGAACTGCGCCAGTGGCCTGGCCCGCTGGCCACCGTGCGCAGCCCGATCTGGCTCAAGCATGGCGATCAAGAGCAGCAAGTCATCCTCGGCAGCGCACCGTTGCTGGACGCCGACACTGCACTGACGGCGCTGGACGCTGCAGTCCACGCTTACGATAAAGGCCGCGGTGCCTGGCCGACCATGCGTGTGGCCGAGCGGATCGAGCACGTGCAGGCGTTCCTTGACCGGATGCGCGAGCAACGCACGGCGGTGGTCAAGCTGCTGATGTGGGAAATCGGCAAGAACCTCAAGGATTCCGAAAAGGAGTTCGACCGCACCTGCGATTACATCGTCGATACCATCAATGCCCTGAAAGACCTTGACCGACGCTCCAGCCGCTTCGAGCTCGAGCAAGGCACGCTCGGCCAGATCCGTCGCGCGCCGCTGGGCGTAGCGTTGTGCATGGGGCCCTACAACTACCCGTTGAACGAAACCTTCACCACGCTGATTCCGGCGTTGATCATGGGCAACACCGTGGTGTTCAAACCGGCCAAGTTCGGCGTACTTCTGATCAGGCCGCTGTTGGAAGCGTTCCGCGACAGCTTCCCGCCGGGGGTGATCAACGTGATCTACGGCCGCGGGCGAGAAACCGTCAGCGCGTTGATGGCCAGCGGCAAGGTCGATGTGTTCGCCTTTATCGGTACGCACAAGGCCGCCAGCGACCTGAAAAAACTCCACCCGCGCCCGCACCGCCTGCGCGCAGCGTTGGGCCTGGATGCAAAGAACCCAGGCATCGTGCTGCCCCAGGTCGACCTCGACAATGCAGTCGACGAAGCCGTCACCGGCGCGTTGTCGTTCAACGGCCAGCGTTGCACCGCGTTGAAGATCCTGTTCGTGCACGAGGATGTGGTCGACGCGTTCCTCGACAAGTTCCAGCGTAAGCTGGCTGCCCTCAAGCCTGGCATGCCGTGGGCCCCGGGTGTGGCGCTGACGCCGCTGCCCGAGCAAGGCAAGGTCGACTACCTCAACGGCCTGGTTGCCGATGCCACTGGCAAAGGTGCACGGGTGCTCAATGAAGGCGGTGGACAGAGCCGCGGTTCGTTCTTCTTCCCTGCCCTGCTTTACCCGGTCAGCGCCGACATGCGCGTCTATCACGAAGAGCAGTTTGGCCCGGTTGTACCGGTGGTGCCGTACCGCGACCTGGAGACGGTGATCGAGTACGTGCTCGACTCCGACTACGGTCAACAGCTCAGCCTGTTCGGCAATGACCCGGCCACCATTGGCAGCCTGGTCGATACCTTCGCCAATCAGGTTGGCCGGATCAACCTCAATGCGCAGTGCCAGCGCGGGCCGGACACCTACCCGTTCAACGGGCGCAAGAATAGCGCCGAGGGCACCTTGTCGGTGCACGACGCACTGCGGGTATTCTCGATTCGTACCTTGGTAGCCACCAAGTTCCAGGAGGCCAACAAGGAGCTGATCAGCGAGATCATCCGTAATCGTCAGTCGAGCTTCCTGACCACTGATTACATCTTCTAGCCGCCTGCAAGGGATCGGCCTCCAGCTTCAAGTTGAAAGCAGCCGCGCTTTGCTTGAAGCTTGGGGCTTGTAGCTGGGAGCTGCTCTACATGCGAATTATCGAAAAAAACGCCAGCCTGGTGCGAAGCCTGACCCTGGCCGAGGAAGAACTGCTGGCAGGCTTTGCTGCCGGCAGCCTGACCGGGCCGGCTGTGCTGCAGGCCAACCAGATGCTGATGAAGGTGCGCAGCGCCAACCAGTGGCTGGCCTGCGACTGTCGCAAAGACGCCTTGCCGGTGCTTAACATTGCCCTCAATGGCGATACTGGCAGGCTGGTCCTGCGCAATAATCCGGACACCCCCGAACATACCCCTGGCTGCCCGTTCAGCAAGGATGAGCGCGAGGCTGAACAGAGCCGCCAGGAGAGCACGCCGCCGCCCGCGTGGCTTGCGCCAGACACGCCGCTGGGCCTGATTGGCGATTTCCGCAAGGCCAGCGAACAAGGCCCCGCCGGCCCGGTCAACGAGGCTGCCGAACGCCGGGCACAACAGCACCTGCTGTCGCTGCTGCTGACCTGGATCGAAATCAGCGGCCTCAACGTCTATGCCAGCCACCTGAAAAAGGACCTCACCGCGCAGTTCGCCGAGCTGCGCAGCGTGGCCAGCCGTTACCCATTGCTCGAGCGCGTGCCGGCCAGCAACTACCTGGAAACGCGGCTGGACATGAAGCACATGATGATGCTCAAAGCACGCCTGCGTGAGGCGACGGTGTTCGGCAATCACCGTCGGCATGGCTTGCTGCTCGACTGCGTCGATCAGATCAAGGGGCGCAAGCTGTTCAATGCCCGCAGTGAGGATGGCTTCGACTTCCAGGGCCATCATCTGTACTGGGGTGGCAACCGCACCAGCGGTCCGCTGCTGGCCCTGGCGCTGTACTCGCCGGCCACTGCCGGGAGCAACTTCTATGAATTGATCCACGTTGCCAGCGTGCCTGTGCTGTCACGCGCGCATCTGTTCCCGGTGTACCGCGACGAAGAACGCGAACCGCTCAAGGCGTTGGTGTCGCTGATCGACTGGATGGCCAGCAAAGGCGTCAAGGTGCTGATGCGCCGGCCGGTGATTGGTGGTCAGGTGATGGATGAGCTGGTGCTGACCTCGGATCAGGACCGGGTGTTGTCGGTGTCACTGCTGGAACAGCCGGTCGGGCCGGAGCCCGACACCGAGCACTTCAAGCGTTACGCCGACTTCAAAAGCCTGGAGACCTTCCGCAAGTTTGTCGCCGGGTTTTTCATGCGCGAGCGCTGAAGCGGCCTGGCCCCGCGTGTGGCCAGGCCGCGCTGGAACGGCTCAGAACGCCGCGCGGAAGATTGCTTCGATTTCCGCCTGGCTGGCGGTGCGTGGATTGGTCACGCCGCAGGCGTCCTTCAACGCATTTTCAGCCAGCAGCGGCACGTCCTGCATACGCGCGCCGAGTTCTGCCAGGCCTGCAGGAATGCCAACCGCCACGGCCAGGTGCTCGATCGCCGAAATCGCCGCGCCAGCGCCTTGCTCTGCATCCAGCCCACACACCTTGATCCCCATCGCCTTGGCGACGTCGCGCAAACGCGGCGAGCTGACCTTGGCGTTGAAGCGCTGCACGTGCGGCAGCAGCACCGCATTGCACACGCCATGGGGCAAGTCATACAAGCCGCCGAGTTGGTGAGCCATGGCATGCACGAACCCCAGCGACGCATTGTTGAAGGCCATGCCTGCCAGGAACTGCGCGTAGGCCATGTTTTCCCGCGCCTGCAGGTCGCTGCCATCGGCCACGGCCTGACGCAGGTTGTCGCTGATCAGGCTGATGGCTTTTAGCGCGCAGGCGTCGGTAATCGGCGTGGCAGCGGTGGAAACGTAGGCTTCGATGGCGTGAGTCAGGGCATCCATGCCGGTGGCTGCAGTCAGGCCCTTGGGCATGGCAACCATCAGCGCCGGGTCGTTGACCGAGAGGATCGGCGTCACGTTGCGGTCGACAATGGCCATTTTCACATGGCGGGCTTCGTCGGTGATGATGCAGAAACGGGTCATTTCGCTGGCGGTGCCAGCGGTGGTGTTGATCGCAATCAGCGGCAGTTGCGGCTTGGTTGAGCGGTCAACCCCTTCGTAGTCACTGATCCGCCCACCATTGGTAGCGCACAGGGCGATGCCCTTGGCACAGTCGTGCGGCGACCCGCCGCCCAGCGAGACGATGCAGTCGCAGTGTTCACGTTGCAACACGGCCAGGCCTGCTTCGACGTTGGCAATGGTTGGGTTGGGCCGCGCGCCGTCAAACACCACGGCATCGATATCGCGCATGGCGAGCAGGCCGGCAATGCGCTCGGCAACGCCAGCCCGGGCCAGGCCCTGGTCGGTGACGATCAATGCCTTGCGCAGGCCGTAGCCAGCGATGGCAGTCATCGCTTCGTCCAGGCAATCAATGCCCATGATGTTCACGGCTGGGATGAAAAAGGTGCTGCTCATGGGGGCGGATCCTCAAGGTCTGTCTACCTTGAGAATCTGCCTAATCGCGGCCCGCGGTGTTGATCCACAGCAACGATCAATCCGCCAGGCAGACCGACTATCGGCTTAGCCGAGGAATAACCGATAGGCAGGGTTGTCGGTCTCGTCCCAGTAGCGGTAACCCATCTCATCCAGCGCAGCCGGCAGGCCCGCCAGCTCCTCGTCGGGGACTTCCAGCGCGGCGAACACCCGCGCTTCGGCGGCACCATGGTTGCGGTAGTGGAACAGACTGATGTTCCAGCGTTTGCCCAGGCGCTCGAGGAAGCCCATCAACGCCCCTGGCCGCTCCGGGAACTCGAAGCGCAGCACCCGCTCATTGCTGCCTGGGGCAGCGTGCCCGCCGACGGTATGGCGCACATGCAGCTTGGCCAGTTCGTTGTCGGTCAGGTCGAGCACCTGATAGCCCTGCCCGCTTAAGCTGGCCAACAGTTGCTCACGTGGGTCGGTGAGTGGATGGGTCTGCACGCCAACGAACAGGCGGGCTTCCTTGCCTGGGTAAAAGCGGTAGTTGAACTCGGTGATCTGGCGCTTGCCCAGCGCCTGGCAGAAGGCGCGGAAGCTGCCGGGCTGCTCGGGAATGGTCACGGCAATGATCGCCTCGCGCTGCTCACCCAGCTCGGCCCGCTCGGCAACATGGCGCAGGCGGTCGAAGTTGACGTTGGCGCCGGAGTCGATCGCCACCAGCGTTTGCCCTTTTGCGCCCTCGCGGGCGACGTATTTCTTGATCCCGGCCACGGCCAGCGCGCCGGATGGCTCGGTGATCGAGCGGGTGTCGTCATAGATGTCCTTGATTGCCGCACACAGCTCGTCGCTGCTGACGGTGATCACTTCATCGACAAAGTGTCGGCATAGCTCAAAGCAGTGCGCGCCGATCTGCGCCACCGCCACGCCATCGGCAAAGGTGCCGACCTGGGGCAGGATCACCCTTTCCCCCGCCGCCAGTGCCGCTTGCAGGCAGTTGGAGTCGTGTGGCTCCACGCCGATCACCTTGATCTCCGGCCGCAGGTATTTGACGTAGGCCGCAATGCCGGCGATCAGGCCACCGCCACCCACCGGCACGAAGATCGCATCCAGCGCGCCCGGCTGCTGGCGGAGGATTTCCATGGCTACGGTGCCTTGCCCGGCGATTACATCAGGGTCGTCGAACGGCGGCACGAAGGTCGCGCCATGCTCGTCGGCCAAGTGCAGCGCGTGGGCCAGCGCATGAGGGAAGCTTTCGCCATGCAACACCACATTGCCGCCGCGCGAACGCACACCCTCGATCTTCAGGGTTGGCGTGGTGGTGGGCATGACGATAGTTGCCTGCAAACCCAGATGGGCAGCGGCCAGGGCGACGCCCTGAGCATGGTTGCCGGCAGAAGCGGTGATCACGCCGCGCTCGCGCTGGGCTGCGGTCAGGCGCGACAGGCGGGTGTATGCGCCGCGGATCTTGAAGGAGAACGTCGGTTGCAGGTCTTCGCGCTTGAGCAGGACCTGGTTGCCAAGGCTGGCCGACAGCGCCGCAGCGCCTTGCAGTGGAGTTTCAATGGCCAGGTCATACACCGGCGCAGCAAGAATACGCCGCACTTGCTCGGTTAGCAGTTGCGCGGGCGTGAGACGCGGGTTGACGTTGAGATTGGTCATCGATGACTCCTGGTGGTTGCGGTATTGCCCAGGAGTCAGAGAAAACAAACCCGCCTCCAGGGCGGGTTTGGTGCACGTACGCGCTAGCCCGCCAATCCGATAATGGCGGTAATAATAATGTTCAGGGCGCGACGCTGCGTGAAGGTATTCATGGGTAAGGAACTTATCCTGTTGCGCTACAAGCCGTCAACACTTGGCTTGCTGCGCCGAGAGCGGCACATCGAAGACCTTGTCGAAGCCCCACTGGAACACGAACGCGTAGACGAAGAAAAACGCGAACAGCGCCAGGTTGGTGAGCAATGCCGCCCACAAACTGATATCCAGCCAATACGCCACCAGTGGCAGCAACAACACAACCAGCCCGCCTTCAAAGCCCAGTGCGTGGAGGATGCGCCGCAGCACGGTGCGCTTGCGTTTGGCCTGGCGCGCCTCCCAGCGCTCGAACGCCCAGTTGAAGGCCATGTTCCAGCTCATCGCAACCCCCGACATAAGCACCGACAGCACCGTCGAGTGGGCCATGCCGGCATCGAACATCAGCGCCAGGGCGGGGGCTACGCAGGCCACGGCGATGACTTCGTAGCAGATGGCCTGAACGATCTTGCGGGCCTTGCCTTGCATGTACGGCTCCTGGGAGAAACGGCCCGCAAACGGTACGCCGCTTGCCGGCTATATTCAAGCCGCCGGCAAGCGTATGCGGAACTGCGCCCCGCCGAGCGCCGACTGGGCAACCGTGAGTGTGCCGCCCTGCCCCTCGATTGCCCGCCGGCTGATCGCCAGGCCCAGGCCAAAGCCGCCGCTATTGCGATCGCGGCTGCGGTCCAGCCGATAGAACGGTTGAAATATCCGCTCGCGCTCCTCCTGCGGGATACCGATGCCGTCGTCCTCCACGGTAAGCAGGCAGGCGCCGCCCTCCATGCGCAGGCGCAGCAGCAGCTTTTCGTCGCAATAACGCATGGCATTGCGTACCAGGTTTTGCACGGCGCGGGCGGTCAGGCGCGGGTCGAGGACAAAGCGCGGCAGGTTGGCGTCGGCTTTAACTTCCCACTGAACACCACGGCTATCGAGCTCCTCGGCAAAACCGCCAAGGACGCTGTCGACCAGCTCCAGCAGCGACACCTCCACCCGTTCGTTGGCCTGCCCGGCGGTTTGCAGCCGGCTGTAGGACAACAACTCGAGGACCAGCTCATCCAGCTCGCGAACGTGGCCGACCAGCTCCAGCAGGCGCTTGCGATTGGCTGGCGGCACTTCGTCAAACAACAGCACCAGGCCAAAATCCAGCCGGGTCAGCGGCGTGCGCAGTTCGTGCGAGACGGCATTGAGCAGTTCACGTTGTTCGTTGACGTGCCGCTCCAGGTCGCTGGCCATGGTGTCGAACACACCGGCCAGTTCACCGATGTTGGAGCGCGCAGATATCTGCGTGCGCGCGGTCAGCTGCCCTTCGCCGAGACGCCGAGCGGTTTTCTTGAGCCGCTGCAGATCCCGCCAGTGTGGCCACACCCAGCCCAACAGGCAGCCGAGCAAGGCGGCACCGATCAGCACGGTCACACCCCAGGACAGCAGGTTGATGTCGACCGGATCGGGCGGGCTGTGCAGGCTTACCAGCCACTCGCTGTCCAGCGCCGCCATTGCCGTTCGGTAGTAACCCCAGTCGCCCAGGCGCACAACATGCAAGCCTGCCTGCAGGCGCTCGCGTTCGGGCGCCGTTAGCGCAGCCTGATCCCAGCGCAGCAGCTGCACCTGCAAAGGGCGGAAAATATCTGCCACTTCACGCTCGACAGCCGGCCATTGCTCAGCCGGTGCCTGCTGGAACTGGCGCACGATCAGGGTTTGCACGCCCCTGGCCTGGTCTTGATTGAAGGCCATGAAACGTTCATGGAAAGCACCGACGATGGCATCGGGGATCAACAACAACGCGCCGGCGTAGGCAACGATGATCAGCAGGTAAAGGCGTACCAGAATCTTCAGCATGGTGCCTTCAGTACTCCCATTCGACGCGGCTGAACAGGTAACCCTTGCCCCACACGGTCTTGATTTTGCGCGCTTCGCCGGCGTTGTCGTCGAACCTGCGCCGCAGCTTGGAGATCGCCACGTCCACCGAGCGATCGGTGCCGTTGAACTCGATGCCCCGCAACTGTTGCAGGATGCGGTCGCGACTGAGCACTTCACCGGCGTTGCGCGCCAGCACCACCAGCAGGTTGTACTCACCGCTGGACAGCTCGACTGCCTCGCCGCGCCAATTCACCGTGCGCTCGGCCAGATTGATAAGCAACCCGCCGACCTGGATCACGTCGCTTTCAAGGTGCGGTTCATTGATGCTGCTGCGGCGCAGCAAGGTGCGTACTCGGGCCAGTAGCACCCGCGGCTCGCAGGGTTTGCTGACATAATCGTCAGCGCCCATTTCCAGGCCCAGCACCTGGTCGTGGCTATCGTCGCGGGCAGTCAGCATGAGAATCGGCAGGCACTGTGATTCCTGGCGCAGCAGGCGACACACCTGCAAACCATCCAGGCCGGGCAGCATCAGGTCGAGGATGACCAGATCAGGCCGCTGCCGCCGGCATTCGTCCAGCACCTGATCCCCGCGAGCAATGACGGTGACGTGGAAATCGTTGCGCTGCAGGTAGCTGGCAATCAGTTCGGACAACGCGCTGTCGTCTTCAACCAGAAGAATGTTCGGCATAAGTAGCTTGGCTGAGGGAAGTAAGTAATGAGGATATAGATCCTACGCAGCCGCAGCCGTTTTCCTTACACTTTTTCACATACGCCCTACAGTGCTTCACAGCTTATTAGTGGCCAGGTGCTTTAGCATAGCGCCGGTCATTATCGGAAAGCTGCATATGTCTAACTATCCAATACTCCCCCTGCGCCATCTGGCGCCCTTGGCGCTGCTCGGTGTACTGCTCGCCGGCTGCGACAGCGCTGCCAAGCCAGACGACAAAGCGCCTCCGGCGCAGGTGCGGGTTGAGACCGTGCAGGCCCAGCCGCTGGCGATCACCAGCGAACTGAGCGGTCGCATCCTTGCACCGCGCACTGCCGAAGTGCGTGCACGGGTGGCTGGCGTGCTGCTCAAGCGGGTTTATCGCGAGGGCAGCGACGTCAAACAGGGTGATGTATTGTTCCTGATCGACCCGGCGCCGTTCAAGGCAGACCTCGACAGCGCCCGCGCCACCCTGGCCCGCGCTGAGGCGACCCGCTACCAAGCGCGCCTGCAGGATCAACGCTACGGCGAGCTAGTGACCGACAAGGCCGTCAGCCGCCAGGAATACGACAACGCCCACGCCGCCTTGCTGCAAGCCGACGCCGAAGTTGCCCAGGCCAAAGCCGCGCTCGATCGGGCCCGGCTGAGCCTGGGTTATGCCACCGTCACCGCGCCGATTGCCGGGCGCATTGGCCGCGCGCTGGTCACCGAGGGCGCGCTGGTCGGCCAGAACGAAAGCACGCCGCTGGCGACGATCCAGCAATTGAACCCGATCCACGCCGATGTCACCCAGTCGACCCGCGAGCTGACCGCACTGCGCCGGGCGCTGCGGGCCGGTGAGCTAAGCCAGGTGGGCGAGGATCAAGCCAAGGCCACTCTGATTCAGGATGACGGCAGTGCCTATCCACTGCCGGGCAAGCTGCTGTTCTCGGACATCAGTGTCGACCCGAGCACCAACCAGATCACCCTGCGCAGCGAATTCCCCAACCCGGACCTCGACCTGCTGCCGGGCAGCTACGTGCGCGTGCGCCTGGAGCAGGCGGTTCAACCCAGGGGCATCAGCGTGCCGCAGCGGGCTATCCTGCGTGACAGCGCAGGCGTGGCCAAGGTCATGCTGGTCGATCAGCAGGCTCAGGTCGTAGCCCGCGAAGTGGTCCTGGGCAATGCCCAGGGCGATCGCTGGATCGTCAATGAAGGCCTGCAACCTGGCGACCGCGTGGTAATCGAAGGCCTGCAACACATCAAGGCCGGCGATCAGGTGCAGGTTGACCCAACAGCTGCCGCCAACCCCATCGTCCAGCACAACGGCCAGTGAGGGCCTGATTCATGCCGCAGTTTTTCATTGACCGGCCGATTTTCGCCTGGGTCGTAGCGCTGTTCATCCTGCTTGCGGGGGCGCTGAGCATTCCCAAGCTGCCGGTGGCGCAGTATCCCAACGTGGCGCCGCCACAGATCGAGATCTATGCCGTCTACCCGGGTGCTTCCGCTGCAACCATGGACGAGAGCGTGGTCAGCCTGATCGAGCAGGAGCTCAACGGCGCCGACAACCTGCTCTATTTCAACTCGCAAAGCAGCCTGGGCAGCGCCACCATCACTGCCACCTTCGAGCCGGGCACTCCGCCGGACCTGGCTCAGGTCGATGTGCAGAACCGCCTCAAGGTGGTCGAGTCGCGCTTGCCGCGGCCGGTCACCCAGCAAGGTTTGCAAGTCGAAAAAGTCTCGACCGGTTTCCTGTTGCTGGCCACCCTCACCTCCGAGGACGGCAGCCTCGATGAAACAGCCCTCAGCGACATCCTTGCGCGCAACGTGATGAACGAGATCCGCCGCCTCAAGGGTGTTGGCAAGGCGCAGCTGTACGGCTCGGAACGGGCCATGCGGATCTGGATCGACCCGGCTAAGCTGATCGGCTTCAACCTCACGCCCAACGACGTCTCGGTGGCCATCGCCGCGCAGAATGCTCAGGTGGCACCCGGCAGCATTGGCGATCTGCCAAGCAGGCCAACCCAGGAAATCACTGCCAACGTGGTGGTCAAGGGCCAATTGAGCACGCCGCAGGAATTCGCCGACATCGTCCTGCGAGCCAACCCTGACGGTTCCAGCGTGACCGTCGGCGATGTCGCCCGGGTCGAGATCGGCGCGCAGGACTATCAGTTCGGCACGCGCCTGAACGGCAAACCGTCGACGGCCTTTGCCGTGCAGCTGTCGCCCGGCGCCAACGCCATGCAGACCGCGACGCTGGTTCGCGAGAAGATGGAGCAACTGGCGCCGCTGTTCCCGGCCGGGGTCAAGTACGACATCCCGTATGACACCTCGCCATTCGTCAAGGTCTCGATCCAGCAGGTCATCACGACCTTGTTCGAGGCGATGCTGCTGGTATTTGCGGTGATGTTCCTGTTCCTGCAGAACATCCGCTACACGCTGATCCCGACCCTGGTGGTGCCGGTGGCGCTGATGGGGACCTTTGCCGTGATGATGGCGATGGGGTTCTCGATCAACGTGCTGACTTTGTTCGGCATGGTTCTGGCCATTGGCATCTTGGTCGACGACGCCATCGTGGTGGTGGAAAACGTCGAGCGGATCATGGCCGAGGAAGGTCTGCCGCCAAAGCAGGCAACGCGTAAGGCGATGGGCCAGATCAGCGGCGCAATTGTCGGCATCACCCTCGTGCTGGTCGCGGTGTTTCTGCCGATGGCCTTCATGCAGGGCTCGGTGGGAGTGATCTACCAACAGTTCTCGGTGTCGATGGCGGTGTCGATCCTTTTCTCGGCCTTCCTTGCCCTGAGCTTGACCCCGGCCCTGTGCGCCACCCTGCTCAAGCCGGTTGCCAAAGGTGGCGAGCACGCCAGCAAGGGCTTCTTTGGCTGGTTCAATCGCCGTTTCGAGCGCATGAGCGATGGTTACCAGCGCTGGGTAGTACACGCGCTCAAGCGCAGCGGTCGCTATCTGCTGCTGTATGGCGTGTTGCTGGTGGTGCTGGGTTACGGATTCAGCCAGTTGCCGACGGCGTTTCTGCCGACCGAAGACCAGGGCTACACCATCACCGACATCCAACTGCCGCCGGGCGCCAGCCGCGCCCGCACCGAACAGGTGGCGGCGCAGATCGAAGCGCATAACAGCGGCGAGGCTGGGGTTGGCAATACCACGTTGATTCTTGGCTTCAGCTTCTCAGGCAGTGGGCAGAATGCCGCGTTGGCGTTTACCACGCTCAAGGACTGGTCCGAGCGCGGTGCTGCCGACAGCGCGCAAGCCATAGCGGACCGGGCCAATCAGGCGTTCAGCCAGATCAAGGACGCCGTGGCGTTCTCGGTGCTGCCGCCGCCCATCGACGGCCTCGGCGAGTCGACCGGCTTCGAGTTGCGCCTGCAGGACCGCGGCGGCCTTGGCCATGCGCAACTGATGGCCGCCCGTGACCAATTACTGGCGCAGGCAGGCAAGAGCAAGCTGCTGGTCAACGTGCGCGAATCGTCGCTGGCGGAAAGCCCGCAGATTCAGCTTGAAATCGACCGGCGTCAGGCCAACGCACTGGGCATCTCGTTCGCTGATATCGGTTCAGTGCTGGATACCGCAGTGGGCTCAAGCTACGTCAACGATTTCCCCAACCAGGGCCGCATGCAACGGGTAGTGGTCCAGGCCGAGGGCGATCAGCGCAGCCAGGTCGAGGACTTGCTGAAGATCCACGTGCGCAATGACAGCGGCAAGATGGTGCCACTGGCAGCGTTCGTACAGGCCAAGTGGGTCACCGGGCCGGTGCAATTGACCCGCTATAACGGTTATCCGGCGGTTTCCATCAGCGGCGAGCCAGCGCCTGGTTACAGCTCAGGTGACGCCATGGACGAAATGCAGCGCCTGGTCGATCAATTGCCCGCCGGCACCGCGCTGGAGTGGACGGGGCTGTCGCTGCAGGAGCGCTTGTCCGGCAGCCAGGCACCGCTGTTGCTGGCCTTGTCGCTGCTAATCGTGTTCCTGTGCCTGGCGGCGCTGTACGAGAGCTGGTCGATCCCGACTGCGGTGCTGCTGGTGGTACCGCTAGGCGTGCTCGGTGCAGTGCTGGCAGTGACGCTGCGCGGCATGCCCAATGACGTGTTCTTCAAGGTTGGTTTGATCACCTTGATTGGCTTGTCGGCGAAGAACGCGATTCTGATCATCGAGTTCGCCAAGAGCTTGGTCGATCAGGGCCATGATCCGGTTGATGCCGCGGTACAGGCGGCAAGGCTGCGGCTGCGGCCGATCGTGATGACGTCGCTGGCGTTCATTCTCGGCGTGGTGCCGTTGGCGATTGCCAGCGGTGCGAGTTCGGCGAGCCAGCAGGCGATCGGTACCGGGGTGATTGGCGGCATGCTCAGCGCGACGCTGGCGGTGGTGTTTGTGCCGGTGTTTTTCGTGGTAGTGATGCGCTTGGCTGGGCGACGCAAGGCTGGCGTTGAGGCAAGCGAGCGCGGCTGACTGGACAAGCTGGGTGTGACATGGGAGGGTTTCTGGCTTGACTGCCAGGAGCCCTTTTTTATGTCTGCGCGATTGCCTGCCTGTTCTGTATTGATCCTTGCCGGTGGCCGGGGCGCGCGTATGGGTGGGCGCGATAAAGGGTTGCTGGAGTGGCGTGGGGAGCCGTTGGTGGCGCATGTGCAGCGGGTGGTGCGGGCGCTTAGCGATGATGTGGTGATTTCCTGTAACCGAAATCAAGAGCTTTACCGTGTGCATGCTGATCAGTTGGTGGCTGATGCCGAGGCGGATTATCCGGGGCCGTTGGCTGGGGTGATTACTGGGTTGGCGGTGGCTCGGCATGACTGGGTGGTGGTGTTGGGGTGTGATGCGCCGTTGATTGACCGTCGCTTGATCGAGGATTTGCTTGAGCTTGCGGTTGTGCAGGATTTACCGGCGATGGTGCGTCAGGGGGGGTATTGGCAGCCGATGTTTGCGGTTTTGCCTAGGCGGGTGTTGCCGCTGTTGCGGCGGGCTTGGCTGGAGGGGGAACGGAGTTTGCAGCGGGCTTTGCTGGGGGTTGGGGGGTGCTGTGGCTTGGACTGTGCTGTGGGGGATCCCAGGTTGTCGAATTTCAATACTCCGGAGTTGCTTGGGCCATAATCTTTCTATTTTAGATTCCAGTTTATGTTTATGTTCTAAACTACTGATTTTTATCTGATTTTTTGTTTGAGAAAATGGTTGCTCGTTAGCCTTTCGTGGAGGACAGCCAATGGCCGATTGCACTCGCGCAAAGAGCAGCAGCCGGCCAAAAGCGGCCTCTTGGATCGTGCACCTCTAACACGGCCCGTTGCGGCGATATTGCCTATGTTCGCTAGCGAACAGACTCATAAATACCTCCCACACTCGTCGGTGGAATGCTGCACGCCCCGGCGGCGCAACGCCCCCGCACACCTGGCCTGGCGTAGAACCGCCTTCATTCCGCATGCGGCTTGCCCTGCGCGGGTCGTGCGAAGGAATTCATGCAAAATATCCTGACTCGCACCCTGTCCAGCCTGTGGCGTTCACCGGCCATCTGGCTTCGGTGGAGTGCAGCGCGGCACAAGTTCGAATACGAGCCCATCCTGCGTTCCGAACTGTTCAATGCCCAGCAGATGGCAGATCACGACATCGTACTGGCCCGCCAACATGTGCTCGGGCGCCCTTCAAGCAAGGACGCCTTGCTGGGCCGCCTGACTGACAATCAACTGCTGCTGGAACGCAGCTGCGCAGCGCTCAAGATCGTGCAATTGTCCAGCCGACGCGCCACCCCTGCGGCCGAATGGCTGCTAGACAACTTCTGCCTCATAGCGAAAGCGAGGCGGTTATCAACTGCGGCTTAAGAGGCCGAGGGCTTCACCGGACAAGCGGAACCGCCTTACGAATCGACATTGGGCTTATCCAGAGTTGCAGCGAAGCTCATCCATTCATCGAACGCCTTCCGATGCTGGGCGCAGACATAGTCCCATCCAGCACCAGTAGTGCAC
Source organism: Pseudomonas sp. 1121_17 (assembly GCF_052850745.1). NCBI lineage: Bacteria > Pseudomonadati > Pseudomonadota > Gammaproteobacteria > Pseudomonadales > Pseudomonadaceae > Pseudomonas > Pseudomonas sp. 1121_17. Next base: position 499,339 of record NZ_VXCX01000002.1, read on the forward strand.
CCGTAGGCCACCTGGCTCATCGTCGCAGAAGTTTGCATGTCCAGCTTCCGTAGCAGCTCATAAGCTTGAAACTGCCTCTCCCTGTCTAGCTTTGTCACTGTAATCACCGATGTCCAAGGCCAGCCGAATGGCACGCTTATTCGGTAGACCCTTGCAGTACCACTTAAGTCATTAGTCCTCCCGATTAAACCGAAAGGCCTCAGAAGTGCGGTCAAGAAATCGTCCTGTCTGAAGATATCAAGCTGATCCAGCCAGCGCCGGTCGTGCGCGACGAGTACGGAATGTTCCAGCACCATCGTGAACTTCAAGCGCGTGATACACGACGTGCCGGACGACGAAGCTTGGGAACTGCTCGACAGCAATGATCTCCGGGAGTCGCAGATCGATGACTACGATCTCCGCGACATCGAGTGCATCCACGACGACGTCGCCATCGAGGTGGCGCCATGAGGCATTCGTTGGGCAGCTTGATAGTTCGTCCCCGATGGTCATCTGCTCAGGCCGGATCGACGAGCACTCTGTTTGCCTCGCTCGCGGCGCAGTCGGCATCCAGGAGGAGTAAGGTAAAGCGCAACCTGGCCACGCTGCCGCCATTCGCGGGTGGAATCAGCGACCGCCGCTCCAGATCACCGCGTACGAAGGCGGAGCCGGGGTGTGCAAGACCAAGATTGAAGCCGGTGGAAGAGAGGACGAAAACCGGGCGGGACCGGTTTGTGCTTCTGAATGATCGGGCCTTGCGCGCGATCCAGTTTGCACGGGAATACGCGGCTCGCCGCAGCCATGGCAAGAGAGCGGTGACCGAAACGCCGTTTGTGTTTCCGCCGTCGGAGAATGGCGAGTACGTCAGGCAGGCGTCGGATCTACACAAACAGCGGGTGCCGGTGCTGAATGAAATGGGGATCAGACGTCGCCCCCCATACAACTGCCGCCACACCTATGCGACAATATGCTTAATGTCCGGCCTCAATCCCGCATTTATTGCCCAACAGCTGGGTCACAGCGTTCAAATGCTGCTGTCGACGTATGCCCGTTGGCTCAACTCAAGCTCCGATTGGAGCGAGCTGGAAAAACTCAAGATTGGTATCAAATCGGTATCAGCTGAAAAGCCAGCCCCGTAAGTGACTGATAGGTAAGCCCTTTGATCTCCACCGCTAACATCACCATGCAATTCGGCGCCAAGCCGCTGTTCGAAAACGTTTCGGTCAAATTCAACAACGGCAACCGCTACGGCCTGATCGGCGCCAACGGTTGCGGCAAGTCGACCTTCATGAAGATCCTCGGCGGTGACCTCGAGTCGTCCGGTGGCCAGGTGATGCTCGAGCCGAACACCCGTCTGGGCAAGCTGCGCCAGGACCAGTTCGCCTACGAAGACTTCACCGTGATCGACACGGTCATCATGGGCCATGAACAACTGTTCAAGGTCAAGGCCGAGCGTGACCGCATCTACTCGCTGCCGGAAATGAGCGAGGAAGACGGCATGGCCGTCGCCGAGCTGGAAACCGAGTTCGCCGAGATGGACGGCTACACCGCCGACTCGCGCGCCGGTGAGCTGCTGCTTGGCCTGGGTATCCCGCTGGAGCAGCACAACGGCCCGATGAGCGAAGTCGCACCGGGCTGGAAGCTGCGCGTATTGCTGGCCCAGGCGCTGTTCTCGGACCCGGACGTGCTGCTGCTCGACGAGCCGACCAACCACCTGGACATCAACACCATTCGCTGGCTTGAAACGGTCCTCACGGCGCGTAACAGCACCATGATCATTATTTCCCACGACCGGCACTTCCTCAACAGCGTCTGCACCCACATGGCTGACCTGGACTACGGTGAGCTGCGCCTGTTCCCTGGCAACTATGACGAGTACATGACTGCTGCGACGCAATCGCGCGAGCAGCTGCTGTCGGACAACGCCAAGAAGAAAGCCCAGATCGCCGAGCTGCAGACCTTCGTCAGCCGCTTCTCGGCCAACGCCTCGAAAGCCAAGCAGGCTACGTCGCGGGCCAAGCAGATCGACAAGATCCAGCTGGCCGAAGTCAAGCCATCGAGCCGGGTCAGCCCGTTCATCCGCTTTGAGCAGAACAAGAAGCTGCACCGTCAGGCCGTGACCATCGAGAAGATGGCCAAGGCGTTCGACAACAAGGTGCTGTTCAAGGACTTCAGCTTCACCGTCGAAGCCGGCGAACGCGTTGCCATCATCGGCCCCAACGGTATCGGCAAGACCACCTTGCTGCGTACCCTGGTCGGTGAGCTGAAGCCAGACGCAGGTGCGGTGAAGTGGACCGACAGCGCCGAGGTGGGTTACTACGCGCAGGACCACGCCCACGACTTCGAAGATGACGTCAGCCTGTTCGACTGGATGGGTCAGTGGACCCAGGGCGAACAGATGATCCGTGGCACCCTGGGCCGGATGCTGTTCTCCAACGACGAGATCCTCAAGTCGGTCAAGGTCATCTCCGGTGGTGAGCAAGGCCGCATGCTGTTCGGCAAGCTGATTCTGCAAAAGCCCAACGTACTGGTGATGGACGAACCGACCAACCACCTGGACATGGAATCGATCGAAGCGCTCAACCTGGCGCTGGAAAACTACCCGGGCACGCTGTTGTTCGTCAGCCATGACCGTGAGTTCGTGTCGTCGCTGGCGACTCGCATCCTCGAGCTGACGCCAGAAGGCGTAGTCGACTTCAGCGGTACCTACGACGACTACCTGCGTAGCCAGGGCGTCGTGGTCTGATCTGTCGCTGACAGGTTGAACCCAGCGCGGGGCAAGCCTGCGCTCATGTGAACCGAGGCATTCGGTCATTTGGGCGCGGGCTTGCCCCGTCGCCGTTTACAGGTCCACGCCAATGCACGCCGTAGTACTGGCAATTCGTTAGCCTGCTTTCATTTCCCTCGCGCAACCGCCATGATGGGGCACGCCCCACCGCCCGCCAGCGAACGAGCCCATGACTGCACAAGTACCCTCCCCTGATCAAGGCTTTGCCATCACCCGCCAGATTCTTGCGATCGTTTTCTACACCTTCATTACCTTTCTCTGCATCGGCCTGCCGATCGCGGTGCTGCCCGGCCACGTGCATGACCAACTCGGCTATGGCGCGGTAATCGCCGGGGTGACCATTGGCCTGCAATACCTGACCACGCTGCTCAGCCGCCCGTTTGCCGGGCGGGTGGCGGATAGCCTGGGCGGCAAGCGTGCAATTGGCTACGGGCTGTTGGCGATCATCGGTTGCGGAGTGCTGACGCTGTTCTCGGCCTGGACATTGGCTTGGCCGCAAGCAAGCCTGGCGCTGCTGCTCGGCGGCCGTGTGCTGCTCGGGCTGGCGCAAGGCCTGATCGGTGTAGCGACCTTGAGCTGGGGCATCAATCAGGTCGGTGCCGAGCACACCGCACGGGTGATCTCCTGGAACGGCATTGCCTCGTATGGTGCCATTGCGATAGGTGCACCCGTCGGCGTGCTGCTGGTGGATGGGCTTAACTTCAGCGTGCTCGGCCCGTTGCTGGTGATCCTCGCAGTGGTTGGCCTGTTCGCCCTGCGTCAACGACCCGATGTGGTGGTAGTGCGTGGCGAGCGTCTTGGCTTCTGGTCAGCTTTCGTGCGCGTGGCGCCGTGCGGCACGAGCCTGATGCTGGCGTCGATCGGCTACGGCACGCTGACCACCTTCGTCACCTTGTACTACCTCGAACGCGGCTGGACCGGCGCTGCGCTATGCCTGAGTGCGTTTGGTGTGTGCTTCATCATTTCGCGCTTGTTGTTCGTCAACGCGGTCAACCGCTTTGGCGGTTATGCGGTGGCGATAACCTGCATGGCGACCGAAGTGGTCGGCTTGACGTTGCTGTGGCTGGCCCCCTCACCGGGATTTGCTCTGCTTGGCGCTGGCCTGACCGGCTTTGGACTGTCGCTGGTGTACCCGGCGCTCGGCGTCGAAGCGATCAAACATGTGCCACCGAGCAGCCGTGGTGCGGGCCTGGGCGCCTATGCGGTGTTCTTCGATTTGGCGCTGGCCATTGCCGGCCCGGTAATGGGCGCGGTCGCCGTACATCTAGGCTACGCCTCGATCTTTTGCGTAACCGCCCTGCTGGCGCTATCAGGAGTAGGCCTGACGCTACTGCTGGCGCGGCGCAATCAGCGCGGCTGAGCGTTCTGCCGGTTCTGGTGCACCAAGCGCCTGGGTAAAGAAATCAGCCGTCTCACGCTGCAACGAGCGGTGGATCTGGCGCCGGTCGATACCGGCAGCGTCCTGGCAGAGCACCGGCATGCGTGCATGTTGCTCGTCATCGCAAGGCGCCATGAATACGAAATGCCCGGCGCCGGCCAGCAGGCGGTAATCGGGTGTCACCGGCAACTTGCGCGCCAGCGCATCGGCGTTGTGCTCCAGCGCGAGCAACTGGTCGTTGTCGCCACTGTACATCAGTACCGGCAGGTGGACGTTGCTCAGAGCATGCCGCCCGAACATCAGGCTAAGCGGCGCCATCAACACCACAGCGCCGACGCGCGGGTCGGCATGGGGCCCCAGCTCCGTGCGGTCGGCAATCAGCACACCGTGGGTTTTACAGGCATCGGCGTCGGTCGGTCGCTCCTGGCAATAGCGCTGCAGACGCTCCAGATCAGGCTGCGCACCGGACAGGATCAGCGCGGTCTCGCCGCCTGCCGAATAACCGATCACGCCGACCTTGCCGTCGCCCAGATAGGGGCTCAGCAACGCATCTGCCCGCACGGCAGTGATCGCCGCGCTGACCTGCACCGGGCGCCCGTACAGATTGCTCAGGGTACCCAGCCGGCTCGGATCACGGGCATTGTCACCAGGGTGGGTCAAGGCGATGACCACAAAGCCCTGGCGGGCAAGGCCTGTGGCCAGGTCATGCAGCGCCAGTGGGCTCCCGGTATTGCCATGGGAAATTACCAGCAGCGGAAAATGCCCAAGCGCCACCGGCGCTTCCTCGGCAGCGCGCAGCTGATAGCCGTCGATACGCAGACTGTGGGTCGCGCCACTGGCAGGATAGAAAGCCAAGGCGTGCATGGGCCGCGCATCCACCGGATCGTTCAGTTGCAGAGGGTGCAGGCCGGCGACCCAAGGCGCGGCATTGGCGTGGCCGATCAGGCTGGTGAGCACTACCAGCGCAGCAATCGTTCGTGAGAGGTAGGTCACCGGCGTCTCCCCCGCAGATGGGCGGATGACATCAGCTTAAGGCCCTATGGCTCAGGGCAGATGAAAACTGGATGAAACACACAGCGATTGCGGGCAGATGAAAGCCAAATTCGCCGCCACCTGCCCGCTTCTAGCTGGTTGAACCGTGATCAGGCGGCTGCGAACAGCTCGCCGGCGATCTGCGCCTGGGCAGCGTCGATGGCTGCAGTGCGCTGCTCAGGGCCATAAGCCAAGCCGTGGGCGCGGACGATTTCCAGATCGGTGACACCGATAAAGCCCAGGAACACCTTGAGGAAATCTTCATGACCAGCGCCAGTGGCCTGGCCGGCGTGCAGGCCGCCAGCAGTCGACACCAGGATCACCTTTTTGTTGCCGCACAGGCCTTCTGGGCCGGCCTCGGTGTAGCGGAAAGTCTTGCCGGCTACCGCAACACGATCGATCCAGGCCTTGAGCTGGGTCGGCACGCTGAAGTTGTACATCGGCGCACCGATCACTACCGCGTCGGCAGCGAGGAATTCGGTCAGGGTTTCCTGGCTCAGCTTGGCCTCGAACGCCTGGGCGGCATCACGCGCATCTTCAGCGGTGCCTGCAGCCAGCAGGGTGGCAGCCGAGAAATGGCTGATGGCGTCGGCAGCGAGGTCGCGGTACACCACTTCGATGCTGGCGTCGGCAGCCTGCCACGCCTGGACAACTTCTCGGCTGAGCTGGCGGGAAGCGGAATTGTCGCCGAGGATGCTCGAATCGATGTGCAACAGTTTCATGGGGGCTCTCCAGGATTGGCGACCGCGATAGGGGCGATCTCGATGGAGAGAATCCTACAGAGCTATCGAATAGATGATTAGTCGCTGAGAATGCACTAGATTGTCCCATTGGTAGAACAATGGGCTACGTGAATGCAAGATCTTAACGACCTGTTTTATTTCGCCAGGGTGGTCGAAGCCGGTGGCTTCGCCGCCGCCGGGCGCCAGCTGGGGATACCCAAGTCACGCTTGTCGCGGCGCATCGCCGAGCTGGAAGAGCGCCTCGGCACGCGCCTGCTGCAACGCACCACCCGCCAGCTGAAGCTGACGGCGATCGGCGAACGTTATCTGCAGCACTGCCAGGCCATGCTGCTCGAGGCGCAGATGGCCGACGAAGCGGTCGCGAGCATGACCAGCGAACCGCGCGGGCGGCTACGGGTGTCGTGCCCGGTAGCGTTGGCTCATACGTTCCTGCCGGAGGTGATCAATCGCTTTCTGCTGGCATACCCGCTGGTGCAGCTCGACATGGTCCTGCTCAATCGGCGCGTGGACCTGATTGGCGAGGGCATCGACGTCGCCATGCGGGTACGCGATCTGGGCGATGAAGACCCTGCCCTGGCTACCCGGCGTCTGCGTCAGGCACAGATGCATCTGGTGGCCGCCCCAGGGTTCGCCGAAGGCCTGACCGAGCCGGCGCAGCTGGCGACGCTGCCGGTCCTCGGCGCGACCGAAGCGGACCGGCTGGTGCACATCCGCCTCCTCGGGCCCAATGGCCGTGAGCAGGAGCTGGCACTGGAGCCGCGCCTGGCGATTGATGACTTCATCCTGCGCAAGGCTGCGGTGCTCGCCGGGTTGGGCTTCACACTCCTACCAAGCCTGTACTGTGAAGAAGAGCTGGAGCGTGGCGAGCTGGTCAGGCTGCTCCCGGAATGGTCGCTGCCTGGCGCTTGGCTGCAGGCAGTTTACCCGCACCGGCGCGGCATGCTGCCAGCGGTGCGTGTGTGGATTGATCATCTGGCAGCAGCCTTTGAGGCCTGTGGAGAGCGGTATGTCTGAAGCAAGCATGAACCCCGAACAAGCAGCAACCTTCTGCCTGGGTTTACCGGGCGCGCGCGAAGATTACAAATGGGGCGGTATCCGGGTGTTTTCGGTGGCCGGCAACAAGATGTTCGCGGTGCTTGATCTGGCCGGTGCCGGGCTGTCGTTCAAGGTCGCCGATGAGCTGTTTCTCGGCTACGTCGACCGTCCGGGGGTGAAGCCTGCGCCCTATCTGGCACGTGCCCGCTGGATCAGCGTGGCAGCGCCCTATGCGATGGGGCGCGAGGAGCTGGCTGACTTGCTGCAGCGCTCGCACCAGCTGGTGGTGCGCAAACTGCCAAAACGGCTGCAAGCGGGTTTGTTGCTTTGAGCGGCCACGCTGCCGTTTATATAGGCAGCAGCGCCAGCCAACGTCCACCCAGCAGCACCTGATCCAGCCAGAACAGCTGGTGCAGCGCAACGATGGCCCAGAACGTCAGCTGAAACGACAACTTGCGCGTCTTATGCCGAAAAAGCTGCTGCGCCAGCAACGCTCCGGGCCAGCCGCCCGGCAGCTCGCTGGCATGCAGGACCTTTTCTGGCGTGCGCCAGGCCTGGTTGCGAGCCTGTTGTTTATCCTGCCAATACAGCAACAGGCTGATCAGGCTCACACACGGATACAGCGCCAAGGGCAGCCATGACTGCCCGCTCCAGGCCATCTGCGCCGCGCCGAGCGCCGGCAGCAAACACAACCCAGCCAATGCCAGCAGCTTCAAGCGCAGGTTGCGCACGCCCTCGCCCTGGGCGTGGCCGCGCGGGCGTGAGGTTGCCGGTTGCGGGCGGGCCATATCAGCCTTGCGCCGTTGCCCAGTCGATCAGGCCAAACTGCCAGGTCGCCAGGATCAGCAGGCCGAACACGATGCGGTACCAGGCAAACAACGCATAACTGTGGTTGGCGATGAACTTGAGCAGCGCACGCACGGCAATCATGGCGAAGATGAACGACACCACAAAGCCAATGGCAAACACCGGCAAGTCGGCGGGCTGGAACAGGTCGCGGTACTTGTAACCGGAGTACACCGCAGCGCCGACCATGGTTGGCATGGCCAGGAAGAACGAGAACTCGGTAGCTGCCTTGCGCGACAGGCCAAACAGCAGGCCGCCAATGATGGTCGAACCAGAGCGCGAAGTGCCGGGGATCATCGCCAGGCACTGCACCAGGCCGATTTTCAAGGCGTGGGTCCAGTTCATCTGGTCGACGTGCTCGACTTCGATGCGGTGGTCGCGGCGCTCGGCCCAGAGCATGATCACCCCGCCGACGACCAAGGCCGCAGCCACGGTGATCGGGTTGAACAGGTGATGGTGGATGAAGTCGGCGAACAGCACCCCAAGCACCACTGCCGGCATGAACGCTACCAGCAGGTTGACGGTAAAGTGCCGTGCGCTCGGCTCACTGCGCAGCCCCAGCACCACCTCGATGATCTTGCGGCGAAACTCCCACACCACCGCCAGGATTGCACCGAGCTGGATGATGATGTTGAAGGCCATCGCCCGCTCGCCACCAAAGTCGATCAGATCGGCGACAATGATCTGGTGGCCGGTACTGGAAATCGGCAGAAACTCGGTCAGTCCCTCGACGATGCCTAAGATGATTGCCTGAAAGGCACTCCAAAAATCCATTGTTCCCCCGCTGTGGCACTGCTGACTGCAGCGCCGTTGTTCTTGATTTACTGATAGTGGCCGCGTCGCGGCCCGGCAGTTTTACAGCGACTGTTGGTCGCTACGCCAGTCGAAAAGTTCGAGATGCCTAAAGGTTTCATCTTGAGCGGCCGAGATGCTAACAGACGAGCCTGTTTTAGGCTTGCCTGGATCCACCATGAAATGCCGCGCCAGGCACTTGGCCTTTGGTCGAGTACGGTTCGCAGGCCATGCATGCTTGGATGCCCCTGAATAACAAGAACAATCCGGGAGTGCCCTGTTATGAAGACCTTGAGGTCGATGTCGATCAGCCGTCGCTTGTGGCTGATCCTGCTGGTGGCAGTGGCAATGCTGGTGGTGCTGGGCCTGGTGATGCTGCGCCAGATCCATGGTGACCTGTATCGGGCCAAGGCTGAAAAGACCGAACACGTGGTACAGACCGCAGCCGGGGTGCTGGCCTACTACCAAGGGCTTGAGTCCGCAGGCACGCTCAGCCGTGACGCCGCGCAGCAACAGGCGCTGCAAGTGGTGCGCGGCTTGCGTTACGACGTGCAGGACTATTTCTGGATCAACGACCTCGGCCCGCGGATGATCATGCACCCGGTCAACCCCAAGCTCGATGGCCAGGACCTGTCGGCCATTCGCGACCCGGACGGGTTTGCCCTGTTCAACGAGATGGTCACCGTGGCTCGCAGTCAGGGCGCCGGGCAGATCGACTATCGCTGGCCCAAACCCGGCGCCAGCGAGCCGGTGGCGAAAACCTCCTATATCCAGCTGTTCAAACCGTGGGGCTGGATCATCGGCTCCGGCGTCTATGTCGATGACGTGCAAGCCGAGTTCGCCCGACAGGTACGCGATGCCTGCCTGATCGGCCTGGGCATCGCCTTGCTGATGGCGCTGCTGGTGATGCTCATCGCGCGCAGCATTGCCCGTCCGTTGCAGCAGGCCGTCCAGGCGATGGGCACCATTGCCAGCGGCGAAAGCGACCTGACCCAGCGCCTGGATACCCATGGCAAGGATGAAGTCACCTACCTGGGCGAACACTTCAACCGTTTCAACGGCAAGTTGCAGGGGGTGATTGGCCAATTGCAGGGTGCCGCCCATGCCCTTGCCCAGTCTGCCGGCCAGGTCGGCGACAACGCCGGGCAAGCGCAACTGCGCAGCACTCAGCAATCGCTGCAGATGGACCAGGTGGCCACCGCAGTCAACGAAGTCACCTATGCCGTGCAGGATGTGGCCAAGAATGCCGAACAGGCCGCCAGCGAAATGCGCGCCGCGCAAGCGCAGGTCAGCCATGGCCAGCAGGCGATCCACGGTAGTCTGGCGCAGATCGACCGCCTTTCGCTGACCATCGACGAGGCCGTTCAGGTGATTCGCCAACTGGCCGGGCACAGCACCAAAATCGGCGGTGTACTGGAGGTGATCCGCTCAATTGCCGAGCAGACCAACCTGCTGGCCCTCAACGCGGCAATCGAAGCAGCGCGGGCCGGCGAGCAAGGCCGCGGCTTTGCCGTCGTGGCGGATGAAGTGCGCTTGCTGGCGCAACGTTCGGCGCAGTCGACCGCTGAAATCCAGACCATGATCGAGCATCTGCAAGGCCAGTCCGAGGCTGCGGTGAAAGCCATCGATACCTCCAGCGAGGCCTCGCGCCAGACTGTCGCGCAGGCCCGCGAAGCCGGTTCCAGCCTGGATGCGATCAGCCAGGTGCTGAACAACCTGACTGCGCTCAACGCCTCGATTGCCAGTGCCACCCTGCAGCAATCGCACGTGGTCGAGGAGATCAACCGCAATGTCACCGACACTGCCGGGCTGTCGCTGGAAACCGCCGAGGCGGCCCGCCAGTCAAGCGCTGCCGGCCTCGCCCTGGGCCAGTTGAGCGAAGAACTGGAACAACTGCTGCGCCAGTTCCGGGTCTGATGCCTAAGGCCACTGGATCAGCTCTTGCTGCCTGATCCAGTGGCCTTACGCAGACAGCTACACCTGCCCCGCCCCACAGGCTACAATCGCGCCCTTCCCCTGCCCCAAGGATCGCCGATGTCCGGCCTGGAACTCTTCGCCGCCGCCCTCGGCGTCATCGCCGTATGGCTCACGGTCAAGCAGAACCCCTGGTGCTGGCCGATCGGGCTGGTGATGGTGATGCTGTACAGCTGGGTCTTCTATGAAGTGAAACTGTACTCGGACATGCTCCTGCAACTGATCTACGCCGTGTTACAGCTGTATGGCTGGTGGCAGTGGACTCGCCCTGGCCACCGCGAAGACGTCCGCCAGGTCTCGCGCCTGCAGACCACACCGATGCTGACCGGGCTGGGCCTGGGCCTGCTGGCCAGCCTGGCACTGGGCGCAGCGATGGCGCACTGGACCGATGCAGCGCAGCCCTGGCTGGACGCAGCGCTGACCGGCTTCAGCCTGGTGGCACAGTTGTGGATGGCGCAGAAGCGCCTGCAGTGCTGGACCTTGTGGATCGTACTGGACGTGATCTTCGTCGGCCTGTTCCTGTACAAAGGCCTGTACCTGACTGCCGCGCTGTATGCACTGTTCACGCTGATCGCCGTACGTGGCTGGTTGGAGTGGCGGCGCGACCCTGCCCTGGTGCAGGCATGAAGGTACTGGTGCTGTGCGGTCCGGAGTCCAGTGGCAAGAGCTGGCTCAGTGGCGAAATCCAGGCACACTTCGGCGGCGAACTGGTGGGCGAGTACGTCCGCCACTTCATCAACGAGCAAGGCCGGGATACCTGCTTCGCCGACATCCCGGCCATCGCCCGTGGGCAGCTGGCCTGGGAAGACAGCGCGCGGACCCGCCAGCCTGATCTGTTGATCCTGGATACCCACCTGCTGAGCAACATGCTCTGGAGCAAGGCATTGTTCGGCGATTGCCCGCCTGATATCGAACAGGCGCTGTTGGCGCGGCGCTACGACCTGCACCTGCTGCTCGACCCGGCCGGGGCCGACTGGGTCGCCGATGGTCAGCGTTGCCAGCCGGATCTGCACGAGCGTCAGGCCTTTTTTGCAGACAGCCTGGACTGGCTGCAACGCCACCAGCAACCAGTGCAAATCATCGGCGGCAGCTGGCCGCAACGCAGCGCTGCGGTTTTGACTGCAGTCCAGCGCCTGCTTGATGGCAAATCGCCGGCCTGCGCTACCGAGTGTTAACTCGCTGACACACCGAACTGGGTCCAAGTCCCTGTGTTTACGTGCCCTGCGGCGTAAACAGCGGTGCTGTCACGTTGGTGATACAGCTTCGACCAAACGCCGTTCAGGTATGGCCAGAGCCGATGCGTCGCTTGTTTGTCCGGGAAACTGTGTCAGTGCTGAAACAGCTGCTGCGATGCGTAGACAGCATGTGGCCGTAGCTAACTGATTCCCAAGCAATTAGTAAAAGCGGCACGGCTCCTGCTCTCCTCCTTCGCAACGCTGATCAGGGCCAGCGATCCGAAGAAGGAATTGCCACCGTGGCGACACTCGATAAAGGCACCTTTCACCTGTTACTGGCAGGTTGCGCCCTGGGGGCAAGCCTGGCGCTGCCGGCCCAGGCCGACAATGGGCTGATCGTCATCACCCGCGACGTGCAGACGCGCAATGCAGTGCGAGCACCGCTGATCCCCGATCCGAGCCCAGTCACCGTCAACACCAACCCTTCTGCGCAGATCCTCAGGCAAACCAACGAGCTCAGCGATGGCGACTTCGCCTCGATCAGCAGCGGCGCAGGCATCAGTTCGCTGATCACCCAGCAGACCACCAACCTGGGCGGCAACATCAGCACCCAGAACCAACTGCCGAATCTGGCCGGCGGACGTTCCACAGGCTCGGGTAGCGGCATCGCCAACATGGTCAACTCCAACGTGCAGCAAGGCCTCGGCGTACTGAAAAGCATCGGCGGGGGCCAATGACATGAAGCGCTCATTGCTGATCCTGGCCACGCTCCTCACAGCCCCTGCGTTCGCCCAGTCACCCATCGTCAACAACGCCAGCATCGACAGCTCCGGCGCCCAGTACCAGGGCAACATGGCGGTCAACCAGGCTGCGGGGGATTTTTCTCAGCAAGCCAACGCCCGCGCCCTTGCCAATGGACACGGCGCCAGCGCCACCACGCAGATCCGCCAGCGCCTGCACACCACGGTAGATGCCAACATGGAAGCCACTGCCAGCATTCAAGGCAACGCCTTTACCAACGGCAACGGTGTTCTGGGGGTAAACCAGAGCAGCGGCGCCAGCAACCAGCAAGCCAATGCGCTGCGCATCAGCATCAGTGACCAGCCGCAAAGCATCGACGACAGCGTCCTCATGCAACAGAACGTGGCGCTGCTCAACAACTCCGATCCAGCTGACCCGAACCTTGGCAGTCGCCAGGTCACTACCGGTAACCAGGCATTCACCGGCAGCCGTGGGGTCATTCAGTTGAATCAGAGCGCCGGGGTAGGAAATCGAACGGCCAACACCCTGAGCGTCCGGGTCGTGGACTGACCCAAACAGGTAAGAACAACACTTAACCTAAAATAAGTACGGAGAATCACCATGAAACCTTCGATGGCAATCAAGCCTCTGGTTTTCGCAATTGCTGCGATCATGGCTGTAGCTGTACAAGCTGATGATCGGCGTGGCAACGGGCATGGCAATGGCAACAACAACCAGCCCCGCACGACCATCATCCCTATTAGCGCAACTGCCAATGCAATCGACCGCCAAAGCAGTACAGGCAACACGATTCACAATGAAGGTACCATCAACGAAGCCGAAATGAGCAGCTCCGGCTCCGGCGCCAGCGGCAACGTCGGCGTAAACGTTGCGGCCGGTAATGGCAACCAGCAGGACAACGCCGCGGCCATCGCCAACGCTGCTTCTGATTCCAGCCTGGACAACAGCTTCGTGTTCGGCACCGCTACTGCCACCGCCGACGTCAAGCAGTACAGCAATAACAACAAGGTCAACAACTGGTCGACTCAGAGCTCTGCGGTGATGTCCGGTTCGGCGTCTGGCACCAGCGGCAACGTCGGTATCAACATTGCCGGCGGCGACCTCAACCAACAGAAAAACACCATGGCGATCGCCAATACCAACTCGCCTATCGGTAACTCGGTCGCCACTGCCCGCGCTGATCAAAACGGCCCAGGGCTAACCGTCAACAACCGTGCAGATCGCAGCTACACCGTCGAAACGCTGAGCTTCACCACCTCCTCCAGCGGTTCGTCGTCACGCGAAGGCACCTTCAATTCGACCGACGATCGGAGTTCCTCGTCGAGCCTCAACCTGAGCGGCTCCAACGCCGCCGCGTCGAGCGGCTCGCACAGCTCCAGCGCCAGCGGATCGAACAGCTGGTCAGCCAGCGGCTCGGGCAGCGCCAACGCCAGTGGCTCCAACAATGCCAATGTCAATGGCTCGGCCAGCGGCAACGCCAACAGCAGCAGCTCGGCTTCGCTGAGCGCAACGCTTGCCGCCGCAGCCGACGCAGCGCGTTCGGTGACCTTCACCAACGGCGACCGTGAACGCACCCGCAGCGAAACCGCCAGCGGCTCGCTCAACGCCTCGCTGGACGCTTCGGTCGATACCTCGCACCAGACCAGCTACGATTCTTCGTTCGAAAAATCCTTCGGCTCTTCGTATGACAAGTCGCGTGACTACTCCTACGACAAAGCCCGCGATTCTTCCTACGATAAATCCCGCGAGTCTTCCTACGAGAACGCTTCTGCTTCTGCCTATGAAAAATCAGTCGAGGCGGCTTCCGAGTCTTCCAACGACATTTCCAAAAGCTACAGCGAAGCCAACTCGTATGACCTGAGCAACACTGTTTCCTTCCAGGTCCTGACTCCTACCGGCTGGGCCAACCCTGTGACCAACACCGCTACCCTGAGCGGTTCGGTCAACGGCGGCAGCGGCAACCTGGGCGTCAACGTCGCATCCGGTGTCGGCAACCAGCAAAGCAATTCGCTGGCGATCTCCAACACCTCGTTCTGAGTGTTGTCTCGAAGGCCCCCTGCCAAGGGGGCCTTTCTCACCTGAAGCAGAAGGCCCAATCATGCGCATTATCGCCCTGGCGTGTTTGCTTTGCCTGGCCAGCCTGAGTGAAGCGGCGCAAATGCCACTTTCCGTGCTGCCCAATGGTGCGGTGGTGTACAAACCCATTCAAAGTATTCGCGAGCGCAAGTTCGCTGACCTGGTGCAGCAGAAGACCGACTTCAGCTGCGGCGCAGCAGCGCTGGCAACCATTCTGCGCCAGGCCTATTGGCTGGACGTCAACGAAGAACAGATCATCGAGGGCATGCTTGCCCACGCCGATCAGGACATCGTCCGCGTGCAAGGCTTCTCGATGCTGGACATGAAGCGCTACGTAGAAAGCCTGGGCATGCGTGCTCGCGGCTACCGCGTCACCACCGACACCCTGAACAGCATCCGTATCCCGGTCGTGGTGCTGATGGATATCCGCGGTTACAAGCACTTCGTGGTGATGCAGAAGGTCGACAAGGGCTTCGTCTATATCGGCGACCCGGTCCTAGGCCACAAACGCTACAAGACCGAAGATTTCATCAAGGGCTGGAACGGCATCATCTTCGCCATCATTGGCCAGGGCTACGACAAGAGCAATGCCCTGCTCGACCCACCGCAACCCTTGACCGCCAAGAACCGCGTCAATGGCTTTACCCCGCTGCAAGACGCCGAGTTGATGGACTTCGGCTTTATCCAGAGCGACTTCTTCTAACACTAACAACAGGGGCAGCAAGCTCCGGGAGCACGCGATGAAGATTCCACTGTGGCTGGCACTGACCTGCCTCGCCGCCAGCCTGCCAAGCCATGCCCAGGTACTGCAACCGATCGAACTCAAGGACCAGGAACTGGCCAACCTGCGCGGCCGCTACGTGCTGCCGGGGCGCATTGTCAGCTTTGGCCTGGTCATGAGCAGCACCTGGGAGAACGCCAAAGGCGAGGTGATCGGTGCACGCTCGACGATGCAGATCCAGCAATCCACCATCAAGCCGCAGTTCTATGTGTCCTTAATCGACGAAAAAGGCACCGGCACAGCTTCGACGCAAGCCCCTGGCACTGGCACCGTGACAGGCGGCAACGGGCTCAACAGCACCACCGGCGTCACTCAGGTAGTGCGTGCTGCTGGCGATCACAACACCGCCTACAACGATGTCGACATCAATGTCAGCCGCGGCAACCAGGCTCCTGCCAGCGAACCCCAGGGCCAGGTATTAGCGGCCGGAACACAGTTGGTTGGCGCCAACGGCGCAGGCTCATTGAGCGTTTCTTCAAGCGGTTCCGGAATTCAGCTGAACATCGCTGCAGGCAACAACCAGGGCAGTACAGTGCAACGTCTGGCCCAAGGTGGACTGATGCAAAACACCACCTTGCTCGGCGCTGGCAACCAGGTTCGCAACATCACCTCGCTCAATGTCGTACTGCGCGACAACGTCGCCGGCGCGGGCGCCATGAACGGTAATCTGGACCAGCTCAAAGGCATTCGCACTCTAGGATTCTGATCTACGCTCTGTCTCATCATACGTAGTCAGAAGGGACGGCTAACCCATGCATCGATTGACCACGATCAGAGCTATCGTTTGTCTGAGTAGCCTGACTCCGGCCACATTGCTTTACGCCGCTGCCGACCCTCAGGTCGAAGCGCTCAAACAAGAACTGATCGAGCTCAAACAGCGCTACGAGGCGCAGCAGAATGCGCTGATGGTGCTTGAACAACGAGTGCGTCAGGTTGAAGCCGCGCCCTCGGCCGCGCCACCGCCCAAGCGCCTGACCCGTTCCCCTGCCGAATCGGTCAAGGGTGGCCAGAGCGTAGCCGCCGGCGCGCCAGGTGCATCCGGTAGCTCGTACGGGCAGTCTCTGCAGGACGACTCGGAGCCGGCGCAGAGCGTTTCCAACCTGTATGACGAGGCCAGCGGCTTCTTTGGCCGCGGCAAGTTCAGCGTCGAAACCGGCATCACCTACACCCACTACGACACCCGTGCACTGACCCTCAATGGCTTCCTCGCGCTGGATTCGATCTTCCTCGGCAACATCAACCTGGACCGGATAAAGGCCGACAACTGGACCCTCGACCTGACGGCGCGCTACAACCTCGATCAGCGTTGGCAGTTCGATATAAACGTGCCAGTGGTGTACCGCGAGTCGACCTACTCTTCAGGCGGCGCTGGCGGAGCCGGCCCCGTCACCTCGGATGCCACCGTGACGCGCGACCCGACCATAGGTGATGTCAACGTCGGCGTTGCCTACAAATTCCTCGATGAATCGGAAGACTGGCCGGACGCGGTATTCACCCTGCGAGTCAAAGCCCCGACCGGCAAGGATCCGTACGGCATCAAGCTGGTCAACGACCCCACCAACGACAACCTGTCGGTACCCGAAAGCCTGCCGACCGGCAACGGTGTATGGGCGATCACGCCGGGCATCTCGCTGGTCAAGACCTTCGACCCGGCGGTGCTGTTCGGTAGCTTGTCTTATACCTACAACATGGAAGACTCGTTCAGCGACATCAGTGCCCAGGCCAACAGCAAGGTGCCGGGCGACGTCAAGCTGGGCAACTCGTGGCAGATCGGTGCCGGTATCGCCTTTGCCCTGAACGAGAAGATGAGTATGTCCTTCTCTGTGTCGGACCAGTTTGCCAGCAAGAGCAAGATCAAGCCTGACGGTGGCGACTGGCAGTCGATCAGCAACAGCGACTACAACGCTGCCAACTTCAACATCGGCATGACCCTGGCTGCGACCGACAACCTGACCATCGTGCCGAACCTGTCGATCGGCCTGACCGACGACTCGCCAGACTTTTCCTTCAGCTTGAAATTCCCTTACTACTTCTGATCCGGCAAGCACACGCGGGCGCTTCGGCGGCCCGCGTTTTGGTTACTTGCCTTGTCGAATCCGGCCTCGCCGAGCTACGCCTGTTATCATCCAACAGATTTGTGTGACTGTTTGATGGCAGGAAGGACGCTTTGGTGAAAATTTTACTCGGCCACCCCCGCGCACGGCTGTGGGCGCTGACCATACTGGTCTTATTGATCCCCTTGGGCGTGCGCGCTTTGTTGGGCTGGTCCAACCCATTTGGTTACTTATCCGATCTGGCCATTGGCAGCCTGCTGGTGCTGGCTCTGCACCGCTGCGTCTGGTGGCTGGCGGCGTCCGTATTGATCGCCTGGACAGCGCTGCTGGTGGCCTCGGCGGAGCTGGTCAGCGCGGTAGGCAGGCTGCCGGCCAGCGCCGACCTGAATTATCTGTTCGACCCCCAATTCATGGAAAACTCCACCGGTGGCGCCCTCGCCCACGCCTGGCTGCCCTGGGTGTTGCTGGCAGCCGTAGTGGCCTGGCTGGCGAGCATCTGGCTGACGCGCCGCGCCGTGCCGCAGGCATTGCCGCGCAAAGCCTGGGCGCTGCCAGCACTTTTGCTTGGCACGCACTGGGCCGGCCAGCACCTGCTACCGTCCGACGCTGACCAGTGGCGCCAATTCAACCTGCCCCATCAGTTGCTTTCGGCAGGCGTGGGTGATCTGCAGCGCAAGGCGAGCAAGCAATTTGGCGACGACTTGCCGGTCCCGGCGCTGAACAGCGCCGGTCTGACCCAGTCCGACCTCAACGCGCCGCGGCTGCTCGATGGCCCTGGCAGCGCCCGCAACGTCCTGGTGATCACCCTAGAGGGCATTCCCGGCGCTTACGTGCGCGCCAATCGCAAGGCCTTGCACAGCCGTTTTGACGAGGAGCTGATGCCCAACCTCAGCCGCTGGGCCGAGCGTGGCATGAACACTCCGGATTACGTTCTGCACACCCACCAGACCATCCGCGGGCTATACGCGATGCTCTGCGGCGACTATGACAAGCTCGCCAACGGCACCCCCAAGGGTGTCGAACTGCTGACCCAGGAGCAACGCAACCAGGCCTGTCTGCCCGCGCAGTTGGGTCAAGCGGGTTTCAGCACGCATTTTCTGCAGGGCGCCGGACTGCGCTTCATGGCCAAGGACCGGGTCATGCCGCACATTGGCTTCGAAGATGTGCATGGGCTGGAGTGGTTCAGCAACGCCAACTATCTGGAATTCCCCTGGGGCAAGGACGACCGCGCGTTTTTCGAAGGCGCTCACACCTACCTGAGCCAACTGCGCAAACAGAACAAGCCGTGGATGCTCAACCTGCTCACGGTAGGCACTCATCAGCCCTACTCAGCACCTGAGGACTACCTGCAGCGCTTCGACAGCCCGAAGCAGGCGGCAGTGGCGTATCTGGACGATGCGCTGGGCGCGTTTCTCGATACGCTGGAGCGCGAGGGCGTACTCAAGGACACACTGGTCGTGATTACCTCGGATGAATCCCATGGCATCGACGGTGTGCGTCTGGCTTCCTCCTGGGGCTTCAACCTGACCCTGGCGCCGGAACAGGCCAGCCTGCCGCAGATAAAGAACGGCACCTATGGGCATGTCGACCTGACCACGTCGATTCTCGATTACTTCGAATTGCCGATCCCGGCGGCGCTGGGCGGCCGCTCGCTGTTCCGCGAGTACGATAGCGGCCGCGAGATGATCTCGTTCACCAACGGCATGCTGCGCTACCAAAACGGCCAAGGCACCTATACCGAGTGTGACTTCCAGCAGCGCTGCCGCAACTACGCCAGCACAGGCTTCATCGCCGACACGGCCAAATACCTTGGCCCGAGCGGCGACGAGGTCGGCCAGCAACTGGCCGATCTGGCCACCACCCTTGACCGCTCGCTGCTGCAAAGCCCGCTGAACCTGCGCTACCAGTTTGGCGGTACCGGCCGCATTGCCTTGGGCAAGCACGCCGACAATGACTGGACAGACAACCTCATCGGCGCGCAGTACCTGGAAATGCCCGAAGGTTCGCGCACGCGCATTCGCCTGGAGGTTCGCGCATTGGACCCGGCCCATGTCGCGCACTTGCAGCTCAAGGCCAAGGAGTTCGAACAGGACGTGCAAGTCGGCCTGCCGGAACAAATGGTCGCGACCGCCGACGAGCCGATGGTCCTGGAGTTCGATTTCGATAACCCTAGTGTACGCAAGGCCTTCTCGTTCCACCTGCTGGGCTACGGCGAAGGCGAGATCGAAATCAGCGACTTCAGTGTGATCACCGCCATGCCTGGCGAAGAAGACAACCTCGACGAGCTGGACGGGCACGTCGCCCAGTCCAGCTGACGCCACTGCAACGCTATTGTGCAGCCGCCAGGGAACTCGGCAAAGCGGCGCTGCCTCTACTTGAAAGACGCACTGGTGAAGTTCACCCGAGCGTCTTTACTTGAATAAAAACAATAGCGTCACAGAGGGATGTGCCCCATGAAGATTGTGGTCACCAGTATTCTTGTCGACGATCAGGCCAAGGCTTTGGCTTTCTATCACTACGTATTGGGCTTTGCCCCCAAAGAAGATGTACCCATGGGTCGGCATCGCTGGCTGACCGTGACCTCGCCTGACGTCCCCAACGGCGTCGAATTGCTCCTCGAGCCTGACGACCACCCGGCGGCAAAAGCCTACAAGATCGCCATGCGCCAGGACCAGATCCCCGCCACCTCATTTGCTGTCAAGGATATCCAGGCTGAATACACCCGCCTCTGCGCAGCCGGTGTCGCCTTCACCAAACCACCTACCGACCTCGGCGCGGTCACCGTCGCCGTGTTCGATGACACCTGCGGCAACCTGATCCAGATCGCTCAGCGCCACTGAGCACCAGCGTCGTCAACGCAAGGAATGGCCCATGCGCTACGAATTCAACGAAGTGCTCAACGATCAGATTGATTATTTTCTGCTTGGTGACATCCAGCTGCTCGCTCGTTTCAAGGAAGAAAACGGCCTGCCCGACGACCTCGCCTATGAATTTACCCACACTGACAGCGGGGATCGGGCAGTGCTGGAAGGCGTGGTGCTGCCTCTGGCCGGAATCGAAAACCTGCCCTATACCGTTATCTTCAGCCTTGATGAAGTCAGCGCCGCCCTGCTCCAGCCAGGTAGCCAGCTCAAACACCGCCGAGAGGGTTATTGGTTACGGGTGGAAAATCGTGCGGTGATGCTGTTCACCTGGCGGATCCTGCAGCATTTCACCAACAAGACAATGGGCGATCTACTGGCGCGCTATCAAATGCGCAACCGGCCGATCATCGAGCTGGAAAACGGCTGGTACCAGGTTGAGGTACTGGCCGGTGCCGTGCTGCGCGATGGCCTGTATGAGCCCACGTTCGAGTTCATCTTCGAATCTGCCGCGCGGCGCATTGACCGTGCGCCAGTCGACACCGCTTACGCCTTCACGTTACGCGCTGACATAGCCTGAACCGGCCCGACGGGAGCCGGCCGAGGCCGCTCCCGCAGGCAGTCCCAGGGCGTCAGGTAATGTCCCGATCCTTGGTTTCGGGCAGGAACAGGATCCCCAACACCGCCGTCATCAGCGCAATTACGATCGGGTACCACAGCCCATAGTAGATATCCCCCGTGGCCGCGACCATGGCGAACGCCACGGTCGGCAAAAAACCACCGAACCAGCCGTTGCCGATGTGATACGGCAGCGACATCGAGGTGTAGCGGATGCGCGCCGGGAACAGCTCGACCAGCCAGGCGGCAATCGGCCCGTAAACCATGGTCACGTAGATCACCAGAATCGTCAGCAGCAACAGCACCATGGGATAGTTGATCTTGTTCGGGTCGGCTTTTTCCGGGTAGCCGGCTTCTTTCAAGGCGGCGCCGAGGGTGGCGGTGAACGCATCATTGCGGAGTTTGAAGTCAGCACTGGCCAAGCTGCTGCCATCAAAACTGGGCACCTGCCGCTCGCCGATCTGGATCTGGGTCAGGCTGCCAGGTTCGGCGTGCTGGTTCTGGTAGGGAATCGCACGCTTGGCCAGCAAGCTCTTGGCCACGTCGCAAGAGCTGGTGAATTTGGCTTTGCCCACCGGATCGAACTGGAACGAACACTGCTCAGGATCGGCAATCACCACCACAGGGTTCTGCGCCTGGGCGACAAACACGTCCGGATTACCGTATTGAGTCAGGGCCTTGAAGATCGGAAAGTAGGTGAACGCCGCAATGATGCAACCGGCCATGATGATTTTCTTGCGGCCGATGCGGTCGGACAGGCTACCGAAGATGATGAAAAACGGCGTGCCGATCAACAACGAGCCAGCAATCAGCAGATTGGCCGTCTGCGGGTCGATCTTCAGGGTCTGCAGCAGGAAGAACAGCGCATAGAACTGCCCGGTGTACCACACCACCGCCTGCCCCGCAGTGCCGCCAAGCAGCGACATGATCACCACCTTCAGATTATCCCAGCGGGCGAACGATTCGGTCAGCGGTGCTTTGGACTGCTTGCCTTCAGCCTTCATCTTGAGGAATACCGGCGACTCGTTGAGCTGCAGGCGGATGTACACCGAGATCGCCAGCAGCACGATCGACAGCAGAAACGGTATACGCCAACCCCAGGCTTCGAACGCCTCGGTACCCAGTGCCGTACGACAGGCAAGGATCACCAGCAGCGAGAGAAACAGGCCCATGGTCGCGGTGGTCTGGATCCAGGCGGTAAAGAAACCCCGCTTGCCCTTGGGTGCGTGCTCAGCAACGTATGTCGCGGCGCCACCGTACTCACCGCCCAGCGCAAGGCCTTGCAACAGCCGCAAGGTAATCAGAATGACCGGGGCTGCCACACCGATGGTCGCGTAGCTGGGCAACAGCCCGACCACTGCGGTAGACACCCCCATGATCACAATGGTGATCAGGAACGTGTGCTTGCGCCCGATCATGTCGCCGAGGCGACCGAACACGATTGCGCCAAACGGGCGCACGGCAAAGCCTGCAGCAAAGGCCAGCAGCGCGAAGATGAACGACGTGGTTTCGTTGACACCGGCGAAGAAGTGCTTGGCGATGATCGCCGCCAGCGAACCGTACAGATAGAAGTCGTACCACTCGAAGACTGTGCCCAGGGACGAGGCAAAGATGACCTTGCGCTCCTCCTTGGTAATGCTGTGCTTGGGCGCGCTGCCCGTCGATGTGCTGTTGATCGCCGCCATGGGTTGCCTCCGTCGTGCATGAGTAGGCCGGAGTACTACACAGTCGAGCACCGCACCCTGGCCCTTGGGCTTGTCTTGGATCACGGTTGCGCGAAGCACGACGAAGCAGACCGCCTCGGATCGCAGCAAGGTAAGTTCAAGCATAATCGCCTTTGCCGGGATCGCCAGCCGGCTACAGACGTCGCGCCTGAACAGCGTTATATACCGCCAGTGCCGATCTGCCATAGGGTTCGATAGCGCTCCAATTCGACAGGAGTGCGACCATGAGCACCCCCCGTTTCATCACGCGCAAATCGTCCGTAGCCTGCCCGCCTGGAGCAAGGAGCTGCACCCTGACAATGTCAAACAGGTGCTCACCCGCGCACGCAAGGACTATCTGGATTCCACGGGCGCGCCTTACCCGTGGTACGCCAAGGCCCTACCCATCGAGCAGGATGCCATTCGCCGGGCAGTTGCTGAGCGCGACCGCAGCCAGCAGATGTTGAAAGCGTTGCTGAGTCCGCTCAAGGGCATCAGTACGGTCTGCCGCCCGCTACTGCAACAGCGGCTTGCGATCAGCACTTCGGTCGACCAGGCACAGTATGTCTATCAAGCCACGCAGGTCGAGCGACCGACCGTCCCGCCGGGTGGGCCGAGCGTGCCAACCACGCCGTTGCCGGTGATTGCCAAGGGTCAACCACAACTGCGCAGTTTGCTTGAAGCCGCCCTGCACAACTTTGAAGGGCCTGAAGACACCACGCGCCTGAGCCGGCTGCAGAGCAGCGCCGAGCAGATCACTGGCCTGCCGGAATTGAGCCTTGCCGACTTCATCGGGCATTGCCGGGCGCTGGATCTGGGCCAGAAGTATCAAGATCATTTGAGCAGTGTCTATGACGGCACGCAGGCCAGCCAGATCCGCGATGCCGCGATCAAGGCGCGCCGCGACGAGTTTCGACTGCAGGCACGCATTGCCTCCCTCAAAGGCCTGCTGAGCAGTCAGAACGCCGCCGCAGCGCACGCGCTGAGTGCTGAGAACGCCAGCGCCGACCAAGCACTGCAATGCTCGCAGATCCTGCTGCTGGGCGTACCGGTCCACGAAGTCATGTTCATCTCTCGGGCAGGAAGCGCCGAGGACGGTCCGGCCATCCTGTACATCCCCGGGACAACAGATCAGATCAGGGAATATGCATCGATCGCAGACAGTTTCACTGCCTTCAAGCAGGCACTGCTCGACCCGCAGGTGCGCAAGCGTTTGCTCGCTTTTGTCTCTCAGAGCCAGCAACCGCAGCTAAAGGTCAAACTCATGCGGGCACTGTACGAGAACAGCGAGGACCACGACGGGCAGCCGCTGGTCCCACGGCGATCGGTTCATCTGGATATCGTCTTCACGCCATTGCCCAGCCAACCCTGGTCAACCCTCGAAGCGAGGCACGTGGCCAGGCTCAAGAGCGATGCGCGCAGCATTGCCGTGCCCACTGCCGACATCGACGCCAACGTGCGCGAGAAACGACTGCTCCACTGGTTGGACGTGGGCATGACGATACTTAACGTAGCCGCCTTCTTCATCCCGGTGCTAAACCCGCTCATGCTTACGCTGGGCGCAGCGCAGATCATGGGCAGTGTTTTCCAGGGCCTCAGTGCCTGGGAAGACGGCGACAACGCCGAGGCCATCGCGCAGCTGGAATCGGTCCTGCTCAATATTGCGGTCGTCGGTGCAATCGCCGGCGGTGGCGCTGTCCTCAAGGCCTCCGGCTTTATCGACGCAATGCAGAGTATCCGCGTGGGCGATGAAGAGCGCCTCTGGTATCCAAGCCTCACAGGCTATGCCAGCGAAATCCGGATGCCATCCATGCAGTTAGCCGATGAAACGGGCCTGTATCACGTGGACGGTCGAACCTTCGTTCGCATTGACGAACACTTCTACGAGACCCAGCAAGGGACCGACGGCGCCTGGCGGGTACTGCATCCGCAGGATCGGCAGGCCTATTCGCCGACGCTTGAGCACAATGCCAGTGGAGCCTGGCGGCTGGCCTATGATTCACCGCTGGAGTGGGATCGGCTGATGCTGCTGCGACGGCTGGGGGGTGTGGCGCAGAGTGTGGACGAGATCGATCTGGAGTGTGCCTGGCGCAGCACTGGCCTGGAAGACGGGGTCTTGCAACACCTGCACGTGGCTGGCAAGAAAATGCCGGCACTGCTCGAAGATGCCTTGGCCCGTCTCGACGCGGACCGACAAGTCAGCCACATCATCGACGCGGTGCGCCACGCGCGGCCGTTGGCAGCGCACAAAAACTTCGCCCTGCCCGCACTGCTGCAACTGCCTGGCTGGCCGCAGGACCATGTCATTCAGATCTTCGAGGGCAGTGAACGTTGGGGTGCATCGACCTTCTACCGTGGACAGGCCGAAGCCTTGGGTGAAGTGGTGATTCAAATCAGCCGCAGTGAGCTGGAAAGTGGTGATCTAGCTGGCGTCGTCCTGTCGCAGATGGAAGACCCCAGCGTACTGAGTGATGCCAATGTTATCCCGAGCGAACGCCCGCAGGCCTTGCAGAGCCGATTGGCCGAGCAGCTCGAGGCTAGCCGGCAGGATCTGTTCGATAAGCTGTACCCCGGCGCTCAGACACCTGCCACACGGGCCGTCGTGCGGCTGCACGAACAATTTCCTGGCCTGCCCCGACTTGCATGCGAAGAAATCGAGGCCCATGCCAGTGGCCTGGAACGCCAGCTGATGACCGCCGAAACCGGTCGCATTCCCCTGCGAGTGCTTGAGGAGGCCCGCCGGATGCTGGCCCGCGCGCGTCTTGACCGAGCGATCCTGGGCCTGCACCGGCCGTTTCTTGCTACTGCCGACAGCGGCCTGCTGATCGAAGGTCTGCAGGCCCGACAACCGGGGCTGAGTGGTGCAGACTTGTTCAACGCGGCGACAGCAGACCGTGCCGAGGCCGCGCGATTGATCGGCCAACAGCACATGCCAGCCGGTGTACGTTCGCCCTTGCGTCTGGCTGACGGCCGCATTGGCTACCCGCTGAGTGGCCGTGGAGCGCCGCGGCCTCGCGCCGCACCGCCAGCGCGCCGGCTGCAAGCCCTCTACCCTGACCTGAGCAACGGCCAGATCAGCGAACTACAGGCTGAGTTGGCGCAAAGCGGCGACCTGGCAACTGCAATTAGCCGCCTGCAAGTCGAGCAGCGCACCCTTCACCGGGAGTTGGCGCAGTGGATCAACGACGCCGACGCTGACTTCCTCGACCGCGAAGAGCGCCAACAATGTGCCGAAGCGCTCCGCGCCGCCTGGCGCCGCGAAGGCGGCGCAGCACGCGATACACTGACACTTGAGCGCATGCGCGTTGCCGAGCTGCCCAGGTTATCGGCGCGCTTTCCCCATATCCGCGCATTGAATATCCGCGAACTGGAACTGCAGCGCCTGGACGCCGATTATTTCGAGCGTTTCCCGAGGCTGGAACAACTCAGTATGGTCGGTCATCCGCAGCTGCCACCTGAAGCACTTTACGCTGCGCTGCGCAGCGCGCCAGACCTGCTCGCACTCCAGGTTTCAAGTTGCGGCCTGAGTGAACTTTCGAGCACGGCCCGGCAGGCCCTGGGCGCAATGCGCAGGTTGCGTATTCTGAACCTCAGTCGCAACCAACTGCGCCTGGATGACGGCCAGATGACCTTCCTGGCCACCTTGCGGATCGACGAGCTGAATCTGAGCAGCAACCGAATCGTCCTTGATCAGGCGCTGGCTGGCCGCTTCCAGGACCTGATCAACCTGCAAGTGCTGAAGCTTGACTTCAACCCGCTGGGGATCGCCCCTGACTTGAGCTATATGGCGCGTCTCAGTCACCTGTCGCTGTACAACTGCGGACTGCAGAGCTGGCCACAGGGGTTGACCACGCTGATGAATCAACCGCAGTACCAACTGCGCATGCTCGAATTGTCTTTCAATCGGATCCACAGCGTGCCCGACCTCGCTTCCGTGCTGCGCACGCCTTACGCCCGCGATCTCGGTGCCGGGCTTGGCGGACGTAGCTGGCGCTTCAACTACAACGACCTGCAGGCGCAGACACGTGCTCGGTTGCTCAGCATTGGCGTCAGCATCTACGAGCGAGAGCCAGAGATGGCCGGATGGCAGCTGTTCTGGCGAGGCAACGCCACGCCCGCGCAGGAGCAGCTGTGGGAGGCACTGTTCGGCCAAGGGGAAAACGGCGAACTTTCTGCTGTCCTGGAAAGCCTGGTGCAGTCAGCCGAGGCCCGCCGCCACCCCGAGGCCTTGAACACCCGGGTTTGGGCCCTGCTCGAACAGGCTGGCGCAGACGCCGAGCTGCGTCAGGCCCTGAACGAAGTTGCCCAAGCGTTCCCGCCGACCTGCGGAGATGCCGGCACTGATGGCTTCAGTGCTTTGGAGATCCAGGTCCTCACTCACGCCGCCAGCCGTGACGCAAGCCCGCTGGCGAGCCAGTGGCGGCTCTACCGCAGATTGTTTCGGCGGGCTCAGGTCGACCGCCTGGCCGATCGCCTCGCCCTGCGTCGAACGCTGCGCAAGGCAGCATTGCAAGACGCTGAAGTCACGGGGAATGAGATCACTCTACCCCGTCTGGACCCGCTCGACGACGTGCTTGCCGCGCCAGACACAGTGCTGTACGGGGGGCTGATCGATGACATCGAGATTCGTCTTGCATTACGCCAGCAGTTGGCTTCGACCCTGGACTACCCAGAGCCCAGCAGTGGCATGCTGTATGAGCATGTCGCGATGCTCAATGACACGATTCGCAGCAATGTGGCCCGGGAAGTAATGCGCCTCGACCAGGATCCGCTTTCCCGGCATGCCTGGCTGCTCGAGCAGCCGGCATGGGCACAAAGCGTACGCGGGCAGAACGCAGAACAGTTTCTCGCCCTGACCGATTACTGGCGCGCGGGCCTGGATTACCTCGACTACTGCCTGGATGAAAGCAACGAACCGGTCACCAGGCTGTCTGCTTCGGTAATCACTGCGTTGCAAGAAACGCTGCAGCGACCCGTACTCGACTCGCGCGGCAGTCTGATCAGGGTCGAGCTTAACTCGGCTCAATACCAGGCTGCCATCGATGCGCTGCTACGCGAGCAGAAAGCTGTTGAGCAGGGCCTGCTGGAGAGCATTACCCGCAGTTTTGAAGCCACCAACAACTGACCGAGCCACTAGGTCCCCCGCAGGTCTTCGAAGAAGGCCTGCCGGCCGTCCACCTGGGCAGCCGCGCGTGGCAATTTCGCGATTTCGCCGCGGGCCGCTTCCACATGCCAATAGCAGTGCCTCACCGCTCGGGTCATGGCGACATAGGCGAGGCGCTGCACCTCTTGCTTCTGCGCCGTGTCAAATGCTTGCGCATCGCCGGCTCGGCCCAGCCCGGCGAGACGGTAGACCTGATTCTTGTAGGGAGAGCTGGTCAGGTACTGACAGTCGCCAAGCATGAATACCGTGTCTGCCTGCAGGCCCTTGGCGCTGTGATAGGTCAGCAGGCGCAGCCGACGCTGCTCTATCGGCAAACTGAAGTCCATCCTCACAGCCTCGTCTATATGCTGTGAAATCAATAGCTTATCGCTACTTTTTCGAAACAGTATCATTATTGATTCGCCGCGACGATAGTGCTCGATTACGGTCTGGCCAAGTGCAGCCTCGTCGCGCTCAAGCACCCTTACCGACGACAGTGGCAGCGCTGCGGCAGGTCCACTGGCTCTGGCTTTCTTGCCGACAATGGTCGCCATACCTTTGACCATATGCTCTGCCGCATCGATCACATGCTGCTGACTGCGATAATTGTCGACCAGCATCACCCGCGTGTTGGCCGGCGACGGGAACGTCTTGCTGAACTCGATGAAGTACTTGGGCGAGCTGCCTCGCCAACCGTAGATCGACTGCCAATCGTCACCCACACACATCAGTGATGCATGCTGAGCCTTGCGCCCAACGTGCATAGCCGCGCCACGACGGCGGATCTCGCCAAGGCTCGCGCGCAGCCAGCTGACTATCTGCGGCGAGACGTCCTGAAACTCGTCAATCATCAGATGCGCCAGCGGGCGCAGCAATGGGTCGGGCAACAGCCGCAGATTTTCTGGGTTGTTCTCGCCAAACAAGGCGAACATGCGGTTGTAGCTCATTACCGGCGGAGACTGCGCCAACAGATGTGACTCCAGCGCTTTCCAGAACAACGCCAACGCCTCGAAAAACACTGCATCGCTGTCGCCGGGAGGAAAGCTCATGGCCGTCACAGCGGCGCTGACATCCAGCCCAAGGTTTTCGATAAAGCCGGCAGCGCTGACAAACGCATCGAGCAACGGTGCCGGGGCAAGTTCGCCACTGACCTTGTATTCAAAGCCCGGACCTGCCACGGCATCACCCGCCAAGGTAGCGGCCAGGCGCTTCGCGCTGGCATAGTTATCCAGCCAGATCAGAGGCTTATCGCAGAAAGCTTGAAACAGAGTGCGCTTCACTGCCCATTCTGCGCGGACGCTGAGTTTGGCTCCGGGCCGCTGATATTGGGCGCTTTCGCTTGGATCAAAGCCAAGTACCACCAGGGCGTCCTGCCCAGCCAGGCGCCCGTGCACGTGAAACTGGCTACCGCGGATCTGCACCGTTTCGCGGCAAGGCTCGATGCCCTTGATCGGCCATGAGCCGGCGCCGAACCACAGATCCTCAATCACATCACACAGTTCTTCATCGCGCTGAGCAGCCAGTTGGGTCACTTGCACGCGCTTTTGCACATCCGGATGATCCGGGTCCAACGGCTTGAGCTGCAAGGCCTCGCGACGCAGAGCTGAGATCAGCTCGGCAAAGCGCGGACTGCCCCCAAGCAGGTCGCTGTAGCAGCTGTTCAGTTGCTGACGCTGGGCATCATTGAGGCGCAGATCGAATGGGTTGCTATCGGCTTCGCTCAGACCCGGGTTGTCGTTGCCCAGGTTCTCGAACGCGCGCAGTTGGGCAAACCCCGGCAAGCTGCGCACCAACGGCAGGATGCGCGAATGGAAAGTACGCACCAGTTCGCGCGCAGCAGCGGGCGCCAGGTTGATCTGCCAGAGGGCAAAGATCTGCTGCAGACGCTT
This sequence comes from Pseudomonas sp. 1121_17, assembly GCF_052850745.1. Classification (NCBI taxonomy): domain Bacteria; kingdom Pseudomonadati; phylum Pseudomonadota; class Gammaproteobacteria; order Pseudomonadales; family Pseudomonadaceae; genus Pseudomonas; species Pseudomonas sp. 1121_17. Next base: position 528,968 of record NZ_VXCX01000002.1, read on the forward strand.
GATGAAGTCCAGCCGTGACTCGCGGGTGAAGGTCACCACGGTCATCGCATCCAGCTCGTAGCCCAGATAGTGGCGCAACAGCAAGATGCGCAGGACCAGCGAGGTCGATTTGCCAGCCCCCGCGCCCGCCACCACACAAGTCGACGGCGTGTCACTGAAGATCAGCTTCCACTGCGCGGCGCTGGGCTGCGCGGTCGCTGGCAGGCGCTGGGCAACGTCAGCCTTGAAGCGCTTCTTCAGCTCAGCACTGAGCGGCAGACGCCAATCTTCGAACAGATTGGTATCCTGTCCAGGGCCCGCGCCGTGCTCTGGTCGGGTATCCCGAATCACCAGCACTTGCCGCCCGGCTTCATAGCCCTCGGCGCGACCTTGCTCAAAGCCCTCGCGCAGGCCATCGACATGGCCACTGCGCTGCCCGGTGGCGTGGCCGAGAAACCACGAGTCGCGGTGCTGCGCCTGTAGCCGGCTCAAGCCTCGGCCCAACAGTCGTGCGGCCAAACGGCGCAACCAGGGCAACTGGGCAGGTGGAATCAGTTGGGCGGGGCTTTGGGGAAGCTCGTGCGACACGGTCACTCCAGTGCGATCAATACATCGGCTTATGGTGGCTGCAACCGGTGAAAATCGCCAGCAATTGCTTGCACATCAGCCTATTAGCCGATGAATCGCATAATTGACTGCAGCTCCATACATCGACTAAAACGATGGTTTTAAGCCGTTATTTACGCTTATATTCGATTCTTTTTGGCTGCATGATGGCGTCCATCCAACGCTATTCAGGGAGCCGACTGCCATGCTGCACCTCAGACCTTTTGCCAGCCTGGGCCACGCCAATCACGGCTGGCTCGATGCTCATCATCATTTTTCATTCGCTGAATACTACGACCCAGCGCGTATGCACTGGGGCAATCTGCGGGTCTGGAATGACGACCTGATTGCCGCCGGCAGCGGCTTCCCGCCGCATCCGCATCGTGACATGGAGATCATCACCTACGTCCGTGAAGGGGCGATCAGCCACGAGGACAGCTTGGGTAACAAGGGCCGTACCGAGGCCGGCGATGTGCAGGTCATGAGTGCCGGCAGCGGCATTGTCCACAGCGAGTACAACCTGGAGAAGGTCGACACGCGGATTTTCCAGATCTGGATCATCCCTGAACGTGTTGGCGCAGCACCGGCCTGGGACGTTCGCCCGTTTCCCAAAGGCGAACGCGGTGAAGGCTTTGTGACCCTGGCCAGCGGTCGCAGCGGAGACGAGCAGAGTTTGCAGATCCGTGCCGACGCAAGATTGGTAGCCGCCACCTTGAGGGCCGGTGAAACCGCACGCTACAGCTTCGATGAAGGCCGCCGGGGCTATCTGGTGCCCGCCAAAGGCAGTATCGAAGTCAACGGCGTGCGGGTGGAGACGCGTGACGGGCTAGCCATCGAGCAAGAGCCGGTGCTGACCGTGACGGCCCTCGAAGACAGCGAAATCGTGCTGATCGACGTCGCCTGACCTGCATAGCCAAGCGCCTCAGTAGTCGAACCGATCCACCGCCCTGCGCCGCTCGTTGTCATCGCGGCGGTCGTAGGCCGCCGTGGTCTGGATATTGGCATGGTGGGCAAGCTTCTGCGCAATCGACAGATCGTGCTCTTCGATAACCCGGGTAATAAACGCCCGGCGAAAATCATGCGGCATGATCTTGACCCCGACCTGCGCGCCGCGCTGGCGAGCGATGTAATAGATCGCATGCTTGGTGATGCGCGCGCGGGTGATGTGGTTGCCGCGGCGGATGCGATTGAACAGGAACTCATCATCGGCTTCGCCGACAGGTAGCTGCTCACGGCGCAAGTCCAGCCACGCCTGGAGTTTTTCGAACGCCCAGGCCGGTGCGTACTTGACCAACTGCCGGTTGCCCTTGCCCACTACCTGCAAACTGCGCTCGGTGAAATCGACTTGCGCCAGGTCGATATCCACCGACTCGGACTTGCGCATGCCGGTGCCGTACAGCAGTGCAATGATCGCAGCGTCCCGCACCCCTTGCGGGCGCGGATCGGCGGCGCAGGCATCCATCAGTTCACGAATCAGGCTGCGCCGCAGATTGCGCCCGGGCGGCAGCCGGCTGCCGGTCGCCGGTTTGACCTCACGCATGCGCAGCAGCTGTTCATGCCCTATCAGGCCCTGGCGCCAGGCTTCGTTCATCACCCCACGCACGGCATTGACGTACAGCGAAGAGGTATTGGGCGCGTAACCGTCTGTGCGCAGCGCCGCGACCAAGGCGATGATGTGCCCAGGCTCAAGCCGGTGCCAGGGCACGTCGGCGATATCACAGTCGATGAAGCCGAGCCGGTCGGCGGCGTCCTGCAGAATGTAGCGCATGGTCAGCTGACTGGAAGGCGCCAGCCGGGCGAGATACTGCAACAGGGGGTTTTGCAGAGAATCGGTCAAAACATGAATCCTATTCCTTGAACTTCAAGCTGCAATCAATGCCATCATCTTGATATGCAACAGGTTTGGCCCTTCGAGCTGCCCTGATGGTACCGGAAACACCACGCCGTTGCTGACCAGCAAGTGCCCGTGTGCACCGACGCTTGCGATGTTATGCACCGCGCCAGCCCAAAGCGCTACAGTGAAGCTCACCGCCCCTGCCAGCGAGGCCCTATGGCACTGCACCGTCTGACCCGCTCTCACCCTCGCCTGACGATCGCCACCCTTGCCGGGCTGGTTGGCGGCTGGTTGATTCCGGCCGAAACCCTGATTCAGCACCTGCTGGCCGGCTGGAACCTGGGTGTCTGGCTGTACGTACTGCTGGTGCTGTGGCTCAGCTGGCGGGCCACACCGGCCAAGGTTCGCAAGGTCGCGCAGATCGAAGACGAGAATGCCGGGCTGGTGCTGTTCGCGGTCTGCCTGGCCGCAATTGCCAGCCTGGCTGCAGTGGTGCTGCAACTGGCAGCCAGTCAAGACCTGCACGGTAGCGAGTTGACGGTGCACTACCTGTACACCGGGCTGACCGTAGCCGGCTCCTGGCTGCTGATCGGCTGCATCTTCAGCCTGCATTACGCGCGACTGTTCTACACCTCGGCACTGCCAGAACCGCCCCTGCGCTTTGCCGATGGCGAGCGCAACCCGGACTACTGGGACTTCCACTACTTCGCTTTCACCCTCAGCGTGGCCGTCCAGACCTCCGACGTCGGCGTTGCCGACCGCGGCATCCGCCGGGTGGTTCTGGCACAATCTCTGGTGGGTTTTGTCTTCAATACGGCGATTCTGGGGATCACCATCAATATCGCCGCGGGCTTGCTGGGCTGAATATGCCGACGAAAACGTTTGCCCCAATGCGCCAGCTGTGACCGAGGTCAAGCATTGGTATAAATGTCATCTTTTGTACGAGAAACTACCGCCTTAGGTGCTAAGGTTACAGTCCTTGGCGCCAATTGACAGCGCAACACTCAGCCCTTTCTTAAACAAGGTCGAGGAGGCAAGCGTGAACAAGATGACGTTTCCCAATGCTTGCCAGGTGATGCGCTGGCACTTCCATCCTTTGGGCTTTGAAGCCAGCATGGATGCACCGCGCAGCATGATTGTGCGCCTGTTCGATCGCGAGTCGGGCGAAACCGTGCTGGCCATCGCCGGTATCCCCTGCAGCGCGGTCATGGCCGCCAGCGATGTCGAGCGCATCATTGAAGCTGTCGAAGATGAAATGGCCGCTTTCATCCCCTCCCTTGCCCTGCGCACCGCGGTCTAGCTGACCCGAGGCGCTTCGCGCGGCGCGAGCCCTGCCATGAAGTGCTCTGCCGGCACCGGTCGGCCCATCAGATAACCCTGCAACGAGTCACAGCCCAGACGGGTGAGAAAATCCTGCTGACTGTCGGTCTCGACACCTTCGGCAACGATACGCAGGCCCAGCGCCTGGCCTAGAGCCACGATTGCCGAGACGATCGCTGCATCGTCGCTGTCATGCTCCAGGTCACGGACGAAGCCGCGATCGATCTTCAGCTCATTGGCCGGCAGACGTTTGAGGTACATCAGGCTCGAGTAGCCGGTACCGAAATCGTCGATGGAAATATCCACGCCCATATCGGACAGCCTCTGCAATACCAGCAGGCTGGCATCCGCGTCACGCATGGCGGTGGTCTCGGTGATCTCCAGGGTCAGGTGGTTGGCGGGCAGCTGATTGCGCTGCAATGCCTGGGCTACACCGTCGACCAGACCGGCGTAGCAAAACTGGATGGCCGACAGGTTTACCGCGATGCGCCAGTCTTCATGCCCCTGCTCGAGCCATTGACGCATCTGCCGACAGGCTTCGCCAAGCACCCATTCACCGATCGGAATGATCAGCCCGGTCTTCTCGGCCAGGCTGATGAAGCGGTCCGGGTACAGCAAGCCGTGTTGCGGATGCTCCCAGCGCAGCAAGGCTTCGGCACCGATCGGCACCCGCCGGACGGCGTCGAACTTGGGCTGGTAATGCAGGCGGAACTGGCCCTGTTGCAGCGCGACTCGCAAGTCCTGCAGCAACTGCAACTGCTGGCGTGCATCGCTGTTCATCGAGACGTCGAAGAAGCTGTAGCCGTTCTTGCCAGCGTTTTTGGCGTGGTACATCGCCGCATCGGCGTTGCGCAGCAGCTCATGCTGGTCCATGCCGTTGCCTGGATAAAGCACGATACCAATGCTGGCAGTCAACTGCAGGTCGTGTTCCGCCACTCGATACGGCCGCGACACCAGGTTCACCTGCTTGATTGCGACGCCCATTGCATCCCCCGGCTCTTGCAGCTCCACCAGCAGCACAAACTCATCGCCACCGATCCGCGCCAGCGTGTCCTGGCTGTGCAAGTGGCCACGCAGGCGCTCGGCCACGGCCTTGAGCAACTGGTCGCCGACATGATGGCCGAAGGCATCGTTGACTGGCTTGAACCCGTCTAGGTCGATGAACATCAGGGCAAAGCAGGTGCCCTGCTCGCCCGCCTTGCCAATGGCCTGCTCGATGCGGTCAGCCAACAGCGTGCGATTGGGCAGGCCGGTGAGGATATCGTGCAGGGTCAGCTGGGTCAGCTCCTGGTTGGCCAGCGTCAGCGAGCGAGCAAGTTCGGTGGTACGCGCGACCAGTCGTGCATCGAGCACCGACGTGAGCAAGGCCACGGCGAGTACCGCGAGGGTAGTGATCAGCACCAGATAGACCAGGCCATCGCCTTTAAGCCCCGTACCAAGCGCGCCACAGTAACTGCCCCCAGGAAAGCTTGCCGCGGCCATGCCGGTGTAGTGCATGCCAACGATCGCAATGCCCATCAGCACGGCCGCAGCGCCGCGGATTTGCCGCACGTAAGGGGTCTGCCGGCGCAGGCGGAAAGCGATCCACAGCGCTGCTGCGGATGCACATACCGCGATCGCCAATGAAGCGCTGAACAATTGAGGATCGTAATCGATCCCTGGTTGCATGCGCATCGCGGCCATGCCCATGTAGTGCATGCTGCTGATGCCGGTACCCATGATCAGGGCGCCGCACGCCAGCTGCAGCAAAGGCAGGCTCGGTTGGTTGATCAACCACAGGGCAAATCCGGATGACAGCACTGCGATCAGCAACGACACCAGTGTCAGAGTCAGGTCATAGCCCAGGTCGATCGGCAGGCTGAAGGCGAGCATACCGATGAAGTGCATCGACCAGACCCCGCTGCCCATCGCCAAAGCCCCACCGCACATCCACAGATAAACCGCACGCCCCTTGGCCGTGGCAATGCGCCCGGTCAGGTCCAGTGCGGTATAGGACGCAAGAATAGCCACGCACAGTGAGATCAACACCAGCGCGGGGGAATAACTACCGATTAGCATGGGGGTTCCGGCATCGGGCGCAGGGAGGGCCCGGAAAAGCCGCTGATTGTACTCAAGCCTTGGCGAAACGCACGGCATTTCGCGGGGCTGAGCCATAAGAATGCCAGTACGCAGAACGGTCGCGTCCAAACCGGGGAAAACGCCGCTTTCACGGCGTCAATCCGGCGTCGGATCCGCCCTATTGTTGCGCTTGGCTGAACGCCTGCTGACTATCCCAACCACCACCCAACGCGGTGATCAATTGCACGCTGGCGATCAGCCGCCCTTGCAGCAAATTGAGCACGCTGCGTTCGTTGCTCAGCGCAGTGGCCTGCACATTGACCACGTCCAGGTAGCCAATCAGGCCGGCCCGGTACTGGTTTTCGGTCAGGCGCAGCGACTGGCGTGCGGCCTCCAGCGCTTCCTGGCGTACCACTGCTTCATCGCCATAGACCTTGAGCTGGACCAGGTAGTTTTCCACTTCCCTGAAGCCATCGAGCACGGTCTGCCGGTACTGCGCCACGGTCTGGTCGTACACCGCGACGGTGCGGTCCACTTCGGCGCTGCGTTTACCGGCATCGAACAAGGTCATGGCCAATGACGGCCCGACCGACCAGAAGCGGTTCGGCAGCTCGATCCAGTTGCTGAAACTGCTGCTCGAGTAGCCGCCGCTCATGCTCAGGCTCAAGTCCGGGAAATACGCCGCGCGAGCCACGCCGATGCTCGAGTTGGCAGCCATAACACTGCGCTCCGCCGAGGCAATGTCAGGGCGCCGTTCGAGCAATTGCGACGGCAGCGCCAGCGGCACCTGCGGCAGCGCAGGGATCGACTTGCTGTCAGCCAGGGCAAAGTCCGCAGGAGCCTTGCCCATCAGCACGGCGATGGCGTTTTCATACTGGGCGCGCTGCCAGATCAGGTCGATCAGGTCGGCCTGGGTGCTCTTGAGCTGGGTGCGCGCCTGGGCGACCGCATCCGGCCCGGACACCCCAGCTCGGTACTGGTTTTCGGTCATCTTCAGCGAGCGCTCGTAAGCGGCAACGGTGGCCTCGAGCAAGCGCTTCTGCTCATCGATCACACGCAGTTGCAGGTAGTTCTGCACCAGCTCCGACTGCAAGCTCAGGCGCATCGCTGCCAGGTCGGCAAAACTGGCCTCGGCACTGGCTTCGTTGGCATTGAGGGTTTCCCGCAGCTTGCCCCACAGGTCGATCTCCCAACTCACCCCGAGCTGGGTGGTGTAGGTATTACGGATACCGCTGCTGTTGTTCGACAGGCTCGAGCTACTGCTGCCGGTGCCCTGCGCCGAACGATTCTTGCCTGCCGACAGATCGAGGCTGGGGAACAACGAGGCGCGGCTGCTGCGGATCAATGCGGTGGCCTGGCGGTACTGCGCTTCGTACTGGGCAACGGTCTGGTTACTGCGGTTGAGCTCCTCGACCAGGCTGTTGAGCTGGGCATCACCGTACAGCTCCCACCAGGCGCCACGGGCAATCGCATCCGACGGTTTGGCCTGAGTCCAGCCTTCGGCCTGCTTGAACTGGGCGGGTGTGCTCAACTCGGGCCGCTGGTAATCCGGGCTCAAGGTGCAGGCACTGAGCATCAGCACGCAGAGGCTGGCGCCAAACAGGCGCGAGCCACGGCCGCGGCCCAGCAGCTGCAAGGCACGGTGAAGCGGAGTTTGGGCAAAATTCATAGCGGGGTATCCAGTGCAGCGTCGGTACGTACACCGCGCCAATGGTTGAATCGGTGGCGGAGGTGATCGAGGTAGAGGTAGACCACAGGCGTTGTATAAAGCGTCAGCACCTGGCTGAAGACCAGCCCGCCGATAATCGTCAGACCCAATGGCTGACGCATTTCGGCGCCTTCGGCATTGCTCAGCAACAGCGGCAAGGCGCCAAGGATGGCGGCAATGGTGGTCATCAGGATCGGCCGCAGGCGCAGCAGGCAGGCACGGCGGATCGACTCTTCAGGCGACAGGCCTTCGTTGCGCTCAAGCTGCAGGGCCAGGTCGATCATCAGGATGGCGTTTTTCTTGACTACGCCGATCAGCAGGAACAGCCCCAGCAACGAGATCAGACTGAACTCGCCGCCTGTTACGTACATCGCCAGCAGTGCACCCACGCCAGCAGATGGCAAGGTCGAGAGGATCGTCAGCGGGTGGATGTAGCTTTCATAGAGAATCCCCAGCACCAGATACACCAGCACCAAGGCGCCGAGGATCATCAGCGGCTGCCCTTCCTGAGTCTTGCTGAACGCGTCGGCGGTACCGCCAAGCTTGGCGATCACGTCTTCCGGCAGGCCCAGCCGGGCTACTGCCCGCTCGACCGCGGCCATGGCCTGATCGGTGCTGTAGCCCTCGGCCACGTCGAAAGCGATGTCTTCCGAGGCGAACTGGCCCTCGTGGCTGACTCGGTCGTTGGCCAGGCTGTTCTCGTAGCGGGCAAAGGCTGACAACGGCACCCGCGCGCCGTCGGCGGTGATCACCTGGACTTGCTCCAGCGTGCTTGGGTCCCAGGCGTACTTGGGATTGATCTCCAGCACTACCTGATACTGGTTGAGGCTGTCGTAGATGGTCGAGATCTGCCGCTGGCTGTAGGCGTTGTTGAGCACCGTGGTGACCATGTCCATATCAATGCCCAGGCGCTTGGCCTGATCACGATCGACCACCAGCGTTACTTGCTGAGTGCCGGCACCGTCATGGGCGTCGATGGCGGTCAGCTCGGGCAGCGCGCGCATCGCCGCGGTGACCTTGGGGAACCACTCGCGCAGCGCAGCCAGATCCCCGCTCTGCAGGGTGTACAGGTACTGCGAAGAGGTCTGGTCACGGCCCCCGCCGCCCAGTTGCAGGTCCTGATCGGCCATCAGGAACAAGCGCCCGCCGGGTACCTTGGGCAGCTCCTTGCGCAGGCGCTCGATCACCTGCTGGGCATTGATCTTGCGTTCGCTGATCGGCTTCAGGCGCACCAGCACCATGGCATTGTTGGTGCCGCTGTTGCCGCCGATGAAGCCAGCCACGCTTTGCACCGCCGGGTCGGCCAGCAGCGCACGCCGGTAGATTTCCATTTTCGGCTGCATCACGGTAAACGACAGGCCGTCGTCGCCACGCACAAAACCCATCAGTTGGCCGGTGTCCTGCTGTGGCATCAGGGTCTTGGGTACCACCACATACAGCAGCACATTGACGCCGATAGTCAGCAACAGGCTGAACAAGGTCAGGCGACGATGGCGCAGGACCCAACCCAGGCTACGGTCGTAACCGGCGACCATGCGCTGATGCTGGCGGTCGCTCCAGCGCTGCAGGCGGTTGGGCTGTTGCTCGTGGGGCTTGAGCCAGCGCGCGCAGAGCATTGGCGTCAGCGTCAGCGAAACGATCAACGAGACGATGATCGCCGCCGCCAGGGTGATCGAGAACTCCTGGAACAGGCTGCGCACGATGCCGCCCATGAACAGGATCGAGACGAATACCGAGACCAGCGAGACGTTCATCGACAGCAGGGTAAAGCCCACCTCTTTGGCGCCGAGAAACGCCGCGCGCATGGGCGGCTGGCCGTTCTCGATATGGCGGGAGATGTTCTCCAGCACTACGATGGCGTCGTCGACCACCAGCCCGGTGGCCAGGATCAGCGCCATCAGCGACAGGTTGTTCAGCGAGAAGCCACACAGATACATGACCGCAAAGGTGCCGACCAACGACACTGGCACCGCAAGGCTTGGGATCAGCGAGGCACGCAGGTTGCCAAGGAACAGATAGACCACCAGGATCACCAGAACTACGGCAATCAGCAAGGTGTGCTCGGCTTCCTTGAGCGTCGCGTTGATCACCGGCGAGCGGTCCATGGCGATATCCAGCTTGACGCTGGCGGGCAACAGCGACTGCAGCGCGGGCAGTTGCTGCTTGATCTGCGCCACGGTCTCGATGATGTTGGCGTTGTTCTGCCGGTTGATCACCAACAGCACCGCGCTCTGGTCGTTGAAAAAACCACTGTTGTAGCGGTTCTCGACGCCATCGGTGACCGTACCGACGTCCGACAGACGCAGGATGGCGCCGTCCTTCTGGCGAATTACCAGCGATTGATAATCCTTGGCTTTTTCCAGCTGATCGTTGGCGCGCACCTGCCAGTTTCGCTCGTCGTCCTCGACAAAGCCCATCGGCCGGCGCTGGTTGGCATTGCTCACCGCCGTGCGCACCTCATCCAGCGACAGGCTGTACTGGTTGAGCAGCTGCGGCTCGAGCGCGATGCGTACCGCCGGCAGCGAGCTGCCGCCGATCTGCACTTCCCCTACTCCGCTGACCTGGGCCAGGCTCTGCGACAGAATGGTATCGGCCAGGTCGTACAGCTGGCCCTTCTGCAGCACGCTGGAGGTCAATGCGATGACCATCACCGGCGCCTGCGACGGGTTGATCTTCTTGTAGGTGGGCATGCTGCGCATACCGCTGGGCAGCAGGTTGCGGGTGGCGTTGATCGCAGCCTGCACTTCCCGCGCGGCACCATCGATGTCGCGGCCCTGCTCGAAGCCGATGATGACCCGGGTCGAGCCCTGGTTGGAGCTGCTGGTCAAGGTGGTAACCCCGGCGATAGCGCCGAGCTTGCGTTCCAGCGGTGTGGCTACGGTGGAGGCCATCACCTCGGGGCTGGCGCCGGCCAGGTTGGCCGAGACCACAATCACCGGAAAGTCCATCTGCGGCAGCGGCGACACCGGCAGCAGACCAAAACTGACCCCGCCCAGCAGCATGATCGCCAGGCTCAGCAGCATGGTCGCGACCGGCCGGCGAATGAATGGCCCGGACAGGTTCATGCTTGCGCCTGCTTGGCATCATCGCGCGGCCGCCAGCGCTGGGCCAGGCGGTCGAAGTACAGGTAGATGACCGGTGTGGTGAACAACGTCAGCACCTGGCTGACCAGCAGCCCGCCAACCATCACCAGCCCCAGCGGCTGGCGCAGCTCGGCGCCGGAGCCGGTGGCAAGCATCAACGGCACCGCGCCGAACAACGCCGCCAGCGTAGTCATCAGGATCGGCCGGAAGCGCAGCAGCGCCGCCTGGTAGATCGCATCGTGTGGGGTCATGCCCTGGTTGCGTTCAGCCTCCAGGGCAAAGTCGATCATCATGATCGCGTTCTTCTTGACGATACCAATCAGCAGGATGATGCCGATGATGGCGATCATGCCCAGGTCATTGCCGCTGATCAGCAGCGCCAGCAAGGCGCCGACCGCCGCCGACGGCAGGGTCGAGAGAATGGTGATCGGGTGGATGTAGCTCTCGTAGAGCACGCCGAGCACGATATACATCGTCACCACAGCCGCCAGAATCAGCAACAAGGTGCTCGACAGGGACGCCTGGAAGGCCTCGGCAGCGCCTTGGAAGCGGGTCTGCACACCGATCGGCATGGCGATTTCCTGCTGCACCTGCTCGATCGCGGCCACCGCCTCACCCAGCGCCACACCGGGTGCCAGGTTGAACGACATCATCACCGCCGGGAACTGACCGATGTGGGAGATCGCCAGCTGCGCCTGGCGCTGCTCGATACGTGCCAGCGCCGACAGCCGCACCTGACCGCCATCGCTGGCCTTGACGTGAATCGACTCCAGCGCCGCCGGGCCGATACTGGCGGCGTTCTGCGACTGCAGGACCACTCGGTACTGGCTGGCCTGGGTGTAGATGGTGGAAATCTGCCGCTGACCGAAGGCGTCATACAACGCGTTGGTGATCTGCGAGACGTTGATGCCCAGCCGGCTGGCCATATCGCGATCGATTACCAGGTACACCTGCAAGCCCTGGTCCTGCAGGTCGCTGGCCACGTCACGCAGTTCGGGCCGCTGTTGCAGGGCCTGAACCAGCTTGCCACTCCAGGTGGCAAGCATGTCGGCGTCAGGCGATGACAGGCTGAACTGGTACTGGGTACGGCTGACCCGGTCTTCGATGCTCAAGTCCTGCACCGGCTGCATGAACAGGCGGATACCGACCAGCTTGTCGACTTGCGGCTGCAGGCGTGCGATCACTTCAGTGGCGCTGATGTCGCGCTCACCATGGGCTTTGAGGTTGATCAGCAAGCGGCCACTATTGAGCGTGGCGTTGTCGCCATCCACGCCGATGTAGGACGACAGGCTTTGCACCGAAGGGTCCTGCAGAATGATCTTGCTTAGCGCTTGCTGACGCTCGCTCATGGCGGCGAACGAAGTCGACTGCGGTGCTTCGGAGATGCCCTGGATCACCCCGGTATCCTGCACCGGAAAGAAGCCCTTGGGCACTGCCATGTACAGCACCACGGTCAGCACCATGCTGGCGATGGCAACCAGCAGGGTCAGCGGCTGGTGGCGCAATACCCAACGCAGGCCGCGGCTGTAGTGCTCGATCAGCCAGTCGATCCAGGCGCCGCTGGCGCGATAGAAACGGCTCTGCTCTTCTTCCTTCGGCTCGCGCTTGAGCAAGCGCGCGCACATCATCGGCGTCAGGGTCAGCGATACCACCAGCGAAATCAGGATCGCCACCGCCAGAGTGATGGCGAACTCGCGGAACAGGCGGCCGACCACGTCAGCCATGAACAGCAGCGGGATGAGGACGGCAATCAGCGAGAAGGTCAACGAGATCAGGGTGAAGCCAATCTGCCGGGCGCCCTTGAGCGCGGCCTGCATAGGCGTCTCGCCCTCCTCGATATGGCGGGAAATGTTCTCCAGCATGACGATGGCATCGTCGACGACGAAGCCGGTGGCGATGGTCAGGGCCATCAACGTCAGGTTGTTGATGGAAAAACCCGCCAGATACATCACACCAAAGGTACCGATCAACGACAGCGGTACGGCAATCGACGGGATGATGGTGGCACTGACCCGGCGCAGGAACACGAACGTCACCATCACCACCAGCACGATGGCAATCAGCAACTCGTGCTGCACATCGGTAACCGCAGCGCGGATGGTCTGGGTGCGGTCAGTCAGCACCATCACATCCAGGCCAGCCGGCAGGTTGTCGGTAATCGACGGCAGCAGGTCCTTGATGCGGTCGACCACTTCGATGACGTTGGCGCCGGGCTGACGCTGAATATTCAGCAGCACTGCCTGGTTCTCGTTGGCCCACGCCGCGAGGCGTTCGTTTTCGGCGCCATCGACGATTTCAGCCACATCTTTCAGACGCAGCGGTGCACCATTGTTGTAGGCGAGGATGAGGTTGGCGTATTCCTCGGGGGAGCGCAGCTGGTCGTTGGCATCAAGCATCGATACCCGGGTGGGGCCGTCGAAGTTACCTTTGGGCTGGTTGACGTTGGACGCGCCGATCAAGGTGCGTACGTCTTCCAGGTTGAGGCCGTTGGCCGCCAGGGCATCGACGTTGACCTTGATCCGCACGGCCTGGCGCTGGCCGCCGGCAATGCTGACCATGCCCACACCGCTGATCTGGGCAAGCTTCTGCGCAACCCGGGTATCGACCAGGTCGTTGAGCTTGGGCAACGGCATGGTCTTGGACGAGATTGCCAGGGTCAGTACCGGCGTATCAGCCGGGTTGACCTTGTTGTACACCGGCGGCGCTGGCAAGTCGCTGGGCAACAGGTTGCTGGCGGCGTTGATCGCGGCCTGCACCTGTTGCTCGGCAACGTCCATGTTCATGTCCAGGCTGAAGCGCAGGGTCAGCACCGAGGCGCCACCGGAGCTGGTCGAGGCCATCTGGGTCAGGCCCGGCATCTGTCCGAACTGGCGTTCCAGCGGCGCAGTGACGGCACTGGTCATGACCTGCGGGCTGGCACCGGGATATAGAGTCATGACCCGGATGGTCGGGTAATCGACCTGGGGCAAGGCCGCTACCGGCAACAGCTTGTAGGCAATCAGGCCAGCCAGGACCAACGCCAGCATGCTCAGCGTGGTGGCGACCGGGCGCAGGATGAACAGCCGCGAGAGGTTCATGCGCCCGCCTTGCCCGACGTGCCAGCCTCGCTGGTGCCGCTGCCATCCTGGCCTTGCAGATGCTGACCGGGGGTGGTCGGTACTTGCGAGCTGTCTTCCACCACTTCTACCGCGCTACCTTCACGCAGGCGGTCGGTGCCTTCGAGTACCAAGCGGTCGCCCGCGACCAGGCCGTCGAGGATCACACTGCGCTCGCCATCACTCGGGCCAACCTTCAGCTTGCGGATATTGACCTTGCTCTCTGCGTTGACCACATAGGCAAAGCTGCCGTCGCTGCCGAATTGGATCGCAGCCGCTGGGGCCATGACCACCTGTTTGAGGGTGTCGGCGAGCAGGCGCACGTTGACGAACTGGTTGGGGAACAGCGCCTGATCCTTGTTGGCAAAGCTCGCCTTGAACTTGAGAGTACCGGTGGTGGTGTCGATCTGGTTGTCCAGGCTGCCGAGCACGCCACTGGACTGCAGCTTGCTCTCGTTGCGGTCCCAGGCCTCGACGGGCAGAACAGCGCCGCTGCGATAGCGCTCGAGCACGGTGGTCAGTTCGGTTTCAGGCAAGGTGAAGGCGACGCTGATCGGCTCGGTCTGGGTGATCACGACCAGCGCCGTGGTGTCGTTGGCCGCGACCAGGTTGCCCAGGTCGAGCTGACGCAAGCCCAGGCGACCGCTGATCGGTGCGCGGATCTGGGTGAAGTCGAGGTTGAGCCGGGCGTCGCTGACTGCGGCCTGATTGGTCTTGATCAGGCCCTGGAACTGCGCCAGCTGCGCCTCGGCGGTGTCCAGGGTCTGTTTGGCGATGCTGTCTTCGGCGTACAGGCCTTTATAGCGGGCCACGTCAACCTGGGCGTTTTTCAGCTGCGCCTGATTCTGCGCCAAGGTGCCTTCGGCCTGCTGCAAAGCGATGCGGTAGCTGCGTGGGTCGATCTCGGCCAGCAGGTCGCCGGCTTTGACCTGCTGGCCTTCCTTGAAGTGGACCTTGACCAGCTCACCGGCGACGCGGCTGCGCACGTTGACTGTGTTGTTGGCGGTCACGGTGCCCAGGGCCTTGTAGTAAAGCGGGAAGTCGCCCACCTGCACCGGCTCTACCCGCACTGGCACGGCCTCGGCAGAACTGCCAAAACCAGGCCGGCCGCTCTTGCCTGCGCGCCCGGCTTGATCCTTGGGCGTCGACGCGGCAGGCCACAGCCACCAGGCCAACAGGGCCACCAGGACCAGGATCAGCAGGCCAAACAGCCAGCGACGGGGGGAGCGGGAGACAGGAGCTTGCATGGCTTGAACGAACCTTGTTCGGAAACGGCGACTTGGGAGGGTGAACGATAAGCATTGATATCGGTTTAGCAAAGCAGCTTTACAGGGCATTTACCTTGGGCTGACGTTGCTAACGCGATGAACTTTAAATGAAAACGGCCTGGAGCAGGGTCCAGGCCGTTTCAGGGTATTGCTTGTTGCGTACGCGAACCGCAGAGCGGCCCCGCTGCGCTTACTTCAAGACAGCCAGGACCGCCTCGTAGTTCGGCTCTTCGGCGATTTCGCCAACCAGCTCGCTGTGCAGCACTTTGTCGTTCTCGTCGATGACGACAACAGCGCGTGCCGCCAGGCCAGCCAGCGGGCCGTCAGCAATGGCTACGCCGTAGTTTTCGAGGAACTCGCGGCCACGCAGGGTCGACAGGTTCTGGACGTTTTCCAGGCCTTCGGCACCGCAGAAGCGCGCCTGAGCAAACGGCAGGTCGGCCGATACGCACAGCACAACGGTGTTGTTCAGCTCGTTGGCCTGGGCGTTGAACTTGCGCACGGAAGTCGCGCAGGTTGGCGTGTCGACGCTTGGGAAGATGTTCAGCACTTTGCGCTTGCCGGCGTAGTCTTGCAGCGACTTGTCAGCCAGGCCATCACCAACCAGCGAGAACGCAGGTGCCTGAGCGCCAGCTTGCGGGAGGTTGCCTTTGACCTGAACCGGGTTGCCTTTGAGGGTCACTTGAGCCATGAGCGGAATCCTTATGCGGGTGTTTGAAAAGGACACCGAGTTAAGCATGAAGCGCCGCTCAAGCCTATGGGTAGCGATGAAATTGTTCTACTGCCGGGGAATTCGTGTGAACAAAAAAATGCCCGGAGCGCAGCAGGCGGTCCGGGCATCCTCTTATATAGAAGCCATCACCAGCCGAGCACGCTTGCGGCCAGCGAGTAGACTACCGAGCTGATCGCGACCAGGCCGACGAAGACCACAAACAGGTTGGACATCGCCCCGCTGTACTTGCGCATCGACGGCACCTTGCGGATGGCGTACATCGGCATCAGGAACAGCAGCGCGGCAATGATCGGCCCGCCAAACGATTCGATCATGCCCAGGATGCTCGGGTTGAGGGTGGCGACGATCCAGCACACCACCAGCATCAGCGCTGCGACCATGCGGTCCAGAGCCTTGGCCCCAGGGCGCAGGCCAGTCTTGCCGATAATGCCTTTGAGGCCTTCGCTGGCACCGATGTAGTGACCCAGGAACGACTTGGCAATAGCAATGAAGGCAATCAGCGGTGCAGCAAAAGCAATGGTCGGGTTGCTGAAGTGGTTGGCCAGGTACGACAGGATCGACAGGTTCTGCGCCTTGGCTTCTGCCAACTGGGCGCTGTCCAGGGTCAGCACGCAGCTGAATACGAAGAACAGCACCATAGCCACCATCAACAGGTGCGCACGCGACAGGATCTGCCCGCTGCGCTCGTCGGCGTGCTCGCCGTAACGGCGCTTCTGGTCGACAGCAAACGCGGAAATGATCGGCGAGTGGTTGAACGAGAACACCATCACCGGGATTGCCAGCCACACCGTGTGCAGGAACGCCGAGCCCGATGGCACCTGCATCGCGGTATCGAGAATACCGCCACTCCAGTGCGGCACCAGGTAAAGCGCCAGCAAGGCCAGGGCGACGATGAACGGGTAAACCAGCAGGCTCATGACCTTGACCGTGGCCTGTTCACCGCAACGCACGATGGCCAGCAGGCCGAGGATCAAGCCAAACGACAGCAACACCCGCGGTGGCGGGGTCATGTGCAATTGATGCTCCATGAAGCTGCTGACGGTGTTGGTCAGGGCCACGCTGTAGATCAACAGGATCGGGAAGATCGCGAAGAAGTACAGCACGGTGATCAGCGCGCCAGCCTTGAGGCCGAAATGCTCCTCGACCACCTCGGTGATGTCGCCGCCACGCCCGGACAGCACGAAGCGGGTCAAGCCGCGGTGGGCGTAATAGGTCATCGGGAACGCCAGCGCGGCGAGGATCAGCAGCGGCCAGAAACCGCCCAGGCCGGCGTTGATCGGCAGGAACAGGGTGCCGGCGCCAATCGCGGTGCCAAACAGGCCGAGCATCCAGGTGGTGTCTTGTCGTGCCCAGCTGCCGAGGGTGGCGCTGGTGGTTTGTTCGAAGCGTTGTTCAACGCTTGAGGCCTGCTCATTCATCCGGGTGCAACTCCACTCGCAAGACTGCAACAGGCTGAGCGTGGCGAAACACAAGGCTCGCGCACCTCAACCGAAAAAGAGGGGCGCGATTGTGCACTGAAAGGTGGCGCTTGCGAAGCCCTGTCCGAGCGGCGGTTGCACTTGTCATGACAACCCAGGGGCAACCCAGGTTTGCGAGGCTGGGTCAAAGGGGCCGATTGCCGGCCCCTGCCCTGATTAGCGTTGGACTGCGGCGAACGCCTCGGCAACCTGGCGCAAGTTGCTTGGACGCAGGCCGGACATGCACACCCGGCCACTGTCGATCAGGTAAACGCCGAACTCGTCACGCAGACGGCGGACCTGATCGACGCTGAAGCCGGTGTAACTGAACATGCCGCGCTGTTCGAGGAAGAACGTGAAGTCCTGCCCTGGCAGCAGCTCGCCGAGCAGGTCGACCAAACCTTGGCGCATCTCAAGGATACGCAGGCGCATCACTTCGACCTCGGCTGCCCACTGTGCATTGAGGCTGGCATCGCCGAGCACGCCGGCAACCAGTTGCGCACCGAATGCTGGTGGGCTGGAGTAGTTGCGGCGCACGGTTGCCTTGAGCTGGCCAAGCACGCTCTGGGTGCTGGCCTGGTCGTCGCACACCACCGACAGACCGCCAACGCGCTCACCGTACAGCGAGAAGATCTTCGAGAACGAGTTGCTGACCAGGCACGGCACGCCGGCACGGGCCATTTCGCGGATGGCGTAGGCATCCTGTTCCAGGCCTTCGCCGAAGCCTTGGTAGGCAATGTCGAGGAACGGGATCAGCTCGCGTGCCTTGACCACTTCGACAACCTGCTGCCACTGGTTCTGGTCCAGATCGACACCGGTCGGGTTGTGGCAGCATGGGTGCAGCAGCACCACGCTATTTGCGGGCAGAGTCTGCAACGCAGCCAGCATGCCGGCGAAGTCAACGCCGCGGGTAGTGGTGTCGAAGTACGGGTAGGTATTCACCTTGAAACCCGCACCTTCGAAGATGGCGCGATGGTTGTCCCAGGTCGGATTGCTGACCCAGACTTCGGACTGCGGGAAGTAGCGTTTGAGGAAGTCGGCGCCAACTTTCAACGCGCCCGAGCCGCCTACGGTCTGCACGGTAGCGACGCGACCGCCGGTCACTGCCGGGTGGTCGTTACCAAACAGCAGCGCCTGGATCGCCTGGCGATAGCTGGCCAGACCTTCCATTGGCAGGTATAGCGAAGCCTCGTGAGGCTGGTTGGCCAGGCGTTTTTCAACCTCGGCCACTGCCGCCAACTGCGGCACGATGCCGGCAGCATCGTAGTACAGGCCGATGCTCAGGTTGACCTTGGCCGCACGCGGGTCGGCCTTGAAGGTTTCCATCAATGAGAGGATCGGATCGCCGGCATAGGCATCGACATGTTTGAACACAGCGGACAGCTCCTTGAATCAGCACAGTTCGGAAAAGCTTGAGCGAGGATACCCGGAGTCGAGGCAGAGAAACATCACCTTGCTGCAACGGGTCTGTGCAAGGTTGCACGGCCCAGGTATTTCAACCCATGCAAGATGACGATCAGCCGAGCAATTGGCGCAGGCCCTGCAGCTCGGTTTCGCTCAGTGCGACACCTTCACGCTCGGCCGTGGCACGCTCACGATAGCGCCGCTCGCCGGGCATGCGTGACAGGCCGGCCGCCTGCATCTGCTCCAGCAAATGACGGCTGCGCTGCGCGAAACGCTCGCCTTCGGCCTTGCTCGGGTCGATGACGATCAGCAGTTGCCCGGTCCAGGGCGTCTTCGCCCCAGGATGCGCCGACCAGTCGAACTCCCAGGAGAAGTTACCGCCGGTCAGCGCCGCCGCGAGCAACTCGACCATCATCGACAGCGCCGAGCCTTTGTGGTCGCCAAACGGCAACAGCGCGCCGCCGTCGAGAATCGCTTGCGGATCGCTGGTCGGCTGGCCTTTGGCGTCTACTCCCATGCCCAGCGGCAATTGCCGCCCCTCGCGGGCCGCGATCTGGATATCACCATGAGCCATGGCGCTGGTGGCCATGTCGAACACGATCGGGTCATGCTCGGCGCAGGGCGCGGCAAAGGCAATCGGGTTGGTGCCGAACAGCGGCTGGCGAGCACCGTGCGGGACTACACAGGTCATGCTGTTGACCACGCTCAAGGCCACTAGGCCTTCATCGGCGAACGGTTCGACGTCCGGCCACAGCGCCGCGAAGTGATGCGAGTTATGGATCGCCAATACCGCGATCCCAGCACTGCGCACCTTGGCCAGCAGCAACGGCCGTGCCGCCGCCAGCGCGGGCTGAGCAAAACCGCCGCCGGCATCGACCCGAACATAGCCAGAGGCTACGTCGGTCACCGCAGGCACCGCCTTGCCGTCAACCCAGCCACTGGCCAGCGTCGACACGTAGCCCGGAATACGAAACACCCCATGGCTATGAGCGCCGTCGCGTTGGGCACTGGCACAATTGAATGCCAGCGCTGCCGCAACCGGTTCGCTGCAACCGTGCTGTTCAAGGATCGCCTGCAATAACGTCTGCAGTTCGGCAAAGGGCATGCGCACGGTACCGCTGGTGGAGGATGCAGACATCTGGAGCTCCTTGTCGAAATTGTTTGGCTCGGAGTGTGCCACGGGTGAAAACTGTCAGCCACATGACAGCTATCTGTCAATTGTTGACTTGATGACAGAAAACATTCATTTTCTATTCCACGCCCTACCGACCGGAGTCCGACATGAGCCAATCGATCAAGCAACGCCTGGAGAACAGCCTGCACGGCGCAGCTGCCTCAGGCCGCACGATCGCCAGCTACATGCTCGGCAACCTGCATGAAGTGCCGTTCCAGACCTCCGCCAGCATCGCTGAAAAGCTCGGAGTGAGCGAATCCAGCGTAGGCCGCTTCTGCCGCTCGCTCGGCTACGCCCACCTCAAGGCGCTCAAGCAGGACCTGCAGAACGACCTCGGCGACGGGCCGTGGCTGGTCGGTGACCGCTTGCAGGAATACCGCCAGCAGCATGACGACAGCCAGAGCGCCGGCAGCCTGGAGCTGGAAATCGCCGCACTGGTGCGCGTCCATGAATACAGCCGTAGCGAGGCCTGGCACCGGGTTGCTCAGCGCCTGGCGCAGCGGCCACGAGTGTTTGTCGCAGGGTTTCAGACCGAACGCGGCGTCGCCCAGTGCATGACCCATTTGCTGCACTACCTGCGCGATGGCGTACAGGCTGTGGATGGCAGCGCCGGGCACTTTGGCGACGTGCTGCTGACCCGCCCCGAACACTGCGCGCTGGTGGTGTTCGAGGCCCGCCGCTATTCGCGCCATGCCCTGCTGCTGTGCCAGAAGGCACGCCAGGCAGGTATCCCGGTCACGCTGGTGACCGACACCTTCTGTGACTGGGCCGATGCCAACGCCGATGAGGTGTTCCGCATCCCCACCGAATTCAATCTGTTCTGGGAATCCACCTCGGCGATGCTGTCGTGGGTGCACCTGATGGTCAACGAGGTCTGCAAGAAGCTCGGGCCGGATGTTGAAAAACGCTTGGAAGCGACTGCCGCTCTACATAACGAGTTCGTCGGCTACACCTCGTGGCCCGCGGACAAACAACAATAGCAAGAGTGCAACCCAGAGGTGCGAGATGAACAAGACCATGGCTATGGTGGGTGCGTGTGCCCTGCTGCTGGCGAGTGCGGCCAGCGCCGAGACCCTGCGTTTCGCCACAGAGGGCGCTTATCCGCCCTTCAACTATGTCGATGCCGATAACAAGCTGCATGGCTTTGACATCGACATCACCCACGCCCTGTGCGAGCAGATGAAAGTCGAGTGCACGCTGGTGGCGCAAGACTGGGAAGGCATCATCCCGGCACTCATGGCGAAAAAGTACGATGCCGTAGTCGCCTCGATGATCGACACCGAAGAACGGCGCAAGAAGATCGCCTTCACCGACCACTACTACCGCACACCACTGTCCGTGGCGGTCGCCAAGGACAGCCCGATCACCGATGCCCAGACCGACTTCAAGGGCTACACGGTCGGCGCCCAGTCGTCCTCGACCCAGGCTATCTATGCCGAGGACGTTTATGGCCCGGCCGGCGCCAACGTCAAGCTCTATCCGACCATGGATGAGGCCAATGCCGACCTGGCTGCCGGCCGCCTGGACGGAGTTATCGCCGACAAGTTTCCGCTGCTCGACTGGCAGCAGAAAAACGGCAAGGACTGCTGCAAGGTGCTCGGTGACGTCAACCAGACCAAGGCCAATGCGGCGATTGCCGTACGCAAGGACGATCAGCAACTGCGCGAGCGGCTGAACAAGGCGCTGAGCGAGATTGTCGCCAACGGCACCTATCAGAAGATCGCCAGCAAGTACTTCGCCTTCGACATCTATAACTGATCGGTCAGCGCAAGGCAGGCATCGCGCCGTGGGCGCCCTGCCTTGCGCGCCGCCAAGTTCACCTGGCTGGGGAAGCACCCATGCTCGATCAATTGTCTTTGTTGTCTTTTGCCAGCGGTGGCTGGGGCCCGGCGTTGCTGGCCGGCGCGCTGGTCACGGTGTCACTGGCGCTGGCCTGCCTGCCGATCGGCTTGCCGCTGGGACTGCTGGTGGCAATGGCCGCGCGCTCACGCAAGCGCCTGCCGCGGGCCTGGGCCACCACCTTTTCTACGGTGTTTCGCGGCCTGCCTGAACTGCTCACGCTGCTGATCATCTATTACGGCTGCCAGATCGCGGCACAAAAGCTGCTGGCGGCGATGGGCTATGAAGGTGAGGTACTGATCAATACCTTCCTGGCGGCCATGATCGCCTTCAGCCTGGTGTTTGCTGCGTTTTCCAGCGAAATCTGGCTGGCGGCGTTCAAGACCCTGCCCAAGGGCCAGCTCGAAGCCTGCTCGGCCCTGGGGCTGAGCAAACGCACCGGTTTTTTCAAGGTGGTACTGCCGCAACTGACCCGGATCGCCCTGCCCGGCCTCTCCAACAACTGGCTGTCGCTGCTAAAGGACACGTCGTTGGTCTCGACTATCTCGCTGGTTGACCTGATGCGCCAGACCAACCTCGCCGTCAGCGTGACCAAGGAGCCGATGTTCTTCTATGGCGTCGCCTGCCTGGGCTATTTGCTGTTCTCGGCGTTGTCCGGGCGCGTGTTTGCCTTCATCGAACGACGCTATAGCCGCCACCTGCAAGGAGCACGGGCATGAGCTTCGAACAATTAATGGCGCTGGTGGTCGACCCCGACCTGCTGCAGCGCTACGGGCCGCGCTTCATCGATGGTCTGCTGGTGACTGCCAAGCTGGTGGCGATTTCGTTCACCCTCGGCGCCGTGCTTGGCCTGCTGCTGGCGCTGGCGCGGATCTCCAACAAGACCGTGCTCAATCGCATGGCGGCTGGCTATATCTACTTCTTCCGCGGTTCACCACTGCTCGCGCAGCTATTTCTGCTGTATTACGGCCTTGGCTCGTTCAAGAGCTTTTGGCAGGACGTCGGGCTGTGGTGGTTCTTCCGTGAGGCCTGGTACTGCGCGCTACTGGCATTCACCCTGAATACGGCCGCCTATCAGGCCGAGATCTTCCGCGGCAGCCTGCTGGCAATCGCCCCAGGCCAGTTCGAGGCCGCCCGCGCGCTTAACCTCAAGCGCTCGACCACGTTCTTCAAGGTCGTCATGCCGCAATCGCTGCTGGTCGCCATCGGCCCGCTGGGCAATGAGCTGATCCTGATGATCAAGGCCAGTGCGATTGCCTCGCTGGTCACCATCTACGACCTGATGGGCGTGACCAAGCTGGCCTTCTCGCGCAGCTTCGACTTCCAGATCTACCTGTGGGCCGCCGTGCTCTACCTGCTGATAGTGGAAACCGTCCGGCGCACCCTGAAATACCTGGAAGGCCGCCTCGGCCGCCACCTGAACTGACCCAAGGATACGCTCCATGCATTGCCAAACCATTGTTCTGGGCGCCGGGATCGTCGGTGTCAGCACCGCGCTGCAGTTGCAAGCGCGCGGCCGCCAGGTCGTTCTGATCGACCGTGACCAGCCAGGCAGCGGCACCAGCCATGGCAACGCCGGCCTGATCGAACGCTCCAGCGTCATCCCCTATGCCTTCCCGCGCAACGTCGGCGCACTGCTGCGCTATGGCCTGAACCGCCAGCCGGATGTGCGCTACAGCCTGTTGCACCTGCCCAAGGCGGCGCCCTGGCTGCTGCGTTACTGGCGCCAGTCAGCACCCGGCCGGCTGGCCGGCGCCGCCGCCGATATGCTGCCGCTGGTGCAGCGCAGCGTCGAGGAACACGACGCGCTGATTGCCGCTGCCGGGCTGAGCGAACTGGTCCAGGCCAAAGGCTGGATCGAAGTGTTTCGCGACCCGAGGCTGTTCGCTCAGGCCAAGGAGGACGTAAAAAACCTAGCGCGCTATGGCCTGCAGTACGAAATCCTCGAACGTGACCAACTGCAGGCCCGCGAGCAGCAACTGGACGGCGGCGTGGTAGGCGGCATTCACTGGCTCGACCCGAAGACCGTGCGCAACCCTGGCGGCCTGACCCGCGGCTATGCCGCGCTGTTCGTCCAGCGCGGCGGGCAGTTCCTCCATGGTGATGCGCGCAGCCTGCGCCAGCTTGACGGTCAGTGGCAGGTGCAGAGCCAGCGTGGCGCGGTCACGGCCGACGAGGTCGTGGTCTGCCTGGGGCCACAATCGGCCGAGCTGTTCGGCCCGCTGGGCTATCGGTTTCCGCTGGGCATCAAGCGCGGCTATCACATGCACTATGGCACCCGCGGCGACGCGCAACTGCAGCATTCGATCTGCGACACCCAGGGTGGTTATGTGCTGGCGCCGATGGCGCAGGGCATCCGCCTGACTACCGGCATCGAGTTTGCGGCCAGCGACGCCCCGGCCAACGAGATCCAGTTGCAGCGCTGTGAAGCCCTTGCTCGTCGGCTGTTCCCCGCGCTCGGCGAACGCTTGGACGAGCAGCCGTGGCTGGGCCTGCGTCCCTGCCTGCCGGACATGCGCCCGATAATTGGCCCCGCACCGCGGCACAAGGGCCTGTGGTTCAACTTTGGCCACGCCCATCACGGCCTGACCCTGGGTCCGGTGACCGGCCGCCTGCTCGCCGAGATGATGACCGGCGAGCAGCCGTTCACCGACCCTGCGCCTTACCGCGCAGCACGCTTTGACTAAACCAGCGGGAGAACAACAACATGACCGCACCTTTGAACCTTGCCAACCTTGCCCCTGAAGCCGAAAGCCGCCCAGTGCTGATCGACATAGAAGGTTTGAACAAACATTACGGCGCCTTCCACGTGCTGCGCGATATCAATCTGCAGGTCCGCGAGGGCGAGCGTATCGTCCTCTGCGGACCCTCCGGTTCGGGCAAATCGACCTTGATCCGCTGCATCAACCGCTTGGAGATCGCCGAGCAAGGCAGCGTTCATGTCGACGGCATCGACCTGGCCAAGCCTTCGCGTCAGGCCGCTCAGGTGCGCAGCGAAATCGGCATGGTGTTCCAGCACTTCAATCTGTTTCCGCACATGAGCGTGCTCGACAACTGCCTGCTGGCCCCAACCAGCGTGCGCGGGCTGTCGCGCAAGAACGCCGAAGAGCGGGCGCGGATGTACCTGAGCAAGGTCGGCATCGCCAGTCAGGCCGACAAATACCCCAGCCAGCTCTCCGGCGGCCAGCAGCAGCGCGTGGCGATTGCCCGTGCCCTGTGCATGAAGCCGCGGATCATGCTGTTCGATGAGCCAACCTCGGCGCTCGATCCGGAGATGGTCGCCGAGGTCCTGGATGTGCTGGTGAAGCTCGCCGGCACCGGCATGACCATGCTCTGCGTCACCCATGAAATGGGCTTTGCCCGTCAGGTGGCAGAGCGTGTGCTGTTTCTTGAGGGTGGCCAGATCATCGAAGACAGCCCGCCACAGACGTTTTTTGGCCAACCCAAAACTGCCAGGGCCCAGGCATTTCTCAAGCAGATTCTGCACTGATAAGGCGCAGTGCAAGGGCTGGATCATTGCAGCGCTGCAATGATCCAACTGCGTCGTTAATTATATTTACCAAAACCCCTGCCAAACCCTTGCCAGCCAAGGCTCCACTTCCCTCAAGCGCCCTGAAACCGGCGCCAAAGCGCTCACGCCTCGTTTGACATATCGAACGGCTCTGGCAAGCTAGAGACAAGCCCCGACCGGCATCGTCTCCTTCTGCGAGCCGGCAGTGCTCGGGGCTCCAGGCCGCATACAAGGCCCAGGCCGTGCGCCTGTACAATATCGACAGGAAGTACCTGTCCCAAGGTGACATATGTCCAACAGCAACATTGGCAACAAGCAAACTTCCCTGCGCAAACCCGTCGTCCTGATGACCATGGGTAGCCAAGAGCGCAAAGGCCATGATTATCAGGTCATGACCCACAAATACATTACCCCGCTGGTCGACTTCGCCGACTGCCTGCCTGTGCTGGTTCCGACCTGCTGCGGCACCGATGACCTCGAGCGTTATCTGGATATGGCCGACGGCGTCTATCTGACCGGTGCCGGCAGCAACATCGACCCGGCCCTGTACGGCCAGGAGAACGAGACGCCAGGCAAAGGCCAGGACAAGAACCGCGATCTGTTCGACATCCCGCTGGTCAAACTGGCTCTGGCCCGTGGCCTGCCGATCTTCGGCATCTGCCGCGGCATGCAGGAAATCAACGTCGCACTGGGCGGCGATATCTACCAGAAGGTGTACGCCGAGCCGGGCTTCAACGATCACCGGGAAAACCCCGAGGATCCGGTTGAAGTGCAATATCAGGCCGTGCACAGCGTCACCATCAAGCCGGGCAGCTGGCTGCGGGATGCCTTGGGCACTGACCAGATCCGGGTCAACTCGTTGCATGGCCAAGGCCTGCGCAACCTGGGTGAGGGCCTTGAGCCGATCGCCCAGGCTGAAGACGGTTTGGTCGAAGCCATCCATGGCCCGAGCATCTCGCCCTTCCTGTTTGCTGTGCAGTGGCACCCCGAGTGGCAAGCGGCGAAAAACCCTGACTCGATCAAGATTTTCGAGGCGTTTGGCGATGCTTGCCGCGCTCAGGTCCGCAAGTCCCAGGCCAGCAAGCGTAACCAGGCTGCCTGACTCCCTGCTTCGTTAGTTTGATCGCGGGGCGGCGCAAGGCCGCCCCCGCTTCCCCGGTCATCCTCTGCTGGTCCCAGAATACCTACCGTGGCAGCGCGGGGTGGGCTTGTGCCTGTCCCCGCGATCCTTTTTCTGCCATCCGTGCAGAGATATGATGACTAACGGCTGCTTTATTATTCCCCTCTATCCCGCGCCCTGACCTCACACCTATCCCCCTGCGAGCACCTGCCGCATTTGTGCGGAAAGCGACTACGAGAAAAAATCTGCGTCGAGGGACTAGTCATTTCTTAGGTTGTACGATAACTTACCTCTCACATTGATTCACCACCCCAAAAGCGCCACAGGAAACCAATAACAATGAATCCACTAGAGCTGCAGTCCATCCTCTCCCACGGTCTGCTGTCGTTCCCGGTAACCGACTTCAATGCCCAGGGCGACTTCAATCAGGCGGGCTACATCAAGCGTCTGGAATGGCTTGCCCCGTATGGCGCGTCTGCGCTGTTCGCCGCCGGCGGCACCGGTGAGTTCTTCTCCCTGGCCGCCAGCGAGTACAGCCAGGTGATCAAGACTGCAGTCGATACGTGCGAGCATTCGGTACCAATTCTGGCCGGTGTCGGCGGTTCTACCCGCCAGGCCATCGAGTACGCCCAGGAAGCCGAACGTCTGGGCGCCAAAGGTCTGTTGCTGCTGCCGCACTACCTGACCGAAGCCAGCCAGGACGGCGTAGCCGACCACGTCGAAGCCGTGTGCAAGTCGGTCAAGATCGGTGTAGTGGTTTACAACCGTAACGTTTGCCGCCTGACCGCGCCGCTGCTCGAGCGCTTGGCCGAGCGTTGCCCGAACCTGATCGGTTACAAGGATGGCCTGGGCGATATCGAGCTGATGGTGTCGATCCGCCGCCGCCTGGGCGATCGCTTCAGCTACCTCGGCGGCCTGCCGACCGCTGAAGTGTATGCAGCTGCCTACAAGGCGCTGGGTGTGCCGGTGTACTCTTCAGCGGTGTTCAACTTCGTACCGAAGACCGCGATGGACTTCTACCACGCGATCGCTCGCGAAGATCACGCCACCGTCGGCAAGCTGATCGATGACTTCTTCCTGCCGTACCTGGATATCCGTAACCGCAAAGCCGGCTATGCCGTCAGCATCGTCAAGGCCGGCGCCAAGATCGCCGGTTACGACGCAGGCCCAGTGCGTTCGCCACTGACCGACCTGACCGGCGAAGAGTATGAAATGCTCGCCGCCCTGATGGACAAGATGGGCCCGCAATAAGCGACCCCGCGGCCTGCCAATGCCGCAACCGGAGCGAGGCCACGCCCGCTCCGGCTTTATCGATCCCCGCACAAAAATAACTAGTGGGAGTACACCTTCATGCAAGCGACGAAAAAAACGCATGTACGTTATCTGATCTTGTTCATGCTCTTCGTCGTGACCACGATCAACTATGCAGATCGAGCGACCATTTCGATCGCCGGCTCCAGTCTGCAGAAAGATTTAGGGATAGACGCGGTCACCCTCGGTTATATCTTCTCGGCCTTCGGCTGGGCCTACGTGCTCGGGCAAATTCCCGGCGGCTGGCTGCTCGACCGCTTCGGTTCAAAGAAGGTCTACGCCTTCAGTATCTTCACTTGGTCGCTGTTCACTGTGCTGCAGGGCTTTGTCGGTTACCTACCGGTGGCCAACGCGATCATCGCCCTGTTCATGCTGCGCTTCATGGTCGGTTTTGCCGAGGCGCCGTCGTTCCCGGGTAACGCCCGCATCGTGGCGGCCTGGTTCCCGACTGCTGAACGCGGTACCGCATCGGCCATCTTCAACTCGGCGCAGTACTTCGCCACTGTCCTGTTCGCACCGCTGATGGGCTGGATCGTCCACGCCTGGGGCTGGGAACACGTATTCGTGGTCATGGGCGTACTGGGTATCGCCTTCTCGGCGGCCTGGATGAAGCTGATCTACAACCCTAAAGAACATCCGATGATCAGTGCCGAAGAACTCGACCATATCGAGCGCAACGGCGGCCTGGTCGACATGGATAAACCCAAGGCAGCCGGCGCCAGCGGGCCGAAGTGGGCCTACATCAAGCAGTTGCTGAGCAGTCGCATGATGGTCGGTATCTATCTTGGCCAGTACTGCATCAACGGCATCACCTACTTCTTCCTGACCTGGTTCCCGGTGTATCTGGTGCAGGAACGCGGCATGTCGATCCTCAAGGCGGGCATCATCGCCTCGTTGCCAGCGATCTGCGGCTTCGTCGGCGGTGTATTGGGTGGCGTATTGTCTGATGGTCTGCTGCGTCGTGGTCATTCACTGACCTTTGCCCGCAAGGCACCGATCGTGGTCGGCCTGTTGCTCTCTACCAGCATGGTCATCTGCAACTACGTCGACGCCGAATGGATGGTGGTGGCGATCATGGCCCTGGCGTTCTTCGGCAAAGGCCTTGGTGCGCTGGGCTGGGCGGTGGTATCGGACACCTCGCCCAAACAGATCGCGGGGCTGTCCGGCGGCATGTTCAACACCTTCGGCAACATCGCCTCGATCACCACGCCGATCATCATCGGTTACATCATCAGCGCTACTGGCTCGTTCAAGTGGGCACTGGTGTATGTCGGTGCCAACGCCCTGATCGCGGTGCTGAGCTACCTGGTGATCGTCGGCCCGATCAAACGTATCGAGCTGCGTGACGTGCCCAACGATGAACCGGCTCAGCCGGCCAGCAGCGAACTGGCCAGCTCGCGCCACTGAGTGATTGCGCCTGCACCTGCTGAAGCGGGTGCAGGCGTCTCGAACAAAGCCTGAGATAACTACAAGAAGGGCCTGAACATGCAGCTGATCGAAACTTCCGACTCGCCCCGCTACGTGCGTCTGCACGAGGATGACAACGTAGTGGTGGTGGTCAACGACGGTGGCCTGGGCGAAGGCGCCCGCTTTGCCGACGGCCTGACCCTGGTTGAAGCAGTACCACAAAGCCACAAGGTCGCCACTCTGGATATCGCCCAGGGCGAACCGGTGCGGCGCTACGGGCAGATCATCGGCTATGCCCTGGAACCGCTGCGCAAAGGCAGCTGGGTGCAGGAAAGCCAGCTGGCGATGCCCGCCGCCCCCGAACTCGACAGCCTGCCGCGCTGTGACGCTGTCCCTGCCCCTCTGCCGCCGCTGGAGGGTTTTACCTTTGAAGGGTTCCGCAACGCCGATGGCACCGTCGGTACGCGTAATATTCTTGGCATCACCACCACCGTGCAGTGCGTGACCGGCGTGCTCGACCATGCGGTCAAGCGCATCCGCAGCGAGTTGCTGCCCAAATACCCCAATGTCGATGATGTGGTGGCACTGACCCACAGCTATGGCTGCGGCGTGGCAATCAATGCCCGTGATGCCTACATCCCGATCCGCACCGTGCGCAACCTGGCGCGTAACCCGAACCTGGGCGGCGAAGCCCTGGTTATCAGCCTGGGCTGCGAGAAACTGCAGGCCGGCCAGGTCATGCATGAAAACGACCCCTCGGTAGACCTCAGCGACCCGTGGCTGTACCGCCTGCAGGACGCCAGCCTCGGTTTTGTCGAAATGATCGAACAGATCATGGCGCTGGCCGAAGCGCGCCTGATCAAGCTCGACCAGCGCCGCCGCGAGACCGTGCCGGCCGCAGAGCTGATCCTGGGCATGCAATGCGGCGGCAGCGATGCCTTCTCCGGTATCACCGCCAACCCCGCGCTGGGTTTTGCCGCCGACCTGCTGGTGCGCGCCGGTGCCACCGTGCTGTTCTCGGAAGTAACCGAAGTCCGCGATGCCATCTACATGCTTACTTCCCGCGCGCAAACACCGGCCGTAGCTGATGCACTGGTGCGCGAGATGGACTGGTACGACCGTTACCTGGAGCAAGGCGCGGCCGACCGCAGCGCCAATACCACCCCGGGCAACAAGAAAGGTGGCCTGTCGAATATCGTCGAGAAGTCGCTGGGCTCGATCGTCAAGTCCGGCAGCGGCGCCATTCAAGGAGTGGTTGGCCCGGGTGAACGGGTCGAGCGCAAGGGCCTGATCTTCTGCGCAACCCCTGCCAGCGATTTTGTCTGCGGCACCCTGCAACTGGCGGCGGGGATGAACCTGCACGTGTTTACCACCGGCCGCGGTACGCCGTACGGGCTGGCCATGGCGCCGGTGGTCAAGGTGTGTACCCGCACCGAGCTGGCCCAGCGCTGGCCAGACCTGATCGACATCGACGCCGGGCGCATCGCCACCGGCCGCTCGAGCATCGAAGAGTTGGGCTGGGAGCTGTTCCATTACTACCTGGACGTGGCCAGCGGCCGCAAGCAGACGTGGGCCGAACAGCACCGCCTGCACAACGACATCACCCTGTTCAACCCGGCACCGATCACCTGATCGCTTTGCCCTCTGCCGCCGCGCTTGCAGCGTGGGCCGCAGAGGGATCTGTCCTATCCATTGGTACCTCAACAGGAGCAAGACATGCCTGAGATTCTCGGCCACAACTTCATCAACGGCCAGCGCAGCGCAGCTGGCAGCCAACGCCTGCAAAGCCTGGACGCCACTACTGGCGAAGCGCTGCCGTACAACTTCGTGCAGGCCACCGAAACCGAAGTGGACCAGGCCGCCCGCGCTGCCGCCGCAGCATTCGTTGAATTCCGCCAGCTGGCACCCGCCCGTCGCGCCGAATTCCTCGACGCCATCGCCGCCGAGCTGGACGAACTGGACGACGCCTTTGTTGCCATCGTCTGCCGCGAGACCGCCCTGCCCGCTGCCCGCATCCAGGGTGAGCGCGGCCGCACCAGCGGCCAGATGCGCCTGTTTGCACAGGTGCTGCGCCGTGGCGACTACCTCGGTGCGCGCATCGATCTGGCCCTGCCTGATCGTCAACCCTTGCCGCGGGTCGATCTGCGCCAGATGCGTATTGGTGTCGGCCCGGTCGCGGTGTTTGGCGCAAGCAACTTCCCGCTGGCCTTCTCCACCGCTGGCGGCGACACCGCAGCAGCATTGGCCGCAGGCTGCCCGGTGGTGTTCAAGGCGCATAGCGGCCACATGGCCACGGCCGACCTGGTCGGTTGCGCGATCACCCGCGCCGCCGAGCGCACTGGCATGCCCAAAGGCGTGTTCAACATGGTATTCGGGGGCGGCGTCGGTGAGTGGCTGGTCAAGCATCCGGCGATCCAGGCGGTTGGCTTCACCGGCTCGCTCAAAGGCGGCGACGCACTGTGCCGCATGGCCGCAGAACGTGCGCAGCCAATCCCGGTATTTGCCGAGATGTCGAGCATCAACCCGGTGATCGTCCTGCCGGGCGCGCTGGCCAAGCGTGGCGAAGCCATCGCCCGCGAGCTGGCAGGCTCGGTGTGCATGGGCGCGGGGCAGTTCTGCACCAACCCAGGCATGGTCATTGGCCTGCGTTCCGCTGAGTTCAGCACCTTGCTGGCCAATGTTGGCCAGGCGCTGGACGCTCAGGCCGGGCAGACCATGCTCAACGCCGGCGGCTTGCGCAGCTATGTCAGCGGCCTCGAGCATCTGCAGGCACATGCCGGTATCGAACACCTGGCGGGCCAGGCGCAGGAAGGCTCACAGGCGCGTGCTCAGCTGTTCAAAGCGGACGCCAGCCTGCTGGTCAATGCCGATCCACTGCTGCAGGAAGAAGTGTTTGGCCCGGCCACCGTGGCGGTCGAGGTGCAGGACAACGATCAACTGCGCGCAGCCCTGCAAGGCCTGCGTGGCCAGTTGACCGCAACCCTGATCGGCGAGGCAGAAGACTTCGAGGCGTATGCCTGGTTGGTCCCGCTGCTCGAAGAGAAAGTTGGCCGGATCCTGGTCAACGGCTACCCGACTGGCGTTGAGGTCTGCGATGCGATGGTCCACGGCGGGCCATATCCGGCAACTTCGGATGCGCGCGGGACCTCGGTGGGGACATTGGCGATCGATCGCTTCCTGCGGCCGGTGTGCTACCAGAACTACCCGCAGGCGTTGCTGCCTGAGGCGCTCAAGGATGGCAATCCGCTGGGATTGCGTCGGTTGGTGAATGGGCAGTGGAGTGACGGCTCGCTTTAAGCTTTTTGGGGCCGCTGCGCGGCCCCAGAAATCTACACCCCTTGCGCCTCTGCAGCCTCATGCGCCTGGCGCAGCCGCTCACGGCTATTGGACAGATGCATGCGCATCGCCATCTTCGCCCCTTCGCTATCGCCCCGCACAATCGCCTCGTAGATCGCTTCGTGCTCGTGGCGCAGACGGCTCATGTAATGCGCCTGGTCATCCTGGGCAATACGCGCCGAATTGAGCCGCGTGCGCGGTATGATGCTGGTGCCGAGGTGATTGATGATGTCGGCAAAATAGTGATTGCCGCTGGCCTGGGCGATCCGCAGGTGGAACTGGAAGTCTGCCGATACCGCATCGGACGCATGCGCAGCGCCTTCGTTGATCTCATCCAGGGCCGCACGCATCCCGCTCAACTGCTCGTCGGTACGGCGCTGCGCCGCCAGCCCGGCAGACTCGATCTCCAGGGCGATGCGAAGCTCCAGCACCGCGAGCACTTCACGCAAGGTGACCACGGTGGCAGGATCGATGCGCAAGCCACTGCCAGGTGAGGCCTCGAGCACGAACGTGCCGATACCGTGACGAGTCTCGACCTGCCCGGCAGCCTGCAGCCGCGAGATAGCCTCACGCACTACGGTGCGGCTGACGCCTTCCTCAGCCATGATCTGCGACTCGGTCGGCAGCTTGTCGCCGCGCTTGAGCTGACCACTGCGGATGCGTTCGGTCAGCACCGTGACCAATTCCTGGGCCAGACTGCGCGGCTTGCGCCGGGTCCTTGCCTGTACCTGCTGCTCTGTCATGCCCTGTAGTTCACCTTGAGAGACAGGCACCATGATAGCGCAAGCAGTTGTACGATCACATACGCAGAATGCGGGTTTTTACTGATACTTTGGCACTGCCTGTTTCGCACCTCGGCGCCCGTGCTGAATGGCGGCAAATTGCTGGCCCCCAAACCTCGAAAGCGAAGGCAAACTTCTTTTTCCTTCAGAAGCTTAGGACAGCATCATGCGGGTATTTCTAGCAACCATGGCCGGCTGCCTGCTGGCGACCTTCGCTATCACAGCCCAGGCCAAAGCCTTGAGCCAGAACGATCGCAACGTGTGTAGCTGGGGGTCGCAGATTGCCGCCGAGGCGCAGCAAGCCAAGCTTTCCGGGATCAACGTGTACGCCACACGCAAGCGCCTGCAGGCGCGCAAGTTCCCCAAACCGTGGATGCGCATGACCGCCTTCGGGATCACGGAACAGACCTACAACAGCCGCTCTCGACTCAAGCCTGCAGCCATCAAGAAAACCTATTATGACCAGTGCGTGCAACACGCAATTGCCAAGCGATAACGTTCTAAATCAGTAAGTTATAAGAACTTCATGATAAATATTCTAGGCCTTGATTCGCCACGGCGGTCCTGCATGGAATGAGCGCTGCAGCCAGTCCTTGAGGGCGCCGACGGCTGCAGTGTGCAATCGCGCCGAGGGCCGTACCAGGTAGATTCCGGCCGTGACATCCAGTTGCCAGTCTGGCAGCACGCGTACCAGCCTACCGACGGCCAGGTCTTCGATCATCAACCAGTCGCCGCCAGCGATAATACCGACACCCCGGCGGGCAGCCTCCAGCAAGGCTTCATTGTCATTGCTGCGCAGTGAACCTGAGACCTTGACTCTTACGTGCTGCGCGCCGGCCGTTAGGTTCCATTCAGGAAACGAGCGCAAGCCACTGAAACCCAGGCAGTTATGCTCGGCAAGGTCAGCAGGAACTTGAAGCGTGGGATGTTTGGCCAGGTACTCCGGCGATGCGCACAGAATGCGCAGATGATCGCAGAGCTTTTTTGCCACCAAACGGCTGTCTGCCAGCTCACCGATACGGATTGCCGCGTCAAAACCTTCAGCCACCAGATCGACAAAACGGTCTGAGTACTCGACCTCCATCGTTACCTGCGGATGCGCCAGGACGAAGTCGGCCAGCAGCCCACTCAGCCAGCGCCTGCCCATCGCCGCCGGCAGCGCCAGGCGTAGACGACCACGAACGGTCGCAGCGCCCTCGGCCGCTTCCTGCTCGGCTTCATCGATCAAGCGGCTCGCCTGGCGCAGCCGCTGCACCAGTCGCTCGCCCTCATCGGTGAAACGCAACTGGCGGGTAGTGCGTTCGACCAGACGAATTCCCAGGCGCTGCTCGAGCGCACTCAAACGCCGCGACAACACCGACGGGTGGCGGTCGAGCTGGCGCCCGGCAGCGGCGAATGAACCTTGCTCGTGCAAGGCCAGCAAGCTTGCCAGTTCATCCGCGCGGCGGCTGTCGAAGGCGTCCATGGGAAGGCTCTCAAACAAAGTCAAGGGATCAGTATCAGTGCCCCCTCGGAACGACCCTGCTCCAGGTCCGTATGAGCCTGGGCAACATCAGCCAGCGGGTAGCGGCGCCAGATACGCGGCAGGATGATACCTTGGCTGACAGCCTCCAGCACGTCTGCCGCGCGCTGCTGATATTCCTCGGCAGTCTGGGTATGGGCGGCCAGCGATGGCCGTGTCAGGTACAGCGAGCCCTTGGCATTGAGCATGCTCACCTCGATGGGCGCTGGGGCACCCGAGGTCGCCCCGAACGACACCAGCAGCCCGCGCGTTCGCAGGCTGTCCAGTGAGGCCTGCAGCGAAACTTTACCGATGCTGTCATACACCACGTCCACGCCCTGCCCCGCAGTCAGTTCCTTGACTTGGGCGGCCAAGGTCGCCGCATCAAATACCAGCACGTGCGCGCAGCCTGCCTCCTTTGCGCGACCGACACTTTCAGGCCGGGAAACAACACCAATCACCGTCGCCCCCAAGTGCCTGGCCCACGCCACCAGCAACTGGCCCACCGCGCCACCAGCACCGTAGACCAGCAGCTGAGTGCCGGGACCCACTGAATAGGTAGTCTTGATCAAGTACTGTGCGGTGATGCCTTTGAACAGCACTGCGGCGGCCTGTTCTTCACTGACCGAGGCCGGCAACTTGACCAGACGCTCGGCCGGGTACAAGCGGCCACTGGCGTAGCTGCCAATCGGGCCGGTGGCATAGGCAACCCGATCGCCAACCTGCAATGAGGCGACGCCCTCGCCCACAGCCGTTACCCGCCCTGCACCCTCCAGCCCCAAGCCACTTGGCAGCACCAGCGGCGCAGCACCTTTGCGTTGCAGCAGGTCGAGCGGGTTGACGCCGATAGCGGTCTGTTCAAGCCAGACCTGACCCGGCCCCGGCTGCTGCGGTTGCACTGTCTCCAGTTGCATTACATCTGTGGTGCCGGTGTCGGTCAGAACGATTCGTGCGGACATGGCCAATTTCCCTGGTTGGTGGAATGCCGTTGCAGCTTAGATAGCCATCTGCCGTCGAGCAATCAGGCCTGGCACAGATGATTCGTGCACACACCGAAGCAATACATCTCGAAAGTACCGTTGCGGTCCAGCCCAAGCCCGGCAAGACTACGTCCACGACCACCCGACGCAGGCTTGCTCGCCAAGCCGTTCAGGCCCCTGTTGCTTATGCACGACAAGACCACGTTCAGCGTGCCGGTAACCCACCGATCGCTGCTGCTACCCATTCTTCTGAGTTTGCTGGCGTTTGCCGCCAACTCGGTATTCTGCCGTCTGGCCCTGCGCGAAGGCGCCATTGATGCCACCGCCTTCACGGCGATCCGGCTCGGCAGTGGCGCGGTAGTGCTCGCCGCATTGCTGCACTGCACTCGGCGGCCTCGCAATCCGGCAGGCAGCTGGGCCGGAGGACTGGCCCTGTTCGCCTATGCCTGGCTGTTCTCGCTCGCCTACCTGCAACTGGGTGCAGGCACCGGCGCGCTGATTCTGTTCGGGGCAGTACAGATCAGCATGTTCGCTTTCGGCATGTGGCGAGGCGAACCGCTGCAGCGCAAGGTGCTGCTAGGGATGTTGATTGCCTTCGCTGGACTGCTTGCATTGCTGTTACCCGGCACCGACGCACCGCCGCTTGCCAGCGCGTTGGTCATGCTTACCGCAGGCATTGCCTGGGGCGCGTATTCACTGCTGGGCAAAGGGTCAGCCGACCCGCTGGCGGCCACTGCAGGCAACTTCCTGCGCAGCCTGCCGCTGGTGCTTGTCGCTGTTGTGGCAATGGCGCTGAGCGGCGCATCGCTGCGCTGGAGCGGCGAAGGCGTGCTGTATGCGCTCGGGTCAGGCGTGCTGGCCTCCGGTGCCGGTTACAGCCTCTGGTATAGCGTGGTCAAGTACATCAGCTCGCAGCAGGCGGCGACCCTGCAGTTGAGTGTGCCGGTGGTGGCAGCGCTTGGTGGGGTGTTGTTGCTCGGCGAGCCACTGATCTGGCGCTTGGGCCTGACTTCGCTGGTGGTGCTCGGTGGGGTTGCGTTGGCGTTGCTGCCGACGCGGCGGGGCTAGGCAGCCAGCCGGGTAGCCTTTCACCCTCGATAGCGAATTTTCCTACATCCTTATCAGAAGCCGGATAGGTCCGTCAAAAGCCCTACACCGGTAAGGTTGGCAGGCAATCAAAGCCGTGAAAACAGCGGCCAGCCCCCAGCCCCGTCGGCAACTCATCGGCCCTATCG
The DNA here is from genome assembly GCF_052850745.1 of Pseudomonas sp. 1121_17. Taxonomy (NCBI): domain Bacteria; kingdom Pseudomonadati; phylum Pseudomonadota; class Gammaproteobacteria; order Pseudomonadales; family Pseudomonadaceae; genus Pseudomonas; species Pseudomonas sp. 1121_17. The sequence continues at coordinate 565,709 of NZ_VXCX01000002.1, forward strand.
GCGACGCTTGCAGACGCTGAAAAGGACGTCCCATGCCCAGCCAATCCGACCTGAGCTTCTGCTTCGAGCCTCTGGCCAGCCGCACGCCGTTCGAAGTGGTGTCATTCACTCTCGAAGAAACCCTCAGCACGCCTTTCAAGCTCACGCTGGAGCTGATCTGCTACCGAGTTGATGTCGATTTCGCCGAACTGATTGACAAACCAGCGCTGTTCACCATTTGCCGCGACCAGCAGCCAGTGCGCTACGTGCATGGTTTGATCAGCAGCCTCAGCCAGGGCGAAAGTGGTTTCTATCGCACCCGCTATCAAGCCGTCATCGAACCACAACTGGCACGCGCACGCCTGCGCTCCAACTGGCGAATCTTCCAGCAGCAGCCCGCAGCGCAGATCCTCGCGGTCATGTTCAAGCGTCAAGGCCTGACCCAGATCGAATTCAGCACAACGTGCGAGCACCAGGTCCGCGAGTTTTGCGTGCAAGCCGGCGAAACCGACCTCGACTTCATTGCACGTCTGGCTGCAGAAGAAGGCTACATCTACAGCTTTGACCACAGCGCTACTGCCCACACCCTGCGCGTTACCGACCGGGTGATGAGCCTCGGGCAGATCAACAGAAGCGTCATCAAGCCCGCAGACGATCTACGCAGTAATGCCGACCATGACACTGCCGATCCGCTCAGCGTGCTGTATCACTCCAACAGTGGCGGCGATCCCGCCGGCCCTTGCCTGCGCAGGCTTCGCTATTGCGAGCAGGTGGCAACCACTCACCAGCAGCAGCGCGACTATACCTTCCTGCGGCCAGCCTACCGCCAACAACACGGGGTGGTTGCCAGCCAGTGGAAGCTGCCCTGCAACAAGTACGAACGCTTCGACTATCCCGGCCGCTACAACCTCGATGTGGTTGGCAAGCCGTTCACCCAGACGCGTCTGACCGCACGCCGCCACGCGGTGCGCCTGGCTGAAGTCGAAGGCGACGATGTTCGTCTGCAACCTGGGCTGAGCTTCAATCTGATCGATCATCCCCGTGAGGACCTCAACGCCCACTGGCGGGTGATCAGCGTGCGTCACGTCGGCAGCCAGTTCACCAGTCTGCAGGAAGAAGCGGCGGATGCCGATCAGGGCACACACTATGTTCAGCATGCTGAGCTGGTACCGGGCCGCATCGACTGGAAGCCCGCGTTGTTGGCCAGGCCGCGCATTGACGGGCCGCACATGGCGACGGTGGTCGGGCCGCCCGAGGAAGAGATTTATTGCGACCAGTGGGGGCGGGTCAAGGTCAGCTTTCCCTGGGACCGAGAAAGCAAGGACAACCAGTTCAGCTCGTGCTGGATCCGCGTCGCCCAAGGCTGGGCAGGCGGCAGTTGGGGGTCGATGGCCATACCGCGAATCGGCCAGGAAGTGATCGTTCAATACGTCAATTCCGATCCCGATCAGCCATTGATTACCGGCCGCACCTACTGCGCCAACCAGCTGCCGCCCTATGAACTGCCGCAGCACAAGACCCGTATGACCATCAAAAGCCAGACCCACAAAGGGCAAGGCTTCAATGAGCTGCGCTTCGAGGATGAGCTGGACCGGCAAGAGGTGTTCATTCACGCCCAGAAAGACCAGAACAACGTAGTCCGGCACAACGAAACCACCAAAGTCGGCAATGATCGCGCTGAGCAAGTCGAGCGTGATGAAACCCTCAACGTCGGCCATGACCGCACAGAGTCGATCGGCAATGATGAAAAGGTTTCGATTGGTCAGGATCGTCAGCATCAAACTGGTCGCGATGACGTCCTCGAAATCGGCCGCCACCACAGCATCACTATCGCTCAGGACCGCATCGAGCAGGTCGGCAACCACCGCCGCGACACCACAACTGCCAACCACACCGTCGATATCGGCGGGCACCTAGAACACAAGGTCGCTGGCCACGTCGACCTGAAAGCCGGCCAAGCGATTCGCTACCAGACCCAGGACTTCGAGATCGAGGTCGCTGGCAGCTTCTCGATCAAATCGCCGGGCGGCACGTTACGCCTGGATGCTTCCGGGATAACCCTCGACGGTGTCGCGATAAATTTCAAAGGGCCTATCGGTCAAGCACCTGAGGGGAGTTCCTACGCCTTCAGCATCAGCGGCAAGCCTGAACCGGGTGAGCCTGTCTGCCTGAGTTGCCTGCTCAAAGCGATTCAAGAGGGGCGCAGTGTTGTCCGCCTCGAAGGGGTCAACGCATGAACACAACAGCCACAAATCTTGGAAACGAGATCGTCGAAGTACTGCGCAACCCGCGTTACCGCCTGACTGGCATCGTCGAGATAAGCCGCTTGAGCGAGCGAGATCGCAGCGAACTGCTGCGCCGTATCAAGGAATACGCGTTGCCATTACTTCAGCAGCCCGAATTCGCCAACCTGCAGGCGCTTGGGCCGCGGTTGATCACTCCAGCGCCCCACTACGGCCTGGACGGTCAGTGGAGCAACTACTGGGATGTCGAGCACTATGGCAAAGAGGGCATCTGCGCGTGGGTCGTCAGTGCGATGCCGCCGCCAGAATTGCTCGTGCACCTGAGCCAGGCCAATCGCACGGTTGCGCCTGATGGCAATAGCTACCTGCTGCGTTGGCACATCGCGCGCAGTCTCCAGGTTCTGCATGCACGGCGCGACTTGCCGGCGGTACGCGAGTGGCTCGCGCCTGTCCATAAAATATGGCTACCGGTACCTGACCCAGGTCGCGAGCGCTGGGTATGCCTCGAGGGAGAGGATCGCGCGCCGACCAGCCAAGGCGACGCCTTCGAGCTGGACTCGGCGTGCTGGCAGGCGCTGACCGGCGATCCGCTGGAATACACCTTGGCCGACGCCATCGGCACCGCGATGGCAGCTGCGGGCATGACCGGCCAATGCCACACCATTCGCCTAGGCATTGCTCGCGCGCATTTGACTGCAGCGCGCAAAGCTGGCCTGAGCCGCCAGCAGGACCTGATCAGCTACGTGACCATGATGACCCTCAACGGCGATGCGCTGGCTGAGTCGGCCGCATGGAAGCAAGCCGTTGCCGAAGCAAGCGAGCTCAAACGTCCGCTGGCTGACGCCCTGCAAGCCCCCCTCTCCTGCCAGCCTCGATAAGGACGCCACCATGATCAGCATGGACAAGCTCTTCGCTATTAATCG
>NZ_VXCX01000020.1:0-37745 GCF_052850745.1 Pseudomonas sp. 1121_17
GCACCGCTGAAACTTCTAACTCTTTGAAACTCAAGGAGTTTTCCGCTCCAACTACGCTGGAAGTGGGGCGCATTATAAGCGCATATGAAACCCCGTCAACCGTTAATTTCAGCTTTGTGCAATATCACTGGAATAAGCCTCTCACACCGCCCTGCCCCGCCTGCCGATCAACCGCGGAACGCGCCGCGCCACCAGCGGAACCCGCAGCAGTAACAGCAGTGCGCCGATCGAGGCGTAGATCGCCCACTCTTTAAGGTCCGACCGCACGATCCACAGGAAATGCAGCAAACCCAGCCCAAGAATCACGTACACCAGCTTGTGCAGCTTCTTCCAACGCGCACCCAGGCGCCGCTGACTGTAACGATTGGAAGTCAGCGCCAAGGCCAGCAAGCCGAGGAAGGCCAGCGCACCGACAATAATGTATGGCCGCTTGCGCAACTCAACGCCGAACTGCCCCCAGTCCAGGCCGAGGATGAACACCATGTAGGTGATCATGTGCAGCACTATATAAGCAAAGCTCCACAGCCCCAGTTGCCGGCGGATCACGATCCACCCCGACCAGCCCGTAAGCCGCTGCAGTGGCGTCATGCTCAAGGTGATCAAAAGGAAGATCAGCGCCCCCAGGCCCAACCGGTCCATGATGATCTTGCCCAGGTCCGGGCCGAGCTGGTTGGTCGCCGCCTGATACAGCCACCAGCTGGGGAACAGGCAGCCCAGCACAAAGATGCCCAGGCGCAACCAGGGATAGCGCATCAGTAGTTCTTCCGCAGATCAAGGTCGCTGTACAACGACGCTACTTCATCGCCATAGCCGTTGAACATCAGGGTGTCGCGCACGTTCGGGCTGAACAGGCCACTCGGCAGCCGCCGCTCACGGGCCTGAGTCCAGCGCGGATGATCGACCGTCGGGTTGACGTTGGCATAGAAGCCATACTCGGTCGGCGCCAGGCGCTCCCAGGTAGTTTGCGGCTGCTCCGCGACCAGGCTGATGCGCACGATCGACTTGATGCTTTTGAAGCCGTACTTCCACGGCACGATCAGCCGCAGTGGCGCACCATTCTGGTTAGGCAGTTCACGTCCATACATGCCCACCGCAAGAATCGCCAATGGGTTCATCGCCTCGTCCAGGCGCAGGCCTTCCACGTAGGGCCAGTCGATCAAGGCAAACGATGAGCGCTGGCCGGGCATTACCTTTGGGTCCTGCAGGGTTTCGAAACGCAGGTAGCGCGCCTTCGAAGTTGGCTCGACCTGCTTGAGCACCTGCGCCAGGCTAAAGCCCAACCACGGGATCACCATCGACCAGGCCTCGACGCAGCGCAGCCGATAGATGCGCTCTTCCAGCTGATAGGGTTTGACGAAGTCTTCCAGCGCATAGCGCCCTGGCTTGGCCACCTCGCCATCCACCACCAGGCTCCACGGCTCGGTTTTCAGGCTGCCGGCATTCGCGGCTGGATCACCCTTGTCGGTGCCGAATTCATAGAAGTTGTTGTAGTGGGTGGCGTCTTTGAACGGCGTGATCGCCTCGTTCTCGACCGTCACCGCGCCCCACCGGGTCGCGCCGAGCTTGTCCTTGAACCAGCCCGGCGCGGCGCCAGGTTCGACATCGGCGTAGCGCGAAGGCTCGGCGCCAAGCGCAACGCCAGGCAATGCGGCCACGGCGGCACCCGCCAGGGAAGCACCGAGCATGGTACGTCGAGAAAGGTAGATACCTTCAGGGGTGATATCCGACGCTTTGCAGTCGGATGGACGAGCGATCTTGATGAGCATAACGGCTCCACAGTGCGGGCAACTGATGTACCCGTAAGACTATGGAGCCGGAAGGTTATTCCGTCATTAAATCAACTTCAGTTTTTTTGCCGACGTACCCGCAGCAGATACTGCACCGGGCCCGACACGGCATAACCGAGGAAGATCAACAGCAGAATGCGCGGCGGATCGCTGAATACCACGGCAAACACCAGCACCACTGCAAGGATCGCCACGAACGGCACCCGCCCGCGCAGGTCGAGTTCCTTGAAGCTGTTGTACTTGACGTTGCTGACCATCAGCATGCCCGCAGCCGCCACCAGCAGCGCCACCAGGAACGACAGCTTCGAGCCCTGAATGCCGAAATCGCTGAAGGCCCATACGGTACCGGCCACCACGCCTGCCGCAGCCGGGCTGGCCAGGCCGATGAAGTAACGTTTGTCAGCAGTGCCGACCTGGGTGTTGAAGCGTGCCAGACGCAGGGCAGCACCAGCGACATAGATGAAAGCAACCATCCAGCCGACCTTGCCCATGTCACCCAGTGCCCAGCCGAATGCCAGCAGCGCCGGCGCCACGCCGAAGGCGACCATGTCCGACAGCGAGTCGTACTCGGCGCCGAATGCGCTCTGGGTGTTGGTCATGCGTGCTACCCGGCCATCCAGGCCGTCGAGCACCATGGCCACGAAAATGGCGATAGCGGCAAAGGCGAAGTACTTGCTCGCCTCGCGCGGGTCACCTGCGCTCATGGCGCTCTGCGCACTGATCGAGCTGATGATCGAGTAGAAGCCGGCGAACAGGTTAGCCGTGGTGAACAGGTTGGGCAGCAGGTAGATACCGCGGTGGCGGACCTTGCGCCCTTCGGCGTCATGCCCTTCTTCAACGTGCTCATCTACAGGTAGCAGGCTTTCGGCGTCGGAGGGCGTGTTCGGCTCTTCGGGACGTTCGCTCATGAAAATTACCTTGATTGGAAAATGTTCGATACAGGCTTGCGAAGCACAAACTGACGGCAAGCCACTGGTCGCTTTATACCAGAAGCGCGCCGCTTAAACGAAAAAACGCGGCCTAAGCCGCGTTTTTCATGTCATCGCAAAGACTCAGTTCTTGGTCTTGTCGACGATTTTGTTGGCCGAGATCCAAGGCATCATGGAACGCAGCTGCTCACCGATCACTTCGATACCGTGGGCGGCGTTGTTACGACGCTTGGCGGTCATCGATGGGTAGTTGGTAGCACCTTCGGAGATGAACATCTTGGCGTATTCGCCGTCCTGGATGCGCTTCAGAGCGTTGCGCATGGCCTGACGCGATTCGGCGTTGATGACCTCAGGGCCAGTCACGTACTCACCGTATTCGGCGTTGTTGGAGATCGAGTAGTTCATGTTGGCGATACCGCCTTCGTACATGAGGTCAACGATCAGTTTCAGTTCGTGCAGGCACTCGAAGTAGGCCATTTCTGGCGCGTAGCCAGCTTCAACCAGGGTTTCGAAACCGGCTTTGACCAGCTCGACGGTACCGCCACACAGAACAGCCTGCTCGCCGAACAGGTCGGTTTCAGTCTCGTCCTTGAAGGTGGTTTCGATGATGCCGGTACGGCCGCCGCCGACGCCTGCAGCGTACGACAGAGCAACGTTCTTGGCGTTGCCCGAAGCGTCCTGGTAGATAGCGATCAGGTCAGGGATGCCGCCGCCTTTGACGAACTCGGAACGCACGGTGTGGCCTGGGGCCTTCGGCGCGATCATGATCACGTCGAGGTCAGCACGTGGCACGACCTGGTTGTAGTGGATCGCGAAGCCATGGGAGAAGGCCAGGGTGGCGCCTTTCTTGATGTTCGGCTCGATTTCGTTCTTGTACAGAGTGCCCTGGAATTCGTCCGGGGTCAGGATCATGACCAGGTCGGCAGCAGCAACAGCCGAAGCCACGTCAGCCACTTTCAGGCCGTGAGCTTCTGCCTTGGCAACGGTAGCCGAGCCTTTACGCAGACCGACAGTTACGTCTACACCGGAGTCTTTCAGGTTGCACGCCTGAGCGTGGCCTTGCGAACCGTAGCCGATGATGGCGACTTTCTTACCTTGGATGATGGAAAGGTCGCAGTCTTTGTCGTAGAAAACTTTCATGAAATACCCCTGTTAGATCTCGGCCCCTGCGGAGCCATCGCTATTTGTTTAAGTTAGACGCTGAGCACTTTGTCGCCACGGGCAATGCCGGTAACGCCGCTGCGCACGGTTTCGAGAATCGATGCAGTGCCGATCGCCTGGATGAAGCTATCCAGCTTGTCGCTGGTGCCGCTCAGTTGCACGGTATACACACTGGCGGTGACGTCGACGATCTGCCCACGGAAAATATCCGTGGTGCGTTTGATCTCGGCGCGCTGGGCGCCGGTTGCCTTGACCTTGACCAGCATCAATTCGCGCTCGATGTGCGCGCTCTCCGACAGGTCGACCAGCTTCACCACTTCTACCAGCTTGTTCAGGTTCTTGGTGATCTGCTCGATCACCTCGTCATGACCAACGGTAGTCAGGGTCAGGCGCGAGAGGGTTGGGTCCTCGGTCGGCGCCACGGTCAGGCTTTCAATGTTGTAGTTGCGTTGGGAAAACAGGCCGACCACGCGAGACAAGGCACCGGGTTCGTTTTCCAGCAGCAGGGAAATAATGTGCCGCATATCAGGTACGCTCCGTCTTGCTCAGCCACATGTCGCGCATCGAGCCGTCTTTGATCTGCATCGGGTAGACGTGCTCGGTGCGGTCAATCGCGATATCGATGAACACCAGCCGGTCTTTCATGGCGAACGCTTCTTCCAGCTTGGGCTTGAGGTCCTTGAGGCTGGTGATGCGGATACCGACGTGGCCATAAGCCTCGACCAGTTTGACGAAGTCCGGCAGCGACTCGACATACGAATGCGAGTGACGGCCGTTGTAGGCCATGTCCTGCCACTGGCGAACCATGCCCAGCACACCGTTGTTCATGTTGACGATCTTCACCGGCAGGCCGTACTGCATGCAGGTAGACAGCTCCTGGATGTTCATCTGGATGCTGCCTTCGCCGGTCACACAGGCCACGTCCTGGTCGGGGAAGTTGAGCTTGACGCCCATCGCCGCCGGGAAGCCGAAGCCCATGGTGCCCAGGCCACCGGAGTTGATCCAGCGGTTCGGCTTGTTGAAGCGGTAGTACTGCGAAGCGAACATCTGGTGCTGGCCAACATCGGAGGTGATGTAAGCATCGCCATTGGTCACTTCACACAGGGTTTCGATCACGGTCTGCGGTTTGATCACGCTGCCGTCGCCCTTGTCGTAAGGGAACAGGCCGCGGTCGCCACGCCATTCCTCGATCTGCTTCCACCAGGCATCCAGCGCGGCCTTTTCAGGCTGCTGACCGATTTCCTTGAAGATCGCCAGCATCTCGCTGAGCACGCTGTCGACTGGACCTACGATCGGCACGTCGGCCTTGATCGTTTTCGAGATGGACGCCGGATCGATGTCGATGTGGATGATCTTGGCATTCGGGCAGAACTTGGCCGGGCCGTTGATCACACGGTCATCGAAACGCGCGCCGACAGCCAGGATCACGTCGGCATGGTGCATCGCCTGGTTGGCGGTGAAGCTGCCATGCATACCGAGCATGCCGAGGAACTGGCGGTCGGTACCGGGGAAGCCACCCAAGCCCATCAGGGTGTTGGTGACCGGCAGGTTCAGCGACTTGGCGATCTCGGTCAGGGTCTCGGAACCACCACCGAGGATCACACCACCCCCGGAGTAGACGATCGGACGCTTGGCGGCGAGGATCATCTCGGCTGCCTTGCGGATCTGCCCCGAGTGACCACGTACGGCCGGGCTGTAGGAACGCAGCTTGACCTTCTTCGGATAGACGTACTCGAACTTCTCGGCCGGGTTGGTCATATCTTTTGGAATGTCGACCACGACCGGGCCAGGACGACCGGATTGCGCCAGATAGAAGGCCTTTTTCATGACTTCGGGGATTTCCGAGGCATGCTTGATCATGAAGCTGTGCTTCACGATCGGCCGGGAAATACCGATCATGTCGGTTTCCTGGAAGGCGTCGGTGCCGACCATGGTGCTAGGCACCTGGCCCGACAGGATCACCATCGGAATCGAATCCATGTACGCGGTGGCAATACCGGTGATGGCATTGGTTGCACCCGGGCCGGAAGTCACCAGCACTACGCCAGCCTTGCCGGTGGCACGGGCATAGCCGTCAGCCATATGGGTTGCAGCCTGCTCGTGACGAACCAGGATGTGCTCGACTTCCGGCTCTTTGAACAGCGCGTCGTATACATGAAGGAGAGCACCGCCAGGGTACCCGTAGATGTGCTTAACGCCTTCGTCACGCAAGAAGCGGACGACCATCTCAGCGCCAGATAAAAGCTCCACGTTGTTCACCTCTAAAACGCCAGAATACCGTCCCTGATGGACGGGTCTTAATAGGTTTACTGCCAAGCAGAGCACGAGCGAACGTCAGCACTGACTGAGCAAGTATTGGGAGCGCCCCAGAGTGTTGCGGGGTTTTCCCACCCAGCGCGAGGTAACGCGTTGCGGGGTGTTACAAGTCGGCGCGGGTATGCGCCTCATGATCTGCTTAGCGGGTCTGCTTCTGGCAGTCCCTCTAAAGCGGAACCTGATTCTTGTGATTCGCCGAGGTTATGTCAAGAAAAATTATTGCCAATTTTTCCTCGAGATGAATTTGTTCCACCACGAATACAGTTCACAGCAGCAGAAAACCAAACAAAAACCAAAAAAAGAGCCGCAATCTGCGGCTCTAGTCTGAAAAAGAGCAGAAATCAGGCGGATGTACCGATCAATTGGTCAAATTCAGCCAATAGTCGGCGCAGCTCGCGACTTTGCTCCGGGCGATCACTGAACACCGTTTCAGCCATGACCAGAATGCCCGAGGCGTTCGGCAGCGGCTGGGCGTGTTCGAGGATGAACGCCATGCGTGGCAGGAAAATCCACTGCAGCCACTGCTCAAAGCTCAGCACATCGACCGCAAACGGCGTGACACTGGCCAGCGCTTCGGCACTGGGTGCCTGCTCGCTCCACCAGCCCTGACTGCGCAACTCGTGCTCGATCAGCAGCAAATGGTCGGCGATGTCGAGAATGCGTTGCTCGACCATTACAGATTGACCCGGGCTTTCTGCCGAGCCAGTGCGGCACCGGCGCTGTCACCCTGCTTCTCACGGGCCTGGGCAATGGTGTTCCACAGCTCCGCTTGTAAGCTTGGGCGACCATTGGCGTAGGTCAGCGCGCGGCGTGCGAGTTGCTCGGCCTGGGCCGAATCACCCTGGGCCAGGCGCACCTGGGCCAGGCGGAACAGCACCTGCGGCTCGCGCGGGGCAATGCGCTGGGCGCGCTCAAGGCTCGACGAAGCGCCATTGAGGTCGCCACCGCCTTGTTGCTGCTGGGCCGTGGTCAACAGCGCCAGCACCGGCCCATCGAGCTGCTCGTCAGCCGACAGGCCGCCAGCTGGCGCGCTGCGCGGGATACCGGTAGGCGCACTGGTCGCCGCCGGGGTGCTGTTCATCGAGGCGATGTCGAACGGCTCGTCGGCAATCGGGTTGGGGTTGGTGGTAATCGGCGTGGTATCGATCGGCGCGCTGCTGATCGGCGCCGCGTTGCCAGCCGGGAAGGTCTGGATCGACGAAGCACCGGCGCCTTGCGGGATCATCACGGTCACGCCGGAGTCCTCAGGCAGCGACTGCGCCTGGCTGGTGCCATTGGCGGTAACCGGCGTGCGCTGGTTGGCGGTGACCCGCTCGCTGTTGGATACCCGGGTGCTCGAGTCGACCACCGGAATGTTGCCGCGTGGAACGCTGGCGCAGCCATGAAGCATGGCCAGCGCGGTCAAGGCAGGAAGCCACCACTTGTTCACTTATCACCCTCTCTAAATGCGGCTACGGGCCAGTGGGTCATCCCCGCAGGCCCGCAGTGCTCAATTCATCCAACCCTTGACCCAGTCCATGACCGAGTCGGCCGGTTGCTGTTCACCACCGCAGGCAGCGCCAGCGGCCGGTTCGCTGCCGCGAATATACGGCATCTGCACTGCTCCCGGACAGCTGCTGTCCGAGCCCTGCCCGCTGTACGGGTCGATCCAGGCCTGGACGATGTTGTCCGGCTGCGGCATGTCCAGTGGCAACGGGTCGGCCTTGCGCATGAAGCTGGTCCACACCTGCAACGCACCGGTGGCGCCAGTGAACGGTGTCTTGCCGTTGTCGTCGCGGCCGAGCCAGACCACCGCCAGCAGATCCTGGCTGAAACCGGAGAACCAGCTGTCGCGCGAATCGTTACTGGTGCCGGTCTTGCCGGCTAGCGTCAGCGAGCTTGGCAGGACACTGTAGACCGAACGCCCGGTACCTTCACGCATGACCCGCTGCATGGCGTTCTGGACCAGATAAATGGCACCTGGGTCGAAGCTCTGCTGGATCTGGAACGGGTAGCGCTTGAGCGGCTCGCCTTCGGCGGTGAGCACACTGCGAATGCCGCGCATCGGCGTGTTGAAGCCACCGTTGGCGATGGTTTGGTACATGGTCGCGACCTGCATCGGCGACATCCCGCCAGCGCCGAGCAACATCGACGGGAACGCCGGCCAGTCGACATTGACACCGAGCCGACCGATCGTCTTGAGTACGTTCGGCACGCCGACTTCCAGGCCTAGCTTGGCGGTCGACAGGTTGTACGAGTTGGCCAGGCCTTGATACAGGTAGATAGTGCCATGCGCACGGCGGTCGTAGTTCTGTGGGCGCCAGACTTGACCATCCGCCCCCTTGACCGAGAACGGCTCGTCTTGCAGCCAACTGGTCAGGGTGTACTTGCTCGGTTTCTCCAGTGCACTGAGGTACACCGCCGGCTTCACCAGCGAGCCGATTGGGCGCACTGCATCGATGGCGCGGTTGAAGCCGGCAAAGCCGGACTGGCGGCTGCCGATCAAGGCCTGGACTTCGCCGGTCTCCGGATTGGTCACGACCATCGCCGACTCGACCGCATCCGAGCCCTTGCGCCCGGCCAGACGCTTGAACGTCTCGCTCATGGCAGTCTCGGCCTTCATCTGCAGGATCGGGTCGAAGCTGGTGAAGATGCGCAGGCCTTCTTCGGTCAAGTCTTCGTCACGGTAGTCCTGGCGCAGCTGACGCTTGACCAGATCAAGGAAGGCCGGGAACGAGCTATCGGCGAGGCTGCCGCGCTTGGTCACGCCCAGTGGCATTTTCTTCGCTGCGTCGACTACTTCCTGGCTGGCCACGCCCTGCTCGGCCAACAGGTCGAGGACCAGGTTACGGCGCACCAGCGCACGCTCCGGCGAGCGCCGCGGGTTGTAGTAGGACGGGCCCTTGACCATGCCGACCAGCAAGGCGATCTGGTGCAGCTTGAGCTCTTGCAGTGGCTGGCTGAAGAAGAACTGGCTGGCCAGACCGAAGCCATGCACGGCACGTTGGCCATCCTGACCGACAAAGACCTCGTTGAGGTAGGCCTCGAGAATCTCGCGCTTGTCGTAATGCATTTCGAGCAATACGGCCATCATCGCTTCGGTCAGCTTGCGGGTCAGGCTGCGCTCGCTGGTCAGGTAGAAGTTTTTCACCAGCTGTTGAGTCAGGGTACTACCGCCCTGGCGCATGGCGCCGGATGAAGTGTTGACCCAGATCGCCCGGGCGATGCCCTTGGGTGACACACCAAAATGGCTGTAGAAGTCGCGGTCTTCGGTGGCAACCAGGGTTTCCAGCAGGTACGGAGGCACCTGATCGATCTTGATCAGGATGCGATCTTCGAGGTTTTTCGGGTAGATGCCGCCAATCATCAGCGGCTCGAGCCGGACCACATCGAGCTTGCCGCCATTGGCGCCGGTCATGCCCGCCACATAATCGCCCGAGAAGCGCACACGCACGAACTGCGCAGGTTCCAGGCCTTCATAGAATTGGAAGCCGCGGGTGTTGAGGTCCACATTGTTGCCGTTGACCGACGCCGCGCCTGGGCCATTGGCAGCGCTTTCACGGCGGTAGCCAAGGGCGTCGAGTTCGGTGAGGAAGTCGTCCTTGCTCAGCTTCTGGCCGACGAACAGTTCCAGCGGCCGGGCATACACCTTGGCCGGGATGGTCCAGCGCTTGCCGGAGAACTTCTCCTGGACGATGGCATCGAGGTAGATAGCAAACCCGGCGAGCAGCACCAGGCCGACCAGGCTCAGCTTGAGAGTCCAGCCCAGCCAGACGCGTGAGCGACCAGGCGAGCGTTTTTGCGCAGTACGGGAATTTCGGGATCGAGTCATGGCGGCGGATTATACGCACTTTAGTCAAGGCAGGCCCGGCGGTATGCAGGGACGGCACCATTGACCATAATGGCGCATTCGAATTCCCTTATCCCGGAAGGATTGCCCGTGAGCCAAGCCCTCATCAGTGCCCTGCAGAACCCCACCCTTTACCCGCACCCGGTCAGCGGCTTCCAGCTTATCGAGACGCACATCTCTTGGGTCCTGCTCACCGGTGAGTACGCCTACAAGATCAAGAAACCGATGAACTTCGGCTTTCTCGACTTCACCGGCCTCGACCAGCGTGAACACTTTTGTAACGAAGAACTGCGCCTGAACCAGCGCCTGACCGACGACCTGTACCTGGACGTGCTGCCGATCACCGGCAGCGCCGAGGCGCCGCAACTGGGCGGCGAAGGTGCACCGATCGAGTTCGCCCTGCGCATGCGCCAATTCCCACAGAGCAACCTGCTCAGCACGCTGCAGGCCAACGGTGAACTGACCGCCAGCCACATCGACCAGATGGCGCGGCAGATTGCCGAGTTCCATCAGCAGACGCCAAAGGTCGCCACCGAGCAGCCATTCGGCACCCCGGACAGCGTGATGGCCCCGGTCGAGCAGAACTTCGAACAGATTCGCCCGTTCCTCAGCGACAAGTCCGACCTGCAACAACTGGACAACCTGCAAGCCTGGGCCCGCAGCAGCTTCGACCGCCTGCACGGCCTGTTCGAGGCGCGCAAGCGTGACGGTTTTATCCGCGAATGCCACGGTGACATCCACCTGGGCAACGCCACGGTGATCGACGGCAAGGTGGTGATCTTCGACTGCATCGAGTTCAACGAGCCATTCCGCATGACCGATGTCTGGGCCGACACCGGCTTCCTCGCCATGGACCTGGAAGATCGTGGCCTGAAGTGTCTGGCGCGGCGCTTCGTCAGCCAGTACCTGGAACTGACCGGCGACTACCAGGGCCTGGAGCTGCTCAACTTCTACAAGGCCTACCGCGCCCTGGTGCGGGCCAAGGTCGCCCTGTTCAGCATGCCGGCCGACGCCGATGGCGTGCAGCGCGCCACCACCCTGCGCACCTACCGCAACTACGCCAACCTGGCGGAAAGCTACAGCGCCATCCCTTCACGCCTGCTGGCGATCACCCATGGCGTTTCGGCAGTGGGCAAAAGCCACGTGTCGATGCGCCTGGTCGAAGCACTGGGGGCAATCCGCGTGCGCTCAGATGTCGAGCGCAAGCGCCTGTTCGGTGAACAACTGGCTCAGGCTGCCGGCCAACTGCAAGGCGGCATTTATGCCGAAGATGCCAGTGCCGCTACCTATCAGCGTCTGCATCAACTGGCCGACGTGATTCTGCGCGCGGGCTTCCCGGTGGTGCTCGACGCCACCTACCTCAAGCGCGAACAGCGCCAGGCCGCCGCCAGCGTCGCCAACCAAACCGGCGTGCCATTGCTGATCCTCGATTGCCACGCGCCGGATGCAGTCATCGAGAGCTGGCTGGCACAGCGTCAGGCCGAGCAGCTCGACCCGTCCGATGCAACCCTCGAAGTGGTCAAGGCCCAGCAGGCCAGTCGCGATCCGCTGGACGATCAGGAGCTGCGCGACAGCACCCGCGTCGACACCCAGCAGGGCGCCGCCATGGACGCCGTGATCGAGCAGATTCGTCAGCGCCTGCCCGGCCTGTAACATCCTCAAAGCGCGGGGCAGCAATTGCCCTGTGCTGCCCTGCCCGCCGCGCACGGCGGGCTTTGCGGGCGAATTCGCCAACCCCCGCTACACTCCTGTCTGACCTGCTCACGATTTTCGATATGCCCCCGTTCAGCCATCGCAAGGAGGCTCGATGAACGATGAGTTGCAGCACCTGAAAAACCTCGGCAAGACCTCTGCGCAGTGGTTGCATGCGGTCGGCATCCACAGTGCATCCGACTTGCGCAGGCTCGGCGCGGTCGGCGCTTATCAGGCAGTGAAGAGCAGAGGCTTTCGCGCGTCCAAGGTTCTGCTGTATGCAATCGAGGGGGCGTTGCTCGACATGCATTGGAATGATTTGCCGGCCGAACGCAAGGAAGCTCTCAATCAACAACTGGACGCAAAATGCACGCTGCAGAAAAATCTTAAATAAATTGCAGCGAAGGGATTGACGTAGAAATGAGAATCGTTATGATTATCACAACTGGTCGCGAGACTGGTTGGGTAATTTGAAAGACCTTGGTTCGGACTCTCAGATTATCTCCTCATCAGGCTAATCACGGTTATTGACCCGGCTTTTTGCCGGGTCTTTTTTTGCCTGCGATTCGGGCTCAAACGCCGCCGCAGGCCGCGGATGATCAGTGCTGGCTGCGCAACTGCGCGCAGTAGTCCTGCTCTGGCAGCGCCGCCGTAAACCAGACATAGTCGGCCATGCCCGGCTGCACTTCGCTGCCGACTTCGGCCAGCAACAAGACTTTGCTCGCGCCCTTGGCGCCGAGATCAGCCAAATGCAGCGGCACGCCGAGGTCGCTGCGCACGTGGGCACTGCCGGCGAACAGCAACGCCGGTTGCGCTGCCGCCAGCAACCGCTCGGCAATGCTCCGGTCGCGTTGCTGCTGCACCGCGAGCATTGCCGGCAACTGGCTTTCAGGCAGCAGCCCGCAGTGCCCCTCACGCACTTGCTTGAGCAGTTCGGCTTTGACTGCAGGCGCACTCGAGCGCTGGCCACTCAGCGCAGCAGGCTGCCGATAGGCCTGGCGCATTTCGCTGGTGGACAGATTGGCCGCCAGCAGCGGGGTCGACTGCTGCAACGCCTGGCGCACGATCGGGCCGTACAGCGCCCAGTCCCAGCCGTCCTGCCAGGCCAGGGCTTGGGCCAGGTCGGCCGGCAGTTGCGCGGCGCCAGCCACCGCGTCGACCCGCGCCTGCTGCTCGGGCTGGAGCATTTCCAACAGCAGGCTGCCTTGCGCTCGGCGCGCCTGCAGCGCCTTTAGCAGCCACAGCTGCAGCGCGTGGTGATCAGGGTGGTCGTGCTTCTCTCCAACCAGCACCCGCGGCGCCTCCACCAACTCATCCAGCAGTTGCTCAGGGCTGAGCAGGCGGCCACTGGCGAGTTCGCGAATCTGCCCCAGTTGCGCACTGGTGCGGCCCTCGCTGGCTTGCCAGACGGGCAGCGGCGGCAGGCTGGCCTGTCGCGCCTGACAGCCGCCAAATACAACCAGCAAACCAAGCAACAACAGGCGACAGATCATGGGCAAGCTCCTTAGCGCATGATGATCAGCGGGTGGCCGCGTTCAGGATGATCCTGCACCAGCACATCGATGCCGAACACCGCCTTCAGCGCCTCTGGCGTCAGGACCTCGCGGGGGCTGGCCAGGGCGTGGCAACAGCCGTGCTCGAGCAGCATCAGCTGGTCACAGTAGCGCGCGGCCAGGTTCAGGTCATGCAGGATTACCAGGACCGCCGCGCCGCGATCGGCAAAGCTGCGCACGGCCTGCAAGGTGGTGTGCTGGTGCAGCGGGTCGAGCATCGAGGTGGGTTCATCGAGCAGCAGCGTCGCCCCCGCCTCGCCTGGCCATAATTGCGCCAGCACCCGCGCCAGATGCACCCGCTGGCGCTCACCGCCCGACAACGCCAGGTAACTGCGCTCAAGCAGGTGCTGGGCATCTGCGGCGTGCAGCGCAGCTTCGATGATCTCGCGGTCACGCTGCTGGCCGCTGGCATGGGGCAAGCGGCCAAGACCGACCACTTCTTCAACGCGAAAGGCAAAGCCAAGGCTGGACACCTGCGGCAGCACCGCCAATTGCCGTGCCCGCGCCTGCCCGGCCCATTCGGCCAGGCTCCGCCCGCCAAGGCGCACCTGGCCCTGGCTGGGGATCAGTTCACCGCACAGCGCACCGAGCAGGCTGCTCTTGCCAGCGCCATTGGGGCCCAGTACACCAAGGATCTGCCCAGGCTTCAGGCTCAGGCTTATATCGTGCAGCACTTCGGTGCTACCACGCTGCAAGTGCAGGCCTTTGGCTTCGAGCATCAGTGGCGCCCCTTGAGCAGCAACAGCAAAAAGAACGGCGCCCCAATGAACGCAGTGACGATGCCGATCGGCAGCTCGGCGGGCGCCAGCGCCAGCCGTGCGACCAGGTCAGCGAACAGTAGCAGCGAGCCGCCTGCAAGCAATGAAGCGGGCAGCAGCACCCGGTGGTCAGGCCCGGCCAGCAGCCGCACCAAGTGCGGCACCACCAGCCCGATAAAGCCGATCAGGCCGGCGGCGGCCACTGCTGCGCCTACGGCCAAGGCTGTGCAGAACACCAGCTCGCGCTTCAGCGACTCGACCTCGACGCCCAGATGCCGCGCCTCCGACTCGCCCAACAGCAAGGCATTCAGTGCCTGCGCCCGCCGCGGCAGCCACAGCGCCACGGCGAGGGTTACCACCAGCAACGGCCACAGCCGGGCATAGCTGGCGCCGTTGAGGCTGCCCAGGTTCCAGAAGGTCAAGGTGCGCAGGGTGGCGTCATCGGCCAGGTAGGTGAACAAGCCCACAGCCGAGCCGGCCAGGGCCGTCAGCGCGATGCCGGCCAGCAACATGGTAGCTACGTTGGTTTGGCCGTCACGCCGGCCCAGTCGATAGACCAGCGCGGTGACTCCAAGGCCACCGGCAAAGGCACACACCGACAGCAGATAGGGCGCAAACCACTCCGGGATACCGCCCAGCCAGCTGCCACCGACAATCGCAATGGCGGCACCGAGCGCAGCACCGCTGGCCACACCGACCAGCCCCGGGTCTGCCAGCGGGTTGCGAAACAGGCCTTGCATGGCCACCCCGGACAACGCCAGCACGGCGCCCACCGCCAGCCCGAGCAAGGTCCGCGGCAGGCGGATCTGCCCCAGGATCAGCTCGGCCTGCTCCAGCCCATCAGCGGCAATCGGCACGCCGAGCAGGCGCAAGCCGGCGCGCAGGGTATCCAGCAATGGCAGGCTGACCGGTCCCAGCGCCAGCGACAGCCATACCGCGAGCAGGCAGAGCAGGCTCAGGCCGATGAACAAGGTGCGCGGCTGAACCCTCTGTTTCATGGGGCGAAGCTGGCTTTGGCCTGTGGATAAAACTCACCGGCCAGCTGTTGCAGGGTCGCCGGCAGTCGTGGGCCGAGACCGCCCACCAGCAAGGTTGGGTCCAGCGACACCAGGCGCTTCTCGCGCACCGCGCGCGAGCTGGCCAGGCCTGGATTTTCCTTGAGCAGCGCCTGCACCGCCTGCTCGCCGCTCAAGCTGCGGTCGGCAATCACTATGACGTCTGGGTCGAGTGCTGCCAGCGCCTCGACCGAGAAGTTCTTGTAGCCCTGATGCACAGCCAGATTGCGCCCACCGGCCTGGCCCAGCAGCCAATCCCCCGCCGTGCCCGCGCCGGCGATTAACGGTTTGGCGCCAGCATGGCCGACCAACAACAGTACGCCGGGTGCTTTCTGTGCGGCCTGAGCCTGTTTGAGCTTGGTCTGCACGGCATTCAGCTCATGATGGAACTGACCCGCCAGCAGCCCGGCGCGCCCTTCTTCTCCAAGCAGGCGGCCCAGTTTCTCGAGGTTGGCACCCAGCGCCGCCAGCTCGGCCTTGCTCGAGAACACCTCCACCCGCACCCCGGCCTGGCGAATCTGCGCCAGCACCGGCGGCGGGCCCATTTCATCAGTGCCGACCAGCAGATCAGGACGCAGGCTGAGGATGCCCTCGGCCGACAACTGGCGCTGATAGCCGATACTCGGCAGCGCAGTCAGTGCATCGGGGTGTTGGCTAGTAGTATCGACGCCGACCAGCCGCTGCTCACCACCCAGCGCGCTGATCCACTCACTCAAGGCACCGCCGGCACTGACCCAGCGCTGCGGTAGTTCGGCAGCCGCCGCCTGAGTGGACATAACAAGTGCAGCGCACAGGGCAAGCAGAGCAGCGGGACGGCGCATCAGCGGATTCCTTTGCAGAAGACAGGCCGTGCGCCTTGTGGCACACGACAGAACTGCGCACCATAGTCGGCCAACGCAGCAGCGCACAGTTTGATAATTATTCTCATTGAGCGTCAAGCGCTGCCTTGTGCCAACCTTTTACCGCAGGACGATTTCCCGCGATGCAGCTTCTATGTGCTTCCGAGCAACTTGCTGAAGGCCACAGCCGTGCATTCAACCTAGCAGGCCAGGCGCTGTTTGCCGTGCGTCGCCACGGCCAGGTGTTTGTCTATCGCAACCGCTGCCCGCACAAGGGCATCCCATTGAACTGGGCAGACGACACGTTTCTGGATGCCAGCGCCAGCCTGATCCACTGCGCCCAGCATGGGGCGCTGTTTCTGATCGAGAGTGGCGAGTGCGTGGCCGGCCCGTGCGAGGGCGAGCAGTTGCAGGCCCTGGCCTGCCATGAAGACAGCCAAGGCATCTGGCTCAGCGCGTGAGCAACACCGGCAGCGGGCGGTCGATGCGAATCTGCTGGGCATCCAGGCAGGTGCCGTAGGCGATCACCTCGACGCCTTCGGCAACAGCTGCGCGCAACGCCGTGGCGTAGGCGGCATCGATTTCTTCGGCAGGCCGCACCGCTTCGATCCCGCTGAGATTGACGCAATACAGCTGCACCGCACGGATCCCCTGTCGGGCCAGTGCCGCCAGCTCGCGCAGATGCTTGGCACCGCGCTGGGTGACGGCATCGGGAAACGCCGCCACCGCGCTGTCCGGGTAGCCGAGGGTGACACTCTTGACCTCGACATAGGCAGGCCCACTGGCAAACTCCAGACGAAAATCAATCCGGCTGCGCTCGCTGCCATAGGCCACCTCGCGCTTGAGTGCGGTAAACCCGGCCAGCTCGCTGATCACCCCGGCGTGCAAAGCCTCTTCAACCAGTGCGTTGGCCCGCCCGGTATTGATGCAGGCCAGCCGGCCCTGTGGCGTCTCGCTGATTTCCCAGGTGCCGGGCAGCTTGCGCTTGGGGTCGTTGGAGCGACTGAACCAGACCTGCCCGCCTTCGCGCATGCAGTTGAGCATCGAACCGGTATTGGGGCAGTGAATGGTCAGCAGTTCGCCGTTGGCCAGTTCGATATCGGCCAGAAAGCGCTTGTAGCGGCGCAGCAGGCGGCCCTGCTCCAGTTGAGGAAACTGCGCCATCAGCCTTGCCAACTACGCAGGCCGCGGGCCAACCGCTCAACCGCCTGTGCCAGCCGCGGCAAGCTCTGGGTATAGGCGAAGCGCACATGGTGCCCAGCCTGATGGCGGCCGAAGTCCAGGCCCGGAGTAAACGCCAGATGCTCGGTTTCGAGGAAGTGCCGGCAGAAGGCGAATGCGTCGCCACCGAACTTGCTGATGTCGGCATATAGATAGAAGGCGCCTTGCGGCTCGACGGCGATGCCGAAGCCAAGGTTGCGCAACGCCGGCAGCAAATAGTCGCGGCGCTTGGCAAATTCGCCACGGCGCTGTTCGAGAATGGCCAGGGTGTCATCCTCGAAACAGGCCAGCGCGGCGTGCTGGGCCATGCTTGGGGCGCTGATGTAGAGGTTTTGCGCAAGCTTCTCCAGATCGGCCACCGCCTGCGGCGGCGCGACCAGCCAGCCCAGGCGCCAGCCGGTCATGCCGAAATATTTGGAAAAACTGTTCAGCACAAAGGCGTCATCGGCCACTTCGAGCACACTCGGCGCATCCATACCGTAGGTCAGGCCGTGATAGATCTCGTCCACCACCAGATGGCCATCACGGGCGCGTATCGCTTGCGCCAGGCCGGCCAGTTCATCGCGGTCGAGCACGGTACCGGTGGGGTTGGCCGGCGATGCCACCAACGCACCGACGCTGTCCTGGTTCCAGTGCTGCGCGACCAACTCGGCGGTCAGCTGATAATTGACCTCTGGCCCGACCGGCACCAACTGCGCCGCGCCCTCGACCAGCCGCAGGAAATGCCGATTGCACGGGTAGCCCGGGTCAGCCAGCAGCCAGTGTTTGCCGGGGTCGACCAGCAAGCTGCTGGCCAACAGCAGCGCGCCCGAGCCGCCAGGTGTGATCAGGATCCGCTGCGGGTCGATGTCCAGCCCGTAGCGCTTGCCATAAAAGGCAGAAATCGCTTCGCGCAGTGCGGGTAGCCCGCGCGCGGCGGTGTAACGGGTATGCCCCGCCGCCAGCGCAGCCTGGCCGGCAGCCACGATCGGCGCGGCGGTGGTGAAATCCGGCTCGCCGATTTCCAGATGGATCACGTCATGGCCGGCGGCCTGCAGCTCGTTGGCGCGGGCCAACAGGGCCATGACATGAAAAGGTTCGATGGCGCGGCTGCGCGCACTGTAGGACTGAGCCATTGTGGGCCTTCTATGAAATGCATCTAGACTGGTGAATCAAGCGTCAACATGCCACTGAACGCGTAGCGCGGGCCGCTGTCAACAGTGAGATCGGCCGGGGTAGCGCACCCCCGATCTATCTGGTAAGTTCGGCGGCTCGCAGTCGCAGGGCCGGCGGTCGCCGGAGATGGAGCATCCTGCGCATTGGATCAGATGAGTGAGAGGCGGTCTATTCATGTCCACCCTAGAAAAGCAAAAAGCCAGTCAGAACCTTTATGGGGTTGAGCCCTACCAGGAGAGCAAGGGTGAAGAGTACATGGGTGAACCCATGCGCAAGCACTTCACCAAGATCCTGAGTGCCTGGAAGCAGGAGTTGATGATCGGCGTCGACAAGACCGTTGACCATATGAAAGAAGAGGCGGCCAACTTCGCCGACCCAGCGGACCGTGCCTCGCAAGAGGAAGAGTTCGCCCTTGAACTGCGCGCCCGCGATCGCGAGCGCAAGCTGATCAAGAAGATCGACAAGACCCTGCAATTGATTGTCGACGAGGAATACGGCTGGTGCGAAGCCTGTGGCATCGAGATCGGCCTGCGCCGTCTGGAAGCTCGCCCTACCGCCGACCTGTGCTTCGATTGCAAGGAAGTGGCAGAGAAGAAAGAAAAGCAGGTCGGCAAAGCCTGATCGTGCTTTTCATCGAACGGGGCGCTCAGGCGCCCCGTTTTTCATTGTGAAGATGACGTAAACCATGACTGCCTCCCCCTACGTCGGGCGCTTCGCCCCTACCCCCAGTGGTTTCCTGCACTTCGGCTCGCTGGTGGCCGCCCTGGCCTCGTGGCTGGACGCCCGCGCCGTCAATGGCCGCTGGCTGCTGCGCATGGAAGACACCGACCCGCCGCGCGAGATGCCCGGCGCCCGCGATGCAATCCTGCGCACCCTCGAAGGCTACGGCCTGCACTGGGACGGCCAGGTGGTGTACCAGAGCCAGCGCCATGCTGCCTATGCCGACGTGGTCGAGCACCTGTTCCGTCAGGGGCTGGCTTACGCCTGCACCTGCTCGCGCAAGCAACTGGAGGGCAGCAACGGCATCTACCCTGGCACTTGCCGCAACGCCGGTCACGCCCGCGAGGGCGCGGCGATCCGCTTGCGCGTGCCGGAGCTGAGCTATCGCTTCGATGACCGTGTGCAAGGGCCGTTCGCCCAGCACCTGGGCCGCGAAGTCGGCGACTTCATCATTCAACGCCGCGATGGTTTGTACGCCTACCAGCTGGCGGTGGTGCTGGACGATGCCTGGCAAGGTGTTACCGATATCGTGCGCGGCGCCGACTTACTCGACAACACCCCGCGTCAGCTGTACCTGCAAGAACTACTGGGGTTTTCCCAGCCGCGCTACCTGCACATCCCGTTGCTGATCCAGCCCGACGGGCACAAGCTGGGTAAATCGTACCGCTCGCCACCGCTGGCACCTGAGCAGGCCACCCCTCTCCTCCTGCGCGCGCTGCGTGCACTGGGCCAAGCGAGCGAGCCTGCGCTTGAGCAGGCCAGCCCGGCTGAGGTACTGCAGATCGCGCGCCAGCGTTGGCGCCCTGAGGCCATCGCCCGCCAGCTGACCCTGGCCGAGGCTGATCTGCGCTAGTTGCCGGTCCCGCGCCGTGGGCTCGCTGCAGCCCTTGGCGCGCGGTAAAAATCGAGCAAATTCAATTTCTTGCCCACAGCCGTAGAATCCCGCTAGCATCGGCCCGGCCGTTGGCGCCGATTTGCGCCAATAATAAGTGCAAATCCGCAGCGCCCACTCATCGAGGCCCGCATGTACATCTATCGCTTGGTCCTGCTGCTGGTGGTCGGGATCTACCTGTTCTCGCCGGCCATCATGGACTGGTGGATCGAGCCCACCGGCGCCTGGTACCGCCCGTACCTGCTGTGGCTGATCCTGATCGTCGTCACCTTCATCCTGCAGAGCCAACGAGATGCCGATGAGCTTTAGCCTGACCCAGATGATCCTGATCAGCGCCGGGTACCTGCTGGTACTGTTCGGCGTGGCCTGGATCAGCGAGCGCGGACTGATCCCGCGTTCGGTCATTCGTCACCCGCTGACCTATACCTTGTCGCTGGGCGTCTATGCCAGCGCCTGGGCCTTCTATGGCTCGGTCGGCCTGGCCTATCAGTATGGCTACGGCTTTCTTGCCTGTTACCTGGGCGTGTCGGGGGCGTTTCTGCTGGCGCCGGTGCTGCTGTATCCGATCCTGAAGATCACCCGCACCTACCAGTTGTCATCCCTGGCCGACCTGCTCGCGTTTCGCTTTCGCAGCACCTGGGCCGGCGCGTTGACCACCATCTTTATGTTGATTGGTGTGCTGCCGCTGCTGGCCCTGCAGATCCAGGCGGTGGCCGACTCGATCAACATCCTCACCGGCGAACCGGTCAAGGCCCGGGTCGCGTTCGCCTTTTGTGCGCTGATCACCCTGTTCACCATCTTCTTCGGCTCGCGCCATATCGCCACCCGCGAGAAACACGAAGGGCTGGTGTTCGCCATCGCCTTCGAGTCGGTGATCAAGCTGATCGCCCTGGGCGGGGTCGGCCTGTATGCGCTGTATGGTGTGTTTGGCGGCCCACACGGCCTGGAGGTGTGGCTGCTGCAAAACCAGACCGCCCTCGCCGCGCTGCACACGCCACTGCAGGAAGGCCCGTGGCGCACGTTGCTGCTGGTGTTCTTCGCCTCGGCGATCGTCATGCCGCACATGTACCACATGGCCTTTACCGAAAACCTCAGCCCGCGCGCGCTGGTCAGCGCCAGCTGGGGCCTGCCGTTGTTCCTGCTGCTGATGAGCCTGGCCGTGCCGCTGATCCTGTGGGCAGGGCTGCGCCTGGGCGCGAGCACCAACCCCGAGTATTTCACTCTCGGCCTGGGCATTGCCGCCAATAATGAAGCACTGGCACTGCTGGCTTACGTCGGCGGTTTGTCGGCTTCCAGCGGGCTGATCATCGTCACCACCCTGGCGCTGTCGGGCATGGCCCTCAACCACCTGGTACTACCGCTGTATCAGCCACCGGCCGAAGGCAATATCTATCGCTGGCTGAAGTGGACCCGGCGCGCGCTGATCGTCGCCATCATCACCGCCGGCTTCGTCTTCTATCTGACCCAGAATAACCACCAGAGTCTGGCCAACCTCGGCATCGTTGCCTTTGTCGCCACCTTGCAGTTCCTCCCCGGCGTGCTTTCGGTGCTGTACTGGCCGACCGCCAACCGCCGTGGCTTCATCGCCGGTCTGCTGGCAGGCATGCTGGTATGGATGGTGACCATGCTGTTGCCGCTGCTGGGCAACCTGCAGGGCTTCTATATTCCGCTGCTGGACATGATCTATGTGCTCGACGACACCAGCTGGCACATGGCGGCGATTGCGTCGCTGGCCGCCAACGTCCTGCTGTTTACCCTGATCTCGCTGTTCACCAACGCCAGCAGTGAAGAAGTCAGCGCCGCTGAAGCCTGTGCAGTCGACAACGTGCGCCGGCCACAGCGGCGTGAACTGCACGCCGCTTCGCCGCAGGAGTTCGCCACCCAGCTGGCCAAACCGCTGGGCGCCAAGGCCGCGCAAAAAGAAGTCGAGCAAGCCCTGCGCGACTTGTACCTGCCGTTCGACGAACGTCGCCCCTACGCCCTGCGCCGTCTGCGCGATCGCATCGAGGCCAACCTGTCCGGCCTGATGGGCCCAAGCGTTGCCCAGGACATGGTCGAAACCTTCTTGCCATACAAATCCGGCAACGAAAATTACGTAACCGAAGATATCCACTTCATCGAAAGCCGTCTTGAGGATTACCACTCGCGCCTGACCGGCCTGGCCGCCGAGCTCGATGCGCTGCGCCGTTACCACCGCCAGACCTTGCAGGAGCTGCCCATGGGTGTCTGCTCGCTGGCCAAGGATCAAGAGATCCTCATGTGGAACAAGGCCATGGAAGAGCTGACCGGGATTGCCGCCAAGCACGTGGTCGGCTCGCGCCTGGTCACCATCGCCGAGCCCTGGCGCGGGCTGCTGCAGGGCTTTATCGACCTGCCCGACGAGCACCTGCACAAGCAGCGCCTGGGCCTCGACGGCCAGACCCGCTGGCTCAACCTGCACAAAGCCGCCATCGACGAGCCTTTGGCACCGGGCAACAGCGGCCTGGTACTGCTGGTCGAGGACCTCACCGATACGCAGGCGCTGGAAGACAAGCTGGTGCATTCCGAGCGCCTGGCCAGTATTGGCCGCCTCGCCGCCGGGGTCGCCCACGAGATCGGCAACCCGATCACCGGCATCGCCTGCCTGGCGCAGAACCTGCGCGAAGAGCGTGAGGACGATGGCGAAATCACCGAGCTGTCCAGCCAAATCATCGAGCAGACCAAACGCGTCTCGCGCATCGTCCAGTCATTGATGAGCTTCGCCCATGCCGGCGGCAGCCATCAGAACAACGAAGAGCCGGTATGCCTGGCTGAAGTCGCCCAGGACGCGATCGGCCTGCTGGCCCTCAACCGGCGCAATTTCGAGGTGCAGTTCTTCAACCTGTGCGACCCGGATCACTGGGCCGTGGGTGACCCGCAGCGCCTCGCCCAAGTGCTCATCAACCTGCTGTCCAACGCCCGTGATGCCTCGCCCGCCGGCAGTGCCGTGCGCGTGCGTAGCGAAGTCAGCGAGCACACCGTCGACCTGGTGGTCGAGGACGAAGGCAGCGGTATTCCGAAAAACATCATGGACCGCTTGTTCGAACCGTTCTTCACCACCAAGGACCCTGGCGAGGGAACCGGACTGGGGCTTGCACTGGTCTATTCCATCGTGGAAGAGCATTATGGGCAAATCACCATCGACAGCCCCGCCGATATCGAACGGCAGCGTGGCACCCGGATCCGCGTGACCCTGCCCCGGCATGTCGTAGCGACGTCCCCTGAAATTCGCGACCGTCGAGAGAATTGAATCAATGCCGCATATTCTGATCGTCGAAGACGAAACCATCATCCGCTCGGCCTTGCGTCGTCTGCTTGAACGCAACCAGTACCAGGTCAGCGAAGCGGGCTCGGTGCAGGAAGCCCAGGAACGCTTCAGCATTGCCACATTTGACCTGATCGTCAGCGACCTGCGCCTGCCTGGCGCCCCTGGTACCGAGCTGATCAAGCTTGGCCAGGGCACCCCGGTGCTGATCATGACCAGCTACGCCAGCCTGCGCTCGGCGGTCGACTCGATGAAAATGGGCGCGGTGGACTACATCGCCAAGCCGTTCGATCACGACGAGATGCTGCAGGCAGTTGCGCGCATTCTGCGTGATCGCCAGAACGCCCCCGCAGCCGCCACCAGCAGCCTCGAGCCGCGCAGCAACGGCAAACCGGCTGTTGCCGACAAGGGCAGCCACAATGCTGCCAATGGCGAGATCGGCATCATTGGCACCTGCGCGCCGATGCAGGACCTCTACAGCAAGATCCGCAAAGTGGCACCGACCGACTCCAATGTATTGATCCAGGGTGAGTCGGGTACCGGTAAAGAGCTGGTCGCACGCGCATTGCACAATCTGTCGCGACGGGCCAAGGCGCCGATGATTTCGGTCAACTGCGCAGCCATCCCTGAAACCTTGATCGAGTCGGAACTGTTCGGCCACGAAAAAGGCGCGTTCACCGGCGCCAGCGCCGGCCGTGCCGGCTTGGTCGAAGCAGCTGACGGCGGCACGCTGTTCCTCGATGAAATCGGCGAGCTGCCACTCGAAGCCCAGGCGCGCCTGTTGCGCGTGCTGCAGGAAGGCGAAATCCGCCGGGTTGGCGCGGTGCAATCGCAAAAGGTCGACGTGCGCCTGATTGCCGCGACCCACCGTGACCTGAAGAACCTGGCCAAGGTCGGCCAGTTCCGCGAAGACCTTTATTACCGCCTGCACGTGATCGCCCTCAAGCTGCCGGCCTTGCGCGAGCGCGGCAGTGACGTCAACGAAATCGCCAGCGCCTTCCTCGCCCGCCAGAGCGCACGCATCGGTCGCGATGACCTGCACTTCTCCAGCGAGGCCGAGCAGGCGATTCGTCATTACAGCTGGCCGGGTAACGTGCGCGAGTTGGAAAACGCGGTCGAGCGCTCGGTGATCCTCAGCGAGAGCCCGGAAATTTCCGCCGAGCTGCTGGGCATCGACATCGAGCTGAGTGACCTGGACGACGATGACCTGCTCGGCGGCATGTCCGCCCTGGGCAGCGTCAGCGCCGGTAACGCCAGCCACGAGCCGACCGAGGACCTGTCGCTGGAAGACTACTTCCAGCACTTCGTGCTCGAGCATCAGGACCACATGACCGAGACCGAACTGGCGCGCAAGCTTGGCGTCAGCCGTAAATGCCTGTGGGAGCGGCGCCAGCGCCTGGGCATCCCACGGCGCAAGAGCAACGCCACCAGCGACAACTGATCGGCGCCCAATAACGGGGCAAGCCGTCTACCACGGGGTTACCGTGGCAGAGGGCTTGCCCCGTTTGCGTTTGTGCAGGTAACACCCCAGCGCACCTGCAAAAATCTGTTACCCATCCCCGCCTGCCGTAACAGCTACCGAGGCGTACGGTAACGAAATTTCTACATTTGCTCCGCTCTCGACCTGAGCAAAACCCGGCAAACCCCCGTATTTACGGGGTTTTCAAAAGTTGGCACGGCACCTGCTATATGTCTGGTACAAGAACAATAACAAGCATTGCAACTCAGAATAAGAACAAGACGAAACGGCTCACGCACAATAAAAACAAGACGGCGGAGGCGCAGCTAACTGATTCTTTTGGAGAGGAGTTGTGTTTGGGGCTTGCCCCACGACCAGGCAGAGAACAACAAAAACTGCACTAAAGCAGCGCCTACACTGGTTGGATCGACAGATCAGCATCACCTCAGCGGCCAAAGCAATCCGTTTGCTCTTTACCCCCGGTTTGGGGGTCGTCCACAAGTTTCGCGCTTTGTGGGCAGGGCACTCAACAAAAACAAGAAGCCCAGCAGAAAAACAATAAGAGCACGCAACGACTTCTTGGGGAGCTTAGGCTCCCCTTGTCGTTTCCGCCTCCCGCGCAAGCACCCGTGGCATACCGCCTACACCATCCCCGAAGTAAATGCTAGAATCCCCGCCCATCATGCGGCCATTCTCTATCCCTTGGCCGAACATTCCTTCAAACAGTGCATCCCATGCTGAAGAAGTTGTTCCAGTCGTTCCGTCCTCCCGTTAGTGGTCAACACCACAGGCGCACCACGCCTGAAGTGATCAACAAGAGCCAGCACTCGCTGCAGCGCAGCCAGTTCAGCCGCCATGCGGTGGGCATTGTCGATCGCCTGCAGGCTGCCGG
Source organism: Pseudomonas sp. 1121_17 (assembly GCF_052850745.1). Taxonomy (NCBI): domain Bacteria; kingdom Pseudomonadati; phylum Pseudomonadota; class Gammaproteobacteria; order Pseudomonadales; family Pseudomonadaceae; genus Pseudomonas; species Pseudomonas sp. 1121_17. The sequence goes on from NZ_VXCX01000020.1 coordinate 25,542, forward strand.
ATACCAGGCTTACCTGGTTGGCGGCTGTGTGCGTGACATGCTCCTGGGCATCACGCCCAAAGACTTCGATGTCGCCACCAGCGCCACGCCTGAACAGGTCCGTGCCGAGTTTCGCAATGCGCGAATCATTGGCCGCCGCTTCAAGCTGGTTCACGTGCATTTCGGCCGTGACATCATCGAAGTGGCCACTTTCCGTGCCCACCACAGCGATGAAGACGAGGGCGACAGCCACCGTTCGTCGCATAATGCCAGCGGTCGTATTCTGCGCGACAACGTCTACGGCACCCTCGAAGACGACGCCCAGCGCCGCGACTTCACGGTCAATGCGCTGTACTACGACCCGGTCAGCGAGCGCATCCTCGACTACGCCAACGGCATGCCCGATGTGCGTAACCGCCTGCTGCGCCTGATTGGCGACCCGGTCCATCGTTACCAAGAAGACCCGGTGCGCATGCTGCGCGCGGTGCGCTTTGCGGCCAAGCTCAACTTCGGCATCGAAAAGCACACGGTGCAGCCGATCCGCGAGCTGGCACCGATGCTGCGCGATATCCCGCCAGCACGGCTGTTCGAGGAATGCCTCAAGTTGTTCCTCTCCGGCCACGGCGCCATCGCCTTCGAAATGCTGGTCGACCTGCATCTATTTGAACCGTTGTTCCCCGGCAGCAGCCACGCCCTGGAAGAACGCCCGAGCTACACCCACACGCTGATCAGCAACGCCTTGATGAACACCGACCTGCGCGTCAAGCAGGGCAAACCGGTAACGCCGGCGTTCCTCTTCGCGGCCATGCTCTGGCCGGCCCTGCCGGGCCGCGCGCTGTACCTGCAGAGCCAGGGCGTACCGCCGATCCCGGCAATGAACCAGGCCGCCCACGACCTGATCGCCGAGCAGTGCCAGCGCATTGCAATCCCCAAGCGCTTCACCCTGCCGATCCGCGAGATCTGGGACATGCAGGAACGCCTGCCACGGCGCAGCGGCAAACGCGCCGACATGCTCCTGGACAACCCGCGCTTCCGCGCTGGCTACGACTTCCTGCTGCTGCGCGAGAGCGCCGGCGAGGAAACCGAAGAGCTGGGCCAGTGGTGGACCGACTACCAGGACGCCAACGACAGCGAACGCCGGGCCATGATCGCCGAGCTCGGTAGCCGTGATGACGGCAGCGGCGCCGCGCCACGCAAACGCAAGCGCAGCGGCACCAAGCGCAAGCGCAGCGCTGACGAAGCGTTCGACTGAGCATGAGCGTGCGCGTGTACATCGGCCTGGGCAGCAACCTGGCCGAACCGGCCGAGCAACTGCGCAGTGCCCTTGATGCCCTGGACAAGGCCGAGGGCACGCGCCTGGCAGCGGTTTCCGGCTTCTACGCCAGCGACTCGCTGCTGCCCGGCCAGCCGCGCTACACCAATGCCGTAGCCGCGCTCGACACCACGCTCGAGCCGCTGCAACTGCTCGATGCGCTGCAGGCAATCGAGAACGATCAAGGGCGCGTACGCCAGGAACGTTGGGGCCCACGCACCCTCGACCTGGATGTGCTGCTGTTTGGCCAACAGCTGCTCGACAGCCCGCGCCTGACCGTGCCGCACTACCACATGCACGCGCGCCCATTCGTGCTCTACCCACTGGCTGAGCTGGTGCCTGCCGACTTCGTCCTCGCCGATGGCCGCAGCCTTGCGCAATTGCTCGCCGCCTGCCCGTTCAGCGGCCTCGAACGCCTGTAATTCGGGCGATCTTGACGGCGGTAACGCCAGTAACACCCTTGCCGTAACAATGCGGTAACAGGGTGATTGACTTCCCTCCCCTCGCTCACGACTATAGGCATCCCGTGGCCTCGACGCGCCACACTTAACCTATTTGGGCCCGGGCGGGTCTGAACATCACGAACGATGATGTGCCGCTCCGCATGGCACCTGCGCAAGCTTGTACGCAGGTCGATTGCACAGCGCCTGAACGAGGACTTTCTACATGCCTGAAGTAACCCTGACCACCCTGCATGGCCTCAAGGCCAAGGGTGAGAAAATCGCCATGCTGACCTGCTATGACGCCACCTTCGCCAAGGCTGCCAGCCAGGCCGGGGTCGACGTGTTGCTGGTGGGTGACTCGCTGGGAATGGTCCTGCAAGGGCATGACAGCACGCTGCCGGTGACCACTGCAGAAATGGCCTACCACACGGCCTGCGTCAAACGCGGCAACGACGGCGCACTGATCCTCGCCGATCTGCCGTTCATGGCCCACGCCACGCCTGAGCAGGCCTTCGCCAACTGCGCCAGCCTGATGCAGGCCGGCGCGCACATGATCAAGCTCGAAGGCGCGGCCTGGCTGAGCGAGACCATTCGCCTGCTGGCCGAACGCGGCGTGCCGGTGTGCGCGCACATGGGCCTGACCCCGCAGACGGTCAACGTGCTGGGCGGTTACAAGGTGCAGGGTCGTCAGGAAGCCCAGGCGCGGCAGATGCGTGCCGACGCGATTGCCCTGGAGCAAGCCGGGGCGGCCATGCTCCTGCTCGAATGCGTGCCCAGCGAGCTGGCTGCGGAGATCACCCAGGCCGTGGCCATTCCGGTGATCGGCATCGGTGCCGGTAACGCCACCGACGGCCAGGTGCTGGTGCTGCACGACATGCTCGGCCTGTCGCTGACCGGGCGCATGCCCAAGTTCGTCAAGAACTTCATGCTCGGCCAGGCCGATATCCAAGGCGCCCTGAGTGCTTACGTGGCGGCGGTCAAAGACGTCAGCTTCCCGGCTGCAGAACACGGGTTCAGCGCATGAATACCGTCAAGAGCGTCCGTGAACTGCGCGCCGCCGTGGCCCGCGCCCGCAGCGAAGGCAAGCGCATCGCCTTTGTCCCGACCATGGGCAACCTGCACAGCGGCCACGTCGCTCTGGTGATCAAAGCCACCCAGCGCGCCGACTTCGTCGTGGCGAGCATCTTCGTCAACCCGCTGCAGTTTGGCGCCGGCGAGGACCTCGACAGCTACCCGCGCACCCTTGCCGCTGACCAGGAGCGCCTGCTCGAGGCAGGCTGTCATTTGCTGTTCGCGCCAACTGTGGATGAAATGTATCCCGACGGCACCACAGTGCAGACCCGGGTCAGCGTGCCGCAACTGTCCGAAGGCCTGTGTGGCGCCAGCCGTCCGGGGCATTTCGAAGGCGTGGCCACGGTCGTCAGCAAGCTGTTCAATATGGTCCAGCCCGACCTGGCCGTGTTCGGCGAAAAGGACTACCAGCAACTGGCGGTGATCCGCGCCATGGTGCGCGACCTGAACATGCCGATCCAAATCATCGGCGAGCCGACCGTACGCGCCGACGATGGCCTGGCGCTGTCCTCGCGCAACGGCTACCTGACGCCCGAGCAACGCGCTGCAGCGCCAGCGCTGTACCGCGAGCTGAGCGTGATGGCCGACGCCATCCGCCATGGCCAGCGCGACTTTGCCGAGCTGATCGTGGCCGGTCAGGCCCAACTGCTGGCGGCAGGCTTTCGCCCGGACTATCTGGAAGTGCGCCACGCACTGACTCTGCGCCCGGCCATGGCCGATGACCGCGACGTGGTGGTAATCGCCGCAGCGTACCTGGGCACCACACGCCTGATCGACAACTTGTACCTGCATCTGGACGAGCCCACCGCCTGATTGCAACCCGGGGCCGCCACGCGGCCCCAAATTCTCCCCGCCTGACCCCATTCCCCCCGCGCCAGCCATGCCTATAATGATCAACTGCCTGCAACTGCCAGCGACTGCCAGTTGTCCAAGGCCAGATCATGCATCAAGGAAACCCTTCGCAATGGCGTATTACCGTACCCCCCATGATGTGACGAGGCTGCCAGCCTGGCAGGCGCTGCAACAACACCGCGACGCCATGCAGGATTTCAGCATGCGCGATGCCTTCGCGGCCAACCCGCAACGCTTCGATCAGTTCTCCCTGAGCAGCTGCGGGCTGTTTCTCGATTACTCGAAAAACCTGATCAACGATGAGACCCGCAAGCTGCTGGTCAACCTGGCCACCGACGTCGACCTGGCAGCAGCCATCAAGTCGATGTTCAGCGGCGAGATCATCAACGCCTCCGAAGGCCGCCCGGTACTGCACACCGCCCTGCGCCGCCCGGTTGGCGACAAACTCAGCGTCAACGGCGTCAACGTGATGCCCGAAGTGCACAAGGTACTCAACCAGATCACCGAGATGGTCGGTCGCATTCATGACGGGCTGTGGCGCGGCTACAGCGAAAAACCGATCACCGACGTGGTCAACATCGGCATCGGTGGTTCGTTCCTCGGCCCTGAGTTGGTTTCCGAAGCCTTGCTGCCGTATGCCCAGCGCGGCGTGCGCTGCCATTACCTGGCCAATATCGACGGCAGCGAATTCCACGAACTGTCGGCCAAGCTTGCGGCCGAGACGACCCTGTTCATCGTTTCGTCGAAGTCGTTCAACACCCTCGAAACCCTGAAGAACGCCATGGCCGCCCGCACCTGGTACCTGGCCCAGGGTGGCTCCGAAGCCGAGCTGTACCGTCACTTCATCGCGGTGTCGAGCAACAAGGCCGCAGCCGTCGCGTTCGGTATCCGCGAAGAAAACATCTTCCCGATGTGGGACTGGGTTGGCGGGCGTTACTCGCTGTGGTCGGCGATTGGTTTGCCAATTGCGCTGGCCATCGGCACGGCCAACTTCAAGGAGCTGCTGTCGGGCGCCTACACCATGGACCAGCACTTCCAGACCGCGCCGTTCGAGCAGAACATGCCGGTGCTGCTGGCCCTGCTTGGCGTCTGGTACGGCAACTTCTGGGATGCGCGCAGCCACGCGATCCTGCCGTACGACCATTACCTGCGCAACATCACCAAGCACCTGCAGCAGCTGGACATGGAGTCCAACGGCAAGAGCGTGCTGCAGGATGGCAGCCCGGCGCCAACCGCGACCGGCCCGGTGATCTGGGGCGGCGTTGGCTGTAACGGCCAGCACGCCTATCACCAGTTGCTGCACCAAGGCACCCAGCTGATCCCGGCCGACTTTATCGTGCCGGTGGTGAGCTTCAACCCGGTGGCCGACCATCACCAGTGGCTGTACGCCAACTGCCTGTCGCAGAGCCAGGCACTGATGCTCGGCAAGACCCGCGAAGAAGCCGAGGCCGAGCTGCGTGGCAAAGGCCTGAACGAAGCCGACGTGGCCAAGCTGGCCCCGCACAAAGTCATCCCTGGCAACCGCCCGAGCAACACGCTGGTGGTCGAGCGGATCAGCCCGCGTCGCCTCGGCGCGCTGGTGGCGATGTATGAGCACAAGGTGTTCGTGCAGAGCGTGATCTGGGGCATCAATGCCTTTGACCAATGGGGCGTCGAGCTGGGCAAAGAGCTCGGCAAAGGCGTGTACCAACGCCTGGTCGGCGCTCAGGAAGAAGCCGCTGAAGACGGCTCCACCCAAGGCCTGATCAATTACTTCCGCGGTCGTCACCGCGGCTGATCAAGCCCTGCTGCAAGCCCCGGCGCGGGGCCAGCTTGCCTCTTGCAGTACCGTTCGATTGTGCGGTACTGCAGGGGCAAGCTGGCCCCGCGCTTTGCATTGCGCCGGCAACCCCGGAGGAACACCCGCGCCGACTACACTGTCCATCGAATAGCCGTTGCACTTCATCCTGCCTTGCGCGCCGCGGTGAGGTGCAGTCCCTTGCCACGACAAGAGCAGGACCACCCGCCATGTTCGATCTCAGCAAGTACCCCACCGCCCTCGCCGTCAGCCAGGCCACTGCACTCAGCGTCGACGACTATAAACGCCTTTACCGACAGTCGATCGATGACCCGGACGGTTTTTGGGCCGAGCAAGCCAAGCGGCTGGACTGGATCAAACCCTGGAGCAGCGTGCAACAGGCCGACCTTGCCAGCGGCGAAGCCAAATGGTTCGCCGGCGGCAAGCTCAACGTCAGCTACAACTGCATCGACCGCCACCTGGCCAAACGGGGTGAGCAGACCGCCCTGCTCTGGGAAGGCGACGACCCCAAGGATTCGCAGGCCATCAGCTACCGCGAGCTGCACCGCCAGGTCTGCCGCCTGGCCAACGCACTGAAGGCGCGCGGGGTGAGCAAGGGCGATCGGGTGTGCATCTACATGCCGATGATCCCTGAGGCGGCTTACGCCATGCTCGCCTGCAGCCGCATCGGCGCGATCCACTCGGTGGTGTTCGGTGGCTTCTCGCCCGACGCCCTGCGCGACCGCATCCTGGATGCCGACTGCCGCACGGTGATTACCGCTGATGAAGGCGTGCGAGGCGGCAAACGTGTGCCGCTCAAGCAGAACGTCGACAAGGCCCTGGCCAGCTGCCCGGCCGTCAGCAGCGTGTTCGTGGTGCGCCGCACCGGTGGTGAAGTGGCCTGGGACAACCAGCGCGACCTCTGGTACCACACCGCCACCGAGCTTGCCGGTGACGACTGCCCGCCCGAGCCGATGGATGCCGAAGACCCGCTGTTCATCCTGTATACCTCCGGCAGCACCGGCAAACCCAAAGGCGTGCTGCACACCACCGGCGGCTATCTGCTGCAGGCCGCGATGACCTTCAAGGTGGTATTCGATTACCGCGACGGCGAAGTGTTCTGGTGCACCGCCGATGTCGGCTGGGTCACCGGCCACAGCTATATAGTCTATGGCCCGCTGGCCAACGGGGCGATCTCGCTGATGTTCGAAGGCGTGCCCAACTACCCCGACAGCTCGCGCTTCTGGCAGGTCATCGACAAACATCAGGTGAATATCTTCTACACCGCCCCTACCGCCCTGCGCGCCCTGATGCGCGAAGGCCCAGGCCCCTTGCAGGACACCTCGCGGCAAAGCCTGCGCCTGCTCGGCAGTGTCGGCGAGCCGATCAACCCGGAAGCCTGGGAGTGGTACTTTCATCAGGTCGGCAAAGAACGCTGCCCGATCGTCGACACCTGGTGGCAGACCGAAACCGGCGGCATCATGCTCAGCCCGCTACCGGGCAATGGGCAGATCAAACCGGGTTGCGCCACCCAGCCGATGTTTGGCGTGCAACCGGTACTGCTCGATGACAAAGGCGCAGTGATCGACGGGCCAGGTTCGGGCCTGCTGGCAATCAAAGCCAGCTGGCCGGCGCAGATCCGCAGCGTCTACGGTGACCAGCAACGCATGGTCGACACCTACTTCAAGCCCTTCGCCGGCTACTATTTCACCGGCGACGGCGCCCGCCGCGACGCCGATGGCGACTACTGGATCACCGGGCGAGTCGATGATGTGATCAACGTCTCTGGCCACCGGATCGGTACGGCAGAAGTGGAAAGCGCGCTGGTGCTGCATGACGGCATCGCCGAGGCGGCCGTGGTCGGCTATCCGCACGACCTCAAGGGCCAGGGTATCTATGCCTTCGTCACGCCGATGAATGGCGTGAGCGCAGACGACGCCCTCAAGGCTGAACTGTTGGCGTTGGTCAGCAAGGAGATCGGCAGCTTCGCCAAACCGGAGATGATCCAGTGGGCACCAGCCCTGCCCAAGACCCGCTCGGGCAAGATCATGCGGCGTATACTGCGCAAGATCGCCTGCAACGAGCTGGACTCGCTGGGTGACACCTCGACCCTGGCCGATGCCAGCGTCGTGCAGGGCTTGATCGATACTCGCCTCAACCAATAGCTAGAGGTGGCCCATGGCGGGCTGCCGCGCATTGCAGGTCGCCATGGAAGCCTTACGCCGTCGTATCGAAACCCAGGTCATGAGCCTGACTGGCCTGGCCCTCGGCCAGCTTGACCTGGAGTCACCCAAGGGTGACCCCGGCCTGTTTGGCCCCGACAGCGTCAGTTGGCAGGTCCACGGCGATTTTCCGAGCATGCTGGTCGGCGGTATCAGTGCCTTGATGCTGCAACTGCTGCACCCGCTGGCCCTGGCCGGGGTGTGGGATCACTCCAACTTTCGCGAAGACCTGCTCGGGCGCCTGCGCCGCACCAGCCAATTCATCTCCGGCACCACCTTTGGCTCGACCCGCGACGCCAACTGGTTGATCGACAAGGTACGCACCATCCACCTCAAAGTCGTCGGCACCGCCGCCGACGGCCGGCCTTATGCCGCCAGTGACCCGGACCTGCTGACCTGGGTGCACGTTGCCGAAGTCAGCAGTTTCATGGCCGCCCACCTGCGTTACCGCAACCCGCATCTGTCGCAGGCTGATCAGGACGCGTACTACAACGAAATCGCCCTGATCGCCGAGCGCCTCGGCGCGCGCGACGTGCCACGCTCCTGTGCGCAAATCGAGGCCTACCTGCAACGCATGCGTCCACAGTTGCACTGCGATGCGCGCAGCCTGGAGGTGATCGATATCCTGCTCAAGGCACCGGCGCCAAGCCGCTTGGCAGCCCCCGTGGGCAAGCTGATGCTGCGGGCGGGCATCGAACTGTTACCAGGCTGGGGCCGGGATATGCTTGAGCTGCAACAAGGGCCGCTGAGCCGGCGCTTGATCCGAGTAGGTATCGAGCGCACCGCGCCAGTCCTGCGCTGGGCCATGCGCGACAGCTCGGCGCACCGCGCGCGGAGGCGAATGGGCATCGAATAAGGTCATTCGGCTGATTCTGCGGAACCGATTTAACGTGCCATACTCCAAGCACTCCCGCTCGGACAGACGATGCTGCACATGCCCAAAGGATTGACTCGCGCCCTCGGCGCCATGCTGGCCCTCGTGGCCCTGTACAGCCTGCTCGGCTTCTTCATCCTTCCAGGCATTGGCCTACGCATTGCCAATCAACAGCTGGCCCAATACGCGACGGTGCCGGCGCAGCTGCAACGCATCGAATTCAACCCGTTCAGCCTAGAGCTGACCCTGTGGGGTTTGCAGGTCGGCGAGCCGGGCAAAGAGCAACTGGGTTTTGAGCGCTTGTACGCCAACCTGTCGCTGAACAGCCTGTGGAGCGGCGCCCTGCACCTGGATGCAGTGGAGTTGGACAAACCGCGCAACGAAATCCTCTTCGACAAAAACGGCAGCCTCAACCTGACTCAGCTGTTCAAACTGCCGCCCAGCGAAGCCAAGCCAGACGAGCCAGCCAGCGACCCGTTCCCGCTGCGTATCGGCAGCATCAAGCTCACTGAAGGCTACCTGCACTTCCAGGACCTGCGCCCGAGCGAGCCGATCGAGTTTCTTTACGACTCGATGAATTTCGAGCTGAAAAACCTCAGCACCCTGCCCGACGACAGCGCCGACATGACCTTGGTCGCCATCGGCCCCGCCGGTGGGCGGATTGACTGGAAAGGCACACTCGGCCTGGCGCCGATCAGCTCGCAAGGCACCCTGAAAATCACCGACGGCAACATGAAGGCGTTCTGGCCTTACGTGCGTGACGCGGTGCCGCTGGTGCTGGAAGAAGGCGTGATCAGCCTCGATACCCACTACACGCTCAACCTGTCGAAACAGACCGAGCTGCTGCTCGACAACACTCATGTACGCATCGCGCCGTTCGCCATCAAGGCACCGGACGGCAGGCAACTGGCGCGGTTGGCCAGTCTCGAGGTCAGCGAAACCTCGATCGATCTGGCCAAGCAACTGGTCACCGTAGGCAAGATCCGCAGCAGCAAGCTGGAGACCTGGGCCGCCCTGGAAAAGGACGGCCAGCTCGACTGGCAGAAGCTGTTCGCCAGCCAGCCAGCCAAAGCTACCCCCAAGGAGAAAGCCGAACCTGCCGCAGCCGAGCCGACAGCGCAGGAAAAAGCAGCCGCCGCGCCGAGCAAGCCGTGGCAAGTACTGCTCAAGGACGTTCAAGCGCGCGATTACATGATTCACCTGGCAGACCGTAGCCAGAAAGAACCGGTCCCTCTGGATGTCGGCCCGCTCAACCTCGACATGCAGGGCTATGACAGCCTCAACAAGTCGCCGTTTACCCTCAAACTGGATACCGCCGTCGGCAAGCAAGGCAAACTGCAAGCCTCCGGCCAGGTCAACCTGGCGCCGGTCACCGCCAAGCTCGATGTCAGCACCCGCGATATCGACCTGCGCATCGCCCAGGCCTACATCAGCCCGTTCATTCAGCTTGAGCTGCGCAGCGGCATGCTCGCCAGCGACCTCAAGGTCGATCTGCAAAATACGGCGCCGCTGGCCTTTACCGTCACCGGTACCGCCACCGTCAACCAGTTGCATACCCTCGACACGATCAAGGACCGCGACTTCGTCAAATGGCAGCAGCTCGACCTCAATGGGTTGTCATACGTGCACGGCGATGCGCTGACCATCGACCAAGTCAAGCTGCTGCAGCCATATGCGCGTTTCATCATCAACGAAGACCGCACCACCAACGTTGATGACCTGCTGATTCCGCAGCCAGCCGGCGCTACCAAAAGTACCGCAGAAAAACCGGTGGCAGCCAGCAACAGCAAGCCGCTGGGCATTCGTATCGGCAAGATCGACATCAACGACGGCTCGGCCAACTTTGCCGACCTGACCCTGACGCCAAACTTCGCCACAGCCGTGCAGCAGCTCAATGGCCAGGTCGGCACCATCGACAACCGCCAGCCAGCGCCGGCCAAGGTCGATATCAAGGGCAAGGTCGACCGCTATGCACCGGTCACCATCAAGGGCGCGCTCAACCCGTTCAACCCGATGGCCAGCCTGGACATTGCCACCAGCTTCAAACGCGTCGAGCTGACCACACTGACGCCCTACTCCGGCAAGTTTGCCGGCTTTCGCATTCGCAAGGGCCGGCTCAACCTGGACGTGCACTACCTGATCACCAATGGCCAGCTCAAGGCAGAAAACAAGCTGGTGATCGAGCAACTGCAACTGGGTGAGAAGGTCGACAGCCCCGACGCCGTCGACCTGCCCATCCGCCTGGCGGTGGCGCTGCTCAAGGACACCGACGGCACCATCTCGATCGAGCTGCCGGTGACCGGCGACCTCAACAACCCGCAGTTCAGCGTCATGCCGATCGTTTGGCAAACCCTGCGCAATCTGGTCCTGCGTGCCGCCCAGGCGCCGTTCAAGTTCATTGGCGGGCTGGTCTCCGGCGGCAGCTCGCAGGACCTGGGTACGGTCGCGTTCAGCGCCGGCTCGAGCGACCTCAGCGGCGATGCCCAAGCGGCCCTGGACAAACTGGCGACCGCGCTCAACGAACGCCCTGAATTGCGCCTGGAGATCGAAGGCACCAGCGCCCAGACCAGCGATGGCCCGTTGATCGCCGAGCAGCGCCTGGAGCGTGAGTATCAGTCGATCTGGTACAAGATCCTGCAGCGCCGCGGCGACAAGGTGCCGGCCAATGCGTCGATGCTGGTGGTGGATGCTGACGACAAGCCGGCGATGCTCGAAGGTATCTACCGCACCCGCCTGAAACAACAGCCGCCTGCTGAATGGCAGCAGCTGGGGCGTGAAGAGCGTAGCGCCAAGCTGCGTGAGGCGGTTATCAAGTCCTGGGCCGAGAGCGCTGCGCTGCTGCGCCAGTTGGGCCAGGCGCGGGCCGGTAACATCAAGGATTACCTGGTCGACAAAGGCAAGTTGGCGGATGACCGGGTGTACTTCATCGATACCACGCTGGGCCAGGCCGAATCGGATGGGCGCGTGATTACGCCGATGCACCTGGATGCTGAATAAGCGTCAGCATTGAGCGCAACAACGAAAAAGCCCCGGCAGATGCCGGGGCTTTTCGTTATGCGGTGGCCGGATCCTTCTGGCCTGCGGAGCAATCCTTATTCGGCTTTGAGGCCAGCAGCCGAGACGTCTTTAACGCCTTTGATAGCCTTGGTGATTGCTACTGCACGCTCTTTTTGCGATTCGGTGACTTTCACATCGGACGACAGCGAAACTACGCCTTGATTGGTTTCGACTTTGATATCGCCGCCTGGGATGCCTTTCTCGGTCAGCAGATCAGCTTTGACCTTGGTGGTGATCCAGGTATCGGAGCCTTCTTGCTTGGCGCTGTCGACAGTGTTGGCAGCCAGCATAACTGGAGCCTGGACAGCTTGCTGAGCGAACGCAGCGTTAGCCATGGTCAGAGTCAGAGCGGTAGCAGTAGCGGCAGCAATGGCGAACTTCTTCATACGGGTCACTCCTGTTGTCGAAAGGTCTGCGCCGATTCAGTTGGCGTCAGATGAATAGACTATTGCAGGGGCTGTGCCAACTTTTTAGAGCCAGCAAAAACCATATAAATCAACAAGTTATCTATTTATCTTGATTTGCTCTTTCGTGCATTTTGCAAGCCGGAGCAAAATCCTGCATGCAAGATGCATGTACCCCAGAGGTTCTCGCTATCTCGAAATGGGCGCGGAAAA
>NZ_VXCX01000021.1:0-34812 GCF_052850745.1 Pseudomonas sp. 1121_17
GTGACTGTGAAAGCCGCTAGTGCGCTGTTTCTGTGGAGCGGCCTTGTGTCGCGAAAGGGGTGCGCAGCGCCCCCCGACGTACCCGAACCAAACGCAATTTCAAGTCTGTTAGTGGCGACAATACCAAGATTTTCGGGCCCGCGCCGGGGCGTCTCGAAGGAGAAAAAGATGAGCATTTTCGACGAGCCAAAGATCGACTGCCATAACCATTTGTTTGACCCAGTAGCTTACCCCTATCACCCCGATGCGCCGTATGCGCCCTCCGGCCAGGAAGTGGCCACGCTGACGCAGTGGGAAGAGGTCATGGCTGCCTACGGCGTATGCAATGCCTTACTGGTCGGCCCCAACAGTGGCTATCACACCGACAACCGTTGTCTGTTGGCGGCATTGGCAGCTGGTCAGGGCCGTTTCAAGGGCATTGCCGTGGTCGACAACGCTATCAGCCTCGACGCCTTGGCTGCGCTGCAGGCCCAAGGCGTAGTTGGGGTTGCCTTCAACCCGGCGCTGTACGGCCTGCAAACCATGGATGGTGCCGAAGCACGTCTGGCCAAGCTGGCCGAGTTGGGCATGTTTGCCCAGATTCAGGTGTGTGATGACCAGTTGCTGGAGCTGCACGGGCTGCTCGAACGTAGCCCTGTGCGCCTGCTGATTGACCACTGTGGCCGGCCCAACGCGGCGGCTGGGGTAGGGCAGCCGGGCTTTCAGGCGTTGCTCAAGCTGGCGCGTTCCGGGCGCGCCAGCGTCAAGCTGTCGGGTATGCAGAAGTTTGCCGCGGCCGATGCCTTGCACGCCCAGAGCCATGCCTATGTGCAGGCCTTGATCGAGGCATTCGGCCCACACGCCTGCGTATGGGGCTCGGACTGGCCGTTCATTCGTCAGTCCTCGCGGATCGACTACGGCCCGCTGCTCAAGCTTGCCGAGCGCCTGATGCCAGACCCGCAGCTGCGCCGCGAGATCATGTGGGACACCCCACGGCGGCTGTTCGGCTTTACCTGAGCCGCGGCCATCACCGCCTGTTATCTCAACCAAGGAGCAACACCGTGAGCCTGCACCTCGAAGGACAAACCGCGATTGTGACCGGTGGCATGCGCGGCATCGGCCTGGCCATTGCCCGCCGGCTGTATGCCGAAGGCGCCCGTATCGTCATCTGGGACCTGGCAGTGGATAGCTGGGACAGCACTGCCGCTGGCTTCGAGCCAGCAATGTGCCAGGCCGTCGATGTCGCCTCGCTGGCCTCAGTCGAGGCGGCCTTTGCCGAACTGATCGAGCAACTGGGCCGGGTCGATATTCTGGTCAACAACGCCGGCATCAACGGCCCGGTACTGCCGTCCTGGGAGTATCCGGTAGAAGCCTGGGACAAGGTCATCGCGATTGACCTGAACGGCGTGTTTTATTGCTGCCGCACGGTCATCCCGCATATGCGCGAACGCGGCTACGGGCGCATCGTCAATATCGCCTCGATGGCCGGCAAGGATGGCGTGCAGTACATTTCCGGCTATTCCGCGGCCAAGGCTGGTGTGATCGCCTTCACCAAGGCTGCAGCCAAGGAGCTGGCGCAGGACGGGGTGCTGCTCAACTGTGTGGCACCTGCCATGGTCGAGACGCCACTGATGGCCGAGATGACCCAAGAGCACATCGACGCGAGCAAGGCCAAGATCCCCATGGGGCGGTTCCTCAAGGCCGAAGAAATCGCCAACATGGTCACCTGGATCGCCGGCCCAGAGTGCAGCTTCACCACCGGCTTCGTGTTCGACCTCAGTGGCGGCCGAGCCACCTATTGACGGGATTGTTGCCAACGATTGACTTGCGGCATGCAAACCCGCCACGCGCGCATTGGCGCCCGGGCAATTCTGGGTCAGACTGACGGGGCGTCGTCAGTCTGCTGGGATTGCTGGGCAGACGCACCGTTATCCTTGCCGAGGGTCGCCAATGCTCGAACGCTGTCGCTGGCGATGCTGCCTGTTGTCGCTGATTCTGCTGCTGCCGATGGCTGCCATGGCAGCGGACGATTGTCGGCACCTGACCGCTACCGGTAATCCGGAATACCCACCGTACCTGTGGCGCGACCCGCACAACCCGGCAGTGCTGGTCGGCGCCAATGTCGACTTGCTCCAGCATGTCGCCAGGCAACTGGGCATCGACATCGCCGTGGTTTACAGCGGGCCGTGGTCGCGGGCGCAGGAGCAGGTACGCAACGGCCGTATCGACCTGCTTGCCGGTCTGTTCATCACGCAAACGCGCGAACAGACCATGGACTTCATCAAGCCGGCCTTTCTGACCACCGCCAGTATGATCTGGGTCCGTCGTGATGACGGCTTTGCCTACGCCAAATGGGACGACCTGAAAGGTCGCAGTGGTGGCACCCTGGTCAACAACAGCCACGGCCAGGCGTTCGATGACTACGCCAGCGCCAATCTCAATCTGGAAGCCGTGCCCAGCGCCCACCAGGCGTTCGAGAAGCTGCTGCACAAACGTAACGACTATGTGCTGTTCGAACGCTATCCCGGCATGGCACTGGCGCGCACGCTGGGTGTGGAGCACAAGCTGCAGATGCTTGAGCCGCCGGTATCTGCCGAGGGTTTGTACCTGGCCGTGTCGCACAATGCGCCATGCAACGTGGCCGAGCTGCGCCAGCAGCTGGCGGCGAGCATGCGAGAGGTGGCCGCCGGGCCGTTGCCCGCGCAGTGGGTCATGCACAACCTGCAGCGTTGGCGCAGTCAGAACGAGACCGGACCGTTGCCTGGCAAGCTCTGAACGTTTCAGCCAGGCGCACTCACGTTAAGCCGCGAGCACTCCGCTTCAGCCTCAGCTCGCTGATTGAAGGTCAGTTGCAATCGCAGCTTTTCAACGTTGTCGTACAGGTTGAAGCCGTTGCAGACAGCCCCCGTGTAGAACCCAATACCGTGCTGAGGGCACGGTTTTTCTTTTGGCACAGCTGGAATCACCACAAAACGCGGCTGCATGTTGAGCGCCTCCCCAGGCAGATGCTTTAACTATTAGTCTGCATCATGCAAGGGTGCAAGCAGGCTCATGCTTGGGCGACCGACGGCAGCCTGCTGCAAGGGCGCCCGTTTTGGGCGCCACGTGCTCAGGTCGCGCTCAGAAGTCCCAGCGGGTGGTCAGCATGTAGTTGCGCGGCTCGCCATAGGCGCCCGCTTTGTAGAAGCCAAGGTTGGTGTAGTAGCTCTTGTCGAACAGGTTGTTGGCGTTGACGGTCGCCGACAGCTGTTTGGTGAACTGGTAGCGGGCCATGGCATCGACCAGCCAGTAGGCCTTCTGCGAAAACTCTTCGTAGCGTGCCTGCGGCGTGTTGTAGATGTCCTGCCAGGCCACGCTCTGCCAGCGCGCGCCGCCGCCGATAGTCAGCTTGTCGAGTGCACCGGTCAGCTTGTAGCTGGTGTACAGGGTGACCTGATCTTCCGGTTCGAAGGTGGAAATCTTCAGGTTGTTGTCATCACGCACGATCTTGTGGCTGTAGCCGGCCTGGACCTGCCAGCCCGGCGCAAGCTCGCCGGACGCTTCGATTTCGTAGCCTTTGGTGACAGCCTGGGTGCCCTTGAAGGCATAGTTGTTCGGTGTTGGCACGCGGTCGTTGTATTCGTCATCGGAGATCGAGCGGTTGTCCTCGTGCACTTCGAAGTACGCAGCACTGGCGTTCAGACGACCGTCGAGAAACTCGGCCTTGAGGCCGATCTCGTAGTTCTGGCCTTCGTCCGGCTCGAGCATCTTGTTGTCGCGATCGCGGTTGAAGGCTTCCTGCGGCATGAAGATATCGGTGTAGCTGGCGTACACCGAGTACGTGTCGTTGAGGTCGTAGATGGCGCCGACGTAGGGTACGAAGCGGCCGCTTTCCTTGTAGGTCGGGTCGAGGCCACTGATGGTGTAGTTGACCACCCGACCGCCGAGCAGCACTTTCAGGTCGTCGGTGACGTTCAGCCGCGTGGTGAAGTAAGCGCCGGTTTGGCGCACGGTATCGTCGGTGCGCTGCGAAGGCCTGCCCCAATCTGGCTCGGCAATGTTGCCGTGCCAGTTGTTGAAGTCGACCACGTTGGGCTCGCGCAGGGTGTAGTTCCAGTAGCCTTTGCCATCCCAGTTGGAGTGGGCGATGGAGCCGCCGACCACCAGTTCGTGTTCACGCCCAAACAGGCTGAACGGGCCGGAGGCATACAGGTCGGCCGAGTCGCTGACAGTCTCGCCGGTGAACTTGCCGGGGACGATCGCCGAGGTGCCGTCGGCATTCGGCGTGGTGCCCTGGATGGTGCCCATCACCGCGTGGTAGCCGTTGATCTTGTGATCGACCTGCAGTTTGCTCACCCAGCCGTTGTCGAAGTTGTGCTCGAGCATGGCGAACACGGTGCGGGTGTACTGCTCCCAACTGCTCCAGTCAGCCGCATTGTTGAACGAGCGCGAGATGTTGTTGTGCTGGCCTTGGGCGTTGAGCAGGGGGAAGCTGCCTGACCACGACGAGGCCTTGGGCAGGCTGTCCTGATAGTCGCCGCCGACGGTGAGCAGGGTGTCTGGCGACAGGTCGAACTCGAGGATGCCGTAGTACACCGGGGTCTTGCGCGAGTAGCGGTCCATGAACGAGTGCTTGTCCTGATAGGCCGCTACCGCTCGCCCACGCACGTTGCCGCTGTCGTTGAGCGGGCCGCTGACGTCCAGCTCGCTGCGGTAGTTGTCCCACGAGCCTGCGCCCAGCGTCGCGTGGCCCTGGAAGTCAGCCGTAGGCTTTTTGCGCACCAGGTTGATGGTCGCACCCAGCGAGCCTGCGCCGGTGAGCAGGCCAGTCGCGCCCTTGAGCACCTCGACGCGGTCGTAGATGGCCATGTCACTGAGGGTGTTGCCGGCTGAATAGCCGACGTTGCGCGCGGTCGAGGGGATGCCGTCGTACTGGAAGTTGTTGATCGAAAAGCCGCGCGCGTAGTAGTTGCTGCGCTCGCTGTCGAAGGCTGAAACGGTAATGCCCGGGGTGTGACGCATGACGTCGTCGACGCTGTTGAGGCCGAAGTCATCCATGTGCTGACGGGTGACCACGGTGATCGACTGTGGCGTCTGGCGCGGGGTCAGTACCAGCCGGGTGGCGGTGGCGATCGAGCCTGGGGTGTACGAGCCGGTGCCTTCGCTGACGGTACCCAGCTGATTGGATATCACTTCGGTCGCGCCCAGCTCCAAGGCCGCGCCGTCCTGTGCGATCGGTTGCAGCGAGTAACGACCGTCGCCCTCGCGCACCGCTTGCAGGCCGGAATTGAGCAACAGTCGTTGCAGGCCTTGATCGGCAGCAAAACTGCCATCCAGGCCAGCCGTAGCCTGACCCCGCGTCAGTGCTGGGTCGAACGACAGCACCACGCCGCTTTCAGCAGCGAAACGGGTCAGCGCAGTGCCCAGGTCACCGGCCTGGATGTGGTAATCGCGCACGCTGCTGTCGGCGGCCTTGGCGGGCATGGCTAGGCCCAGCCCAAGCAGGGTGGAGAGGAGCAGGGCGCTGCGAAGGCTGGCGCTGAGGCGGCCAACCGGGAAAGGGGCGGTCATGGCGTGAAATCTCGTTGTGGGTGGCAGGCGGGCTTATCTGCCCTTCGCTGAGTAAGTCGAATGGGAATGAGAAAACCTATCATCCAGGCCGAGATTTTTTTCAGCAGCGATTGCCGTTTGGCAAACGGATGGAACCTGGCCAGCACGAGCAACTCAATCCTACGCGACGCCGTGATTCCAACCGGGTACTGATGAGGTGCTGAATGAACGCTATCGAACTGCTGGAACAAGACCACAAGACAGTGAAAAAGCTGCTCGAAGAGCTGTCCAACACCACTGAACGGGCATTGAAAAAACGCACCGAGCTGTTGGCGCGGATCGAGCTGGAGCTGCAGGCGCATACCACTATCGAAGAAGAGATCTTCTACCCTGCACTGACCCAGGCCGGCGACAAGGAAGACGCCAAAATGTACCACGAGGCCAAGGAGGAGCACCGTACGGTGGATGCGCTGGTATTGCCTGACCTGCTCAAGACGCCACCCGAAACCCTGGAGTTTTCCGGGCGAATGAAGGTGCTCAAGGAGCTGCTCGAGCATCACATCGAGGAGGAGGAGTCGGACATGTTCCCGCGGGCCAAGGAGTTGCTCGACAAGGCGACCCTGGAGCAATTGGGCGAGGCCATGCAGGCGCAGAAAAAACTGATCAAAGACGATCATCGCGTCGCTTGAGGCAACGTACGAAGAGCCAGCCGCCAAGTGAACCTTGGCGGCTGGCTCTTCACGCTCTGATTTAGAAGCTGTACTTGGCAGTCAGCATCATGTTGCGCGGCGCGCCATAGACATCGCCGCCGTATTGCCAGGATTGCGAAATGGCCGAGTAGTACTTGCGGTCAAAGATGTTGTTGGCATTGAGCTGCAGGTCGAGGTTGCGGTTGACCTGATAGCCGGCCATCACGTCGGTGACTGCATAGGCACCTTGTTCAAGCCGGTAGTTGCCACCGTCGGCCAGCGCGATGTCGTTGTACATCCGGCTCTGCCAGTTGACGCTGCCGCCGACTCGCAGTTTTTCCAGAGGGCCCTGGAAGCGGTAGGTCGTGCTGATCTTGAACTGATGCTCAGGGGTGTCCGTGTCGAACTGCTTGTTGACCAGCGCCGGCTGCGCGGCATTCTTGGTGGTATGGGTGCGAGCATAGGTGTAACCGCCGCCGATCTGCCAGTTGTCGGTGAGTGCGCCTTGCAGCTCCATGTCGATACCCTGACTGCGGATCTCGCCAGAGGCTTCGTAGCAGGTAAGCTGAGTCGACGAACAGACAGTACGGTCGAGCACTTCCACCGCACGGTTCTCCTGATCGACGCGGAATACCGCCAGGCTGGCGTTCAGGGCACCGTTGAAGTACTCGCCCTTGATACCAACCTCGTAGTTCTTGCCTTCAATCGGACGCACCGGCGAATTGCTCGAGCCGCGCTCGGTCTGTGGCTGGAAGATATCGCTGTAGCTGACATACACCGAGTGATTGTCATTGAGCTCGTAGATCAGGCCGGCATAGCGGGTCACGTTGCGGGTGACCTTGTAATCGCCCTGGCCATCCTTGTCATCGTAGTCATACCAGTCCAGCCGGCCGCCGAGGATGAGCTTGAGCGGGTCGGCCAGGCTCAGGCGGGTGGTCATGTACACGCCGTCCTGGGTAGTGACAGCACGGTCATCGGCGGTATGCAGGAAATTCGGTTTACCCGCATCGATGGGCCAGACCATAGAGTACGGGCTGTAATTGTGGTTGGTCATGTCGTAGATGCGGCGGCTGGTACCAACCACCAGTTCATGACTGCGCCCCAGCGCCTGGAACGGGCCGCTGGCAAATGCGTCCACCCCCGCCTGGTTTTCATCGTGCTTGGACTGATAAACCGTACGCTGTAGGGTTGCGCCGTCCCAACGCGACTGGTACGACCCCGAGAACAGCGCGTTCTGCTCGGCATAGTTGGCATTGACCTGCAGCTTCCAGTTATTGGCCAGGCGCTGGCGCAGCTCGGCAAACACCGTGTTGATTTCCTGGTCCTTGTTCTCCCAGTCGGTGCTCGGGTTGTACGAGCGCGGCAGGTCGAGGTGGTGGCCATCAAGGCCAACCATCGAAGAACCCCAGAAGTAGTTGGTCTTGTCCTTCTGGTGAGACAGGCCCACGGTCAGCGTGGTGTCGTCGCTGAGGTCCGCTTCGGTCACCGCGTAGAACAGGCCGTGGCTTTCTTCGGCATCGTCGACAAAGCTGTTGGCGTCGCGGTAGGAGGTGACCACTCGGCCGCGCAAGGTGCCGCTGTCGTTGAGCGGACTGGAGGCATCGACCTCGCCGCGGTAGTCGTCCCAGCTGCCGGCAGCGCCGGTCAGGGTGACTTTCTGTTCGGCCAAGGGCCGCTTGCGCACCATGTTGATCGCCGCCGACGGATTGCCCGCGCCGGTCACCAAACCTGTAGCGCCGCGTACTACTTCAACCCGGTCGAACATCGCCAGGTTTGGCTGCACCCCGGCCGTCCAGCCCGAGTAACCGCTGGGGATGCCGTCATACATGATGTTGTCGATGTCGAAGCCACGCGCGGTATAGGTCTGCCGGCCAGGGCCACTGGAGAAGTTGAGGAACAGCCCCGGCGTGGCCTTGACCACGTCATTGATGCTGGTCATCGCCTGGTCGTCCATGCGCTGGCGGGTAATCACCGTGACCGCCTGTGGCGTCTCACGCATGGTAAGCGGCAGTTTGGTCGCCGTGGCCATGGCACCGGTGGTGTAGGAGCGGGAGCCTTCGGTGGTACTGCCCAGCCGCTCCGAGCTGACTTCGGTTGCGCCTAATTCCATGACAGTCGATTGCGCCCCATCCTTGGGCTTGACGGCTTCTTCGGCTACGGCATGGGCCATGCTGGCCATGCAGATGGCGGAAGCCAAGAGAGTACGCGACGGGCTGAAACGACGTTGCGGAGTAGGGCAAGACATGGCAAACGATTCCTGACGTTCTATTTGTAAATGATTCTGCGTATGAGAAACATTAACAATTAGTTTGTCAGAATTTTCCGAACGGAAATAGCCACACTCGGAAAAAATCCAATGAATTTTTCACATTTGCCGGACTGGCGGGTTCAGTAACTGCGGCGACTGGCTCAGTCTCTGGCTTTGCCGATACGCTTGCCGGCCTGCTGGGCAACTTCCAGCGCCTGGCCATCGCGCTGCTTGCCTTGGCGGGCCTGGCCCATCAGTTGCGGGATCAGCATGCCTTCGGGCAAGTGCCGCCAGAACCTGCCCGGCATGTGCATGCGCATTGCATCGGGGTTGAGCCGGGCCGGATTGAAGATGTGCCGGTAGTAGGTGCGCCACAGATCCGCACCGGGGTCGTCGGCGTGCTGCGCCCATTGCCGCCAGGGCTCGGGGCAGTGGCGCCGGTAGTCTAGTGTATGGCCGTCGAAGCGAATGCCGTCGCGGTCGGTGGCGATCAACCAGCGCTGGCGGCCGAGGCGTTCGGCAAAGTGGCCGCTGGCACTTTCAAGAATGTCGTGGGCCGGCTGATGATAGGCGACCAGGTCCAGTTGCAGCTGCGCAGCCAGTGCTGCCGGCAGCGGCACGAAGCGCACAAACGCATGCAAGTGATGGGCTTCGCGGCTGACCTGCTTGATCCGCCGGTGCAGCTCGCTGCCGAGGCGGTCGCCGGGGAGCATGGCGGTACGATCGCCATGGGCGACCCGCCAGAGCACTTCATACAACAGGTTCCAGCGCTGCTCGCCGCAGTAGCGCGAGGCCTGTTCCAGCTGCGCCAGCAACGCCGCTGGCACCTTTGCCCGAAACGGCCCCGGGCCCTCTGGCAGGGGCGCCGGCACTGCCAGCAGATCGTCCATCGGCCCTTGCGCCCAAGTGACGTCGGCGGGGTCGATGCCATGCCCGAGCAGCGCGCGCGCCTGTTCGCGCCAGAGGCTGAATTGCTGGTCGCAGTCGAGCGCGATCATCCCCACAGGCCCATCTGCACTGGCGCTTGCGGTTCGCGCAGGCGCGCACGCAGCAGGCCGCTGCGCAAATCGGCCTGCGCCGGGCGATAGTCGCTGGTGACAATGAAAGGCCGCGCCTTGTCGAGTACGCAGCGCAGCTGAATCAGGTCGTCATAACGGATACGCCGCTCCCGGCGCAGCGCTACCAGGCGCTCGACACTGCGCAGGCCGATGCCGGGAATCCGCGCAAGCAAGGCGGGCTCGGCGCGGTTGAGGTCCAGTGGGAACACCTCGCGGTTGGACAGCGCCCAGGCCAGCTTGGGGTCGATATCCAGATCCAGGTTGCCGGCCTGGCTGAGCAGCTCGCCAGCCTTGTAGCCATAACCGCGCATGAGGAAGTCAGCCTGGTACAAGCGGTGCTCGCGCAGCAATGGCGGGGCGGCCAATGGCACGCTGCCAGGGCTGTCGGGGATCGGGCTGAAGGCTGAGTAATACACGCGCTTGAGGCCAAACCCCTGATACAACGATTCGGAATTGCCAAGCAGGGTCCGGTCATCGGTCTCATCAGCGCCGACAATGACCTGGGTACTTTGCCCAGCAGGGGCAAAACGCGGCGCCCGCGGCTCGCCGGCTACGGCCTGTTGGCCGCGCTGGATTGTGCCCATGGCCTGGCGGATGGTGTGGCCCTGTTTTTCCGGGGCCAGGCGCTTGAGGCTTTCATCAGTAGGCAGTTCGACATTCACGCTCAGCCGATCCGCCAGGCGGCCGGCCTGCTCGATCAGCAGCGGGTCGGCATCGGGGATGGTCTTGAGGTGGATGTAGCCGCGAAACTCGTGCTCTTCACGCAGCAGCCGGGCAACTTCGATCAACTGCTCCATGGTGTAGTCGGCCGAGCGAATGATGCCGGAACTGAGAAACAGCCCGCTGATGCAGTTGCGCCGGTAGAAATCCAGGGTCAGCCGCACCACCTCTTCAGGCGTGAAGCGCGCCCGCGGCACGTTACTGGTACGGCGGTTGACGCAGTATTGGCAGTCGTACAGGCAGAAGTTGGTCAGCAGCACCTTGAGCAGCGAGACGCAGCGGCCATCCGGCGTATAGCTGTGACAGATGCCCATGCCATTGGTCGCACCAAGCCCGTCGCGGCCGCGCGAGCTGCGCTTGGGCGCACCGCTGCTGGCGCACGAGGCGTCGTACTTGGCGGCGTCAGCAAGGATGCCGAGCTTGGCGATGAGCTCCATTAGTCGATCTCGATGTACTGAATATTCATACAGTATTTGTAGATCGGTCTGGTTGCAAGTGTTGGCCGTCGGCAATTGTCAGATGGCCCTGAAGCCCTTGCGGCAAATGCGCCGCAGCGGCTTCAGGGCCGTAGGCATCAATCGCGTTTAGGCAGTACGCCGCTGAGCAATTGCTTGGCGGTTTGCTTGATGATCCCGGCCTGATTGGGATCGCCCTGGAGCAATGCCGAGGCAAATTTCTTCGCCTGCTCAAGGGTCATATGTGGCGGCAGCGGGGGCACATCCGGGTCGGTGCGGAAATCGATCAGCACCGGCACATCACTGGCCAGCGCTTCTTCCCAGGCGGGCGCGACGTCTTCTTCACGGCCTACATAAATGCCCTTCAAGCCGATCGAAATGGCGAACAGGTGATAGGGCACATCAGGGATGTCCTGGCTGGCGGCGAACTTCGGGTCGCCCTCCATCACCCGTTGCTCCCAGGTCACCTGGTTGAGGTCCTGGTTGTTGAACACCGCGCAGATCCAGCGGCCATTGCCCCATTGCTGCCAATACTTGGCCACGGTGATCAGCTCGGCCATGTTGTTCATCTGCATCGCGCCGTCACCGACCAGGGCGATGACGCTGCGCTCCGGATGGGCGAACTTGGCGGCAATCGCGTATGGCACTGCTGCGCCCATAGACGCCAGCCCGCCGGAGAGCGAGCACTGCATGCCCTCACGGATCTGCAGGTCGCGGGCGAACCAGTTGGCGCACGAGCCGGAATCGCTGGTGATGATGGCGTTGTCGGGCAGGCGTGGCGACAATTCGTGCACCACTCGCTGCGGGTTGATCGGGTCGGCCGAGGTCAGCGCTCGCTTGGCCAGCTTCTTGTCCCAATCCTTGCGCCAGCTTTCGACCTTGTGCTGCCAACTGCGTTGGTTTTTTTCTTCCAGCAGTGGCAGCAGGGCTGCGAGGGTGTCGGCGGCATCACCGACCAGATTCACTTCCATTGGGTAGCGCAGGCTGAGCATGTCGGGGGCAAGGTCGATCTGCACGCCCCGAGCCTGGCCCTCCTTGGGCAGGAACTCGGCGTAGGGGAAGCCCGAGCCGATCATCAGCAAGGTGTCGCATTCTTCCATCAGCTTGAAGCTCGGTTCGGTGCCGAGCAGGCCGATGCAGCCAGTGACCCACGGCAGGTCGTCAGGCAGGACCGCTTTACCGAGCAGGGCTTTGGCGACACCTGCACCGAGTTTTTCGGCAACTGCCTGCACCTGCTCACCCGCCTGCAAGGCGCCGGCACCGACCAGAATCGCAACTTTCTTGCCAGCATTGAGCGCATCGGCTGCGCGCTGCAGATCGGCATCGTACGGAACTACTTTCGGCTTACTGAAGCCGATACCCGAATGCAGCGTGCCATGGGCCCGGGCTGGTTCTTCATAAGCCAGTTCCTGCAAGTCGTTGGGCAGGATCAATGCCGTGACTTTGCGCTCGCCGATGGCGGTGCGCACGGCGCGGTCGACCAGGTGGCGCACCTGCGACGGCGCGGCGGCCTGCTGAACAAAGGCGCCGGCGACGTCCTTGAACATCGACACCAGGTCCAACTCCTGCTGGTAATGCCCGCCCAACGCCGTGCGTGCCTGTTGGCCGACGATGGCCAGGACCGGCATGTGGTCCATGCGTGCGTCATACAGACCGGTCAGCAGGTGCGAGGCGCCGGGCCCGGAGGTGGCGATGCACACCCCCAGCTCGCCGGTGAACTTGGCATGCGCGCTGGCCATGAACGCGGCCATTTCTTCGTGGCGGCACTGCACGAATTCGATCGAGCCGGCCCGACGCAGGGCGCCGAACACGCCGTTGATGCCGTCGCCGGGGTAGCCAAAGATGCGCGTGACACCCCACTGGCGCAAACGCTCGACGAGAAAGTCACTTACGGTGATGGCCATCGGTTTCTCCTTCATTGATGCGTGGATGAAGGTTGGGACTGGCCCTGTCCCGGCGCGTTCAGATTAAACCGGCCAGAGGCGACCCCGGACACTCGGTTGAACTGATCCCGCCTGGCTCGCCTCGAAACCAGACACCCCTGAGTGGAGGCAGCACCCAACCTGGGCTAACACTGATAAGGCTGGGTTATTCATTCACCTACAGACAGAGGCGCATCTGGCCTCGCTGGAGAACCACATGACGATCACGAACACCTCGAAACTGCTGCTCGCAGGTTTCACCCTCAGTTGTGGGCTGGCCAACGCCCAGGCTGCCGAAACCAAGCGGGTGGACGTCTTGCTGGTTGGCGGCGGGATCATGAGTTCGACCCTGGCGATCTGGCTCAACGAACTGGAGCCGAGCTGGTCGATGGAGATGGTCGAGCGGCTGGACAAGGTCGCCGAAGAAAGCTCCAACGGCTGGAACAACGCCGGCACTGGGCACTCTGCGCTGGCCGAACTCAATTACACCCCCGAGAAAGACGGCAAGATCGACATCACCAAGGCGGTGGAAATCAACGAGTCGTTCCAGATCACTCGCCAGTTCCTCGCCTGGCAGGTCAAGAACGGCGTGTTGAAAAACCCACGCTCGTTCATCAATTCAACGCCGCACATGAGTTTCGTCTGGGGCGATGACAACATTCGTTTCCTGAAAAAACGCTACGACGCGCTCCAGGCCAGCCCGCTATTCAGGGGGATGCAGTATTCCGAAGACCCTGCCCAGATCAAAAAATGGGTGCCGGTGATGATGGAAGGGCGCGACCCCAATCAGAAGCTTGCGGCGACCTGGACGCCGCTCGGCACCGACGTCAACTTTGGTGAAATTACCCGCCAGTACGTAGGGTATTTGCAGTCACGCGAAAACTTCAGCCTCAAGCTCTCCAGCGAAGTGCAGGACATCAGCCGCAACGACGATGGCTCCTGGCACGTCGAGTACAAGAACCTCAAGGATGGCAGCAAGTCGGCCACCGATGCCAAGTTCCTGTTCATCGGTGCTGGCGGCGCAGCGCTGCCACTGCTGCAGAAGTCCGGCATCGAAGAGGCCAAGGATTACGCAGGCTTCCCCGTGGGTGGCTCGTTCCTGGTGACCGACAATCCAGCTATCGCCGAGCGCCACATGGCCAAGGCCTACGGCATCGCTGCAACCGGTGCGCCGCCCATGTCGGTGCCGCATCTTGATACCCGTGTGCTCGATGGCAAGCGGATGATCCTGTTCGGCCCGTTCGCGACCTTTTCGACCAAGTTCCTCAAACAGGGCTCGCTGTTCGATCTTGTGGCCAGCATGAGCTTGCACAACACCTGGCCGATGGTGCGTGTTGGCGTGCGTGAGTTCGACCTGGTGCAGTACCTGATTGGCCAGGTACTGCAGTCCGATGACGACCGCTTCGAAGCGTTGCAGACCTACTTCCCCGAGGCGAAGAAAGAAGACTGGCGCCTGTGGCAGGCCGGTCAGCGCGTGCAGATCATCAAGAAAGACGAAAACCAGGGCGGGGTGCTCAAGCTCGGCACTGAAGTGGTCGCGTCCAAGGATGGCAGTATCGCCGGCCTGCTCGGTGCATCGCCGGGCGCTTCGACTGCGCCGCCGATCATGCTCGATTTGCTCAACAAGGTGTTCAAGGACAAACTCGCGAGCGCGCCGTGGCAGGACAAGATCAAGCAGATCATCCCATCGTACGGCACGCATCTGAACGACAGCCCCGAGCGGGTCGAGGAGGAGTGGGCCTACACCAGCGAGATTCTCCAGCTGACCCCGCCACCGGCCATCGACAAGCGTCAGGACCCGGCCAACCCGGATGATATCGACCCGGTCAGCCAGGACCATCAGACCACTGACCCTGACCTCAAGCCCTGATCAGCAAAACCTGCAATGCAGAAGGGGCGCCATCATGGCGCCCCTTCGTGTTACTGCTTAGGCTTCAGCGTCCCAGGGACGATCGCCGTGTTCATCCTTGATACGGGTCGGCAGGCCCATCACGTCCAGCGCCTTGAGGAACGGCTCGGCTGGCAGCTCCTCGACGTTGGCCATGCGCTTGACGTCCCATTCGCCGCGAGCAACCAGCAACGCCGCCGCCACTGGCGGAACGCCTGCGGTGTAGGAGATGCCCTGGCTGTCGGTCTCGGCGTAGGCTTCTTCGTGATCAGCCACGTTGTAGATGAACACTTCGCGCGGCTGGCCGTTCTTGCGGCCCTTGACCAGGTCACCGATGCAGGTCTTGCCGGTGTAGCCAGGCGCCAGCGAGGACGGGTCAGGCAGCACTGCCTTGACCACTTTCAACGGCACCACTTCAAGGCCTTCAGCGGTCTTGACCGGTTGCTCTGAGAGCAGGCCAAGGTTTTTCAGCACGGTGAAGACGTTGATGTAGTGCTCGCCGAAGCTCATCCAGAAGCGCACGTTGGGCACGCCGAGGTTTTTCGACAGCGAGTGCACTTCGTCGTGACCGGTCAGGTACAGGTTCTGCGAGCCGACCACCGGCAGGTCGTCGGTGCGCTTGACCTCGAACATGGTATTGCTGGTCCACTGGCTGTTCTGCCAGCTCCACACTTGCCCGGTGAACTCGCGGAAGTTGATTTCCGGGTCGAAGTTGGTGGCGAAGTACTTGCCATGCGAGCCAGCATTGACGTCGAGAATGTCGATCGAGTCAATCTGGTCGAAGTATTGCTGCTGTGCCAGTGCGGCATAGCTGTTGACCACACCCGGGTCGAAACCGACGCCGAGAATGGCTGTGATGTTCTTGTCCTGGCATTCTTCGAGGTGTTTCCACTCGTAGTTGCCGTACCACGGCGGGGTCTCGCAGATCTTGCCCGGCTCTTCGTGGATGGCGGTGTCCAGATAGGCAACGCCGGTATCGATGCAGGCGCGCAGCACCGACATGTTGAGGAATGCAGAGCCTACGTTGATCACGATCTGCGATTCGGTCTCGCGGATCAGTGCCTTGGTCGCCTCGATATCGAGTGCATTTAGCGAGAAGGCGTGGATATCGGCGGGAACCTTGAGGCTGCCCTTGGCCTTGACGCTGTCGATGATGGCCTGGCATTTGGAGATGTTCCGTGACGCAATGGCAATACGACCGAGTTCGTCGTTATGCTGCGCGCACTTGTGGGCCACCACCTTGGCGACACCTCCTGCACCAATGATAAGAACGTTCTTCTTCAATTTATCCCTTGCTCCTTACTGAAGGCCTGACTTACGACAGGCTGGAAACGTAGTCTTCAAAACCGAACTCGCGGACCACTTCGACGCTGCCGTCGAGTTGCTTGACCACAATGGATGGCATTTTCAAACCGTTGAACCAGTTTTTCTTGACCATGGTGTAACCGGCCGCGTCGATGAACGACAGGCGATCACCAATGGCCAGCGGACGATCGAATTGGTACTCGCCGAAGATGTCACCGGCCAAGCACGACTTGCCGCACACCATGTAGCTGTGCGCGCCATCGTTGGGGGCCATCTTGGCGTCGAGGCGATAGATCAATAGGTCGAGCATGTGCGCTTCGATCGAGCTGTCGACCACGGCCAGGTTCTTGCCGTTGTACAGGGTGTCGAGCACGGTCACTTCCAGCGAGGCACTCTGGGTGATGGCGGCTTCGCCCGGCTCCAGGTACACCTGCACGCCGTACTTCTCGGAGAAGCCCTTAAGGCGCGCGCAGAACTCGTCCAACGCATAGCCGGCACCGGTGAAGTGGATACCGCCACCGAGGCTGACCCACTCGACCTTGTGCAGCAGATGGCCAAAGCGCTCTTCGATGTGCGCAAGCATCTTGTCGAACAGGCTGAAGTCGCCGTTCTCGCAGTTGTTGTGGAACATGAACCCAGAGATCTGGCCGATGACCTGCTCGATCTTCTCCGGGTCCCACTCGCCGAGGCGGCTGAATGGGCGCGCCGGGTCGGCCAGCAAATAATCGGAGCTGCTCACCTGCGGGTTGACGCGCAGGCCGCGGACCTTGCCTTCGGACTGTTCGGCAAAGCGCTGCAGCTGGCCGATCGAGTTGAAGATGATCTTGTCGCAGTTGGCGAGCATGTCTTCGATTTCGTCATCGGCCCAGGCCACGCTGTAGGCGTGGGTTTCGCCGACGAACTTCTCCCGGCCCAGTTTGAGCTCGTAGAGCGAGGACGAAGTGGTGCCGTCCATGTATTGCTGCATCAGGTCGAATACCGACCAGGTTGCAAAGCACTTGAGCGCCAGCAGCGCCTTGGCGCCGGAGTGTTCGCGCACGTAGGCAATCTTCTCGAGGTTGCCCAGCAGCTTCTGTTTGTCGATGAGGTAGTACGGCGTCTTGATCATTTAAGGCCCCCGGCCAGGCCGGCCAAAAAAAGGACACGCATTGTGCCTTCACTGGCCGCATATCGAAAGGGTCGTAGACGCATTTCGTCAGAGTTGTGTGTCGCCCTGCACCTGTTGTCGCCATTGGGCGAACGGCGAGGAATTATTTCCCGCAGCTGAGGCCTAGTAAAACAGACAGATATGACGGTCGTGAGGAGGCATTAACCGATGAGCACAAGATACAAAGTGGGCGATACGGTGCGCTGGAATTCCGAGGCTGGGGTCATTCACGGCACGGTGACCAAGGTGCATCTGCACGATGTCGAGTTCATGGGCAGGCAGCGCCATTGCTCGGAGGATGAGCCGCAATACGAGGTCAAAAGTGCCAAGACCGGGCACCTGGCGATGCACCGTGAACACGCCTTGCACAAGGAGTGAACCTTCGCCGTACTCGACCGGTCGCAGCAAATACCTTCATGCAAAAAGGACGTTAACGATGAAATCGATGACTCGACTGTTCACAGGTCTCGCTCTGGTAGGTGCATTGGGCGCAAGCGCAGCCTGGGCTGACCAGCCTGGCGCCGACTGGAAAGTCACCAAGGATCAGGCCGAAGCCAGCCTCAAGGCCGCCGGCTACACCCAGATCACCAAGATCGAGGCCGACGACGGCCATTGGGAAGGCGAGGGCGTCAAGGCTGATGGCATGAAGTACGACTTCCATGTTGACCCGTACAGCGGCAAGGTCACCAAGGACGAGATGGATCATTGATGGGCAGTAACTGACGTTTTCTGCGGTGGTGCTCTTGGCCCGTGCTCGTCACGGGCTTTTTTACGCGCTTGGAATGAGCTACTGCGCAGCCAACCACAGCTGAATCTGGTCAAGCGTGGCCGTAGCCCCACCACACACGACCACCAGCACCTTGCGGTAGTTACCCAGCGCCTCTGCTTTGTAGGCCAGCGCCAAGGCCGCGCCGCAGGCCGGCTCGACCAGCAGACGGTGATCGGCAAGGAAGCGCTCACACGCCTGCAGCGCCTCGCGGTCCGTGACCAAATGGCTTTCAACCGTATGGCTGCGCGCGCATTCCAGCGCTTGCTCCGCAACCCGCTTGGCGCCCAGGGAAGTGGCGATGGAGCTTAGCGCAGGCAGCTCGACCGTGTGACCAGCCTCGACTGCGGCGTGAAACGACGCCGCGCCTGTGGTCTCTACCGCCAGTACCGGCACATCGTCCCAGCCATTGCGCTTGAGGCCTTCGACTACGCCGCTGAGCAGGCCGCCACCACCGACCGACAAGATCAGCGCATCGGGCTTGCAGCCGGCAGCGGCGACTTCGTCGATCAGGCTGGCGTGGCCGGTCCACAGCAGTGGGTCATCGAATGGATGAATGAAGGCATCATTGGCGCCGACCAGGGTTTGCGCCAGCTGGTTGGCTTCCTGCCAGGAGCCGCCGTGGACGATGACCTTGGCGTCCTCCAGGCGCAGCAGCTGCCTGGCCCGCTCGCTGGTGGTCTCGGGGACGACCACGGTCACCGGCACGCCCAAACTGCGCCCGGCAAAGGCCACCGCCAGCCCGGCGTTACCGCCCGATGAAGATACAAAGTGACGCGCACCGCGAGCATGGTGCAGCTCACAGGCGTGGCCAACCCCGCGCAGCTTGAACGAGCCGCACGGCTGCAGGGCGTCGAGCTTGAGCCAGATCGAACGGCCAGCGGCGAGCGACATCGGCCGCGATTCGATCAAGGGGGTTTGGATGTGCAAAGGCATGCTGATCTCCGCTGGATTATGGCTGGCGGGGCGCTGCAGTGGGCTCGCCACGCAGCTGCTCCAGATAGTTGTAAACGGTGTAGCGGGTCACGCCGAGCGCGGCTGCGGCCTTCTCGACCCCACCCTTGACGATGAACAGGCCGCGCTCCTGCATCAGGCGCACGGCCTCGACCTTGGCCTGCTTGTTGAGCCGGCCCTGACCAGATGAAGCCAGGGCGCTGTCGATGATCTGGGTCATCAGCAGCGCCATGTCGGCCGCGTCCTCAACCACCGCCACTGCAGGTGGCGCGGCAGTCAGTGGCTGCAGTTGAGTGAGAAAGGCGAGGGCGGAATCCAGCCCACTGTTGTCGACGTTGATGCACAGGCTGGCGAACGGCTGCCCTTCGCTGTCGCGCAGGATCGCCGTGGCGCTGCGCAGGGTGCGGCCTTTGATCACAGTGGGGTAGTCGGGCAGGATCACCGGCTCGCAGCCAGGCTGGTTGGCCGCCTGCATCAGGGCCTTGAAGCCCTGGTCCTGCTCCGGCGCGGCAAGGATCGGGCTGCCGACTACGCGCCCAGATAGCTGGCCATTGGCGATGGCCACCACCGATTGCTCGGGCTGGTCGAGGTCGTGCAGGAGGATTTCCATATTGCGCCCGGCCACGCTGCCGATTGCCGCGATGGCGGCTTTCAGCGTGGAGAGGACAATCTGGCGTTCACGAAGAATGTGTGCAGCGCGCATGGATAATTCAACAAAATGTCAATTTTTAACATTTTGTTGAATTATCGCGAGGGCGTCAATCGGCAGCGCGTGGTTCAGCCCAGTGCCGGAGTGCGCGGCGGCACGATGCGGCGCGAGCCGGTCGACTCGAAGGCACAGGCGAAGCTCAGCAGGGCCGAGTCATCGTAGGCACGGCCGGCAAAGGTCAGCCCGACCGGCATACCGATATCGGCCATCACACCCATCGGCACGGTTACGGTCGGCACGCCCAGATGGCGGATCGCGAGGTTACCGTTGGCAACCCAGACGCCGTTGCTCCAGGCAATGTCGGCCGAGGCCGGATTGACGTCGGCATCGGCGGGGCCAACATCGGCCACCGTCGGGAACAGCACGGCGTGCAAGCCAAGCTGGTCCATCCAGTCTTCCAGGTCGAGCTTGCGCGTCTGCTCCAGGCCGCGCAGGCCATCGGCAACGGTGTCGATCTGATCCCAGCTCTTGAGGCCGCGCTTGGCCATGTTGACGTATTCGTCCATGCCGGCCGCGAGGTCGTCTTCACGGTTAGGCAGGGTGCCCGGGTCGTGCGGGAAGATCTGCGGCCCGTCGACATCGGCCAGGCAGTTGAGCTTGGGGTCGTTGTTGGCGCGCAGGAAGTCGTCAAAGGCCCAGCCGGACAACTCCCACAGCTCGTCGTGGAGAAACTCCTTGCTGACGATGCCACGGTTGTACACGGTCGGCGCGCCCGGGCGATCGCCTTCGCAGTTGGACACCAGCGGGAAGTCCACCTCGATCACTTCGGCGCCGGCGGCTTCCAGCGCCTGGCGTGCCTGCTGCCACAACGCGATGACGCTTGGGCGAGTGTGGATACGCTGGCCGGTCGGGCCACCGATGCCGGGTTTTTCCGAGGTGCCGGCGAGTTCGTCGGCATTGATGTACATGCGTGGCACGCCGAAGCGCTTGCCTTGCAGCGAGCTGGCATCCTGCGCCAGATCAAGATAAGACGCCGGGCGCACCGCCGATGCCTTGGGAATTGGCACCCACGGCTGCAGGCGCCACAGATCGCCACGGGTGTCGGCGTCGTCGGCCACCACCACGTCGAGGATTTCCAGCAGGTCGTGCATGGTCCGCGCAAACGGCACCACCACATCCATGGTCGGCGTCAGCGGCCAGTTGCCGCGCACCGAGATCACCCCGCGCGACGGCGTGTAGGCGCACAGGCCGTTGTTCGAGGCCGGGCCGCGGCCGCTGGACCAGGTTTCTTCAGCCAGGCCAAACGCGCAGAAGCTCGCGGCGGTGGCGGTGCCGGCACCATTGGACGAGCCGGAGGCAAACGGTGCGGTCAGGTAGGCGGCGTTGTACGGGCTCTCGGCGCGGCCATACACGCCGCGCTGCATGCCGCCGTTGGCCATCGGCGGCATGTTGGTCTTGCCCAGGCAGACCGCACCGGCGGCGCGCAGTCGCTCGATGGTGAAGGCGTCCCGTTGCGCCACCAGCTTGGCAAACGCCGGGCTGCCGGAGGCGGCGGTCATGCCTTTGACCAGGTAGCTGTCCTTGGCGGTGTAGGGGATGCCTTCCAGCGGGCCGCGGCTTTCACCACGAGCACGGCGAGCATCGGACGCCTGGGCTTCGGCGATCGCCTCTGGGTTGCGCACCACGACCGCATTCAGCGCGCTGGCGCTGTCGGCCGTGTCATAGGCATCGATGCGTGCCAGGTACGCCTTGACCAGTTCGACCGCTGTGGTGCGGCCAGCTTCGAGCGCGGCGCGCAGCTCGGCAATGGAAACCTCGGTTACCTCAATCATGCTGTCACCAAACGTATACAGGTGGGGGCTAGTGGCGCGAGTGTACAAGAAGGACTGGGGGGAAGCAGGCTTGCAGCGGGGAAAAGCATTGTTGCAGGGCGGCATTTATTGGCCCTATTTTCCCTGAGCATTGATCGTTTTCCTACAGACATTGTCGGACGAACCATGCACGGTCTACGCTTGACCTGAAAAAAAGTGCGCACGATGCGCCACGCTGGAGCCAACTTTCTGATGTCGACACCGCCTGACAAAACACCAAAAGCTACTATCAATCCCCCTGTCTTCTGGATTTCTGCTGTCCTGCTGTTGCTGCTCGTGCTTTACGCGAGCGTGTTCCAGGCCCATGCGCAAAACCTGTTTGCGCACATCCAGGGCTGGATCATCGGCAACGTCAGCTGGTTCTACATCCTAGCCGTGGCAATCATCCTCGGCACTGTGGTGTTCCTCGGCATCAGCCGCTATGGCGACATCAAGCTCGGGCCTGACCACAGCACCCCCGACTACAGCAGCACAACCTGGTTTGCCATGCTGTTCTCGGCCGGCATGGGCATCGGCCTGATGTTCTTTGGCGTGGCCGAGCCGGTCATGCACTTTCTCAAGCCGCCCATTGGCGACGGCGGCACGGTCCAGGCGGCGGGGGAGGCGATGCGCATCACCTTCTTCCATTGGGGCCTGCACGCCTGGGCAATCTATGCCATCGTCGCGCTGATCCTGGCCTATTTCAGCTTTCGCCAAGGCTTGCCGTTGACCTTGCGTTCGGCGCTGTACCCGCTGATTGGCGAGCGTATCTATGGCCCGCTCGGGCATGCCGTGGACATCTTCGCCATCATCGGTACGGTGTTCGGTGTCGCCACTTCGCTGGGCTTTGGCGTGGCGCAGATCAATACCGGGCTCAATGCGCTGTTCGGTGTGCCGGTGTCGACCGGGGTGCAGATCGCCTTGATCATCGGCACCACCTTGCTCGCCACCTTGTCGGTGATGTCTGGCCTGGACAAAGGCATCCGCCGCCTGTCCGAGCTGAACCTGGGTTTGGCGGTGCTGCTGTTGCTGATGGTCATGCTGCTGGGGCCGACCGTGTTGATCCTGCAGACCTTCGTGCAAAACACTGGCGGTTACTTGAGCGAGATCGTCAGCCGCACACTCAACCTGTACGCCTACCAGCCAACCGACTGGATCGGCGGGTGGACCTTGTTCTACTGGGGCTGGTGGCTGGCCTGGTCGCCCTTTGTCGGCCTGTTCATTGCGCGGATTTCCCGTGGCCGGACCATTCGTGAGTTCGTCACCGGCGTGCTGCTCGTACCGACTGCGTTCACCTTGCTGTGGATGACCGTGTTCGGCAACACCGCGATCCACATGATCCTCGACGAGGGCCTGACTGACCTGGCCATGGCGGTCGACAAGGACACCTCGCTGGCACTGTTTGCCTTCCTTGAACACTTCCCGTTCGCCAGCGTGATCAGCACCCTGGCGGTGATCATGGTGGTGGTGTTCTTTGTCACCTCGGCGGATACCGGGGCGATGGTAGTGGACATGCTGGCGTCTGGTGGGCAGGAGAACACCCCGTTGCGCCAGCGCGTGTTCTGGGCGGCGAGCATGGGTCTGGTGGCGATTGCGCTGTTGCTGGCCGACGGCCTCAAGGCGTTGCAGACGGCAACCATCGCCAGTGCATTGCCGTTCACCCTGGCGCTGCTGTTCAGTACCCGCGGGCTGCTCAAGGCGCTCAAGCTGGACGCCACCAAACGTGATCTGCGCTATCAGGCACTGGCGATTTCGCCAACAGCCTCGCGTGCTGCCGGTAACTGGCAACGGCGCCTGCGCACCCTGGCGATGTTCCCGCGGCGTGCCCACGTCTCGCGGTTTATCGCCGACGTTGGCCTGCCAGCATGTGAGGCGGTGGCTGATGAGTGGCGCAGGCAGGGTTATGACTGCAGCGTCGAGCAAGGCAGCGAGGGCAGCGTGATGCTCAAGGTCGGCCCGAGCGAGGGCACCTTCGTCTACGAGATCAGGCCGCAGGCGTATGCCACGCCAAGCTTTGTCACCGCCAGCGATGCGCCGCCGGGCGAGGAGCGCAAGTACTTCCGCGCCGAGGTGCACCTGCGTGAAGGCGGCCAGGACCATGACGTGATGGGCTGGTCCAAGGATGAGGTGATCGGCGACATTCTCGATCACTTCGAGCGGCATCTGCATTATCTGCATCTGGTTGGCTGAGGGCTTGGTCGAAATCAGGCGCAAAAAAAGCCCCGCAGGCCAGGCCTGCGGGGCAAACGGTTGGGGGAGGAGCCAACCAAAGGAGTTGTTGCCAGGCCATCCGCTTTCGTGCGTCTGGCTTGAGTACGTCGGGGCCAGCTTTGCTGGCCTTTCGCGACACAAGGCCGCTCTTACAGTGACCGCGTAAGCCGTTGGTGCGCGTTCCCTGTAGATACAAGGAGCGGCCTTGTGTCGCGAAAGGGGTGCGTAGCGCCCCTCCAGCGTCATCGCAGACTAGCCACCGTCTCAGGCTGCCACCCGCCACCCAGCGCCTTGTAGATCGCGACGATGCCGCGATACAACTCGACTTCGCCCTGGGCCTGGGCATCTTCCGCGCCGAGCCGCTCGCGCTCGGCATCCAGCAGTACCAGATAATCCACGGTGCCTTCGCGATAGCGGATCGAAGCCAGGTCGGCGGCCTTGCGGCTGGCATCGCTCTGGCGCATCAAGGCCTGCAAACGCTGTTGGGTCTTGCCGTAATCACTGAACGCATTGGATGACTCTTCCAGCGCCAGCAGCACCTGCTGTTCGTAGGTAGCCAGTGCGCCTTCGGCGTCAGCCTTGGCGCCACGGATGCGCGCACGTACGCTGCCCAGGTCGAACGCTGCCCAGGTGATACTCGGGCCAAGCCCCCAGGCATTGGCGGCGGACGAGCCGATCTGCGAGCCACGCGCGGCGGTGAAGCCAAGGAAGCCACTCAGGCTTACCCGCGGGAACAGGTCGGCGGTCGCTACCCCAACGTTGGCGGTCGCCGCTGCCAACTGGCGCTCGGCGCTGCGCACATCCGGGCGCCGACGCAGCAGTTCAGCGGGGTCGCCGATCGGCAGTGCTTTGGCGATTGCCGGCAGCTGTTTAGGCGACAGATCTACGCTGAGCTGATCCGGGCGCTGGCCGAGCAGAGTGGCGATGCGGTTTTGTGCGCGCACCTGCTGTGCCTGCAGTTGCGGCACGGTGGCCTCGACTGCCGCCAGGCGGGCATCGGCGCGAACCACGTCGAGCTCGTTGCCGACGCCGGCATCGCGCAGGGTCTCGGTAATGCTGCGCGAGTCCTGCTGGGTCTTGAGGTTGGCCAGGGCGATTTTTTCGCGCAACTGCGCGCCGCGCAGTTGGCCATAGGCATCTACCAGCTCGGCGATCATGCTCACCTGCAGCTGCTGCAGGTCGGCCGCGGCAGCGGCCTCTTGCGCTTCGCTGGCTTCCAGTTGGCGCTGAATGCGGCCGAACAAGTCCAACTCCCAGGCCATGTCCAGACCCAGGTCATAGCGTTCGCTGTTGACCCGGCGCTCGGTCTGGCCTGGGATCTGGCCCTTGCCCAACTCGCTGCTGGCGCGGCTGCTCACCACCGGCAGGTTGTCGTTGTCGACATCCTCCCGGATCGAGCGCGCCGCCTGGAGCCGGGCGAAGGCCACGCGCAGGTCGCGGTTGCCTTGCAGCGAAGCCTGCACCAGCTGGTTCAGGGCCGGGTCGTCGAACTGCTGCCACCACACGCTTTCAAAGCGGCTACGGTCGAAGGCCTTGACCTGCAACTGGTTGCCCAACTGCGCCGGCTCGGTGTTCGGCGCCTGGTAGTCCGGGCCCACCGCGCAGGCCGCCAGGGTCAGCGCCAACAGGCTCGGGGTCAGTGGTTTGAGCAGGTTCATGCGTGGTTCTCCAGCGGCTTGGCTTGCGCGGCCTTGCGGGCCTCGCGACGCTCGACATAACGGCGGATCAGGACAAAGAACACAGGCGTCAGGAACAGGCCGAACACGGTCACCCCGATCATCCCCGAGAACACCGCCACACCCATCGCATGGCGCATCTCGGCACCGGCGCCGGACGAGAATACCAACGGCACCACGCCCATGATGAAGGCAATCGAAGTCATCAAGATCGGCCGCAGACGCAAGCGGCAGGCTTCCAGGACCGCAGCCAGTGGGTCGAGCCCTTCGGCTTGCTTGTCCTTGGCGAACTCGACGATGAGGATGGCGTTCTTGCACGCCAGACCCACCAGCACGATCAGGCCGATCTGGGTGAAGATGTTGTTGTCACCGCCCGACATGATCACCCCGGTAATCGCCGACAGCAGCGTCATCGGTACGATCAGGATCACCGCCAGCGGCAGGCTCCAGCTTTCGTACTGCGCCGCCAGCACCAGGAACGCCAGCAGTACGCAGAGCGGGAACACCAGCAGTGCGGTGTTGCCAGACAGGATCTGCTGGTAGGTGAGGTCGGTCCACTCGTAAGTCATGCCGTTGGGCAACTCGGCCTTGAGCAGTTTCTCGATAGCCGCCTCGGCCTGGCCGGAGCTGTAGCCTGGGGCGGCGCCACCGTTGATTTCTGCGGTGATGTAGCCGTTGTAGTGCATCACCCGGTCTGGCCCCGAAGTGTCGCTGACCTTGAGGAAGGTCGCCAGCGGGATCATCTCGCCCAGATTGTTACGCACTTTCAGCTGACCGATCTGCTCGGCGTCGAGGCGGAACTGCTGTTCGGCCTGAACGTTGACCTGATAGGTGCGGCCAAAGCGGTTGAAGTCGTTGGTGTACAGCGAGCCCAGGTAGACCTGCAGGGTGTCGAAGATATCGTTGATCGCCACGCCGTGGGTCTTGGCCTTTTCTCGGTCGATGTCGGCATCGACCTGCGGCACGTTGACTTGATAGCTGGTGAACAGCCCTGCCAGCTCGGGTACGTTGTGGCTCTTGGCAATGATGTTCTGCGTTTCTTCGTACAGCGCTTCGTAGCCGAGGTTGCCGCGGTCTTCGATCTGCAGGCGGAAGCCGCCAATGGTGCCCAGGCCCTGCACCGGCGGCGGTGGGAAGATCGCGATATAGGCATCCTGGATATCGGCAAACTGGGCGTTCAAGGCTGCTGCGATGGCCGCTGCCGACTGGCTCGGGTCGGTACGCTCGTCAAACGGCTTGAGCGGGGTGAACACGATGCCGCTGTTGGGGCTGTTGGTGAAACCGTTGATCGACAGGCCTGGGAAGGCTACCGAGTCGGCCACACCGGGCTGCTTCAGGGCAATCTCGCTCATGCGCTTGATGACGGCTTCGGTGCGGTCGAGGCTGGCCGCGTCGGGCAACTGGGCGAAGGCAACCAGGTACTGTTTGTCCTGCGCCGGGACGAAGCCGGTCGGGGTCGAGGCGAAGCCCAGGTAGGTCAGCACCATCAGCCCGGCATAGACGAACAGGGCGATGCCGCTGGAGCGGATGACCCGGCCCACGCCGGCCACGTAACGCAGGCTGGCACGCTCGAAGAAGCGGTTGAACGGGTTGAACAACCAGCGCCCGAAAATCCGGTCCAGGGCACGCGAGAAGCGGTCCTTGGGCGCGCCGTGTTCTTGCAGCAATACCGCCGCCAGTGCTGGCGACAGGGTCAGCGAGTTGAAGGCCGAGATCACTGTCGAAATAGCGATGGTCAAGGCGAACTGCTTGTAGAACTGCCCGGTCAGCCCGGAGATGAACGCTGCCGGGATAAACACCGCGCACAGTACCAGCGCCGTAGCGATGATCGGCCCGGTCACTTCACTCATGGCCTTTTGCGTGGCTTCGAGTGGTTTCAGGCCCAGGCCGATATTACGCTCGACGTTTTCCACCACCACGATGGCGTCGTCGACCACGATGCCGATCGCCAGCACCAGGCCGAACAGCGACAGGGCGTTGAGCGAGAAGCCGAACAGATGCATCACGGCAAAGGTGCCGATCAGCGAGACCGGCACGGCCAGCAGCGGAATGATCGAGGCGCGCCAGGTCTGCAGGAACAGAATCACCACCAGTACGACCAGAATCAAAGCTTCGAACAGCGTGTGCACGACGGCTTCGATCGAGCCACGGACGAACACGGTCGGGTCATAGACGATGCTGAAGTCCATCCCTTCGGGAAAGTCCTTTTTCAGCTCGGTCATCTTCGCCCGGACTTCGTCGGAGATTTCGATGGCGTTGGACCCAGGACGCTGGAAGATCGGGATCGCCACCGCTGGCTGGTTGTTCAGCAGCGAGCGTAGGGCGTATTGGCTGGAGCCGAGTTCGACCCGGGCAATGTCCTTGAGACGGGTGATTTCACCATCGGCACCGGCGCGGACGATGATGTTCTCGAACTCTTCCTCATTGACCAGGCGGCCCTGGGTGTTCACCGACAGCTGGAAGCTGGTCGAACCTGGCGCAGGTGGTGCACCGAGCTGGCCGGCAGCGACCTGACGATTCTGCTCGCGAATCGCCGTGACCACATCGGTGGCGGTCAGGTTGCGCGAGGCGGTCTTGTTCGGGTCGAGCCAGACCCGCAGCGAGTAATCGCCCATGCCGAACAGCTGCACGTCACCGACGCCGCCCAGGCGGGCCAGCTCATCTTTGATGTTGAGGATGGCGTAGTTGGACAGATAGAGCATGTCGTAGCGCTGATCCGGCGAGGTCAAGTGCACGACCATGGTCAGGTCGGGCGAAGCCTTGTCGACGGTGATACCAATGCGCGTGACTTCTTCGGGCAGCTTGGGCTGGGTCCGGGTGACGCGGTTCTGCACCTGTACCTGGGCGTTGTCCAGGTCAGTGCCCAGGGCAAAGGTGATGGTCAGGGTCAGCTTGCCGTCGGCGGTCGACTGCGAGGACATGTAGAGCATGTTCTCGACACCGGTAATGGCCTGTTCCAGTGGCGCGGCAACGGTGTCGCCGATGACCTTGGGGTTGGCCCCGGGGAAGTTGGCGCGTACCACAACCGTAGGCGGGACCACTTCGGGGTATTCGCTGATCGGCAGTTGGAACAGCGCAATCGAGCCCGCGATCAGCAGGATCAGCGACAGCACGGCGGCGAAGATCGGCCGGGTAATAAAGAATTTGGAGAAGTTCATCGGTGTCGTCCCTTAACCGCGCGGTGCCTGGGCACTGGCGACTTTCACACTGGGGCCGGCCACGCGCGGCGCCGGGTTGCTGGCTTCAAGCGCCTGACGCTGCTGGGCGAGGTTGGTCAGGGTCTGCTCACTGGCCATGGCGCTCTCTTCTGGAGTCACCTGCGAGCCTGGGCGCACCCGCTGCAGGCCCTTGACGACGATACGCTCGTCCTTGTTCAAGCCGCTGCGGACGATGCGCAGGCCTTCAAGCTTGGGGCCCAGTTCAACGGCGCGGTAGGCAGCCTTGTTGTCCTGGTCCATGACTAGCACGAACTTCTTGCCAAGGTCCGTGCCGACTGCTTCGTCGTTGATCAGCACTGCGTCGTACTTGGCGCTGCCGACCAGCTTCAGGCGGGCGTACAGGCCCGGGGTGAACTGGCCGTCAGTGTTGTCGAACACGGCGCGGCCGCGGATGGTGCCGGTGCGCGGATTGACCTGGTTGTCGACGAAGTTCATCTGGCCCAGGTGCGGGTTGCCGGTTTCGTTGGTCAGGCCCAGGTACACCGGAGTGCTCTGGCCACGTTGGCCTTCACGTGCCAGCTGGGTGTACTTGAGGTACACGCGCTCGTCGGCGTCGAAATAGGCATAAACCTTGTCGGTGGACACCACCGAGGTCAGCGGAGTGACATCGGCGCTGACGATGTTGCCGGCGGTGAACTCGGCGCGGCTGACCCGGCCGCTGATCGGCGCGGTGACCCGGGTAAAGCTCAGGTTGAGGCGGGCCAGGTCCAGTTGCGCCTGGATCGCGGCAACCCCGGCGCGGGCTTCGGCGGCGGCGCTGCTGCGCGACTCGGCCAGCTCGGCGGAGATGGCGTTGCTGTCACGCAGACGCTCGCCGCGGCGGGCTTCGTTTTCGCTGCGCTGGGCGCTGGCGCGGGCTTGTTGCAGTTGTGCTTCGA
The DNA here is from genome assembly GCF_052850745.1 of Pseudomonas sp. 1121_17. Classification (NCBI taxonomy): domain Bacteria; kingdom Pseudomonadati; phylum Pseudomonadota; class Gammaproteobacteria; order Pseudomonadales; family Pseudomonadaceae; genus Pseudomonas; species Pseudomonas sp. 1121_17. Next base: position 29,143 of record NZ_VXCX01000021.1, read on the forward strand.
GGCGGCGGACTTCGGCCTGGAACGGGCGCGGGTCGATCTGGAACAACAGGTCGCCCTTTTTCACCTGGGCGCCTTCGGTAAAGGCCACCTGATCGATCTGGCCCGATACCCGTGGGCGGACTTCGACGGTTTCTGGCGCTTCGAGGCGGCCGGTAAACTCGTCCCACTCGTTGATCGGTTGCTCGATCACCTTGGCCACGGTGACCTTCGGCGCGGTCGGAGCCTGCACGGCGTCTGGGGTACGGCCGCAGGCGCTGATCACCAGCACTGCCAGGGCAGCGAGGGGATAACGCAAGGGTTTGAGTGATTGTTCCATGGAGAAATCCGCCAATGTATATGGATAGTGGGGCGGATTCTGCGCGGCGCGCGGGTGGGGAACGAATCGAATGGGCCGAAGGTTATTATCATCCAGAATGATAAACCCACTGCCGCCATCGATACTGCGCATGGCCAGCATGCCGCGCTGAGGCGCGGATAGGCAAAATAATGTCAGGCCTTAGGCAAATGCTTGCCCGGCCAGCGGCGCTGCAGCAAGGGGCTGAGGTAAGGTAGCAGGGATAAATCAGAGCGCGCCGCCGACGGCGCCCCAGAGGTGCCTGTGGCTTCCTATACCTTGCGTCAGTTGAAGTATTTCGTCACCACGGTGGAGGCCGGCAGCGTTGCCGAGGCTTCGCGCCAGTTGTATATCGCCCAGCCGTCGATCTCTACCGCGATCAAGAACCTGGAAGAGAGTTTTGGCGTGCAGCTGTTTATCCGCCATCACGCCCAGGGCGTGTCGCTGACGCCCAGCGGCAAGCGTTTCTACGCCAAGACCAAGTCGCTGCTGCAGATGGCCCACGAGTTCGAGCAGAACGCACTGGCCGACAACGACACGGTGGCTGGGCAGATCGACATCGGTTGTTTTGAAACGGTGGCGCCGCTGTATTTGCCGCGTTTGATCGCCGGGTTTCGCGAGCGTTATCCGGGGGTCGACATTCGCTTGCGCGACGGTGAACAGCAGGAGCTGATCCAGGGGCTGACTGCTGGCACCTTTGACCTGGCGTTTCTCTACGATCATGACCTGGATGGCACCATCGAGGCCGAGCCGTTGATGGCGCCGCAGAAACCTTACGTGTTGTTGCCGGAGAAACACCGCTTTGCGGGTCAGGCGCAGGTGTCGTTACGCGATTTGTGCCCAGAGCCGATGATACTGCTCGACGTCGCGCCGAGCAGGACCTACTTCGTCAGCCTGTTCAATGAGTTGGGGCTGACGCCGAATATCGTCTTCAGCTCGCCGTCGATCGAGATGGTGCGGGGGATGGTCGGGCAGGGGTTTGGTTTTTCGTTGCTGGTGACTCGGCCGCATTCCGAGTGCACCTACGATGGTCAGCGACTGGTCACGGTCGACATTGCCGAGCCGGTGGAGTTGTCGGGGTTGGCGGCAGCGCACTTGAAACGGGTGCAACTGACCAAGCCGGCGCAGTTGTTCGTCGAGTTTTGCCGTGAGCAGTTGGCCAGCCTGTAAAGTGTGGGGCCGCTGCGCGGCCCCAGCAATTTCAGCCATGCCGCTCAGTCCGGCACCACCGCAATCACATCGATCTCCATCAGCCACTCAGCCTGCGCCAACCCGGCGACCACCAGCCCGGTGGAAATCGGGAACACGCCCTTGAGCCATTTGCCGACCTCCTGATACACCGGCTCGCGGAAGCGCGGATCGGTGATGTAGGTGGTGGTCTTGACGATGTGCGACATGTCCGAGCCGGCTTCTTCAAGCAGCTGCTTGACGTTCTTCATGGCCTGCTCGGCCTGGGCACGCGGGTCGCCCAGCCCGACCAGGCGGCCGTCGAAGTCGGTGCCGACCTGGCCGCGCACATACACGGTGTTGCCGGCGCGCACCGCCTGGCACAGGTCGTTGTCGAGCGACTGGTTAGGGTAGGTGACCTTGGTGTTGAACATCCGTACGCGGGTATGAGTAGGCATCAGTGGGCTCCGAGGGTGCTGACGTTGTGAGGTTGGGCGGCGGCATCGGCGTCGCGCTGATCACGGTCGCGGTAGGCCAGGTAAGTGCGTTGCGTGGCGATATGACCGGCGACGTGCTTGGCGTCGTGCCACACCCCCCAGATGAACGACGAGCCGCGCCGCGACAGCCACGGCAGGCCGAGGAAGTACACCCCAGGCTCCTGCGACACGCCGCGTTGATGTACTGGCTTGCCGTTGCTGTCGAATGTATTGACCTGCAGCCAGCTGAAGTCGACGCCGTAGCCGGTGGCCCAGATGACGCTGGTGACGCCGGCCGCGATCAGGTCCAGTTGCAGGATCGGTTCGCTGATGCAGGCCGGGTCGGGCAGGCGTTTGCGGGCTTCGGGTTCTTCCGGCAGGTCCAGGCCGTTGCGCTCGACGTAGGCATCGGCGGCGTCGAGCAGGGCCAGGTAGTTTTCGTCGCCGCGGCGAATGTTGTCGGCCAGGTTGTTCTGGAAGGTGGCGACACCGTTGTCGAATGACTCGGTCAGGCCGACCAGGGTCATGCCTTGGTGGGCGAGGGCGCGGAAGTCCACCGTGTGGCCGCCACGGGCGCCGCTGACGGCGATGGTCACGTGCTCACGGCCAGGTTTGGCGATTTCTGCATCCCATTCGCCCAGTACCCCCAGCCACCAGCAGAAGTCGCGGTTGCGGTAGGCGCGCGGCGGGCGGTCGTGGGCGCCGACCGAGAGGTACACCTTGCGCCCGGCACGCATCAGCTCTTCGGCGATCTGTACGCCGGAAGAGCCCGCGCCTACTACCAGTACCGCGCCTTCAGGGAGTTGCTCAGGGTTGAAGTACGCGGCAGAGTGGATCTGCTGCAGGCGTGGGTCCTGCGGGGCAATGGCGGGGATGACCGGGCGCTGGAACGGGCCGGTGGCAGCCACTACGCGGTTGGCGCGGATGGTGCCCTGGTTGGTCTCGATGACAAAGCCTGGGCGGTCGGCATTGCGTACAACCTTCTTCACTTCAACGCCAGTGCGTACCGGCAGATTGAATTTGCGTACGTAGCGCTCGAAGTAATCGGCCACCTGCTCCTTGCCGGCGAAAGCGTCGGCGTCCAGGTCGAATTCCAGGCCGGGGAAACGGTCGTGCCAGACCGGGCCGTTGGCCACTAGCGAGTCCCAGCGGCCGCTGCGCCAGGCCTCGGCAATGCGGTTGCGCTCCAGCACCAGATGCGGCACGCCGAGTTTGCTCAGGTGTTCGCTCATGGCGACCCCGGCCTGGCCGGCGCCGACGATCAGCGTGTCGATTTCGATGTTGTTCAATGTCATGTTCGAGCCCTTCTTGGAAGGCGATTTGATCAGGTCGGTGGGAGACCGCCTTTGCCTGGGGCCAGACTAGGGACTGCACAATAGCGGCGAAAATACTATTTAGCTGGGACTTGCCGATAAATTGGCGAAGGCCATGCGCAGCAAGGGCTGCAGCGTGGTTTGGCAGTGCTGTCAGGGTTATTTTGTTGGCCGTGAGTTTTTTCCTGTGCAGGGGCAACAAAAAAGGTCGTTTCGTGGGCTGGGCGGGCTGTCCAGAATGCTCGCTAACGAGTGGCGGGCAGTTTTCTTCCGCCTGATCTTCGCCTGATACAGGAGCTGAACCATGACCTTTTCCATCATTGGCCGCTGCGCCGAAACCGGCCAGCTTGGTATCGCCATCAGTTCTTCCAGCATCGCGGTAGGCGCCCGCTGCCCATGGGTGCGCGCTGGGGTCGGTGCAGTTGCCAGCCAGAACATCACCCTGCCTGCCCTTGGCCCGCAGGTCCTTGATGCGCTGGAGCGAGGCCAGCTACCACCCGCCGCACTGGACCAGGTGTTGACGGCCAATGGCTGGAGCGATTACCGCCAGGTCACAGTGATCGACAGTCATGGCCGGGTCGCGCTGTTCTCTGGCAAGCAGGCCTTGGGCGTACACAATGCCGTGGCCGGTGAGCAGTGCGCGGCGGCGGGCAATCTGCTCGCTTCGCAGCAGGTGATCCAGGCCATGGTCGACGCCTTCGAGCAGGCCGGTGGGCACCTGGCGGATCGCTTGCTGGCCGCCATGCACGCGGCTGTCGCGGCAGGTGGCGAGGCCGGGCCGATCCATTCGGCGGCGTTGAAGATTGCCGGTGAGCTGACCTGGCCGCTGGTTGATCTGCGTGTGGACTGGGCCGAGCACGACCCGATTGGCCAGCTCGATGGTCTCTGGCAAGCCTACCGGCCGCAGATGAACGACTACGTGACCCGCGCACTCGATCCGACCCGTGCACCGAGTTACGGAGTGGCGGGCGATGAGTGAGCTGAGCACCCAGCAGCTGTTGGGGCGGCTAATCGGCTTTGCCACGGTCAGCCGTGATTCGAACCTGCAACTGATCGGGTTCATTCGGGATTACCTGGCTGAGCTGGGGGTAGCGAGTGAGCTGTTTTTCAACGCCGAGGGCACCAAGGCCAATCTTTTTGCCAGCATCGGTCCGACGGATCGCGGCGGCGTAGTGTTGTCGGGGCATACCGACGTGGTGCCGGTCGATGGCCAGGCGTGGACCGTCGACCCGTTTGTCATGACCGAACGCGATGGCCGCTTGTATGGTCGCGGCGCGGCGGACATGAAGGGGTTTATCGCCTCAGTGCTGGCGGCGGTGCCGGCGTTTCTCGCGCAGCCGCTGCACACGCCCGTGCATCTGGCGTTTTCCTATGACGAGGAAGTCGGCTGCCTCGGCGTGCGCTCGATGCTCGAGGCCTTGGCCGAGCGGCCGCACAAACCGCGTTTGTGTCTGATTGGTGAGCCGACGGAGCTGAAACCGGTGCTTGGCCACAAGGGCAAGCTGGCGATGCGTTGCCAGGTGCATGGCGCGGCCTGTCATTCGGCCTATGCACCTTACGGGGTGAATGCCATCGAGTATGCGGCGCGGATGATCGGCAAGTTGGGCGAGATTGGGCAGGTGTTGGCCGAGGATCAGGATGCACGTTTCGATCCGCCGTTTTCGACGGTGCAGACGGGGGTGATCAAGGGTGGCCGGGCATTGAATATCGTGCCTGAGGAATGTGAGTTCGACTTTGAAGTGCGGGCGTTGCCGGGGTTTGCTGCAGAGACTGTCGCGGATCAGTTGCAGGCCTACGCCGAGGCCGAGTTGTTGCCGCGGATGCGGGCGGTGAGTGCCGCGAGTGATATTCGGCTGTGGCCTTTGAGTGCGTATCCTGGGTTGGCTACGGCGGCTGATAGCGAGGCTGCGCGGTTGGTGGCGTTGCTCAGTGGGTCGAGTGAGTTTGGCACGGTGGCGTTTGGGACTGAGGGAGGGTTGTTTGATCAGGCGGGGATAGCGACGGTGGTATGTGGGCCGGGGAGCATGGAGCAGGGGCATCGGCCGGATGAGTTTGTCAGTGTGGCGCAGTTGTTGGGATGTGATGCGATGTTGTTGCGGTTGGTAGATTATTTGCGGGGCTGATGACTGCGCCGCGTTGAGTGGCGCCAGCTAGCCTTGGCATACCCCTCTGGTGGTTGGCCGTGCTGTGCGCTTCTGCTGTACCGGTGGCTCACTGTTTGACGGCCCGAGGCCATGTGTCAGCTTTGTAAACCGTTAGATAGTGCGTTCAAACGTAAGGCGTTTCTCTCGCTGCTGTAGGACGCATCCTGTTCGCTTTTGGCGGGGAAAAATACCGGTCAGAAGCTGCTAGTTTCCCTGGCTCAACAAGCACAGGGAAC
>NZ_VXCX01000022.1:0-31626 GCF_052850745.1 Pseudomonas sp. 1121_17
GGGACCGTGTAACGACTAGGTCAATGGTTGACGGTGTGCGCCAGCATCACCGAGAGCTGGCAAAGTGGCCGGCCGCTTTCGGCATGCCACTGATTGAACACCTCCTGCACCAGCGCACGATCACGCTGGCTGGTCGGCGCCTTGTCGATCACGCCCTGGGCGATCAGCGCAGCTGACATGTCGTCGGTGGGAATGAAGGTATCCTTGCCGACCATGCGCAGAAAGCGCGGTGCGGACAGGCCGCCGAGCTGATTGCCATGCTTGGCCAGGTACTTCCACAGGCCGACGATATCGGTCACCGGCCAGTCGGCGATAAAGCTGGCAAAGCTGCCGTGCTGTTTTTCGATGTCGAGGATCATCTGCGCGTTGCGTGGCACGCTTTTGAGCTTGCCCAAGTGGCGGATGATGCGCGTGTCCTGCATCAGCCGCTCTAGGTGCTCGGCGCCCATCAGCACCACCTTTTCCGGCTCGAAGCCAAAGAACACCTGCTCGAAGGCCGGCCACTTGGCATCTACCAGGCTGTGCTTGAGGCCTGCGCGAAATACCCGCAGCGCCAGCGTCGACAGGTAGCGGTCGTCGCTGATGTCACGCAACTGCGCCGGGGTACGCGGTTGCGGCAGGAACGCCTCGAGGGCCTTGGCCGAGCCAAAGCGATTCAGGCAGAACTCATGCAGCCACTGATAATCGCGCATGGGTCAGATGTTCACCACATCGAGGAAGCGCGGCGCCGCGGTTTCATCGATTCTCAGGCTGGTGAAATCGAACAGGTTGCGGTCGGCCAGTTGTGACGGCGCCACGTTCTGCATCGCGCGGAAGATGCTCTCGGTACGGCCTGGGTGCTTGCGCTCCCAGTCGATGAGCATTTCCTTGACCACCTGACGTTGCAGGTTTTCCTGCGAGCCACACAGGTTGCACGGGATGATCGGGAATTCGCGCATGTCCGAGTAGGCCTGGATGTCCTTCTCGCTGCAGTAGGCCAGCGGCCGGATCACTACGTTGCGGCCATCATCGGCACGCAACTTGGGCGGCATGCCCTTGAGCGAGCCGTTGAAGAACATGTTCAGGAAGAAGGTTTCGACCATGTCGTCGCGGTGGTGACCAAGAGCCATCTTGGTCGCGCCGATTTCATCGGCAAAGGTGTACAGCGTGCCGCGGCGCAGGCGCGAGCACAGCGAGCAGGTGGTCTTGCCTTCCGGGATCAGTTCCTTGACCACCGAATAGGTGTCTTTCTCGACGATGTGGTACTCGACGCCCAGGGTCTTCAGGTAGGCCGGCAGGATATGCTCGGGGAAGCCTGGCTGCTTCTGGTCCATGTTCACCGCGACGATCTCGAACTGGATCGGCGCCACCTTCTGCAGGTGCAGCAGAACATCGAGCATGGTGTAGCTGTCCTTGCCGCCGGACAGGCAGACCATGACCTTGTCGCCATCTTCGATCATGTTGTAGTCGGTGATGGCTTCGCCGGCGAGACGACGCAGGCGTTTTTGCAGTTTGTTCTGGTTGACCGAGAGGGTGCCCATAGCGCTTGGAATCCGCGAGGTGTGACAAAAGCCGAGCATTTTACGCATAAAGCCGGCGCGGGCGAAGGCTTTCGCGACAATTAACCGCGCCAGGCCGACCAAAGACTGCAACGGAATCAACAACTGCGGCGACAGCGCGATTTGCTCTAAAAAGCGCCTATTGCGCAGGGATGTGCTTCCTATACTGCGACTTAAGGCCATATTACCGCTTGCTTCGGTGCCTGGCCGCGGGCCGCATGTGCTCCATCTGGGGTACGTCAGGCAACGACCATAGGAGTGACCGGTATGATCCATCACGTTCTTGGGCTGTTTACCCATCCCGACCAAGAGTGGCAGGAGATTCGTGGCGAGGAAGAATCGATCAGCCACATGTACTTGACCCATACCCTGATTCTGGCGGCCATCCCCGTCGTTTCAGCGTTTATCGGCACCACCCAGGTCGGCTGGGTGATCGGTGACCGACCGGCGGTCATGCTGACCGTTGAAAGCGCGTTCTGGATGAGCGTGATGTCGTACCTGGCGATGCTGATCGGCGTCGCGGTAATGGGCGCTTTCATCCACTGGATGGCGCGCACCTATGACGCCACGCCATCGATGGCACGCTGCATCGCGTTTGCCACCTACACCGCTACGCCATTGTTCGTCGCCGGGCTGGCGGCGCTTTACCCACACCTGTGGCTGGGCATGGTGATTGGCACGGCGGCCATCAGTTATACGGTGTTCCTGTTGTATGTGGGCTTGCCGACATTCATGAACATCCCGGCAGATGAAGGCTTTCTGTTCTCAAGCTCCGTGCTGGCGGTAGGCCTGGTGGTGCTGGTGGCGATCATGGCGGCCACGGTGGTCATCTGGGGCCTGGGCGTGGGGCCTGTGTATACCAACTAGATCCAAACCAACACTGGGGCATCAAGTCACCGGCCGCCGCAAGGCGGCCTTTGACTGTGTGCTGACCGATGGCTCGGCAGCCTCTGGGGGGTTGCGGCATAATGCGCGGCTGAGGAGAACCTTGATCGCCATGCCCGAGTTGCTCGAATCCCGCGTTGAAGCCTGCTATCAGCAAGCCGAGGCGTTCTTCAAACGGAGCTTCATCCGCCCACAGGTGAGCTTCAAGCTGCGCGGCCAGAAGGCCGGCGTTGCCCATCTGCATGAAAACCTGCTGCGCTTCAATCTGCAGTTGTACCGGGAAAACCACGAGGATTTTCTGCGCCAGACTGTGGCCCATGAAGTGGCGCATCTGGTCGCGCATCAGTTGTTTGGCGACAGTATCCAGGCCCATGGCGAAGAGTGGCAGTTGATCATGCGCGGGGTCTACGAGCTGCCGCCTAATCGCTGCCACAGCTATGCTGTGCAACGGCGTACGGCGACGCGCTATATCTATCAGTGCCCGTGCCCGGAGAGTGACTTTGCCTTTACGGCGGTGCGGCACAAGCTGGTGCGCCAAGGGCGGCGGTATCTGTGCAAGCGCTGTCGGCAGGTGCTGGTGTATAGCGGGCAGACGCGGGTGGAGTGAAGCCGGCAGGGTTTTGTGGAGGTTGGACGAACTTGGGGCCGCAGAGCGGCCCCAGGTTATTGCCTGATGACTTAAGAGCGCGCTGGGCCTTCAGCTACACCGAGGTCATCGGTTGGACGAGTGTCGGTCAGCGGCGAGCCGCCCGAAGCCAGTTCAGCGTGCAGCTTGTCTTCGTCCAGCTCCTTGACCCACTTGGCAACCACGATGGTCGCTACGCCGTTACCAATCAGGTTGGTCAGGGCGCGGGCTTCGGACATGAAGCGGTCGATACCAAGGATCAGCGCCAGGCCGGCGACCGGCAGGTGGCCGACAGCAGACAAGGTCGCGGCGAGGACGATGAAGCCCGAACCGGTGACGCCAGCAGCACCTTTGGAGGCAACCAGCAGCACCAGCAGCAAGGTGATCTGGTGGCTGATGTCCATCTGCGTGTCGGTCGCCTGGGCGATAAACACGGCAGCCATGGTCAGGTAGATCGAAGTACCGTCAAGGTTGAACGAGTAGCCAGTCGGGATTACCAGACCTACTACCGACTTCTTCGCGCCCAGACGCTCCATCTTGGCCAGCATGCGTGGCAGGGCCGATTCCGAGGACGAGGTGCCAAGTACGATCATCAGCTCTTCACGGATGTAGCGGATCAGCTTGAGTACGCTGAAGCCATGCGCGCGGCAGATACCACCGAGGACGATCAGGATGAACGCCAGGCAGGTGATGTAGAAGCAGGCCATCAGGTAGCCCAGCTGCACCAGCGAGCCGACGCCGTACTGGCCGATGGTGAAGGCCATGGCACCGAAGGCACCGATCGGAGCCAGCTTCATGATCATGTTGATGATGTTGAACATGACGTGAGCGAAGCGATCGATCATGTCCAGCAATGGCCGGCCGTAGCTGCCCAGACGGTGCAGGGCGAAGCCGAAGATCACCGAGAACATCAGCACCTGGAGGATGTCGCCGTTGGCGAAGGCACCGACCACGGTGTTCGGGATGATGTTGAGCAGGAAGCCGATAGTGGTCTGCTGCGCGCCGGCGGCGGCATAGGCAGCGACACTGCTGGCATTCAAGGTGGTGACATCAATGTGCATGCCAGCGCCTGGCTTGACCACGTTGACGACAACCAGGCCGATGATCAGCGCGATGGTCGAGACAATTTCAAAGTACAACAGCGCGTAGCCGCCGGTCTTGCCGACCGATTTCATGCTCTGCATGCCAGCGATTCCGCTGACGACGGTACAGAAGATGATCGGGGCGATGACCATTTTGATCAGTTTGACGAAGCCGTCACCCAGGGGTTTGAGCGCTACGCCGGTTTCAGGGTAGAAGTGGCCGAGCAGAATACCGACGGTGATGGCAACCAACACCTGGATATACAGCGATTTGTACAGCGGCTGACGAGTCGTCATGGCTTATTTCCTCGAGTGTGCCGGTTTCCACCCTTCCCAGGACGGGGGCACCTAAAGCGCTAACCCTCCTGCACCCGGAGGGATTTGTCGTTGTGTTCGAGCTGCCTTTGCAGGCCTCTGCCAAGTGAATAGCAAGGGCGATGCCAAAGTGCTCGAATGAGGTGCAAAGCCTGATCTAGAGGGGGTGTCATGCCCAATGACAGGGCAACCAGGCGGGCCTGAGCTGGCGGATTTCCGCCCGCTGGCGGGAAATGAACGGGCGGTTTGGCGGGAATCCGCCCGGGCGCGGGGTCAGCCGCGCTTGAACACGATCCTGAAGGCAGCACCGCCCAGCGGCGAATCGTCCAGGCTCAGCTGGGCGTCGTAGCTGTCGATGATGTCCTTGACCACGGCCAGGCCGATGCCCTGCCCCGGGTGCTGGCGGTCCAGCCGCTCGCCGCGCTGGAGGATGCGCTCGCGCTGATCGGTCGGCACACCCGGGCCATCGTCTTCGATGCACAGGAGCAGGCTGTCCGGGGTTTCGCTCAAGCTCACCCGCACCTGGCCCAGACACAGCCGGTAGGCGTTTTCCAGCAGGTTGCCCAGTAGCTCCAGCGCGGCGCCCTGCTCCATGGGTATTTCCGCCTGCGCAGGGACGACCAAGGTGATCGCCACGTGCTTGTCGCGGTAGACCTTGGCCAAGGTGTTGCACAGGCTGTCGAGCAGCGGCGCGAGCAGGACACGGTCGCGAACCAGTCCGCTCTTGCGCAGGCTGGCGCGCTGCAACTGGTAGTCGATCTGCTGGCTCATGCGCTCGATCTGGCTCTGCAGCACTCGCGCCTGCTCGCGCTCGCCACTGCCGTGGCCCATGCTTTCGCCCACGCCCTGGAGCACCGCCAGCGGCGTTTTCAGGCTGTGCGCAAGGTCGTCCAGTGAGTCACGATAGCGCTGACGCTGTTCGCGCTCACTGTGCAGCAGGCGGTTGAGCGAGCCGGTCAGGCGCAACAACTCGCGCGGATGTTCGCCGCTCAAGCCCTGGCGAGCACCGCTCTCGACCTGGTCCAGCTCCACACTCAGCCGACGCAGCGAGCGCAGCCCCCAGGTCAAGCCGGCCCAAAGCAGCACCAGCAAGGCCAGCAAGGCAGCGCCGAAGCCCAGGTAGAGTTTTTCCTGCAGGCCCTCGAGGGTGTCCTGATACTCGCGTACCGGTTGCAGGGCAACGATGCTGTAGGCGGCGCTCTTGCCGCCGAGCAGTTTTACTTCCACGTCGTAGACGAAGAACTCTTCACCGTTGTCCTGGCGAATGCGGGCGAACTCGTTGCCGCGGCCGTCATAACGCGGCTGGTAATTGATGTCGCGGTCGGCGGTAGCCCGCGAACGCCAGACCAGCTTGCCGTCGCGGTCGAAGATGTAGCCGATCAACCCGGTGTAAGGCAGGTTGTAGCGCTCATCCGGGAGCTGATCAGGCATTTGCAGGCGGCCCTGCTCGATACGCGCGGCGGAGATCAGCGTGGTCGCATCGGATGCCAGGCGCTGTTCGATCGACTCCTGCAGGGCCAGGCTGAAGGCCTTCTGCAGGGCCGGTAGCAGCGCCAGCATGAACAACAGCGCCAGCAGCGCCGCCGCCAGCATCAGGCGCACGCGCAGCGAACGGATCATCGGCAGCGCTCGGTGAACAGGTAGCCCAGGCCGCGCACGGTATCGATCGGTTTGAAGCCGTGCTCGCCCTCAAGCTTGCGGCGCAGCCGGCCGACCAGCACTTCGATGACATTCGGGTCGCGTTCTTCATCGCCTGGGTACAGCTGCTCCATCAGGCGGTCCTTCGCCACCACCTGCTGGTGATGACGCATGAGATATTCAAGGATGCGGTATTCATACGCGGTCAGCGCCAGCGGCTGATCGTCGAGGCTGGCTTGCTTGCGATTGAGGTCGAGCACCAGTGGCCCGGCGGCAATGGTCGACTGGGTGAAGCCGCTGGAACGGCGCAGCAAGGCATTCAGGCGCGCTTCAAGCTCCTCGAACTGGAACGGCTTGACCACATAATCGTCGGCGCCGGCCGCCAGGCCTTCGACCTTGTCCTGCCAGTTGCCCCGTGCGGTGAGAATCAGGATCGGGAAGCTCTTGCCCTGGCTGCGCAGCTGGCGGATCAAGTCCAGACCGCTCATGCCCGGCAGGCCGAGGTCAATGATGGCCAGATCAAAGGCGAACTCCTCTGCCTGGTACAGGGCTTCTTCGCCGTTGCCGACCGCCTGGACCACATGGCCGGTTTCACTCAGGCGTGTGTGCAGATGATGGCGCAGCAGCGCCTCGTCCTCGACCACCAGCAGTTTCATGCCTTTCTCCTTATAACCATCACGGCGCTGTCTTGCCTCTCCGGCGCAGGCACGGCGCAAGGCCGCTGGCGAGCCAGCAGCCTTGTGCGTTGCAAACGCCGATACAGAGTACCAGCACGCCTTAGAACTTGTAGTTTGCCGAGAGATAGGTCTGGGCGCTGCTGGTCAGGCTCATGCTGCCGATTTTCGGCCCGCCGTGTTCGACCAGTTCGGTGCTGGCGTTGGTGCGCAGGTAGCGGTAGCCCAGTTCGACCGAGGCGTTGTCGGTGACTTCCTGGATAACGCCGGCTTGCAGGCCTGCAGCGTAGCCGTAATTGGTGTCGCGGCTGTAGCCGGAGGATTCCTGGGTCAGCTTGGTCACGCCCAGGCTGGCGCCGCCAAATAGTTTGGTGGTGTCTCCCACGGGCAGGAACAGGTCGTAGCTGCCGAGCAGGTTTTCCTGGCGCAGCTTGAGCCCGCTGTGGTCACCGGAGACGTTGTCGTAGGTCATGTAGTAGCGACCTTCGTTGTTCATCTTGCCCAGACGTACACCCCAGGTGCCGTCCTTGGCGATCACGCCGTCGGTGTTGAGGTTGTCGGTGCTGCGCGAGAGCAGCCCGGACTTACGCACTTTGTCGCTGGTCTGGCCGTAGGTCAGGCTGGCGAAGGTGTCGTCGGCGTTGGCCTGAACGCTGAAGCCGGCGGCACATACGGCCATTGCTGCAAGCAGGGTATTGACTGTTTTCATGGGTTCTTACTCCAGTTGGATGCGCTGTTTCGGTCTGGAAGCTAGAGTAAGCAAGGCGCCCTGAACCGCGGCTGAACCCTGCCTGAACCGCCGCTGAACAGCCTGCGCTTCCCTCGCCTAAAGGAGTTGCGACCATGCGTTATCTGTTTGCCCTGGCTTTGTTGAGTTGCGCCAGCCTTACTCAAGCAGCGGTGCAGACCCGGGAAATCCCTTATCAGGATGCCGACGGCAAGCGCCTGATTGGCTATTACGCCTATGACGATGCTATTGACGGCAAACGGCCGGGCGTCGTGGTAGTGCACGAGTGGTGGGGGCTCAATGACTATGCCAAGCGCCGCGCCCGCGACCTGGCGGGGCTGGGTTACAGCGCGCTGGCAATCGACATGTATGGCGATGGCAAGCACACCGAGCACCCGGCCGATGCAATGGCGTTCATGAAGGCGGCGCTGGAGAACCCGCAAGCAGCTGCCAAGCGCTTCGATGCGGGTCTTGAGCTGCTCAAGATTCAACCAAAAACCGACCCCGACAAGCTCGCTGCGATTGGCTACTGCTTTGGCGGCAAGGTCGTGCTCGACGCGGCCCGGCGTGGCGAGGAGCTGGCCGGTGTGGTGAGTTTCCACGGCGCCTTGGTCACGCAGACTCCGGCCAGCCCCGGCAGCGTCAAAGCCAAGGTGCTGGTAGAGCACGGCGCGGCAGACAGTATGGTCACCCCGGAGCAGGTCGCGACCTTCAAGGAAGAGATGGACAAGGCCAAGGCCGACTATCAGTTTGTCAGCATCGCCGGCGCCAAGCATGGTTTCAGCAACCCCGATGCCGACCGTCTCAGTCATGGCGAGCATGGCGGGCCTGATATCGGCTATGACCAAGCGGCCGACAAAAGCTCATGGGCAGACATGCAGGCGTTTCTGGACAAGCTGTTCAAGTGACCGCTGCGCTGGCAATGGCCAGCTCTGGCACAATAGCGCCATGAACCGACTGCCGACCTGCTGCGCCCCCTTGCAACACCACTGGCCACTACCGCGCCCGATCCCCGGCGCGGTGCTGGTCAGTTGTGCGTTCGACCCGGCCAGGCTTGCTGCCGACGACTTCCAGCGCGCGGGCATCGAGCCCAACGCCAGCCTCCAGCGCTCCGTAGCCAAGCGCCAGGCCGAGTACCTGGCCGGCCGAGTCTGCGCGCGCGCCGCTCTGCTGCAACTGGACGGTCGTGACTATGTGCCCGCGACCCATGCCGACCGCTCACCGATCTGGCCGGCAGGTATCCGCGGCTCGATCACCCACGGCAAAGGCTGGGCCGCCGCCGTGGTGGCCGATGCTGCCAGCTGCCGAGGCATCGGCCTGGATCAGGAAACGCTGCTGGATGAAGCCCGCGCCGAACGCCTCGCCGAGGAGATCCTCACCCCGGCCGAGCTGCAACGGCTCGACCGCAGCCAGCTTGCACTTAGCGTGACGCTGACCTTTTCGCTCAAGGAAAGCCTGTTCAAGACGCTCTATCCACTGACCCAGCAGCGCTTTTACTTCGAGCATGCAGAGCTGCTGGAGTGGTCTGCAGACGGCCTGGCGCGCCTGCGCTTGCTGACTGATTTGTCGCCTGAATGGCGCCACGGCGCCGAGCTGAGTGGCCAGTTCTGCGTCAACCACGGGCAGCTGTTGAGCCTGGTCAGCGTCTAGTCTTCAGCTTCCTGCTGGCGCGGCCAGCTCAGGCTGAAGCACGCCCCACCCAAGCCTTCACTGCGCGCAACAACCGCCCGCCCGCCGTGCCAATAGATGATTCGACGCACGATCGACAAGCCCAGGCCGTGCCCACCCGAGGCCCGGGTGCGGCTGTCGTCCAGCCGGGTGAATGGGGTAAAGATGCGCTCCCAGACGCTTTCCGGCACGCCCGGGCCGTCATCCTCGACATCGATGCGGCAGCGCTGCTGGCCCAAGTGATAGCTAACGCGCACTTCGCCCTCGGCGTGGCGCATGGCGTTGGCGACAAGGTTCTGCAGCGCACGGTGCAGATAGCGCGGCTCGGCTTCGACCCAGGCGCCGTCCTCATCGGCGCCCTGGCACAGGCCACGCAGCACATTTATCTGCGGGCGCAGCGGCGCCAGCTCGGTGATGACCCGCGCCAGCAAGGCATCCAGGTCGATGACCTGAAACTGCAAGGCTGGCGCGCCTTGTTCGAGACGCGCGTAGGTGAGCATTTCGTCGACCAGCTTGTCGAGGTCCTGGATATCGCCGTCCATCCCCGCCAGGTGCTTGGCCCGCGCCTGATCGGTGCTGGCGGTTTCGAGCATCTCCAGGCCAAAGCGCAGCCGTGCCACTGGCGTGCGCAGCTCGTGCGACACCGCCCGGACCAACTCGCGCTGCATGTTCAGCGAGCGCTGCAAGTGCTCGGCCATATCATTGAATGCCGCCGCCAGACGCCCTACCGAATCGGCGCCGCCGGCCGGCACGCGGGTATCGAGGCTGCCTTGGGCAATCTGCGTGGCCGCCGCTTCCAGGCCGGACACGCGCCGCTCCAGCTGACGTACCAGCAGGTACACCACCAGGCCGATCAGGCACAAACCGAGAAACGCGATCAGAATCAGCAATTGCGGTGGGTAGGGATTGAGCTGGTACAGCGGGCCGATTTCCAGCACCCAGGGTGAGCCGGGCACGCCGGAAAACACCCGCACCGAATCACCGTCCTTGCCCAGCGCCATCACCGTATCGCCCTCCTCGACCCGGTGGCGCTGGTCGTCATCCAGTGCCGCCCGCTCCAACCGTTGCAGGCCGATATCGAAGCCAAAGCCTTTGCTCTGGCGCAGTTGCGCCAGGCGCTGCGGCTGTTCGCTGACCGGATAACGCACCAGCTCATCAGCCAGCAGGTACACCGTGGCCCGCGCCAGCTGCTCGCTGATCTGCTTGACCTCGGCCACCAGCAGCTGGTCTTCGCGACCGATCCGGCGCAATACGCGTGCGGCATGCGGGCCGGTCTTGTCGACCACTACCAGGTCGCGGTACAGCCGCGCACGCTGGCCGCCGTCGAGGGGCAGCGCGGCCATTGGCTGGACATCCAACGGCACGCCGAGCAGGCGCTCCCACATCAACAGCGAGCGCTGGCGCTCGACTGGGTTCTGCGGCGCGAGGTTGTCGGCCATCAGGCTGAACGTGCCTTGCGCCAGGCGCTCGCGGTGCTGCTCGGCGCGCACCAGGTTGACCAGGTGCAGGCTGACCACGCCGAGCACCGCTACCAGTACCAACACCGCCAGCATGCCGCCATAGATACGCAGAAAAATCGACTTCATCAGGCCGGCGCCGCCTCAGCCACGAACAGATAGCCCTTGCTGCGCAAGGTCTTGATCAGCCGCGGATGAATGGGATCGTCACCGATCTTGGGGCGAATCCTGGAGATACGCACATCAATCGAACGGTCCTGGCCGTCGTAGCCGACGCCGCGCAGGGCGGTAAATATCTGCTCGCGCGACAGCACCCGGCCGGCATGGCTGGCCAACAGCCAGAGCAGGTCGAATTCGGCGCCGGTGAGGTCGATCGGTTGCTCATCGAGCCAGGCCTCGCGCAGGCTGTTGTTGATCTGCAGCGGGCCAAAGCGCAGCGCCTGCACTTTGCTGTCGGGGCTGTCGCTGCGCCGCAGCAAGGCATTGATACGCGCCAGCAACAGCCGCGGCCGCACCGGCTTGCAGACATAGTCATCGGCGCCCAGGTCCAGGCCCTGAACCTGATCGAGCTCATCGCTGCGCGCGGTCAGCATGAGGATCACACCGTGATACTGGCCACGTACCCGCCGGCAGATGCTCAGGCCGTCTTCACCGGGCAGCATCAGGTCCAGCACCACCAGGTCCGGCTGGCTGTCGAGAATGCGCCGCACCGCGCGCGCGCCGTCTGCCTCGACCGCAACCTCGAAGCCATTGGCCTGCAGGTACTCGGCGGTCAGTTCGGCGAGACGCTGATCGTCCTCGACGATGAGGATGCGGTTGCTGGGTTGGTCCATGCCTGGCCTCTGTTGTTATGGATGGGCTGCCGCTGGTCACCTGAATGTAGCCTTGTCCGCGGATACTACGTCGCACATCTGCGCCTGCCAATCGGCTCTGTCGGCACCGCTGGTCCGAGACAGGCCAGGACGAATTAGCGTGATGCGCCGCACAGCAGTAACATTCTGCAACGGGTCATTACGGTGCGGAAAAAAAGTGCAAAGCCGTGAGGACAAGGCCTACAGCCGATACCCACGAATCACACACAATCTGTACACACGTTATCCACAGGCGGTCGCCTTGCAAACACCCTCAGACCGCATTATCTTGTATCCCCATCGCGGCGAACCACTACATGTTGGGGTTGGGCCGAAATCGAAAACACAAGTCAGCGGCGAAATTCAAGCGTTTTTTCGACCTGAACTTATGGCAATACAAGCAGCCAAACCGCTCCTGCGGAGGCAGACCGAGGCAAGCCTTGCACAGGGCCTTGTTCGGGTACGGGTGTTGCAGGCATAGCCTGGTGCCCCGACAGCAACAGATTTTGCGTTGTAACGCAGAACCTTTGACTTCGGCCAGGGAGCGGCAAGCTATTGCCCCTTATTCCTGAGTCTGTCCCGAAGTCGGCACGCCCGAGCTGGCGGATCCACGTGCGCGTGGGCTCCCCGCTCGGGCAAGCCAACTGGCGGATGGAACGGTGGGCGTGGATGACACGCCCGAACACTATTGAAACTGTGGAGACACCCACCGATGCAAACCGACACAACTCGCGAGAACCCGCAGGCCCAAGCGCCGCAGGCCGCTGATTCGAACCAGGATCTGGCTGCCACTGCGCCTGGCCAACTGCGTGTGATCAAGCGTAACGGCACTGTCGTCGCCTACACCGACGACAAGATCACCGTGGCCATCACCAAGGCGTTCCTTGCAGTTGAGGGCGGCACTGCCGCCGCTTCGTCGCGCATCCACGACACCGTTGCGCGCCTGACCGAGCAGGTCACTGCAACCTTCAAGCGTCGCATGCCGTCGGGTGGCACCATCCACATCGAAGAAATCCAGGACCAGGTCGAACTGGCCCTGATGCGCGCCGGCGAGCAGAAAGTGGCTCGTGACTACGTGATCTACCGCGACCAGCGCGCCAAAGAGCGTGCTACTCGCGCCAACAACGATGCCGTGGTCGAGCCGCACCCGTCGATCCGCATCAGCCTGGCCGACGGCAGCAAGGCGCCGCTGGACATGGCCCGCCTCAACACCATCATCAGCGAAGCCTGCGAAGGCCTGGCTGAAGTCGACGGCGAGCTGATCCAGCGCGAAACCTTGAAGAACCTGTACGACGGCGTTGCCCTGAAGGACGTCAACACTGCCCTGGTGATGACCGCCCGTACTCTGGTCGAGCGTGAGCCGAACTACTCGTTCGTCACCGCCCGCCTGCTGATGGACACCCTGCGTGCCGAAGGCCTGAGCTTCCTCAACGTAGCCGACAGCGCAACTCACCACGAGATGGCCGAGCTGTACGCCAAGGCCCTGCCTGCCTACGTTGCCAAGGGCATCGAGTTCGAGCTGCTGAACCCGGCCCTGGCCGACTTCGACCTCGAGCGTCTGGGCCAGGCGATCAACCACGAGCGCGACCAGCAGTTCACCTACCTCGGCCTGCAGACCCTGTACGACCGCTATTTCATCCACAAGGATGGCGTACGCTTCGAGCTGCCGCAGGTGTTCTTCATGCGCGTGGCCATGGGCCTGGCGCTGGAAGAGAAAGACAAGGAAGCGCGTGCGATCGAGTTCTACAACCTGTTGTCGTCGTTCGACTACATGGCCTCGACCCCGACCCTGTTCAACGCCGGTACCCTGCGTCCACAGCTGTCGAGCTGCTACCTGACCACCGTGCCGGATGACCTCTCGGGCATCTACCACGCGATCCACGACAACGCCATGCTGTCGAAATTTGCCGGCGGCCTGGGCAACGACTGGACGCCAGTGCGCGCGCTGGGCTCGTACATCAAGGGCACCAACGGCAAATCCCAGGGCGTCGTGCCGTTCCTCAAAGTGGTCAACGACACCGCCGTTGCGGTCAACCAGGGCGGCAAGCGCAAGGGCGCGGTCTGCGCCTACCTGGAAACCTGGCACCTGGACATCGAAGAATTCATCGAACTGCGCAAGAACACCGGTGATGATCGTCGTCGTACCCACGATATGAACACTGCCAACTGGATCCCTGACCTGTTCATGAAGCGTGTCTTCGATGACGGCCAGTGGACTCTGTTCTCGCCGAACGAAGTACCTGATCTGCACGATTTGACCGGCAAGGCCTTCGAAGAGCGTTACGAGTACTACGAAGCCATGACTGAGTACAACAAGATCAAGGTGTTCAAGACCATTCAGGCCAAAGACCTGTGGCGCAAGATGCTGTCGATGCTGTTCGAGACCGGCCACCCATGGTTGACCTTCAAGGACCCATGCAACCTGCGCTCGCCGCAGCAACACGTCGGCGTGGTCCACAGCTCGAACCTGTGCACCGAGATCACCTTGAACACCAATAAGGACGAGATCGCAGTCTGCAACCTGGGCTCGATCAACCTGCCGAACCACATCGTTGACGGCAAGCTCGATACCGCCAAGCTGCAACGCACCGTCAACACTGCCGTGCGCATGCTCGATAACGTGATCGACATCAACTACTACTCGGTACCGCAGGCACGTAACTCGAACCTCAAGCACCGCCCGGTCGGTCTGGGCATCATGGGCTTCCAGGACGCACTGTACCTGCAGCACATCGCCTACGGCTCCGACGCTGCCGTCGAGTTCGCCGACAAGTCGATGGAAGCGGTCAGCTACTTCGCCATCCAGGCCTCGTGTGACCTGGCTGACGAGCGCGGCGCCTATGAGACCTTCCAGGGTTCGCTGTGGTCCAAAGGCATCCTGCCACTAGACTCGCAACAGATCCTGATCGAAGCCCGTGGCCAGAAGTACATCGACGTCGACCTCAACGAGAGCCTCGACTGGGCACCGGTACGTGCTCGCGTACAAAAAGGTATTCGTAACTCGAACATCATGGCCATCGCGCCAACCGCGACCATCGCCAACATCACTGGCGTATCGCAGTCGATCGAGCCGACCTACCAGAACCTGTACGTGAAATCGAACCTGTCCGGCGAGTTCACCGTGATCAACCCGTACCTGGTGCGCGACCTCAAGGCCCGCGGCCTGTGGGACTCGGTCATGATCAACGACCTGAAGTACTACGATGGTTCGGTGCAGCAGATCGAGCGTATCCCGCAAGAGCTGAAAGACCTCTACGCCACCGCGTTCGAAGTCGACACCAAGTGGATCGTCGATGCCGCCAGCCGTCGCCAGAAGTGGATCGACCAGGCGCAGTCGCTGAACCTGTACATCGCCGGCGCTTCGGGCAAGAAGCTCGACGTGACCTACCGCATGGCTTGGTACCGTGGCCTGAAAACCACCTATTACCTCCGTGCCCTGGCCGCGACCAGCACCGAGAAGTCGACCATCAGCACCGGCAAGCTCAACGCCGTTTCCAGCGGCGGCGACAGCGCCCCGGTCCAGGCCGCAGGTCCAGCACCTGTGCCGAAGGCCTGCGCGATCGACGAGCCGGATTGCGAAGCTTGCCAATAAGGCCGGCGCAGCGCTGAGCTGACATCACCGCAGCCATTGCCCACCCGGTAATGGCTGCGGTTTTTTTTGCCTGCGCGGCAGCGCTTGAGCCAGGCTTGGCGAGGCCCTTGCGACGCCCGATCGCGCCCTCTCATCAGGCGCTTACAGGAAATCCTTCTGTTTGACCCTGATCAAGATAAAACACCATATGCAGTGTGCGGCAAAATAAAGCAGCACAAGATGTAGGAACAAATCGTATTTAGCGCTAGACTCACATCCCGTAACAAGCAGCCGGAATCGAGTGAACACAGGCGTGCTCTGCGGGTCAAAAAATTACCATCCGTAGCGGCCGAGGCGCCCCGATCCAGCCTCGTTTCCGGTATACTTCGCGCCCCCCGAAAGGGCTAGCTGACTACAAGATTTCCAGCGCCCTGGCCCCTCGTTCGAGGACAGGCCAGCCGCTGAGCCAGACACCTTTAAATGTGACGAGAGCACGCTCTCAGCGCCCGCCGTAACGCCTTGTGGGCATTGCGCTGTACAGGCATCACTTGAAAATCCAACCGGTTGCCGCGCGCAACCCTCTAGCAGGAGCCATGACATGCTGAGCTGGGACGAATTCGACAAAGAAGACGACGAACTTGCCGTAAAAAGCAGCACCCCGGCGCAGGCCAAAGCCGCCGCCACCCTCGACAGGCTCGACAGCGCCGGTGGCGCCGCCGCCCTTGAAGCACGTGCTGCCACGGCTGCCGACTCGGACGCGGTCAAGCGTGCCAAGGCTGCCCTGGACGACCTCGACATCGCCGAAGGCCTGGCTGAACTGGAAGGCTCCGCGGCCCGCGTTGCGGTCGACGAGAAGCGCATGATCAACTGCCGTGCCGACCTCAACCAGCTGGTACCGTTCAAGTACGACTGGGCCTGGCAGAAGTACCTCGACGGCTGCGCCAACCACTGGATGCCGCAAGAGGTCAACATGACCGCCGACATCGCCCTGTGGAAAGACCAGGACGGCCTTACCGAAGACGAGCGCCGCATCGTCATGCGCAACCTTGGCTTCTTCTCCACTGCCGACTCGCTGGTTGCCAACAACCTGGCCCTGGCCGTGTACCGCCTGATCACCAACCCGGAGTGCCGCCAGTACATCCTGCGCCAGGCTTTCGAAGAGGCGATCCACACCCACGCCTACCAGTACTGCATCGAGTCGCTGGGCATGGATGAAGGCGAGATCTTCAACATGTACCACGAGATCCCGTCGGTCGCGAAGAAGGCTGCCTGGGGCTTGAAGTACACCCGCGCCATCTCCGACCCGGAATTCAACACCGGCACCCCAGAGACCGACAAAGAACTGCTGCGCAACCTGATCGCCTACTATTGCGTGCTGGAAGGCATCTTCTTCTACTGCGGCTTCACCCAGATCCTGTCGATGGGCCGTCGCAACAAGATGACCGGCGTTGCCGAGCAGTTCCAGTACATCCTGCGTGACGAGTCGATGCACCTGAACTTCGGTATCGACGTGATCAACCAGATCAAGATCGAGAACCCGCACCTGTGGGATGCGGCGATGAAGGAAGAAGCCACCCAGATGATCCTGCAAGGGACCCAGCTGGAGATCGAATACGCTCGCGACACCATGCCG
The DNA here is from genome assembly GCF_052850745.1 of Pseudomonas sp. 1121_17. Classification (NCBI taxonomy): domain Bacteria; kingdom Pseudomonadati; phylum Pseudomonadota; class Gammaproteobacteria; order Pseudomonadales; family Pseudomonadaceae; genus Pseudomonas; species Pseudomonas sp. 1121_17. The sequence continues at coordinate 16,665 of NZ_VXCX01000022.1, forward strand.
CGCGGCGTGCTGGGCATGAACGCAGCGATGATGGAGGACTACCTCAAGTTCATCGCCAACCGTCGTTTGACTCAGATCGGCTTGAAGGAAGAGTACCCAGGCACCACCAACCCGTTCCCGTGGATGAGCGAGATCATGGACTTGAAGAAAGAGAAGAACTTCTTTGAGACGCGTGTGATCGAGTATCAGACCGGTGGGGCGTTGAGCTGGGATTGATCTTGGTGAAGCCCTGAAACGGGCTGTCAGCTGGATTATTGGGGCCGCTTTGCGGCCCCTTTGCTTAATCTGTCATACGATGTCTGTAGCAAACCCAAACACCCTGCACCAGAGCCCTCGGGCGCGTATCATCCCCTACCCCGCCGCTGAATCCTGCCTAACACCCCATTGACAAGCTTTTCCCCCACCGTTAATAATCTGCAAAGTCGTACGACAACACACAACAAAAACAACAATTCAGTGAAGCCCCTATGACGATCTCAGCCCTCCCCCACGCTGTTCGCCTTCGCCGTTCTCTCCAGCCCAGCACTGCCCGCGGCAGCTAGCCCTCGCGCGCAGGCTCGAAACCGTTTGGCCTGACCGGCCTCGCCAACACCCCGCCACTGCCGCTGGCCGCTTGCACGCGCCTGGCATACGGAAAGTTTCACCCTCAGGGAGCACAACAATAATGAAAATCCGCCAACACCTTCCCCTTGCGCTGTTCAGCGCAACCGCCCTCGGTGCATTGCCGCAGGTGAGCTTTGCCGCAGGTTTCATGGAGGACGCCAAGGCCACGCTGGGCCTGCGCAACTTCTACATCAACCGCAACTTCGTCGACCCGGCCAACCCGCAGAGCAAGGCCGAGGAATGGACCCAGAGCTTTATCCTCGATGCGCGCTCGGGCTTCACTGAGGGGCCGATTGGCTTTGGTGTGGATGTGCTGGGGATGTGGTCGGTCAAGCTCGATGGCGGTGGCGGCACCTACGGCACTGGGCTGCTGCCGCGACATGATGATGGCCGGCCGGCAGATGACTATGGCCGTCTTGCAGTGGCGGGCAAGGCGCGGATCTCCAAGACTGAATTGAAGATCGGCGAGTGGATGCCGGTGCTGCCGATCCTGCGCTCGGACGACGGTCGTTCGCTGCCGCAGACGTTCCGCGGCGGTCAGGTGACGTCCAACGAGATCGCCGGGCTGACCCTGTACGGCGGTCAGTTCCGGGGCAATAGCCCGCGTAACGACGCAAGCATGGACGACATGATCTACGGCGGCGCTGCCTCGGACCGCTTCAACTTCGTTGGTGGTGAGTACAAGTTCAACCAGGACCGCACCTTGTTCGGGCTGTGGAACGCAGTACTCAAGGACGTCTATCAGCAGCAATACCTGCAGGTCAGCCACAGCCAGCCGGTCGGTAGTTGGACTCTGGGTGCCAACCTCGGTTACTTCCAGGGTGAAGACGACGGCGCCAAGCGCGCGGGCGAGCTGGACAACAAGACCTACTCAGGGATGTTCTCGGCCAAGGTCGGCGGCAACACCTTCTATGTCGGCCTGCAGAAGGTCAGTGGCGATACCTGGATGCGGGTCAACGGCACCAGCGGCGGCACCTTGGCCAACGACAGCTACAACGCCAGCTTCGATAACGCCAACGAGCGTTCGTGGCAGGCGCGGCATGACTTCAATTTCACTACCGTCGGCGTGCCCGGGTTGACCCTGATGAACCGCTACATCAGTGGCCGCGAGGTGCACAGTGGCGCCGTTACCGATGGCAAGGAGTGGGTGCGTGAGTCGGAGCTGGCCTATGTGATCCAGAGCGGCACCTTCAAGGACTTGAGCATTAAGTGGCGCAACTCGACCATCCGCCGCGACTTCAGCAGCAACGAGTTCGACGAGAACCGTTTGATCTTCAACTATCCGTTGTCTCTGCTGTAACAGCGGTTTATGGGGTGTCAGTGCTGGCCTCTTCGCGGGTGAACCCGCTCCCACAGGGGTCGCAGGGAGGCTGTGGCAGTGACAAAACAGACACGGCAAGCATTGACAACCTTGCGAATCACTACCGATAATCCAGCACAGTCATACGACAACCTACAACAACTCAAAACAAACGAGCTTGCCATGACTATCACACCGTTCAAGCGCCTGCTGCTCACCGGAGCCGCAGGCGGCCTCGGCCAGGTGCTTCGCGAGCGCCTCAAAGGTTACGCCGAAGTACTGCGCCTCTCCGACATCGCAGCAATGGCGCCCGCCACCAGTGCTCAGGAAGAAATTGTCGAATGCGACCTGGCCGATAAGGCCGCCGTGCACCAGTTGGTCGAAGGCGTCGACGCCATCTGCCATTTCGGCGGTGTTTCGGTCGAGCGCCCTTTCGAAGAGATCCTCGGCCCTAATATCTGTGGCGTGTTCCACCTCTACGAGGCGGCGCGCAAGCATGGGGTCAAGCGGATCATCTTCGCCAGCTCCAACCACACCATCGGCTTCTACAAACAGGACCAGCAGATCGACGCTCGTGCTCTGCGGCGCCCGGACGGCTACTACGGGTTGTCCAAGTGCTACGGCGAGGACGTTGCCAGCTTCTACTTCGACCGCTACGGCATCGAGACCGTCAGCATCCGCATCGGCTCGTCGTTCCCCGAGCCGCAGAACCGGCGGATGCTCAGCACCTGGCTGAGCTATGACGACCTGACCCAACTGATCGAGCGCGGCCTGTTCACCGAGCAAGTCGGCCACACCGTGGTCTACGGCGCCTCGGCCAACCGTGACGTGTGGTGGGACAACCGCCATGCCGCGCACCTGGGCTTCCAGCCGAAGGACTCCTCCGAGGTGTTCCGCGCCAAGGTCGAAGCGCAACCAGCGCCAGCCGCCGATGACCCGGCGATGGTGTATCAGGGTGGCGCGTTTGTCGCTGCCGGGCCATTCGACTGATCCACCACTCGCAAGGAGGCTGTCTACCGTGAACTACGAACTGATCGTGGATGCGCGCAATGCCACCGGCGAAAGCCCGGTGTGGGATGTTGCCGAGCAGGCGCTGTACTGGGTCGATATCCCTGCCGGCCAGCTGCACCGCTGGACGGCCGCCGATAGCGCTCATCAAAGCTGGCAAGCGCCGCAGATGCTCGCCTGCATCGCCCGCTCGGCCAACGGCAGCTGGATTGCCGGGATGGAGGATGGCGTCTATGCGCTGACTGCCAATGCCCAGGGCAAGCTCGACAGCCGCCTGCTGAGCGCGGTTGAACATGGCGCCGAGGGCATGCGCTTCAATGATGGCCGCTGCGACCGCCAGGGCCGTTTCTGGGCTGGCAGCATGCTGATGAACATGCAGCAGGCGGCGCCGCTGGGTGCCCTGTATCGGTATGACGGCGAGGGCCGGCCGCTGCACCTGCAGCTGGAGCAGATGATTGTGCCCAACGGCCTGGCGTTCAGCCCGGACGGTTCGCGCATGTACCTGTCCGACTCCCACCCCGACGTGCAGCGCATCTGGCAGTTCGACTACGACGTCGACACCGGCACCCCGCACAACCAGCGCCTGTTCGTCGATATGCGCGGCTTCCCGGGCCGGCCTGACGGCGCTGCCGTGGATGCCGACGGCTGCTACTGGATCTGCGGCAACGATGCAGGCCAGGTGCACCGCTTTACTCCCGATGGACGACTGGACCGCTCACTCAATGTGCCGGTGAAAAAGCCGGCGATGTGCGCCTTTGGCGGGCGCAACCTGGACACCTTGTTCGTGACCTCGATCCGCCCCGGCGGCGACCTGCACGATCAGCCGTTGGCCGGTGGCGTGTTCGCCCTGGACGCGGGCGTGCAGGGCCTGCCAGAAACAGCCTGGCGCAGCTGAACCGAATCCCGCTGCACCCGTGCGATACCCAAATAATAACAACACTGGAGCGTCACCATGGTCTTCAAACGCAAGCTGCTTCTGGCCGTACTCCCGTTGGCGATCAGCCTCTCCGGCACCGCCTCGGCGCTGGATATCAAGTTCGCCGAGATCCATCCGGCCGGCTACCCGACCGTAGTTGCCGAGCAGAACATGGGTAAAAAACTCGAAGCCGCCAGCAATGGCGAGATCACCTTCAAGATGTTCGCCGGTGGCGTGCTCGGCTCGGAGAAGGAAGTCATCGAGCAGGCGCAGATCGGCGCGGTGCAGATGACCCGGGTCAGCCTCGGTATCGTCGGCCCGGTGGTGCCGGATGTGAACGTGTTCAACATGCCGTTCGTGTTCCGCGATCACGAGCACATGCGCAAGATCATCGATGGCGAGATCGGCCAGGAGATCCTCGACAAGATCACCAATTCCGAATTCAACCTGGTCGCCCTGGCCTGGATGGATGGCGGCACGCGCAGCATCTACACGAAAAAACCAGTGCGCAAGATCGAAGACCTCAAGGGCATGAAGATCCGTGTGCAGGGTAACCCGCTGTTCATCGACATGATGAACGCGATGGGCGGCAACGGCATTGCCATGGACACCGGCGAGATCTTCAGCGCCTTGCAGACCGGGGTGATCGACGGCGCGGAAAACAACCCGCCGACCCTGCTCGAGCACAACCACTACCAGAGCGCCAAGTACTTCACCCTGACCGGCCATCTGATCCTGCCTGAGCCGGTGGTGATGTCCAAGACCACCTGGGAAAAGCTTACGCCTGAGCAGCAGACCCTGGTGAAGAAAGTTGCCCGTGAAGCGCAGATGGAAGAGCGTGCGTTGTGGGACGCCAAGTCGGCCGCCAGTGAAGAGAAGCTCAAGGCTGCCGGGGTGGAGTTCATCGTGGTCGACAAAAAGCCGTTCTTCGACGCCACTGCGCCAGTGCGGGAAAAGTACGGCGCGCAATACGCCGATCTGATGAAGCGTATCGCCGAAGTCCAGTGACCTGCGGCCCTCCCCAGCTAGATGCGGCTGCACGGCTACGTGCAGCCTCGGTGGTGCTTTATGAAAACACTTGTGTTGCGTGTCAACGATACCTTGTACAGCGGTTGCATCTGGGTGGCGGGGCTGTCGATCCTGACCATGACGCTGATCATTCCCTGGGGCATTTTCGCCCGTTACGTGCTCGGCAGCGGTTCGAGCTGGCCGGAGCCGGTGGCGATCCTGCTGATGGTGGTGTTCGCATTTATCGGCGCGGCCGCCAGCTATCGGGCGGGTGCGCACATGGCCGTGACCACGGTCACCGATCGCCTGCCACCGGCACAGCGCAAGGCAGCGGCACTGCTGGTGCAGGTGCTGATGCTGCTGGTCTGCGCGTTCATGACCTTCTATGGCATCAAGCTGTGCGTGACTACCTGGAACCAGTTTCTCGCCACCCTGCCGTCGATTCGTGTGGGCATGGCCTACGCGCCGATCCCGGTCGGCGGGGCGATCACTCTGCTGTTCGTGCTGGAAAAACTCTTCTACGGCGATCAGAGCCATCGCCAGGTAATGCGCTTCGATGTCGTCGAAGAAAGCGAAGGAGCGGCATAAATGGATGCGTTCATTTTGTTGGGCAGCTTCATCGCCCTGATCCTGCTGGGCATGCCGGTGGCATATGCGTTGGGCCTGGCCGCTCTGGTCGGGGCCTGGTGGATCGATATTCCACTGCAGGCAATGATGATTCAGGTTGCCAGCGGGGTTAACAAGTTCTCGCTGCTGGCGATTCCGTTCTTCGTGCTGGCCGGTGCAATCATGGCCGAGGGTGGCATGTCGCGGCGGCTGGTGGCGTTTGCCGGGGTGCTGGTGGGGTTTGTCCGTGGCGGCCTGTCGCTGGTCAATATCACCGCCTCGACCTTCTTTGGCGCGATCTCCGGTTCGTCGGTGGCCGACACCGCATCGGTCGGTTCGGTGCTGATCCCGGAGATGGAGCGCAAGGGCTATCCGCGTGAGTTCTCCACGGCGGTGACCATCAGCGGCTCGGTGCAGGCACTGCTGACTCCGCCCAGCCACAACTCGGTGCTGTACTCGCTGGCGGCCGGCGGCACGGTATCGATTGCCTCGCTGTTCATGGCCGGGGTCATGCCAGGGCTGTTGATGAGTGCGGTGTTGATGGGCCTGTGCCTGATCTTCGCAAAGCGCCGCAACTACCCCAAGGGTGAGGTGATCCCGCTGCGCCAGGCGCTGAAAATCGCCGGTGAAGCGCTGTGGGGCTTGATGGCGATGGTGATCATCCTCGGCGGCATTCTGTCCGGGGTGTTCACCGCGACCGAGTCGGCGGCGATTGCCGTGGTCTGGTCATTCTTCGTGACCATGTTCATCTACCGCGATTACAAGTGGCGCGACCTGCCGAAGTTGATGCACCGCACGGTGCGGACAATCTCGATCGTGATGATCCTGATCGGCTTTGCCGCAAGCTTTGGCTACGTGATGACGCTGATGCAGATCCCGTCGAAGATCACCACGCTGTTCCTGACCCTGTCGGACAACCGTTACGTGATCCTCATGTGCATCAACTTCATGCTGCTGCTGTTGGGCACGGTGATGGACATGGCGCCGCTGATCCTGATCCTGACGCCGATCTTGCTGCCGGTGATCACTGGCATCGGCGTCGACCCGGTGCATTTCGGCATGATCATGCTGGTCAACCTGGGTATCGGTCTGATCACGCCGCCGGTGGGCGCGGTGCTGTTCGTTGGCTCGGCCATCGGCAAGGTCAGCATCGAGGCGACGGTCAAGGCAATGCTGCCGTTCTATGTGGCGCTGTTCCTGGTGCTGATGGCAGTGACCTACATCCCGGCTATCTCGCTGTGGCTGCCGAGCGTGGTGCTGTAACTGTGACAGGCGGGCCTGCGGGCCCGCCCTCCCCCCTGCAAACGGATTTGTGCACATGGCTGTCGCCTCCTCTTCGAATACCTCACTCTTCCCGCGCAAGCTGGCGGTGGCGCTGTTAGCGCTGCTGGCTTGTGCCTTTGCCGGTAACCACATCGCCGCGCGGATCGCGTTTGATAACGACACAGGCGTGTTGCTGGCGATTCTGTGTCGCTCGGGCATCACCCTGCTGGCGTTGGCGGCGCTGGTGCTGTGGCAGCGGCAGTCGCTAGGGCTGCCATCCGGCTCGCGGCGCTGGCAACTGCTGCTGGGCCTGCTGATTGCCACCCAGAGCCTGTGCCTGTACTCGGCGGTGGCGCGGATCCCGGTGGCGCTGGCGCTGCTGGTCGGCAACACCTTCCCGATTCTGCTGGCGCTGCTCAGCTGGGCCCTCGGCGGACCGCGACCGACCCGGCGCACCGTACTGCTGATGGGACTGATTCTGCTCGGTCTGGTGCTGGCGCTGGATGTGCCGTCACGCCTGGCCGACAGCGCTGAGGCCAACCCGGACTGGACCCTCGGCGTTAGCCTCGCCTTCTGCGCTGCCTGTGTGTTTGCCTGTGCGTTGTGGATCACCGATCACAAGCTGGCCGGCGTACGCGGGCCGGTGCGTAGCTTGCTGACCCTGATGATCGTGTTCGCCAGCATGCTGGTGGCCGGGGTCGGCGGCTGGGTGCCGGCGGGCTTGTCGCTGCCCAGCAGCAGCGCCGGCTGGATCGCTCTGGCCAGCCTGGTGGTGCTGTATGGCGTGGCGTTTACTCTGCTGTTCGTCTGCGTGCCGCGGCTGAACATGGCGCAGAACGCGCCGGTAATGAATATCGAGCCGATTGCCACGCTGTTGCTGGCCTGGGCCTTGCTCGATCAACGCTTGAGCAGCATTCAGTTGATCGGCGGCGCGGTGGTGGTCTGCGGGATTGTGCTGCTGACCTATCGGCGCTCGGCCTGATCACCGTGTTTGCATCTGGAGCTCGCTGAATGGCTTTATTCGAACTGCATCTTGAAGACCGTCTGACCCGCATGAGCCTGGCCCCGGAGCTGGGTGCCAGCCTGGTCAACTGGCAGGTCAAGGACAGTGGCCAGGCGTTGCTGCGCCATAGCGATCAAGCGGCGCTGGACAGCGCTACGCCAAGGCGCCTGGGTTGTTATCCGCTGGTGCCGTGGTCCAACCGCATCGACAGCGGTGGCTTTGCCCGCCCTGATGGCTGGCTGGCATTGGCCGCCAACACCGAGCACTCGCCCTACGCGATCCATGGCAGTGCCTGGCAGCAGCCTTGGGTGGTTACCCATCAAGGCACTGATCATGCTTGCCTGACGCTGGACAGCGAGCTGCCTTTCGCCTATCGGGCGGTATTGCATGTCAGCCTCGACGAGGGCTGCCTGAGCCTGGATCTGCAGGTTACGCATCTGGATGAATTGCCCTGCTGGCATGGGCTTGGGTTACACCCGTACTTGCCTCGCCATACTGACACCTTGCTGCTGGCACCGGCGCGTCAGGTATGGGTAGGCAATGAGGGTTGCTTGCCATCGCGCCAGGTTGAAATCCCGCCCGAATGGCGCTTCGGGCAGTTGAATGAGCTGCCAACGACAGTTGTCGATCACGCCTTCAGCGGCTGGCAGGGCGAGTGCACCATTGTCCAGCCGGCAGCCGGCTATGAATTACGCTGCAGCGCCAGCGGAGCCGACCATTACCTGTTGTTCTGTCCGCAGGACCAGCCGTTCTTCTGCTTCGAGCCGGTCAGCCATCCGATCAATGCGCACCATTTGCCTGGGCGCCCAGGCTTGCGCCTCCTGCACAAAGGCGAGCACGTCAGCCTGGGTTTCAGAATGCAGTATCAAGCGCTCAATTGAGGTAGTGGTGCGCACGCAGGTTACTCGCCAGCCGGTCGATGAACGCCCGCACCTTGGTCGAGCCATATTTGCTTTCGCGGTGCAGCACATGGATCGGCCACGGCGCTTGCTCGTAATCCTCGAGCACCACCTGCAAGCGCCCCGCCGCCAGCTCCGCTGCCACTTGATACGACAGCAGCCGCGCGATGCCCAGACCTGCCGTGGCGGCGACGATTGCCGCGTCGTTGCTGGTCACCGTCAGCCGGGGCTTGATCCGCACCTGCACAGGTGCCTGCTCAGCGCCAAACATCCAGTCCAATCGCGGTGACACGCCGCTGGCCGCGATCATCGTATGCTCGGCCAGCTCGGTGGGATGCTGCGGTGTGCCGTGGCGCTGTAGATACTCAGGCGAAGCGCACAACAACCGGCGCACCTGGCCGACGCGCACAGCCTTCAGCCCCGAATCGGGTAATGGCCCGATGCGCACGGCAACGTCCATGCCCTCCTCCACCAGATTGACCACCCGATCGAGAAAGTAGGCGGACACGTCCACCTCAGGGTAAGCCTGCAAGTAGTCAACGATGCAGGGCATGACAAAGGCTTTACCGAACAGCAGTGGCGCGGTCACCGACAGATTGCCTTTGGGTGCGGCGTTGATCCCGGCCGCCGCCTCGTTGGCCTCGTGGATACTGGCGAGGATATTGCGACTGTCTTCCAGGTAGCGGCTACCGGCCTCGGTCAGGCGCACATTGCGCGTGGTGCGCTGCAGCAGCTTGACCCCGAGCGCCTCTTCCAGGGCACTGACTGCCCGCGTCACTGCCGCCGGCGACAGGCCGAGCTTGCGCGCCGCTGCGGCAAAGCTTTCCAGCTCACCCACCGCAATCAGCACCTTCATTAGATGGATCTGATCCATGCCCCGCCCCCGTATCAATCCTGCTGCGATTATTCCCGGGGCGGGCGGCTGATCACAAGGGCGCATCGATCAAAGATCCAGCACCAGCGGCTGGCCGCCGTCATCTGCCGGTACAGCGCAGCAGATCAGCACGCTGCCGCTCTCGGGCAGCTCGGCGGGCGGCTGCGGGTAATGCACCTGGCCGCTGACGATGCGCGTCTTGCAGGTGCCGCAGGAACCGCCACGGCAACTGAACTCCGGCGTCAGCCCGCGACGCTCGGCCAGCTCCAGCAGGCTGCCGGAGCCAGGCGTCCAGCGCGCCTCCTTGGCCGAGCCGGCAAAATGCACCGGTACCGGCTGATTGGCTGCAGGTGGCTGCTGCAGCGCAGGCTGAGCACCGTCGCCGTGACGGGTCAGCGTCGACGGGCCAAAGGTCTCGGCATGGATGCGCGCGTCCGTCACGCTCAACCGGCGCAGGCCATCATAAATAGCCTGGGTGAAGCTGGCCGGGCCGCAAACGTAGAAGTCGTAGTCATCCAACGCCAGGCGCGCTTTGATCTGCTCGATGCCCAGCCGACCGGCCATCTCGAAGTCCTGGCCAAGTACCGCTTGAGCTTCGGGCTGGCTGAGCGCTCGGTATAGGTGCAGGCGATCACCGGCCTGCTGTTGCAATGCACTCAGTTCCTGGCCAAATGGCAGCTCGGCCAGGCTACGGGCGCCCTGGAACAGATAGATCGGCCGCCTTGCACTGAGCGCCAGCTGCTCGCGCAGCATCGCCAGCAGCGGTGTAATGCCGACCCCTGCCGCAATCAGCACCAATGGCCGCTCGCTGCTGCTGTCGAGCTTGAAGCTGCCCATCGGCTGGCGCACGTGCAGCACATCGCCGACGCCCACCTGCTCATGTAGATAGCGCGACGCTGCGCCCTGCTGCTTGACGCTGATGCGCAGGTAGCCGTCCGACGGCGCGCTGGACAGGCTGTAGGTGCGGATCACGGTGGATTGCGCGTCAAGCGGCAAGCGCAGTGGGATGTGCTGCCCAGGCGCAAAGGTTATCGCTGAGCCGTCTGCGGGTTGCAAATAGAACGAGCGGATATCACGACTCTCCTGCTCGACCCTGCTCACTCGCCAGCCGAGCCAGTCCTGCTGGCGCTGAGCCTGTTGCAGGCGTTGCTGTGCTTCAGCCCAGGTGCCAGTGGCCAGGCTGGTGGGCGCATAGGTCTCGAAGTCCCAGCGCAGCGACACTGCCGCGGGGCGTCGTACTACCTGCTCGACCTCCAGTACCCACAGCCGCTCGGCACCTTCGAATGCCTCCGTCAGCGGGCTGTCCAGCAGCAACTCGGTGCGCCCTGACAGCTGCAGCACGTCGCCACTGGCAAAATCCACGAACAGCAAGCCGGCGCGTGGATTGACCAGTAGATTGCCCAGGGTATTGAAGTGCAGGTTGCCAGCGTAGTCCGGGATGGTCAGGCGATTGCCCTCGACCTTGACGAAGCCGGCCCGCCCGCCACGGTGGGAAACATCCACCGAACGCTGACCGTCGGCATGCTCGACATAGCTGGCGACGAACAAAGTGTCGGCGGCTTCGATCAGCGCTGTGGCCCATGCGTCCAGCGAGGTTGCGTCCTCGCGGGGCTGCGCGCCCCCTTCGACACGCCGGTAGTTGCGCAGCTGAATATATTGTGGGCAATTGCCGAAGGCGTGCTCGACCTGCACGTCAATTTGACCAGCTAGCGCCGTTTGAATCACGCCATTGATACGGTTGCGCCGACGCGTGTGCAGCTCGATGCCGAGCATGCCAATCGCCTGCCCGACGGCCAGCCCAGCGGCGGCTGGATCATCCTTGGCAAGCTTGGCGGTCAGGCGCAACTGACGCGGATCAGGCGAACTGACAAAGCCGTCCGCCCCTTCGATCAAAGTCGCCCAGGGCCGGCCCTGAGGGTCAACGCTGGCGGCAATCATGAACGGCAGTTGCTGGTAGAACTGGCGGTGTTGGTCGGGCATGTAGTCACGAATGACCTTCTGCCCGAACACTGCCATCCGCTCGGCGACGCCGGCTTTTTCCTGCAAGGCTCTCTCGCCGGCGTGCCAGGGCGAGCCCGGATCATGGGATTGCGTGTGCATGACGGCGTCCCTCGGAGGGCGTGGGCCAGATCAGTCGGCGCTGTGCAGGCCGGCGGCAGTGCGCGGCATGGCGACAAAGCCGGACAGCGCTTCGATGCGGGCCAGCCAAGCGCGGACGTTGCCGTACGGCTCCAGCGACACGTTGCCCTCAGGCGCGTGGGCAATGTAGGAGTAGTTGGCGACGTCGGCGATGGTTGGGCTGGTGCCGGTCAGGAAGGGTTGTGTGGCCAACTCCTGGTCGATCACGGCGAGCAGGTTGTGCGCCCTGCCGATCACTTCGTCCGCGTTGAACGAAGCGCCGAAGACCGTAATCAATCGCGCGGCAGCGGGGCCAAAGGCCAAGGGGCCGGCGGCAACCGACAGCCAGCGCTGCACCTTCGCCGCGGCCAGAGGTTGCTCAGGCAGCCAGTTACCCTGATCGTAGGTCTTGGCCAGGTATACGAGGATGGCGTTGGAGTCGGCGATGACCGTGCCGTTGTCGTCGATCACCGGGACCTGGCCGAACGGGTTGATGGCGAGAAACGCGGGCTGCTTGTGCTCGCCCTTGGCCAGGTCGACGAAGATCAGTTCAGTCGGCAGGCCGAGCAACGACAGCATCAGCTCGATGCGGTGGGCATGACCGGACTTGGGAAAGTTGTAGAGCTTGATAGGGGCTGGCATGGTCCTGACTCCGTGGTGGGTGGATGACGCAGACAATCCTGCGCCCATCCGCCAGCCAATAGAATCAGTGCCCGTGACAATCCATAATTTCGCCAGGCGAAATAACCGTTCAGTTGGTCACGCGCCTGCCGCACACCTTGGGCATTAGTGGCGATGTTGCTTCTGGTAGCGATACAAGCCACGCGCGGCGTCGATCACCAGTGGCACGCAGGCCTGAAGTTCATCGAAACTCATGGAGTCGAGCAGTTCGAAGTTGTCTTCCAGGCCATGCAAGGAAATGGCCTTGAGCAAGGCGTCCTGCTCTGGGGGCAGCTCGCCCCACTGCGCGACTTGCGTGCCGCGCATGTAGCCGAAGCACCACTCTTCCAGAATGATCGCTACGCCCTCTTCGCCTTCACTCTCTTCGAACAACGGCTCGAAGTCATCCAGCTGTTCGGCCAACTCCGCGGCTACGTCGTTGCAATAGCGCAACATCAGCGCGGTGTAGGCTTCTTCATGGGCTGGACGCTTGAACTTCGGCACCTTGCCGCCGCTGACTGCCGGCAACCACTGCTCAGGGTTGACCTTGACCGGGGAACTGGCCAGTGCGGTGAAAAAGCCATTGAGCTCGGCCAGGTTCAGCACCGAGAAATCGTTGCCGTAGGTGATCAACAAATCTTCGAGGCGGGCGAGTTCTTTTTCTTCAAGACGGGGCAACATGGTTCGGTGGATTCCTGCACTACGGGATATGCAGGCACCCTAGCATAGCTAGCCGGCTTTGGTGGCAGGTTGCAGTGTGTGCCGCCACAGCCGGCGTCGCTCAGTACTGACCCAGATGCTCCTGATTGACCTAAGCGTTACACCGCCAGCGCGCGCTCACGCAGCTCGCTGTTGAGGATGCGGTCGTTCTCGCTGTAGTCGACCGGGCAGTCGATCACGTGCACGCCTGGGGTCTTGATGCAGTGTTCGAGCAGCGGCAGGAAGCCTTCGGCGCTTTCTACGCGGTGGCCATTGGCACCGTAGGCTTCGGCGTATTTGACGAAGTCGGGGTTGCCGTAGTCCAGGCCGTAGTCGGTGAAGCCCATGTTGGCCTGCTTCCAGCGGATCATGCCGTAGCCGTCGTCACGCAGGATCACCACGGTGATGTGCATGCCCAGGCGTACTGCGGTTTCCAGCTCCTGGCTGTTCATCATGAAGCCACCGTCGCCGCACACGGAAATCACCGGGCGGTCCGGGTAGACCAGGTGCGAGGCCATCGCCGATGGCAGGCCGGCACCCATGGTTGCCAGGGCGTTGTCGAGCAAGACGGTGTTGGGCTTATGCGCCTTGTAGTTGCGGGCAAACCAGATCTTGTAGATACCGTTGTCGAGGGCAACGATGCCTTCGGACGGCAGCGCGCGACGGATGTCGGCGACCAGGCGCTGCGGGTATACCGGGAAGCGGTCGTCGTCGGCGCCTTCGGCGATCTGTGCTTCGTTGGCCTCGCGAATGGTCAGCAGACGGGTGAAGTCCCAGTGACTGGTATCGGTCAAGGCTTCGCCGATCTGCCAGACGGCGTTGGCGATGTCACCGATCACTTCGATCTGCGGGAAGTACACCGCATCGACTTCGGCAGAGCGGAAATTGATGTGGATGACCTCGGTGCCGCCACGGACCATGAAGAACGGTGGCTTCTCAATGACGTCGTGGCCGATGTTGATGATCAGGTCGGCAGCTTCGACGGCGCGATGGACAAAGTCGCCCGACGACAGCGCGGCGTTGCCGAGGAAACGTGGGTGGCGCTCATCGACCACGCCTTTGCCCATCTGAGTGGTGATGAACGGGATGCCGGTCTTGTCGATCAGTTGCTTGAGGACCTTGGCGGTCATCTTGCGGTTGGCACCGGCGCCGATCACCAGGATCGGGCTGCGCGCGTTCTGCAGCTTCTCGACAGCGGCTTCGACGGCCTTGTGCTCGGCCAGCGGACGGCGGCTCAGGCTTGGCGGGATCGGCATGCTGTCGGTTTGCTCTGCAGCGATGTCTTCTGGCAGCTCAAGGTGCACAGCGCCCGGCTTTTCTTCTTCCGCCAAGCGGAAGGCTTCACGCATGCGTGCTGGGATGTTGTCGGCCGAGGCGAACTGATGGGTGTACTTGGTGATGGGTGCCATCATGCCGCACACATCGATGATCTGGAAGCGGCCCTGTTTGGACTTCTTGATCGGCTTTTGGCCGGTGATCATCATCATCGGCATACCGCCCAGGTAGGCGTAGGCACTGGCGGTCACCAGGTTGGTCGCGCCTGGGCCGAGGGTCGACAGGCTGACGCCGGTCTTGCCGGTCAGACGGCCATAGGTGGCGGCCATGAAGCCTGCGGATTGCTCGTGGCGAGTCAGTACCAGCTTGATCTTCGACTTGCGCAGGGATTCGAGCAGGTCGAGGTTTTCCTCACCAGGGATGCCGAATACATACTCGACACCTTCGTTTTCCAGGCATTGCACAACGACATCGGCGGCCTTAGCCATCTTGCTTGTTACCTCAAGTAATTGGACGCCGGGACGTCCAGGACGGTCAGCACAGGGGTGCTGAAAGAGTCTTTGCACAGGCGCAAGGTGCCCGTGGGTTAAGTCTTGACGTTGAGGGTGCAGGGGAAAGTCACGTCATCAAAGTGCAATATTGTCGCACCTTCGAGGTGGGGGATGTCGAGGGGTTTGGCAGGGAGGTAGATTTGGGTGCCAGATGCAGCCGCAGATTTCCGGATCCCGGA